>CAJXMG010000008.1 GCA_913056395.1 uncultured bacterium | reverse complement strand
ATTTCGTGAAGCGCAAGCTGCCTTCCATGTACCACCAGTTCAAGGAGCTGGCGGAGGTCGACATCACCGCCCAGCCGATGGAAGTCGGACCCACCCTGCACTACTACATGGGTGGTATCCGCGTCGACGGCGTCACCCAGATGACCTGCGTCCCCGGACTCTTCGCCGCCGGTGAGTGTTCCGCCGGACTGCACGGGGCCAACCGCCTCGGTGGCAACAGCCTCTCCGACCTCATCGTCTTCGGCGCCCGCGCCGGCCGCGGTGCCAAGGAGTACCTCGACAACCTCTCCGGCTCGCCGAATGTGCAGCAGGAGCAGGTCCACGAGCACATGCGCGGCGTCACCGATTTCCTCAACCGCGAGGATGGCGAAAACCCCTACGTGGTCGTCGACGATCTGCAGAAGATCATGGAGCTCAACGTCGGCATCGTCCGCGAGGGCAAGGAACTGGAAGAGGGCATCGAAGCGCTGCAAGGACTGAAAAAGCGGGTCGCCAACGTCAAGGCCCACCCGACCAGCCAGTACAACCCAGGCTGGAACACCTGCATCGACCTGCGCAACATGATCACTTCCGCCGAAGCCACGGCTCTCTGCGCCTTGCAGCGGGAAGAAAGCCGCGGGGCTCACACCCGCCTCGATTTCGAGGGCGAACGGGAAGAGGGCCTGACCTACAACGGCGTCGTCCGTCTCAACTCCGAGGGCAACCTCGAAGTGCGCAAGGAGATGCGCAAGGACGCCCCGGAAGATCTGCACAAGATCGCTCACTCGACTCTGGAAGAACTGGAGGGCAGCCGTGTCTGAGAGAACCTTCCGCGTTTGGCGCGGTAATCAGGATGGTGGCGAGTTTGTCGACTACAGCGTTGAAGTCCAGCCCGGCATGGTCGTGCTCGACTGCATTCACGAGATCCAGAAGGAGCACGCCTCCGATCTCTCCTGCCGCTGGAACTGCAAGGCGGGCAAGTGCGGCTCATGCAGCATGGAGATCAACGGCAAGCCCGGTCTCTCATGCATGACGCGCATGAACACCTTCGAGGAAGGTGAGACCGTCACCCTGCAGCCGATGAAGGCGTTCCCGGTGATCAAGGATCTGGCCTGCGATGTCTCCTGGAACTACAAGCAGAATGAACGCATCCGTCCCTTCGCCCCGCGCGAGCGCGATCCGGATGGCGAACACCGCATGATGCAGGAGGACGTCGACCGGGTGCAGGAGTTCCGCAAGTGCATCGAGTGCTTCCTCTGCCAGGACACCTGTCACATTCTGCGGGATCGCGAAACCGAGCAGAACTTCGCCGGCCCGCGCTTCATGGCGCGCCTCGCCAGCCTCGACATGCACCCCCTCGATACCGACGATCGCATCCAGGAGGTCAAGGACGAGAGTGGTTCCGGCCTGTGCAACATCACCCGTTGCTGTACCGAAGCATGCCCGGAACACATCGGCATCACCGACAACGCCATCATTCCGCTGAAGGAAAGGGTCGTCGACCGCTTCTACGACCCCCTCATGTGGCTGATGCGCAAACTCCGCCCAGGGAAGAAAGAAACCGTGAAGAACTGAGCCGTTCTTTCTTCCACAAAACCCCCCCGGGCTGGAGCGATCTCCAGCCCGGGGGTTTTTTCATGGGGTTCTCACCCATCTTTCCGTTGCTTCTGCAGCTGTTTCTCGACCCACCGAGTTACCGGGGTGTCCGGTTTCAGGATCGAATTCAAACGATTCCAGGGGACCATTTTTGAAGTTTGAGAATAGTAGCCACCTAACTCATACCTCTGGAAAATCAGATTCAGTCCCTCCCTGGTTATGAAAAACTGCCGAGTCGGCTTCAGGGAATAATTCTCGGTCCATTCCTGTACTCCAGCTACTTCCAGTTCCTTTTCCAGTACCGCAAGCCAATCTCCTTCCGACGATCCTTCAAAGAGATCTGC
Source organism: uncultured bacterium (assembly GCA_913056395.1). Taxonomy (GTDB): domain Bacteria; phylum Planctomycetota; class UBA8108; order UBA1146; family UBA1146; genus UBA12191. The sequence goes on along the minus strand of CAJXMG010000008.1, from coordinate 91,195 downwards.
CATTTCGAGTTCCTGTATGGCCGAACCGTTCCAGACAAAGTTACGACCCAAAACGGTGATTCCGTCGTGAATCGCCCAATCAGGGTAAAAATATCGATATTCCTCCAGGCTCACCAATTCCGAGGTACAGAGTCTTTTTTGAACGATGCGATAGTAGGTGCTGTCGTGAACCAGGAAGTGCTCGGGATAGCACAACCTGTGAGGCTCCAGAGAAGTTTCCCGTATCTTTTTGGCAACGGCCCGGATCTCCTCCTGAAGAAATTTGAAGACCGCCTCAGAAAGTGGTTCGGTACAGTCAAACTGGGGAATCTCTGCTTTAAAGAAATTTTCCTTGCCCTTGGTAAAGACAGAGAAGCCTGTTTTTTGCCAAAAAGCCCAGACTTTCTTGTCCACGCTTGAAACTGGCACAGATTCAAGCACATGGGAGATGTGGTCATAATAGTCTTCGCCAGCTTTTCGGGTGTCCCAACGCTCATAAAAGGAAGGTCTCGCAGCCAGCTCCACAAACCACGCAAACAGCGGCACCATCAACACCGCAACGATCAATAACGTCTTCAAATATATCCCTCAACCTCAATCAATGCGGCGTGCATCCGACAAAAGCCGGACGATGAATGTAACAGGAAATCAAAAAAATCCCTCTACCATTTTCAAACCGGAAAGCTCTTCACAAACTCTGAAATGGAATGGGGTATCCACAAGTCACTCCCGCTTCAACCCGCATCCTTCTTGGGGTAACGGGAGTAGGGAGCACAGATTTCCCGCACTCTTCGCTCAAGATCCTGGTATCGGACCACTGTCCACTTTTTGGGGTGCGGCGCCTCACGTACTTCATCCGCGTAAACCTTGTCTGTGACCACCGGGTCTACCAGGAAGATCACTCCACGATCCTCCGCGGCCAGCAGCCGTCTTTTCCTGCTGGCGGGAGCCATCGCCGGGGGTGTCATTCCCGGTGTTCCTACTCACCCCTTTCCCATGGTCTGCGAAGAAACGGTGGTGACTGAGGAACAGGATTCCATGCCGGATCAGCGCGAGGAGGAATCGGTCGATTTCTAGGCCGTTCCTTCGCCATTGCCGGCGAGCCGGCTCAAGATCACCTACGGTGGTTTGGGCCTGTCAGGTATCATTCCTGCCATGAATCAGAACCGGGATCACTATGATATCGCCGTTGAACTCATATAAGAGTAGTAGACTCTTGGTCTGTTATGGGCTTTGAGGGATTGATCTCTCTTTGATTTGATCGCGCAGAGTCGACTCTGACAATCTCGAAAAATAAGACGTCACCGCACCCTGTTGGCTTGCGGTTTTGAAGTGCTGGAGGGCTTCTGCTTTGTGGCCGGCACACCAACTGGACTCGGCCATGAGGAGAGAGAAGGGGACTTCTTTTTGTCGGGAGGCTGAGATTGTTTGGATTTTGGTAGCGAGATCCAGGCCGGTTTCTTTTGCCCTGGTGAAGAATCGATATGCCAGCTCGTAGGAGTTTCGGTAAAGACACCATTTTCCGAGGGCGATCAGGGCATCGGTATCATTTGGGTCACTCTGGATATTGAGTGCTGCAACGAGAGTTTCGTCTTGCAGATTGAGGTAGTCGTAGGGAGCATCGGGGTCGAGGGCGATCAGGCGCTTTCCACGAGTCGCATAAAACTCCGCTCCACCCGCTCTTCCGGTGGTGACAGTTCCTTCTGAGATATCTTCAAACTTCCAACGCCTCTGCAATGTCTCGGTATCGATCAGATAGGAGTTGTACCCGTAGGTGCGGGTCAACAACCACTCCCCGTCCCTGGAGATGGCCAGATCGAGGATCGGCGAAGAGTGAACCCTGACCTTCTTGATTTGACCCTGATTCAGATCCATGTGCACGACGTCCCCAGACCATTGGCCAAGATAGAACTCTTCGCCATTGGGTGCGAAGCGTACGGAGTAGTTGGGGCGGACCAGATCGAATTCATTCAACAATTCCCCTGAACGTCGATCCCATACCCGTAAAAAAGACGCGGAGCGGGTTTTTGTCTTATTCGTGTACTCCGAATGATGCGCTGTCACCAATCTGTTGCCTGTGGGGCTATAACCAGCAAACCACGCCCTGTGATTCATGGGGATCTGCTTCTTCACCTCATCTGAATCGGAATTGAGAAGCAGAAGATTTTTGTTCTCAGCCGAAACGAACTCTTGGCCATCAGGCGAGTACTCGATGAACGCAATCCTCTTTGCTGGAAACTGACTGATCTCTTCCAGTGTCAATGAGTCCAGGCGCATCCCCTCATCGCGATAACGAATAGCGATCAGAAGTTCTGATCCATCCGGACTGAACTTGACCGAGGAAACATACTTTCCTTCAATTTCCCGGGAGATGAGCTTCTTGTGGGTAACGAGATCATGCAAAGCCAACCAACCGAGTCCGCCCACTGCGATCACATCCTCTGTGGGATGCACATCGAGGGCTGTTGCATTACCCAGTAGCACTTCCTCGTCGTCACCCCAGATTTCTTCTCCCCAAACAAACCAGTCGCGATTCATATTATCGACCGATACAAATCGGTCCCTGCTGGCGAAGTAGGACATCTTGGAATAGGCCCAACCCCCCTGAAAAACCCATTTCAGATCATTCAGGTTGTCGAGATTGCACAAAGTAATTTCACCGCCCCTGCGAACGACGATGGCGTGATTTCGACTGGGGGCCTCAAGCAGTTGAATCACATCGCCGGACATGGAGAGGCGATCCACTTCCTCGCCGGTCAGACGATCAAGGAGAACGATTTCCACGCCCGATCTGGCCAGTATTCTCTGCTGGTCTGAAAGAAAGATGCCTTCACCGGAATCTGTACCGCCAAAACTCCAGATCTGCTCCCCTGAATCGGATTGATAGAGGGCAAGCGATTTCGTTCCTTCTCCCGATCCAACCAGAAAATGCTTCCCATCTGAGGAGTAATCAAAGGAATAGACCCCCTGACTGGATACCTCTAATGGCAATGTCAACGGTGATGCGTCTTCTTCAACAAGGTTCCAAACATCCACTCCATGGTTTTGAAGCAGAGCGATTTGTGAATATCCATGCTGATCTTTAGGTGGTCGAAATCGAATCCAGAAAACTTTGGAATCTGGTTGGATAGTTCGTTCCAGTCTCCCATTTTGCGCATCCCGGATTTCGACGAGAGATGAATCCGCACTTCTCTTCAATATTCCCAGTCTTTTGTAATCGGGGGAAAAGGCCAATCTGAAAATCCCCATTGAGTCGTCTCTGAATTCATCGGTCACAGTTGTGAACGCATTCAGTCTTTGACCACTGTCGATATCAAAAACTTGGATGTCTTGCCCCTTGGCCACATACAAATGACCCGCAATCGGATTGTGGGCATAACAGTCTGGGTGGCCCGCAGATTCGTCTCGCATTTCACCATAGGAATACTTCAGAGTCGGTGCATGGGCTTGCCTGAATGCATCTGCCAAATAAAGATTGGCCGGGAGAGTCGGTTTATCGAGCCTCTCCTCGATCTTCAGTGCTCGAGCAAACAGCTCCTGGGCTTGTAAGGGGCGGTGATCCTTGAGGAGAAATGCCCCCTGAGATTCAAGCGCCTTTGCAAGTGCACTTTCCGATTCCTTGCGAGCCTGATTGATCCCCTGGAAGAAATTGATCAAACCGATCACCAAAATAGAGAATGCCAGAAGAGCGACGGTTCCACTTCCGAGAACCATCGGCCGATTGCGTTGATACCACTTCCTTGCCACTTCCCCGGCTGAATAATCAGCGGCGGCCATTAGATTTCCTGTGAGGAAGTTTTCCAAATCACTTCTGAACTCAAGGATGGAAGAGTAACGGTCTTCACGACTCTCGGCGGTGGCCTTGAGGCAACAAGCCAACAGGTCTGCGGGGATATGAAACCCAGACCGGATTTGCCACACCTTCTTCTCTTCCAGGAGAGCCCGTGTTTCATCGGCCCGCCCGGGAACCTTCGCTGTCAAGACTTCAAAAAGGATGGCTCCCAAGCCGTAAACGTCCACTCTCTCATCACACTTGTGTCGCTCTCCTCTTAACTGTTCCGGTGCTGCATATGCGGGAGTTCCCAACACTTCTCCACCCATACTGAGCTCAGACCGGGAATCCGTTGTGGATGCATCGTCGGTGAAATCTTCGATGCCTTCTATCGCCGCCACTCCCCAATCCATGACGTAAACCTCGCCATAGGATCCCAACAGTATGTTTTCGGGTTTCAGGTCACGATGAAGGACACCCTGCCCGTGGGCGTAAGCCAACGTGTTGCATATACTGATCAGGCGGGTCACCAACGTTCGAAGTTGCTCCAGCCCTCCACTGAGGTGGAAACCAGCGATCGCCTCCTTGAATGTTGTTCCCTCTATCAATTGCATGGTGTAACAGGGTGGATCTGCCATCAGATAACGGTCGTGGATGGGGCAGATTCCCGGATGTGAAAGCAGTGACAGAACTCTTGTTTCCCGGGCCAATCGCTCATAGGCGGCCCGTCGGTCCAACAGTTCTGATCTCAGTGATTTGACTGCGACCTTGCGTTGAAGATCCAGATCTTCAGCGACCCAAAGGGCTCCCATACCACCCACGGCAAAGGGAGTTTCCTCAACTTTGTAGCGGCCGAATTCATCGTCTTCACCCTGCAGGGGCCTGGCTTCGGTCACGCCATCTCTTTCAGTGATTGATCCCTGTATTCTGCGATGGCTTCCGCAAGAGGAGCCGTTAACTGCGCCAATTCATGGAGCGCTTCTTCTCTGCTTAAACAGCAAGACTCCAGACGGTAGCGAACCAACCAATTGACAAACTGTCGGCGTGCTTTTGCCCTATGACGAAACGCCTTGCTCACCGAAGAGGAAGTAGTCTGAGAGCCTTGCTTCAACTTCTCTGTTACTTCATTCAGAGTCAGCCCACTAAATTCAGAGATGAATGCACGCCATGACGAATAATCATCCCGCTTCATCACTTCCAATGTGCTGTTGACCAGGTCTCTGCAGATTTCCTGATCGATGGTCCGCTCTACATCTCTCAGCCAATCGGATGATTCCTGGATATAATCAATCTCCTCAGGTGCGAGATGGGTGAACTGTTTTTTGGGAAGAACTGCATCCTTGAGATAATGCATAAGAACAAATTTGAGATAGCCACGAAAACGATGCTGCTTACCTGCTGCGTCGGTTCGCTTCAGTTTCTGGTGGTATCCTTTTTCCAAAAACCAGCCAAAAAAATCATCTGCAAGCTGAGCCGGCGAGTATCCACTCTGATTCCAGCGATTCAGGATCCTCACCAGGGAGTTCTGTACTGGCGTGCGATAGATCTCTATAAACTGCACCCAGGGCTCTGAAGCTTCTCCATTCAGTCCAGATATCAACATACTCCAGTTGGTCAAGGGGTATGCGCTGGAGCCTGTAGTCGATGATTCTGACTGCGTATCAGATTTAAGTACGCTCAAATCGACTTCTTCCCTGGGTTTGGGCCTATTTTTAAAAATCCCAAAATAACATCGAAAAAATAGATTTTAAGTCTCTATTTACTAATAGAGCGAAGAGCAAAATTTGCTGCCGAATCGTCCTCGGGGCCTGCTTTTCTATAAACCCCTTCCCAAGAGGAAGGTAGATCACCTAGGGAGATCGGAGCGAGGTTTGAAAAGTAATCCAAATGAATCCGATCGTATCCAATCGAGGGAACGATCTATCGACCTCAATTTGAATTTAGAGGCAAGATTTGCCAATTCTGACGGCGTCGGGATGTTGATGGAGCGCTTGCATCCGGAAGCACTCCAATGGCTTGATCACCACTTTTATTGCAAACTGGGTTGTCAGGGTGGTGTTTCTTTTTTGACTCGTACACCAATATTTGATGCCCGAATCGATCTCTGGTGGCGAAGCATGCTGAAAAAATGCGATCACCCTCTCACCGCGCGCATGCAGATGGCTTCCACCCTGTTTGTCACCGGACTTTCCATTCCCGTTCTTCAGATTGAAGAAGATGAACAATGGACGGTTCAGGATCTGGAAGACTACCTTTTCAGTTACAACCACTTCAACTCGCGGGGCCGTGAGTGCGAACTTGACCCGGAAGGGTTGGGAACTCCATGGCCTCACCTGTTCCTGAATAATCTTCGAAATGTTTGTCCATCAATTCAATTAACGTTGCATGCGATTCGCAGAATGGTCGAACACCCTCCCACAGACCCGTCTCTCCTTGGTTACGAAAACAGGGGTACAACTGCTTCCCAGACACCCCATCTCTTCAGTGATGATGAGCCCAATATCAGCGATCTCTTTGAGTTACCGGCCAGTATGCGCATGTATCTTTATGCAGGGGCGATTGCGGGAGGGATCATCCCCGGAACATTGAGCCACCCCTATCCGGACGTTCCTTCCACCTGCCATGAACAAGATTCCCCCAACGAATAGGCCACTATGCCCATAGACCTCTTTTACCGAGAGGTCTTGAGTCTGCCTCTTTCACAGAGTTCAATTTGATCCTCAATCTCCTGCTTCACAGTCGTTTCGATGGTGGAGTAGGAGATTCTTTCCAGTTTCAGGATGGACTCCTCATATGACTTCAAACTCCAACAGCTCTGATTACGATGTCACCGTCGTTGGCGGTGGGGCGGCGGGGTTGTTTGCGGCGATCTTTGCCGGGCGGGCGGGGCAGCGGGTGCTCGTCCTCGACGGGGCGAAGAAGCTGGGGGCGAAGATCCTCGTCGCCGGCGGTGGGCGCTGCAATGTCACTCACCATGCTGTCGATCCTGCCGACTATGCAGGGGACAAACCGAACCGCATTCGCAAGGTGCTGCGCCGCTTTGATGTGACCAACACCATCGACTTCTTTCGCGAACAGGGTGTCGAACTGAAGCGGGAGGAAACGGGGAAGCTATTTCCGGTCACCGACAAGGCGCGCTCGGTGCTGGATGCCCTGCTGAGTGCCTGTAATCAGGCGGGAGTGACGCTCGCCCATCCCCAACGGGTGGAAGCGGTCGAACGACGGGAAGAGGGCTTCCTCATCTCCGGAGACTGGGGATCGGTGAGTGCCGATCGGGTGATCCTCGCCACCGGCGGCCGCGCCCTGCCCAAGTCCGGTTCCGATGGACACGGCTACGCCATTGCCGAAAGTCTGGGGCATCGCATCTCGGACCGGGTCTTTCCCGCTCTGGTGCCGCTGATCCTGCCCGGGGAACATCCCCTGCGGGAACTCTCCGGGGTCTCCTTTGATGGCACGCTGACGGTACGGGCTCCCGGCGGAAAGATTCTGCACCACACCACCCACAGCATTCTGTGTACCCACTTCGGTCTGTCGGGCCCGGGCATCCTCGATATCAGCCGCCACTGGCGCGATGGCATCGAGGACGATGCCGGCACCACTCTCGATGTGGATTTCATGCCACAGGTTACCCAAAAAGATCTGGACCAGGCTTTGCAACGGGCCGGATCCAAAACTCCCCGAACAATTCTGCGTCAGTGGCTCAGCGATCGCATGAGCGACACTTTGATCGCCCTCTCTGGCATCGATGGTCAAAGCCCCTGTGCCCAACTCGCCAAAAACGATCGCAAAAATCTGCTGCTGGCGTGCAAGCATTACGTGCTGCCCGTCCAGGGTGACCGCGGTTACACCTATGCGGAAGTGACGATGGGGGGAGTGCCCCTCGAAGAGGTCGATCTGAAGACGATGGCTTCACGCAAGACTCCGGGCCTGTCTTTGGTGGGCGAGATCCTCGATGTCGATGGACGGATCGGTGGATTCAACTTCCAGTGGGCATGGGCCACCGGTTTTATCGCCGGCAGTTCAGCGGTTTTTACTTCATGAATTGAACTGGAAACTCCCTTATAGTGCTCACAAGGAGTTTCCTTTGAACGTGCCGCCCGCCAGCGACTATATTCTTCAGACGATCCAGGCCTGCTCTGATCTGCAATGGGCGACGCCGGATCAGCAGTGGCATCTGGCTGCCAAAGCTCACCACCGCTTTCTGGCGGCGGGAGACTCTCTCTTTCATCAAGGCGATCGGGGAGAGTCGGTCTTCCTGCTCATCAGCGGCGATCTGGAAGTTTACCTGGAGAAGTCTGAAGCCGAAGAAGACCTGATTCTGGCACGCCTGTTTCGCAGGGGCGAAGTCCTCGGAGAATGGGCCGCAACCCGGGAGGAGCAGTCCCGGAGTGCATCGGTGCGGGCCCGACGTGACACCACTCTCCTCGAAATCCCGTATTCATTGATTCGAGAGATAGGAGCTCTGACCCGATTCCTTGGACACAGTGCCCGCCGAGGAGAACAGCTGGAAAGCCATGATGCCCTGATCACCGAGTCCCCCCTGTTCAGTCTGATGACCCGACAGGGTTCTGCTCGATTGAACTACAGGGAAATGACGACTCCTGAAGGACAGCGCATCTTTGACTACGGTGATCCTTCCACGGAAGTATTCCTCATCCTCGATGGAGAAATCGAGATCCTGTCCGATACGGATCGGTTAATAACGACTCTGGCGAAGGGGCAAATCTTTGGCGAACTTGGCGTGACCCGTTCACTGCCCCGATCCGCCTCGGCGCGCGCTCGCAAGGATAGCCTCCTGCTCGTCCTCGAAGCGGGCGATTTTCTTAGCCTCGCCCGGGAGAATCCGGACTTTGCCCGGCACATGGTAACCCTTAGAAAGATCTATCAGACCCGCCTCGAAGAGGTTGTGTTGCAATTTCAGTATCATATAAATGGGCAGCCTTGCTTCACCTCAACCCTGCAATTGGACGAGGAACGGCAACTGATCAGCAACTTCAGTGTGCATATCGAGGCGGTCTCGATAGAAATTCTGCCGAGCACCACAGAAGCAATCGTCTTTACCCATGAAGATCCCTCCCGAAATCTGATTCGTCGTCTGGAACTCTCTGCAGGAGTGATCACCGGTGCTCGTTTCACCGGCCCCCATCGGGAGACCGGTCTCGTCGTCGAGGCGATGCGCCAGCAAACGGTAATCAGTGCCGATCAACTCAAACAGTTTGAGGAGAGCGGCGAGATCTTTACCAACACAGAAAATTCGAAACTGATTTGTCACTGCATGCAGATCCCCCGCTCGGAGATCGCAGACGGAATGGAAGCCTGCACCCTCGATGAACTGATGCAGATCACCGGAGCTGGTACCGTTTGCGGCGGTTGCCGAGGTGATCTGGCACAGTTTTGCCAACCTTCCGGGGATCAACCGATGGAGATTCTGGAGGTCTCAGAATTCCAGCCCGGTTATTGTAGAGTTCGATTCACACCCCATGGTGAAGAAGCCCTTTCTACTTTCAAAGCTGGACAGCACATTCGTCTGGAAGCTTCAATTCAAGGCCAATCGGTACGCCGCACCTATACCCTGACCAGTCCGGCCCACGAAACCCGCTGGCGCGAGATCACTTTCAAGAGAGAGCCCCATGGCCTCTTCTCCCGCTGGCTTTCCGGGGCCAAACCTGGTCAAACCCAGGTTTCCGTCTCACCTCCAGAGGGAGAATTTGCAGTCGATCTACAAAAGGTACGACCGGTGATTCTCCTTGTCGCTGGAATCGGAGTGACCCCGGCACTCTGCATCGCCCGCAGCCGTGCGGTGCTCGATCAGGGCCCCCGCATCGTCATCAACCATTCCTTTCACAGTCTGAACTCAGCGCCCTGCGAGGAAGAGCTGCAAAAGATTTCGGCGGAGCACATCGATATCGATTACCAGCCCATGGAAACCCTCGCCGGAAATCGTCTGAAGCGTCAGCACCTGAAGGAATACCACTCCTCTTATCCGGATGCCCAATGGATGATATGTGGTCCGGAAAACTATGAGCGGGCGATGCAGGAACATTTGAAAGAGATCGGGGTCGCCGATGATGCCATCTCCCGTGAGCTGTTCCATGCCCGTGGAGCCCAGGCCACCGCTTCCATCCCCCGTGACCCCCTGTCACTGGGGTTGGCTCTGGTCACGACCGTGATCACCGCGGTCGTTCTTGGCTGGGATCTGCTTCCCGCTGGCTGGAAAGCGTGGCAACAGACCTTCGCCGGTCACTGGATCTCCGGCGGTACCCTGCTGGCTTTCATCGGTTGGCAGTGGATTCTCCCCCTTCAGCGGGTTCAGCGATCCACCGGCGACTCTGGTCGATCTCTCCGGCTGCATCGGCGCATAGGTGCGGCCTCACCGTTGCTACTGCTCTTCCATGGCCACAGTTATGGAGCCGGCATCCTCGGGTTGATCACCGGACTGTTCCTGATTCACACGCTTCTCGGTGTCGCCGATCGATCGCTGATCTCTGATTCAATGAAGCAGCGTCGATATCTGAAGCTGTGGCTTTATCCCCATATCGTCGTTTCCATCCTTCTTTCTGCCCTGGCCCTGTTCCATCTGTGGCTCATAATCGGACATGGAGGCCCATGATGAAGAAAGGGTTCCCGAGAACCGGCCCCCTGTGGGTGGGATTGATCGTGACGGTGACTCTGATCACCGCCTTCAACTCTCCTGAACAGGAACAATTTCTCAGCCCTGGTGGAGACAGGGAAATGCATGAGGGAATGGCCTGTGAACAGTGTCACCAGGAATCTCCGGGGACGTTGCGACAACAGGTTCAGGCCAATGTGCATCACTGGCTCGGCTTCCGCGAGAGTGGGGTCGGCTTCATCACCGATCCCGTTGGCACGAAGGATTGCCAGGATTGCCACGAGATGCCGGGGAACCTGCATCCGATCCACCGCTTCGCCAACTCCGAGTACTTCGAGTTACGAGATATTCTTGGACAACACGAATGCAGTGGCTGCCATGATCATCATTCACCCGTCAATGTGGTGCACTCGATGACCTTCTGTATGCACTGTCATGAAACATGGGGAAAAAAGCCGGATACCATCACTCCTCGACACACCACCCTGATCGCTGAAGAGCGCTGGGAAACCTGTCTTCAGTGCCATGAATTCCACGGCAGTCGTGGACACCAGACGCCCACCCTGCTTTCTGAGGCTTTCTCGGTTGAGCAGATTCAGCAATACCTGGATGGCGATCAACCCGCGCCCTATTCCGGAAAACTGCCGAAATACCCTGAAGAGAGAAAGAGCCAACGATGAAGATCACTCTCCCCCATTTGCTGGCGCTGACTTTGGTACTGCTGATCGTGTGGAGTGCTGCCAGCGCACCGGTGCCCCTTCCTGAACAAGGTCGTCTCGGGGGCAGTGCAGAGATTCCCATTCGCGAAGTCTTGACCACCATCGCTGCAGAAAATGATGCGGTTCGATCCCTCTACACCAAAAAGATTGTCGGTGAAGGAAAGAAAGTCGGGCTCAACTTTGATGAAGATTGGGAAGAGGAAAATGTGCAAGCCGGCCCCTTGCCTGCCCTGTTCCTCAGCAAGGCAGCGGAAAGTCTTCAAAAACAGCAGATCGGAATCGAGTTGATTCTGGGATCACACATGCCGATCACACCGACCAATGCCTTCAAGGGAGATCAGGTCACCCGCTTTGAAAGAATTCTCAAAACCCGGGAGCCCGAATTTTTCACCGATTCCCGGACCAATCTGGAAACGGCCATGTTCCCGGATGTTGCTGGTGTGCAAGCGTGTGTCACCTGCCACAACGAGCACCCTTCCTCGCCCAAAACCGATTGGGCCCTGAATGATGTCATGGGAGCGACCACGTGGTCCTATCCCCATGCAACGGTCAGTGAAGCAGAGTACCTGCAAATTGTCGCCGGTGTCCGCCGCGCTTTCCGCGATGCCTATCGTTCCTATCTGGCAGAGATCGAGTCCTTTGAAAACAAACCGGAGATCGGCGCCCAATGGCCTGCGGATGGTTTCTTCGTTCCCAATGAAGAAACCTTCATGGCTGCCTTTGAAAAAGAGATCACCATCAAAACGATGAACAGACTCCTCCCGAAATGATGCAAATCAGCGGCAGCTTTCTGACACTGATCCTGCTGTGGATTACCCAGAGCACTCACGTTACCCATCCTTCAGACCAGAGCCCGGCTCCCCTCGAAGCGGATCTGGTGGTCTACGACGCCACTCCTGCCGGAATCTCTGCCTCCATCGCCGGTCGGCGTGCAGGACTCGAAGTGATTCTGATCTCTCCCCATGAACATCTCGGTGGCCTGACCACCAGTGGTCTTGGCGCCACCGATGTCGGAGCAGGATCCACCGTCGGCGGAATCGGCCGCGAGTTTTACCAGGCTCTGAGAAAGCACTACGATTCTCCGCAATCCTGGAGTCGGCAGAAGAAAAGTGACTTCAAGGGAAGGGGTCACAAGGCCGGCGAAGACGTGGCGTGGACCTTTGAGCCCCACATCGCCGAAGCCACCATCGAGTCGATGCTCAAGAAAGAGGGGGTCCGTGTCCTGCGGAATTCTCCCATCGATCGCACTGCCGCTGCCACCACCCGCTCCATCCCCTGGAGACTGATCGGCCTGCGCCTGAAGAAGGGTGGCATGGTTCGTGGCAGGGTCTTTATCGATGCTTCCTATGAAGGAGATCTCCTGCCTCTGGCACAGGTGCCCTACACCGTCGGTCGCGAATCCAATGATCAATATGATGAGACTCTCAACGGTGTTCAAAACGGTCGTGCGACCAAACATCAGTTCAAGGAAGAGGTCAGCGCACGGGTGGATCCGCAAGATCCCGATTCACCATGGCTACCTGGGCTTCTCACTCCGCCCCACGCCGAAGATGGCACTGCGGACCAGGGGGTGCAGGCCTACTGCTTCCGCATGTGCCTGACCGATGACCCAGAGAATCAAATCCCCTGGAAGAAACCCGCCGACTATGACGCCTCACAGTACGAGTTGCTGCTGAGACAGTACGATCAGGGCTCCACCTTCACTCCGTGGCACATCGTTCACATGCCCAATCGCAAATCGGATGTGAACAATAATGGAGCAGTCTCCACCGACTTCATCGGCGGCAACATCGGCTACGTGGATGGATCCGATGAGGACCGGGCCCGGATCCAGGAAGCCCATCGCAGTTGGCAGCAGGGTTTGATCTGGACCCTGGCCCACCACCCGCGAGTTCCCGAGAAGGTGCGCAAGGAAGTGAATCGCTGGCAACCGGCCGCAGATGAGTTCACCGATCACGATGGCTGGCCCTGGCGTCTGTACGTGCGCGAAGGCCGCCGCATGGTTTCCACAGTGGTAATGAATGAAAACCATGTGCGAGCGAAGATGACCGTCGACGATCCTGTGGGACTCGCCAGTTATGGCATGGACAGTCACAATGTTCACCGGCGGATCATCGACGGCAAAGTTCGCAATGAAGGTGATATTCAGGTGTACGGATTTGAACCGTGGCCCATCTCCTACCGCGCCATCGTCCCGCCCCCCCAGACCTGTTCCAACCTGATCGTTCCCGTTGCCATCTCCGCCAGCCATATCGCCTTTGGGTCCGCCCGCATGGAGCCGGTTTTCTTCGTCCTCGGAGAATCCGCCGGCATTGCCGCCGCTGAAGCGATTCGAAAGGGAACTGCGGTTCAGGATCTTCCGTATGACAAACTGAGGCCGCTTCTCGACAAGGCGGGACAGCGCCTGCAATTCCAGCGCTGAGAATCATCCTCTGGGCTTAGGGGTTGCCAACCTCTTCAGCGATGGAGATATTTGAAAATACCGACCCGCCCCCTAAGGAAGAGTTTCATGATTTGTCGCTGGTCCCTTGTCTGGCTTTCCTGCTTTCTTGTCTTCGGTCTCTCAACCTGGACGCAAGCTGCGGATCCCTTTCCCACCACCGTTGAGATCTCCGGTAAAACACTGAAGAAGAATGGGGAGGCCCTGTGCGAATGGGGAATCTTCGGTCTCGATCTGTACCGCGTAGCCCTTTGGGTCGAAGTTCCCAGTTCAGAACCGGAAGTGTTGCTCCAGCAGAACACGATTCGCTGTCTGGAACTCCACTTCGTTCGTGCTCTCTCCCAGAACCAGATGCGCAAAGCATATCGGGAGTCGATCAAGGCGAACCAGCCCGCGGACAAGGAAGAGTTGAAGGCCTCGATTGAGAACTTTCTGGAATCAGTCGAGGCTGCTGCCAAGGGATCCAAAATGCGACTGACCTGCTTGCCGGGAAAAGGGCTGGAGATCCAACAGGGGAAAAAGAAGACACTGATCCCCGGAAACCGTGAGTTCCTCGACCTGATCCTGAAATTGTACATCGGCAACAAACCGCCAACCCCAGCGGTCGCCCGGGGCCTGCTCGGTCAGCATCCCAAAACTGTCGTTGAGAAAGCGGAGGGAACCGCGGAAGCCGAGGAAAAACTCAGGAAAGTGCCAACACCCGACGCACCACGGCGTTGACATCGGTATTGGTGACAAAGGATCCGAAGTTTCCACTTCCTGGGCCCCATGCGCTCAACTCGACAAACTCCCCGGTGTGATTGCTACTGGTGAAATTGACCCCGGTCCGCGAGATCGGATCGTGCCATTTACGGATCTGTGTCGAAACCCCGTAATTGGTGCTCTTGAGTCCGTCGAGGGTATCCAGTTGATCGTCGGTCAGAACCAATTGGATCGAATCCTCGACCAGTGCCCTGAAATCGCGGCGGGACAACACGCCAAACTGATTGCGAAGATTTTCGTAACTGCTTTTCAGGGCGTCGATGCCATTGAAGAAGGTCTTGTCCGTATCCAGATAAGAAGCCCCCATGCCGTTGAGTTGGCAGCCTCCACAGCCGTGGTCTGTCGTAACCACCACCATGGTATCCGGGTTGTCGCGGGTGTACTCGAGGGCGACGGCGATGCACTCATCAAACGCCAACTGATCATGAACGATGGCGCCGGGGTCATTGCCGTGCCCCGCATGATCGACACGACCCGCTTCGACCTGAAGAAGGAAACCGTTGGGCTTGCGATCGAGAACCTTCAGAGCGGCACGCATCATTTCAGCAAGAGTCGGAACCGACTTTGCAATCTCTTGATTGTGCTGACTGTCGAGAGTGTAGGGCAGGTGTGTTTTCCAGAAGGTTCCGAGGAGACGCTCCGGAATTTCGGTGGCACCAATTAACTGATCCCGATTTCCCATGATCTCATATCCCGATTTGCGGAACTTCGAGAACAGATCGGCACCGTCTTTTCGAGTCTCTGCTGAAAAGTGGCGACTGCCTCCCCCGAGAAGCACATCGACACCCTTGTCCAGATACTGGAGAGCGATTTCGTCTTCCATGCCCCGTTTGGGCACGGAAGTGGCGAAGGAAGCCGGGGTAGCATGTGTCATACGGGTCGTGGTCACCAGTCCGGTAGCGCGACCGCTTTTCTGCACTAGATCATGCAGCGGAGTCAGAATCTTGCCCTCTGGGCTGACATTCAGGGAACCGTTGTTGACGCGCTGACCATTGGCCCAGGCACTGCCGGCAGCGGCAGAGTCGGTCACCAGAGAGTTCGCAGAGCAGGTCTCCATCAAAGCTCGATTGACCAGTCTTTCTGCGTAGAGGTGCACCCACTCGCTTCTGCGAGCGCCACGATTTTGTTTACTGTTTTGATGTTGAAGATAGTAATCGGCGAGGGACCAGGTCCCGGTGTTCATGCCATCGGCAACCAGGAAGATGACATTCTTTGCTTGTGACTCGGACCCGGCCTGCAATCCTTCATGGCCATCTTTCGCCTCAACGAGAGAGCAGCCACCGAGACTGGAACTCCAAAGGAGTCCTGCTCCTGCAACAGCTCCACTTCCAAGAAATCCTCTTCGGGTCATACGATCGGTCGACATCGGTTCCTCTTTCATCGGTACCGGCTGTAAAACCTGCCGGATCACTCTGCCTGCACTGTACTCGCTGAAAAGAATTACACCAACTTCAAAGGACTCAATTGGCCCGGGCCAATCTTAAAGATCATGTCAATGTTGGAGGTTCATTTGTGGAATAGACGGGCGCGAGGGATAGATATGCGAAGGAAATGCGAAGGAAGTTCAAAGGATATGGAGGGGGCCGTACTGACCTTTCCCCTGGAACAGGACATCACGGCGAACCGCAGTGTCGCATCTCCCCAGCCAGTTTTCGCCTCCGGAAATTCCGCGGACGACCCGGCCCCCTCGATCCTGATGTATCGTTATGGTGTCCTGTTTACTTCGACAGTTCAAGCATCTGTTTTTCAAAACTGTCAATTGTTGAATCGTTCACAATTCCAAATCGGGAATTGTCCGCTGGTGCGACCACGAAAATTACGCGAATCATCGATTCGGATTTGAAGTTTCTTTGAGTTTTCCAACCAGTGGGAATTGCACGAAAAGTGCGAATATGACGCACACTCCTGCAGCGATCCACAGACTGGAACTGTAACCCTTTTCGTCGAAGCCCCAGCCCAACAGGGGACCGAGAATTGCGAAACCGATGCGCACTCCGAGGCTTGAGAGGGAGTTTGCGGTCGCTCTCAGTTCCGCAGGAACCCTCGAATTGAGTGCTCCTTTGGTCACCACCTGAGTAAGACCACGACTGACGCTGAAACTGAGACCGATGAGGATTCCGCCGATCATGAATGCCATCGTAGTTTCCGGGCCCTGATAGAAGAGCGCCATCCCGCCGTAACCGGTGATCGGCAGTGAAGCGATGAAGAGCAACACCGCCCTCGGTCCCCACTTCTTTTCCAGGCCCGTGGCAAAACGGCCGGTCATACCCACCGTCAGATTGTAGATGGCCCACAGGAAGCCGAACCAGACGAGGGGAACCTGCATCGATTTCCAGTAGCCCTGAAATGCCCACACCGCCATCAGCGTCGTCAACCCGTAACACACGAGGGAAAGAAAGGTCCAACGCAGGATCGATTCGGAGCGGAAGATAATCTTGAGCAAGCGGCCGAAGTTCTCGCGGTGCTTGTGCTCGAGTTTCCGTCTGGGAGGTTCCACCAGAGTGAGTGTGACCAACAGGGGGATCCATGACACCCAGGCGTTGACCTGTGCTGGCCACGTGATGCCCCCCAAAATGAGCAGCCCCCCCACAGGAGCGGCGATCGTCTCACCGACTTGCGACCACATCAGCTTGCGACCCAGCATGCTGCTGTCCTCGGCACTTTCACCGAGCGCTTCCTGGGTATCGTAAATGAGGGCGACATCGCTGCCGGAATAGAAACTGTTGCCCAGGGCGGCCAACAATTCAAAGACCACGAAGCCCCAGAAATCCCCGGACTGGGCGAGAACCGTAAAGGCCGCGCCGTGAAAGACCCCTGCGAGAATCAGTGAAATCTTGCGGCCGAAGAGATCCGCCAGATAACCGGAGGGCACTTCCAGCAGCACCACCGAGATGGCGAAGATCGCCTGCAACTGATAGATCTCCGCCATGCCCAGGCCGTAGGACTCCATGAACGGAACCACCACCGGCATGACGATGAGAAACATCCAGAAGAAGTTGAGGATGAGGACTTTGGGGCGGTTCTTCAGTAGAAGGACGCGTTGGGAATCAGAGAGTTTTCCCGCATCGCCCTGTCGCTGTTCCACGGCCACCCCTGCTCTTTTCATCCTGCCAGAAGAGGAGGCAAGGATATCCGATACAGGGGGAAGCCGTGATCAAAATCAGCGTCGTACGAATCGGTCTTACTGGTGACTGATTGCTCCATCTTTAGAAGCAGCAGACTCTGGGTCGAAGTCAGGGCAGTAGCGACGAATCCAATCCAGACTCAGACGCCCTCGAATCTGGATCTCATTGACCACTCCGGTCACTCCGCCACTCCAGACCAATCCCACCTGACCTGCGGAAAGATCTTTCAGCAACTTTTTGGAGGAGGTCGATTCCCTCGACGATCCCATGACCCGGGTGGTAAAGGATCCGTCCTTCAACTCGAAGCCGAACCTGGATCGATCTTCATGGACCAGAGGAGCAGCCTTGCCCTGACGTCCGCTGGCCTTGACCCCCGAGAGGCGAACCAGCTGGGTTCCCAGATTGCTGCCGACACGTCGACGGTTCTTCTTTGACCAGGCGAAAGTCGCCGCCACCAGATCCTTGCGGCTGGCATTGCCCGTGGTGAATGAGACAAAGTCGACATCCATACGGACGTCCGGTTCCCAAACTGCCGTATGAAACCACTCTCCCTTGTCAGCGATCACCACACCATCATGAAAGTGACGGCTGTATCCCCATCGATGGTCCGCCCACTTGACCCTGGAATTGGGTGCGAAAGAGACGTCGGGAAAGAAGTTGGTCGCTGTTTCCGGTCTGTCCGAATCGAAGCTGTAGACCAGGGTCACCACACCATCCGCAGTGACACTTTTTTCTTTAGCGGTAAACAGATCGAGAATCTGTGCTTTCTGTGTCTTGTTGAGGTTCCAGGGAGCCTTCTCCCCATTCGAAGCCTCACTCGAAACCAATCCTATACACAGACACATCACCATCAGCGGATTCATGATCCTCTTCCTTTGCACAGGCCTGACCGGGCAGCAGGCCATGAAAAAGGAATCCGGCTTCTGAACAGATCAGGACAACCGCTTCCTCTGGAAGGAAGGAACGCCGCACATTCAAGGAGGTATCCCGAACCGGCATGAATCTTTGGAAAAGTATGGAAAGGGGCTGACTAGCTCTATTTCGACCCGGCCGCTTTGCGATATTCCTTCAGTCGCTCAGCGACAGAGGGAATCTTGCGACCGACCCAGTCCAGATCGAGTTTTCCCCGAATCGAAACGGAGCCGACACACATGCTGATCTTGCCGCTCCAGACACAGCCGATCTGACCGCTGCCAAGATTTTTGAGGAACTTGCTGCTCTTCGTTTCAGTGACGGCTCTTCCTGATGAGAGTACCTCGAATTTGCCCTCTTTGATCTGATAGCCGAACTTGTGCGGCTCCTGGAAGACGATGGGGGGAGGAGGGCCCACTGCACCGGCGGACTTGATCCCGCTGATGCGCATCAGTTGGCTACCCAGATTGGAGCCCACCCGACGAGTCAACTTCTTCGACCAGGCAAAAACCGCGCAGAAGAAATCCTTGCGCTGTCCCCCGACCAAAGAGCGGGCTTCCATTTCGACACGCACATCCGGCTCAAAGACCGCGGAGTGAAACCATTGTCCCTTGTCAGCAAAGTAGACCGCGTTTCCGAATCCGACTTGGGAGGCTTCCCGAGCCCTGCTCCAGCGAACCGACTGGCCTACCTTGCCAAAAACGCTGGTAGGCATCGGCAACCAGTCGTCCCCCAGACTCTCGTCATCTTTTGTGAAGTCGTAGCTGAGCTCCAGAACTCCGGCAGCGCTGACCTTCTCGGTACTGGCATTGAAAAAATCGAGGAGTTGGTTGCGCTCTTCCTCTGTCAATTCGAAGGGTTTGACGGCGGTCTTCTCCTCTTCCTGTGCCCAAAGGGCTGGAGAGCAGAGACCGATCAGAACGAAAATCAGAACACTGAGGCCGAAATGGGCAAGCGGGGTTTTTCGCATCGTCAGTTCCTTACTAGAGGCGTCCGGTCAAAAGCATACACGCTGGAATGATAGCAAACTCACTTTACCTCGACCACGCTTCCCCACTCCTCGCGGCCATCAGGAAAACGGAGCTGGACCCTGTAAAGCCCCGGCGCATGCACCGGAGGGCTCCACGACTCCCCCTTCATCAGCCGGTAGGCGTTCACCAGCACCTGTTTTTCTGCGGCATCTTCTTCGGTGGAATTTACTCGCCAGATACTGGCGACAGGCGGCGACTCGCCCGCTTCCACGGCGGGGAGCAGGGCGTGGGGCTTGCGACCGTCGAGAGATTTCTGCTCGACCGTGATGGGCCACCCCGGATATTGCCTGGCATCCTTCTGACCTGAAACACTGAATCGGGGCCAACACTCAAAGGTGGCAGTCCGCTTTCGATGATCCACATGGACCAGTCCCCAACCCGGTCCCCGGTTGTGCAGACGCTCAGGCTTGTGACCGGTTCGACTGGGATTGCCCACAGCGAGAACCGTCATCGCATTGCCAAATCCATCGCGGTAATCACCGGTTCCCCGCAGAGGACTGACCGGCTCGCCTCCCCCCGGCTCCGAGGGGAACCAGCGTCGCGGCCAGGTGTTCGCCACCGCAGGCCCGGCAAAGACCACTCCCGCATCCCGATGATTTTCAACTCCGTAACGGACACACGAAGCCAAATGCTGATCACCGGCGAGGTGGAAAGCACGGGCATTGCGCAACAGACTGACCGCCCTGTTCCGTGCACTCTGGGGCCAGCCTCCCGAATCGCAATCGGCCACAGGAACTTCCCCCTCGGGCCACTCTCCCGGTGAGGGAATCGGCAAGCCGGGGATCACCGCACCGGTCTTGCCTGGGGGCAGGGTCGCCACGTTGACGAAGGGCGTCTGTGACAACAACACCTTCCAGCGCGCACCGCGACTCCAGTCGACGGACCAATCGGCCAGGAACTTCTCCTGAGCACTGCCAAGAAGATCGAGTCCCGGTGCGTCCGCCTCGGTCACCGGATCAAACTCCGGATTGCGAAACCAGCCATTGACCACATTGCCCTCCGGCAGTGAGGGACGTGGCGCACTCTTGAACTGTCGATCGGAGATCACCGCCATCGACAGGCCCGCGTATTCCACCCGGGTGGTGTAGACGCTGTAGCCTTCCCCGATGGGGCCTTCGATGCAGGGTTCCGGCAAGTGTGAGGTCTGGGTCAGGTGAACTGCATTGACCTCCCGTGGGGCCAGTTTGTACCCCCCGGAATCCTGGGCAGACATCCCCTCCTGACGACGGGCACGCTTTCCGCCTGCCCCCCAGATGTTTCCGTGATAGACGTCGTGATCATCCGGCACTTGAATCGTCGGACGTGACCGTGTGATCTCGCCAAAGGCCCGGTACCAGCGCAGATACTTGGTGTGATAGTCGAGGAGCATCCGGTCCGGCGGCTGGATCTCTGCACGGGTGATGTCCCCCTCATAGATCTGATCGCCGGCGAAGAAGACCAGATCCGGATCCTGCGAGAGGAGACCCCGGGCCACATCTTCATGGGGATACCAGATAGACGAACTGTTCCAGGCCAGATTGCCGGTGAAGTTTTTGACGCAGGAGATGAGACCGATGCGGATCGGTCTTCCATCCAACTTCGGCTCCGCTCTCACCATGCCAATATAGGCGTATTCCTTTTGGCTTTTTTCCGAGTCACCAAGGATCACTTTGACGCGGAAGGGTCGAGAATGACTGGCTAACCAACGGGAAACCTTAAAGTGAAGTGTGTGTGAAAGTGCCTCGTAGTTGCCTGTGGCCAGTCGGGTCCACACTGCTCCTCCATCTTTGGGGTTCTGGACTTCCAGCCAGGCCTCTCTCACTGCCGCAGAATCGATGGGAGCCAGTTGGGCGGTCAAGTTCCATTCGTGAACCACCGGCGCATCTTCAGATTGGAATTCGGGAACTCGGGACAGACTGTATTGCACTCCAAAGATGGGCCCGAGGAGACGATCCCTATGGGAAATCAGTCCTTCACCCCTGGCTTTGAAAGAGGAGAAACTCCAACCTCTTCGTCCTCCCTTTTGACCGAGGTGGCTGACGAGACCAAAGGAACCATCGACCTGATTCAGGGAAAGCCCCTCTACACTCGCACGGCTGAGAACGGTTCCAGAGGAATCGGTCGCATGCAGTTTCATGCGACAGCGGCCATCCCCCTGAGGCTCAAACTCCAGTGTCAGACGCCAGGGGCCCGCTCCTCCATCCCCCGATCTCTGCTGATTCTCCAGCAATGCCACACTGCCCTCCTTGAGAGGGCCACCCACCGACCACGATCCGCCGCCGCCGCCAGTGAAAAAGTCGCGGAATCCCACCCGTCCATCAGGATCGACCACTGCGAGAATGCCGCCATCCTCTGCCGGCTTGTCGTGAACGATGGCACGAATGCGATGGTCCACTTCGGGGCCACCGATACCGAAGATCAAACCGGCCTGCGAACCTTTGTGGCGCTGGTCGCTGTCTCCGGGAAGATCGACCTCGACACTCCAGCTCACTGCCTGATCTGCGGGTTCAAAATCATGGGGCAGCCAGATGGCGGTTCGCATCGGGTCTTTCAACTGACTGTTGGTGCAATGGATCTGACCATCCTTGTGCTGCCAATCCTGAAAGCGATTGGCATTCCACTGGCGACCGATCCACCTCTGTGAACTCACCGGCATCGACTCCATGCGCACATCCCCGGCACTATTCGCCGGTTGTGGAAGATTGAGAGTCGCCATCAACAGCAGTATCGTAGGTATGAACATGCACAAACCTCCCCGTCGGTGATCCATGCTACGGGGTTCCTCCCATCAGGAAAGGCCCCGCATGCTGTCCGCCACCATCCTGTTGCTGCTTTGCACCGTGACACCCACGGATCTGTCTCCCCTGGAGAAAGCGGTTCGCAGCGGCGATTCCAAAATCGTCGAGCAAGTCGTGCGGGCGATGGCCAAGGGAGCCAGTGCCGCAGATATGGAAGCGGTCATCGAGCACGCGCTGCTCTCGGACAAACCGGCCATCGAAAATGCCGCCCTCAGGGGCCTCGACAAATTGACCCCTGGACCTGGACTCACCTGGTTGTGCACTCAGGCCAAACAACACTCGCGGAAGCAGGTCCGCGACTTGCTGATCCGATACCTGGCCCAGCGCAAGGATGTGGATAGTTTCAAGGCGGTCCTGCAGGGGCTTTACGATCAGGAGGACAGTGTTGCCCTCGGAGCGATTCAGGCGTTGCTGAAAAAGGAACACAACGGTTCCATCCCGCACCTGATCCGCGCACTCCAGTTTCAGGAGGATCGGGACCGGGATCTTTCCTTGGTCGCCGAGAAGCTGCGCAACACTCTCAGTTCTCTGACCGGTGCCGACCTGTTTGCCGCTTCCGAATGGGATGCGCTGTGGAAGAGTAATCGCAAGGCGCTGGAAAAGAAGGAGAAACTGGACCCGACGAAAATCGTCATCAAGGGAACCGGGGTCAAAGTTGAGCCACCCAACTTCTTTGGTCAGGAGCTGGTCAGTCAGAAGATCGTCTTTGTTCTCGACACCAGTATCTCCATGGAAGAGAAGGACCCCAAGCCTGAAAAGGGTGTCGAGGAAAAGGGGGACGGCAAGGGAGAGGGCACATCCGTTGGCGGTTCATCCCGCAAAAAGGACGGTGGAAAATTCGGCGAACTCCCTGATTCGAGAATGCGCCTTAGAAGGGTTCAAAAGGAACTGAAAAGGATGGTTCGTGAACTGCCCAAGGATTTCCAGTTCTGTCTGATCTCTTTTGATGAAGATGTCGAACAGATGAGCGATTTCCTCATCAAGGCCAAACCGGACCAGAAGCGACGCGCCTTCAAGTTCATCGACCGTTTTGATCCGCAGGGATTTACTTCCACAGATCGTGCTCTGGACGCCGCCTTCAAAATCAAGGGAGTCCGCACCATCGTGCTGCTCTCCGATGGCATGCCCTACCGGGCGACCGATCCCATCGATGGAGCCGCACTTCTCGACCACATCGACACCATCAATCGTTTTGAGCACATTCCGATTCACACCATCGGCTTCAGGGCCACGGCGGGATCTGCTTCCTCATTTTTGCAGGAGTTGTCGCGAAGGTCCGGGGGAAAATACACCGAGATTCCCTAGTCTTCCTGGAGTATCGAATGGGGAACTCTCAGAAGCTCACTCTTCTTCGCCGAGTTTTTCCCTGAACTCCGCTTCGAGGCGATCATGTTCCTCACTGGCGGTCTCAAACTTCTCAAAGGCACGATCGATGGAAGCGCGCAGGTTGTTCAACTCCTGCGCCAGTGAAGCGATCGCTTCTCCGTCGCCACTCTCGGAAGCGGCGATCAAATCCGCCTCCGTTTTTTCGACCTTCTCCTCCAGCATCATGATGAGCTTCTCGTTGCTGTCGATGGTCTGCTTGAGTGGCTTGAGTGCCTGCGATCGCTCACGGATCAACTCTGCCCGTTCGCGCTTGAGATCTTTGCGATTCTCTCTGCGCTTCCTCGGGCCCTTCTCTTCCACTGGCTGGTCTTCACTGCTCCAGCCATGGCGACGAAGAAAGTCATCGTAGGTGCCCTCGAAGACCCGGACTTTCCCATCATCGAAGATAACCAGACGATTGCAGGTCTCTCGCAAGACGGATTCGACGTGGGTCACCATCACCGCTGCACCGGGGTACGCCTTGATCGCTTCAATGAGGGCATCGGTACTCGCCATATCGAGGTGATTGGTCGGCTCGTCCAGCAACAGGAGGTTCCCTGGACAGGCGAGCACCCTGCCCAAAAGTGTCCGCGACTTCTCGCCCCCTGAAAGAACCTCGACCTTTTTCAGAGCCAGGTCTCCGCCAAACATCATCGCACCGCAGATATCCCTGACTTGAGTACGATTCAGGGTACTGTTCGCTTCGTAGACTTCTTCCTCGATGGACCTCTCCGGTCGCAACACTCTCATGGCGCTTTGTCCAAAGAGATTGATGCTGGTCGAAGGATGGGTGCGCACTTCGCCCTCAACCGGTTCCAGCTCTCCAGCCATCAAACGTAAAAGGGTCGATTTGCCCTTTCCGTTCTGACCGATGACGCCGACCCGATCACCAGCCCCGATATGCAAGTCGAGATTTTCAATCAGGGTTGGTCCATCATCATAGGCAAACTGGAGACGACGGGTCTCCAACGCCCACTTGCCGGGGTTGTGCTTGTAATGAAATGAGAAGGAGAGGGAAGAGAGTTCATCCAGTTTCTCAAGTCGCTCCCTTTTGTTGATCTGCTTCAGACGTGATTGGGCCTGGGATGCCCGCCGGGCCTTGGCACGGAACCTCTCAACAAAACGCATTTCGTGGGCGATCTTCCGCTCCGTATTGACGCGGGTTTTCTCGTGCATCTCTTCTTCGATGTAGATCTGCTGCCACGCTTTTTCTGTGCCCCCCTGGAACTTTCTCAACTTCCTGCGATGAACCGCCAGTGTATGAGTGGTGATGGCATCCATGAAATCGCGATCGTGGGTCACCAGCAAAAGAGTCCTGCGCCATTTACGCAAGAACTCCTTGAGCCAACGCATGCTGACGATGTCGAGATAGTTGTTGGGCTCGTCGAGAAGCAACAGGTCCGGATCCTCAAGCAAGGCCTTGGCCAGATTGAGACGAACCTGGAATCCCCCGGAAAGTTCTCCGGGAGGCTGCTTCAACTGCTCCTCTGAAAATCCCAGGCCCATCAGCATCGATTCCGCCTTGAAGATGGGCAAGAAACCATCCTCTTCGACGAGAACGGTGCATGCTTCGTCGAGAACCGTGGCGGCCTTGAAGACCAGATGCTGGGAGAGGTGGCCAATTCGAATTCCGCGACTCACGGCAATGTTGCCCTGGTCCGGCTCGATCTCGGAAAGAATCATCCTCAACAGGGTCGATTTTCCATGACCATTAGCTCCGACGATGCCGACCTTTTCGCCCGCATCGATCAGGCAGCCGGCATCGTGGAACAGGTCCTGTTCACCGAACGATTTGTAAATTCCCTGGATCTGTAACAATTTTCTTCTCCGAGGCGGTTATTCTAAGGCCGGATTGCCAATGCGTCACTCGAGACCCGGCATTCCCTGGAGATTTTGCTGTCGGGTTTTCCCGATCTTCTGCGAAAGGCACTTTGAGCATGGGTCGGTTCCTCTTCCTGCTCTTTCTGATCCTGATTCTGTTCGCCGCGGTCTATCGCCTCGACAATCGTGCATACATCCCCAGCGATACACCCCGCAAACCCTACCTGCAGCAGGTGCAGGGAGACTCCGCCCTGGTTTGCTGGCGCAGGGTCTCAACGAACATTCCGCAGAAGGTACAGTGGCGAGTAAACGGAACCTCCGAGTGGAATACCGCTGAAGAGGTGATTCAGGAGGAAGGACCCGGACCCGCCTACAACTTCGCCTCACGACTGGGTCCCCTGCCCCCGGATGCCCGGGTGGAGTACCGGGTACTGGCCGCAGACCTGATTCTTGGTCAGGGCATCTTTCATACCGCCAAAGACGCCGACTCTGAAAACCCCCTCAAGGTTTGGGTGTTGGGCGACAGCGGCTCCGGGAAGCGTGAGCAATACCATGTCCTGAATGCGATGGCACAACACACCGCCACCTCTCAAGGAGAAACGGAGATCGACTTGATGCTTCACGTCGGCGACATGGCCTACAGTCACGGAACCGAGGGTGAATTCGATGGACGCTTCTTCCGCCCCTACTCGGAAATGCTGGCCCAATTGCCCTGCTGGCCTGCCATAGGAAATCATGAGATCAAAAGTTCCGATGTCGAAACCGAGAGTGGCCCTTACTTTGATGCCTTTTTACTGCCTGTAGCAGGCGAAGGGGGCGGGTCACCGAGTGGCACCGAGGCTTACTACTCCTTCGACAATGGGCCGGTTCACTTCATCGCCCTCGACTCCAGCGGTGGCAAGATCACCGCAGACTCCGAAATGATCACATGGCTAAAAAAAGATCTCGCTTCCCACGACCGGGAATGGTGTATCGCTTTCTTTCACCACCCTCCCTACTCTCTAGGAACCCACACTTCCCAAACCGCCAGAGACAGCCGTGGTCGACTGGTGGCGATGCGTGAGATCGTGATTCCACTTCTTGAGTCTGCGGGAGTGGACCTGATCATGGCAGGGCACTCCCACTGCTATGAAAGATCCGCCGTGGTCAAAGGGGTCTTCGGTTATGGATCTGCTCCTGACCATGTCGTTCCTGATCGCGAAACACTTCGTCAAGATGGCCGCATCCTTCATGAAAATGGAGATCAATACGAAGTGGCCAAGGGAGAGGGCACTCTTTACGTGGTCGTCGGCCATGGCGGTGCGGGGGTTGGCCTCAGCGGGGAACACCCCCTGATGGATCGCTTCGATGACCAGCATGGCTCACTACTGTTGACCATCGATCAGCGCTCCCTGCTCCTCGAGAATGTGGTCAGCTCCGGTGAGGTCATGGATCGGCTACTGCTGCTTCGACCCACGCCCTGATTCTGACAACTCCTGAATTTCATCACCTCAATTTCATCGCCTCCTTGAGTTCAACTCGCATCGGCGGGGGCGATCGGGGTATCCTGCCGATTGCATTCATTCCGAAACTTGCAGGTTTTTCGAGGAGGTTCGATGTCTCTGCCCAAAGGTAATGCGGTCGTTGCCCAGTCCGGTGGCCCCACTGTTGTCATCAATGCTTCGTTGGCCGGTGTCGTCGAAGCGATTCAACAATCCGGCCTGGCGGATTCCATCTTTGGTGCCCGTCATGCGGTCCGTGGAATGCTCGAAGGGGATTTCACCGATCTGACCTCTCTCGATGGTGCGGCACTCGACCTCATCGCCCAGACTCCCGGAGCCTCTCTCGGATCGAGCCGCGACAAGCCGGATGAGGAATACTGCAAAAAGATCTTTGAGCAGCTTTCAGCCCGGGACATCCGCTACTTCTTCTACATCGGCGGCAATGACAGCGCTGATACCTGTCGCATCGTTTCCGAAGTGGCCCAACAGGCCGGTTATGAGCTGCGCGCTTTCCACGTTCCCAAAACCATCGACAACGATCTGGTTCTCAATGACCACACCCCCGGATTTGGCTCCGCAGCACGCTTTGTCGCCTGTGCCCTTCTCGGTGACAGCCTCGACAACCGCGCACTTCCGGGAATCAAGATCGACATCATCATGGGTCGTCACGCCGGTTTCCTGACCGCCGCCAGTGCACTGGCACGGACAGAGCATGGAACCGGGCCGCACCTGATCTACCTGCCCGAATCGACCTTTGAGATCGATCGGTTTATCGCCGACGTGGATCGTGTTTACAGCAAAGAGGGCCGTTGCATGATCGCCGTCAGCGAGGGAATTCACGATGCCGATGGCACTTCCATCACCCAGATGCTGGCGGAACAACTCTCCGGTTCAGTGGAGCGGGATGCCCACGGCAATGTTCAACTCTCCGGCAGCGGTGCCCTGGGAGATTACCTCGCACGCCTGATCCGTGAACGACTCGGTGAAAAGCTGCGTGTTCGTGCGGATACCTTCGGTTATCTGCAGCGATCTTTTGCCGATTGCGTCAGTGAAAGTGATCGCCGGGAAGCCAGGGAGAGTGGTCGCGCAGCGGTTCAGGCCGCCCTCGATGGCCATGAAGGTGCCAGCCTGACCCTGCGTCGAACTTCGGATGATCCCTACACCATCGAATACGTTCCGGTACCGCTCCAGGAAGTGGCACGGAAAACCAAGGTGATGCCCGCATCGTGGATTCAGGATGGGTGCGATGTCACCGACGAGTTCCTGAGTTATGTCGCACCGCTGGTGGGAGAGTTGCCGAAGATCGGTTCTGTTTGACCCACCGGTTCGAATCAGCGTGACTGGAACTGCAACTTGACCAGACGTGCGTAGATTCCGCCCTTTTCGACCAGTTCGTCGTGGGTTCCCGACTCGCGCAAATGACCGTGGTGCAGAACCAGAATCCGGTCCGCCTTGCGTACGGTGCTCAGGCGGTGGGCGACGATGACGGAAGTTCTTCCCTCCACCATTCGATCGATGGCCTCCTGGATTTTCGCCTCAGTCTCCGTGTCCACATGGCTGGTGGCCTCATCCAGAACGAGAACTTCCGGATCGCCGGCGAGAGCACGGGCAAAGGAGATCAACTGCCGCTCACCGCTGGAGAGGGTACGACCCCGCTCCATCATCGGTTCGTCGAGGCCCAGTTTCTGCCGCTCGACGATTTCGGTTCCATTGACCTGCTCGAGTGCTTCGCTGATCCGCTGTCGTGAAATATCCCGATCAAAACGGATGTTCTCGCCCAGGCTACGGGTCATCACCGAGACATCCTGAAGCACGAGGCCAAAGCGACGTCGATGTTCTTCCAGAGAATGCTCACGGATATCTTCACCGTTGACCAACAAGCGTCCGCCGACCGGATCGTGGAAACGCAAAAGAAGGTTGATGATCGTGCTCTTGCCGGCACCGGTAGCACCCACGATGGCGAGGGTCTCGCCCCTTTTGACGGAGAAGGAAACATCCTCCAGCACCGGGGTTTCTCCGTCGTAGGAGAATGAGACATTTTCAAAACGGATCTCATCGAGAGAATCCTGCTCGCTGTTCGTCGCCGGTTCGCTCTTTGAATCGACCTCGGCAAAAGTGGTATCCGTATCGAGAACCGTGAAGATTCTCTCGCTGGAAGCCATCGCCGATTGCAGCAGATTGTATTTTTCTGCCAAATCCCTGACCGGCGTGAAGAGTCGCGTCAGATAAGTCCAGAAGAGGAAGAACTCACCAAAGGTGGCCGTGCCCATCTCAATCCGCTCTCCGCCCTGGACAACGATGATTCCAAGGGCAACCACAGACAACAGTTCCACCGTCGGGAAGAAAAGGGCGTACCAGAAAATACTCTTCAGATGGGCATCCTGAAGTTTGCCGTTGATTCCCGAGTACTGCTGGGCCTGCTCTTCCTCCCTGCGACAAACCTGAATCACCTCCATGCCACTGATCGACTCCTGGGTGAAGGCATTCAAATGTGCGAGTCTTCGACGAACCTCCCGATAGTGCTTGCGGGCAAACCGGCGGAAGATGGTCGTTGAGATCAACAACAGAGGGGCAGTCGCCAGTACCATCGAAGCCAATTCCGCATTGGTCCAGAAGAGCATGATCACGATTCCGGTGATCGCCAGAATATCACCGACCAGTGTGACGAATCCGCTGGTGAAGAGTTCGTTGAGTGCTTCCACATCACTGGTGACACGGGTCACCAGGCGACCAACCGGATTTTTGTGATAGAAGGACGCGCTCTGTTTTTGCAGGTGGTCAAAGATCTGCAATCGCAGATCGCGCATGACATTTTGACCGGTGCGATTGAGCACCATCGTTTCGCCGTAGCGCATCAGTATCTGGATCAGCAGAGTGAAAGCGTAGATTCCGACAAGCACCCACAGCCACTGGGTTCGCTCATCGATGGAAGAACCCACTGCGATGGGACTGAGGCCCGCACCCTCTCCCAGATCGGTGATGAGTTGGCCGATCCCGGTCAACTCTCTCGACTCCGTCTCTTCCGTGGGCAGTGCCAGGGGACCATCGACTGCTTCCTTGATGAGCAAGGGTCCGATCAACGAGAGAGCGGTGTTGGTGAGAATCAACATCACCGACAGCAGAACCAGCCCCTTGTAGGGGCGCAGGTAGCGCATCAATCGACCCGCCAGCTCCCGGCTGAAGGGGCGATCGATCACCTCTTCGACGTAGAAGTCTTCTGCGTCGTCTTTTTCCTTATTCTTCTCTGCGGTTTTTTTGGAGGTCATTCCAGATCCTCCAACTCACTCTCGATGGTTTGCTTGCGCCACAACTCGGAGTACTTGCCCTTCTTTTCCAGCAACTCGGAGTGGGTACCGCGCTCGATCACTTTGCCCCCATCGAGAACGAGAATCTCATCCGCATGGGTCACCGCACTGAGGCGGTGGGTAACGATCAGAGCGGTCAGGTCACGGGTCCAGTCCTTGAGTCCCTCAAGGATGGAAGTTTCCGTCTCCGAATCGACGGCGGAGAGCACGTCATCGAGTAGAAGAATCCTCGGCTTTTGCAAGATTGCCCTGGCGATAGCGATGCGCTGCTTTTGTCCACCACTGAGGGTGATGCCCCGCTCACCGACTCTTTGCTCGTAACCGTTCGGGAACTTGTCGATCTCCTGATCGATACGAACCAGTCTAGCCACCGCCCGCACCTGTTCCTCCGAAGCATCACCGACTCCAAACGCAATGTTCTCGGCGATGGTGGCGCTGAAGAGGAACGGTTCCTGTGGGACCATCGAAATCGAATCGCGCAATACCTTGAGGGGGTACTCCTCGATCGGTTTGCCGTCGATCAGGACCAGACCGGATGTTGCCGGCGACAATCGTGGAATCAGATTGAGGAGGCTGGATTTTCCACTGGCGGTCACACCGACGATGCCCAGAGTTCCCCCTGGTGGAAGATCGAAAGAAACGTTTTCCAGTGCCGGCACTTCTCCCTCCGGATAACGGAAGGAAACGTTCTGAAACTCGACACTACCCTTTTGAACAGCGGTCAATCCGGTCGCGCGGGAATCATCGACGAGGGGCTTGGCATCGAGTATCGCCTGCAATCTTTCCGCACTGGCAGCCCCGCGGTGAAACAGGTTCATCACCCAGCCAAGGGCAATCATCGGCCAGATCAACAACAGCTGGCAACCGTTGAAGGTGGCGAAGTCACCGAGACCCAGATCTCCCTGAAGGATGCGCATCCCGCCGATCAACAAAAGCGTGACCAGTGCCAGATCGCCGAAGAGCCACATGGCACTGCCGGAGATGGCTCGCAATCGGGCGATGCGCAGATTCTGGCGGAAGTAGTCGTGGCTCAAGCGCTGCATCCGCTCGACTTCCGCATCCTCAACCACGAATGCCTTGATCACCGGGGCGTTGGCGAAGTTTTCCTGGGAGTGTACCGAGATACCAGAAAGCATCTCCTGGGCACGCATCGATTCCCGATGCACCTTCGGTCCGATCACCCGGATCGCGACGGTGAGAAAACCAAGCGGGATCAGCGAGTACAGCGTCAGTTGCCAGTCGATCTGGATCATCATCGATAACGCAAAGATGAGAGTGAAAGCGGTCTGTACCGAGTACATCACCGCTGGCCCGAAGACCATCCTCACCGCTTCGATGTCACTGGTGAATCGACTCATCAGATCACCGGTGTGAGTCTTCGAATAGAAAGATCCATCGAGACCCGAGATATGCTCATAGAGTTGGTCGCGAAGTTTCTTCTCGATGCGACGGCTGGAGGCGATCACCGTTTCCCGGGTCCAGAAAGATGTCAGACCGCGGATCAGGACTGCGCCCACCATCGCCAGAGCAATCGGACCAATCAGGTCGACGCCGATCCCGGACTCCAATTTCTGAATGGCCAGGCCCACCAGACGTGGCACCGCCACCTGGGAGAGACTCGTCAGCAGGATGAGGACGACGCCGATGGCAAAGATCGGCCGTTGCTCACGGATCAGCGGGGCCAGAAACCGGAAAGCACGAAACGGAAACAAGCGCTCTCCTGATCCTGTCGGGTGAATCCCGAAATGGGGTGGCCTTTATCCTGATCAAGAATCCACCCTGAGAGCGGTGTTGTCGAGCGAACAGCCCCCTCAGGGGGTGGATGGCATGGGCATTTTGCGATCTTCACGCCAGCGAATCAGGCGTTGATGCAGATTCAGGGCTTGTTCAGGTCGCTCCTCTGAAAGATTCCTCTCCTCTGACACGTCGGAGAGGTCATACAGTTGCCGTTCTCCCGACTCGAAGAACTCCAGCAATTTGTCATCCCCCCGCATGATGGCGGAGACCGGGGTGGTTCTCCAAAGTCCATGACGCTTGGCTGCACCGGACAGGTAGGCGGGGAAGTGCCAATAGAGATCCCTCTGCGGAAGAGGAGTCCCATCTTCCAACAGGGAGACGAGGCTGGTTCCCGCCAGGGGCAACGATTCCGGAGCCCGGGTTCTCGACCACTCCAGAAGGGTCGGCACCAGATCGGTCAGCTGAACCGGGTCCTGAGTGTTCACTCTTCCCCCCGGGATGCGTTCGCCCCACACAATCATCGGTACGCGAATTCCCCCCTCGTAGAGCATGCCCTTGCCACCGCGGAGGGGTCCGTTATCGGTAAAGCCTTCCAGACCACCATTGTCGCTGGTGAAGAGGATGACCGTCTCGCGGCCTTCGCCAGCTGCTCGCACTTCATCCATCAACCGACTGACCGATCGATCCACACTCTCGACGAGGGCTGCATATTTCTGCTGTCTCCGCGTCCCTTCAGGCCAGATCTTCTGCCACCTTTTCAGAGCTGCTTCGGAAACCTGAACCGGTGTGTGCACGGCGTAATGCGACAGAACCAGCAGATACGGCTGGTCTCCACACTCACGGATAAAGTCGATGGCGTGGTCGGTCAGCGCATCCGCCAACTCGGTCCCATCCTCCTGCTCCGGAAGATGGGGCAACTTCCACGGTGCCAGGTGTGTCTTGGGGTGACCGCGGCGATCACCGGCGATGGAGACATCAAATCCCTGTGAGCGGGGATCATCACCCAGGTGCCACTTGCCGATATGCGCACTGCGATAACCGCTGTCCTTGAGCATCTCGGCGATGGTGATCTCATCATCCTCGAGGGTGCGGCGGGTTTTCGGCGGAATCAGTTTGCGATTCTCTTTTTTGCCGCGAGCCGCGGGGGCCACCGTGAAAACTCCATGCTCAGCGACATCGAGTCCCGTCATCAGACAGGCACGACTCGGTGCACAATTGGGTCCATTGGAATAAGCCCTCGTCAGTCGTACCCCTTCAGCTGCCAGCTGGTCGATGGCGGGGGTCGCCCACGCACTTCCCTGACAGGAGATATCTGCCCAGCCCAGATCGTCTGCCAAGACGAGAATCACCGATGGCGGAGAAGATTCACTCTTTTGAGGAATCTGTGCACAACCCCCCAGGATCAGGCACGACATCAGGCCCAGCAGTGATCTCGAAAGCTTCATCGCTCCCCCTCTTCAGATGGGCCAAATTAGACAGGCATCTCGACCCTTGTCCAACCGGAAACCCCGCCACCGTTTGTGACCATTCCTCTCTGTCAGCCATTGGACTCCTTGCCTCGGAGTGGGCTCTCTGCCACCTTCATGGCATGGAAATCGAGGCCCATTGATCGACCCGGATCCCAAATTCTGTCACCAGTGTGGGGAAACCCTGACCCACAAGATCCCGGATGGGGAAGACCGTCCCCGGGGAGTCTGCACTTCCTGTGGCAACATTCATTACATCAATCCCCGGGTGGTGGTCGGTACCGTGATCGAATCGGGAGATCGCATCCTTCTCTGCCGACGCGCCATCGAACCGGCCCATGGCAAATGGACACCCCCCGCCGGCTTCCTGGAAGTCGGTGAATCCACCGTCGACGGCGCCATCCGCGAAACATGGGAAGAGGCGCGGGCGAAGGTGGAAGTGGTGCAGCCCCTCGTCTCCATCGACCTGACCCGTATCGGCCAGATTCATGTCAAATATCTGGCAAAGATGAAATCGGACGAGTTTGAAGCGGGTCCCGAAAGCCTCGAAGTGCGCTGGTTCAATTATTCCGAGATCCCCTGGGATGAATTGGCATTCCCGGTGACCCACTGGAGCTTGCGTTTGCGCATGGAGGACCGGGCTCTGGGACAAGGGCGATTCCATCGTGGAACTCTTGCCTGGAACAAACAGGGATCGCCCCTCGACATCGACAACTACGATCTGTCCGACCTGCAGTCCTGGCCGCTTCTGTCCGGGAAAGACCTTTCACAGGATTGAGCGGAAGCAACATGCCTGCGAGTCGCTGGATCCGATTCCTTCTGATTGCCTGGGCTGCCGGGCTCACCTTCATGATGTTCCTGTCGAATCAGCCAGCACCGGTCTGGATTGCCCGGGATGCCATCACCCGCAACACCCACTTCATCGATCTGCAAGCAGTGGTCCCTCTCAAAGACGGTTATCGCGTGCGCATCGCCACCACTGCTCCGGGCCTGGTTCCTCCGACGCCGGTCGCCGTAAAGAACGGTCGCATGCAGACTCGTGTTGCGATTCCGGAAGGGGTGGGATCCCACGGAATGCATCTGTGGTCCGCTCTGCCCGCCACCGGTGAAGCCCCTGCGGCCATCTCCAACGGCACCCTCACCATCCTCGATCCCCAATCACCGTGGATTGCCGTCGACATCGATCCCTTCATCGCCGATCGCCCCTGGAGTTCACTCGGAACAGATGACCCCCCCCTGCCCCACACGCCGGTTCTCGACGGACTGCTCCAACTCTCCCAGCATGCGGTCATCGTCTGCTCGACCCGGCTCCAGGAGGACCAACTGCCCCTCTTTCGCCAATGGTGGGACCTTCACTCCTTTCCGGTCAGTGTGATCTTTCCCGAAACGGATCTGATCTCCCTCTCGGAAGAACTGACAGTGAGATTGGGCCCCCCTGTTCTTCGACTGATACCTGCGGATATAATTTCCAACGACATGAAGCCCATTCCCGAGAGATCTCCCGCGATTGCGATTTCCGGAGACCCCGTGGAGTGGCAACAAATCGAAACCCGATTGCTGGAGCTTCTCGCACTCGAAGAAAGGAAAAACCGATGATCCTGACTGTGTTGGTAACAGCCCTATTGGGTTGGACCCCGCAAGATCCTGCGGATTCAAAACCGGGCAATGATCTCGAGCCGATTCAATCCGCCATGAAATTTGCCGGACTGTCGATGACTGATGAAGAGCTGGCCCAACTGCTGCCATGGGCGACCGACAACATCGCTTCTTTCGAGGTCTTGCGCGGAGTCGAACTCGAAAACGGAATTGCACCTGCAACCATCTTCATGCCCTTGCAACAGGGAAACAGATCCTCCCGGGTGGCAAAGCAGGATCCGTTACCGAATGCCCTGCGACCTGAAAATCTGCAAGACCTCTATTGGGCAGACATTCCGACACTTTCGGCATTGCTGAAGAATCGTCAGGTAACGTCCCTTGAACTGACCGAGCTGTTTCTCGAACGCCTGAAAGAGGTCGACAAAACCCTGTTTTGCGTCACCTCCTTCACCGAGAAGATCGCCCTGACTCAGGCACAGCAAAGGGATGAAGAGTTGGCTCAGGGACGCTGGCGCGGACCCTTGCATGGAATCCCCTATGGGCTCAAGGATCTCTGCGCTGTGCGCGGAACAAAAACCACCTGGGGAGCCAACCCCTTCAAGGACCAGAGGATCGAAAACGACGCTGCCGTCGTGAAGAAGTTGGAATCCGCGGGTGCGGTTCTCATCGCCAAAACGACCCTCGGTGCTCTCGCAATGGGTGATGTGTGGTACGGCGGGAAAACCCGGTCCCCCTGGAACACCGCTGTCGGCTCAAGCGGGTCCTCCGCCGGTTCTGCTGCTGCCGTGGCGGCGGGTGCACTCCCCTTTGCTATCGGATCGGAAACCCTCGGTTCCATCGTCAGCCCATCGACCCTGTGCGGAAATTCATCCCTGAGACCCACCTTCGGAAGAGTCTCGCGCACCGGTGCGATGGCACTCTCGTGGACGATGGACAAGCTCGGACCGATGTGCAGAACCCTGCAGGATACCGCGTTTGTTCTCGACGCCATTCACGGAGCGGATGGCAAGGATCTCGCGGCGGTCACCACCGACTTTGCAATTCCCGGAAGAACCGATGTTCGAGGCTGGAAGGTCGGCTATTCCCCTTCCCATTTTGAAAACAGTCCCAAACACCAGGCGGCCCTGGAACAGTTGCGTGAACTGGGTGTGGAACTGGTAGAGGTTCAGTTACCGAAATATCCCGTGTGGCCAATGATGATCATCCTCTTCGCCGAATGTGCCGCCGCTTTCGATGATCTGACCCGCAGCAATCTGGATGACAAGTTGGTCGAACAGGGCCCCAACGCATGGCCCAACACCTTCCGCGTGGCACGACTGATTCCCGCCGTCGACTACATCCGCGCCCAGAGAATTCGTACCCTGTTGATGCGTGAGATCGCAGAGACCTTCCGGGACCTTGTTGCGTTTGTCTCACCCGCAGGAAACTTTGAAACTCTGGGGATCACCAATCTGACCGGGCACCCCGCTCTGGTCGCCCCCTGTGGCTTCCGGGATGGCATGCCGGTATCGCTGACTTTCAACGGACAACTCTTCGACGAATCCCGATTGATCGCTCTTGGCAGAGCCTGGCAGGAATTGGGCGATTTTCACGAGCAGAGGCCCCCATTGAAACCACTGGAAGACTCCGGAAAATGAATGGGGTGTCCATACCCGAGCTTGATAAGGATCGTGAAATGAAACCAGTGTCATCCTTTTTTATCGTGATGATGTGCTTGTGCCTTCTTGGATCTCCCCTGTTGATCAGTGCACAGGATGTCCCGGTCAGCAGCCCCTACTTCAAACAGGCTTATTACACCAACCCGGATGGCGGAGCCCTTTCCTACCAGATCATGATTCCCGAAAACCTGAGGATCGATCAGAAGTACCCCCTCGTCGTCGTTCTCCATGGAAGGGGTGGCAAGTCGGTGGCCGCGGATGTGCTGGCCAAGGATGAGATGCGCGCACAGTTCCCCTGCTTTGTCATCGCTCCCGTTTCAGGCAGACAAGCGGTGTGGGCGAAACCGGGATCCTGGGAAGAGGAGCGCTGGCTCGATCGCCAGGAGAGGAACCCCGATGTGATCGCCCTGATCGAAGGCATGATTCAGAGTTCTCCCATCGACCCCACTCGCATTTACGTCACCGGGCAGTCGATGGGCGGGATCGGCACCTTCGGCATCATCGCCAAAAGGCCAGACCTCTTCGCCGCAGCGGTTCCCCTTTGTGGAGGGGGAGATCCTGCCTCTGTTGCCGCATTCAAAGATGTTCCGACGTGGGTTTTCCACGGTGAAAACGATCGCGTCATTCCTGCAGAACGCTCCAGAGTCATGGTCGAGGCTCTCAAGGCTGTCGATGGAAATGTGAAGTACACCGAGTACCCGGGTGCTGGACACAACATACTCAGACAGACTTACGGCGACATGGAACTGTGGGAGTGGATCTTCGAGCAATCCAAAACAAAGACGGATGCTGTCGATCCTATGCAAAAGTGGATGGAGTTCATGACTCCGGGTCAGGAGCATGAGTTCCTGAAGCAGCGTGTCGGCCGTTGGAAGATGCAAAATCGACAGTGGATGGCGCCCGATCAGGAACCGGTCGAAACCACGATGGTCACCGAATACGAGCTGACGATGGGTGGCCGCTACCTGCTGCAGAGAGTGCTGCCGATGGACTACAACGGCATGCCCTTTGAAGCACGGGGATTCATTGGATTTGATAATGGCAAAAAATCGTATGTCTCTTCCTGGATCGACAGTTTTGGTACCGGCATTGCAACGGGAATCGGGAAAACAACCGAGAGAGGGATCAACATGCCTCCGGTGATCGAGTGGACCTGGACACTGACCGATCCCATGACTGGTCTGGATTCAAAGATGCGGGCGGTCGAAACCATCCTCTCCGAAGATCAATTCCGCTTTGACATGTTCAGCGTGTTGCCAGATGGCACGGAGATGAAATCGATGGAGCAGGTCGGAACCCGAATGAAGCAGGAATGATGGTTCAGCGAAGCGTTTACCTGATTCTGGCACTGCTGGTTTCCCTGGTCTCGCCCACCCTCGAGGCGAGCAAGGCACCGTATTCAGCGGAACAGTTGGTCGCTTCCTCTGAGATCATCGCAATCGGCGAAATTCTGGCGATGGAAAAAGCGATGATGGCGAGCGATGCCAATAGCGGGATTTACCTGTGGCAGGTTCGCATGCGCGTTTCAAAAGTGGAAAAAGGTGAGCTTTCTGCGACTGAGATCGTCACCACCTTCAACACGACTGATGGATCGACGATGATCCTCTGCGGACCCAGTCAGTTTCCCATCCCCGATACCGGTGATCGGGTCCGGGCACACTTGGAAGCAGCGGCCAAAATGGACGACGGCACCACCGTCTACCCGGTCCTCGCGCCCAACGGATACACCATTCTTGAGAAATCCGCCAATCCCGGTGAAGTTCAGGACAACACTTCCTTGTCGATCAAAGCGTGGAGAACAACACAGCCTCTGCTGCCGATACTGCTGGTCGGAGGCCTTGCTTACGGCTGGTTCCGGTGGCAGAGACGCAAGCGGACTGAACCCTGATCGCACTGCAGCGGATGAACGGGAGATCCCGTTCATCCTTCGGACGCAGTTTCTCTTCTTTTGCTCAGCAACCTGTACAGAACAAACAGAATGCTGGCGAAAATCAGCAACCAGAATTGATACCCGTAATTGATGGCCCATTGAACTGGAGTGGAAAGGGTGCCATTCGATTGGGAGACCCATTCGGCCATCTCCAAGACGTCGTCTCGCCTGCCCTTCAGTGTGAGCCACAGGATCATAAACACACCAGGGACTTCATTCATCGACAGTCCTCGAATCAGACGTTGAACAGGAAGTGGCAGACGTCCGCATCCTGCATGACGTAATCCTTGCCTTCCACCCGCAACTTGCCCGCTTCGCGGATTGACTTCTCACTGCCATATTCCTGAAGATCAGCGACCGAGAAAATTTCTGCGCGAATGAAACCGCGTTGGAAATCGGTATGGATGACCCCCGCGGCTTCCGGAGCCAAAGCACCCTGATGCACCGTCCAGGCGCGGATCTCTTTTTCGCCGGCGGTGTAGAAGGATTGCTGTCCCAACAGGGAATAGACAGCCCGGGCCAGTTTTGCCAAAGCCGGCTCATCCATGCCGTAATCGGTCAGCATCTCGAGCCGGTCTGCTTCGTCCAATTCCGACAGTTCTTCCTCGATGCGGGCACAAACCGGAACCGCTTCACTGCCGCGCTCCTCCGCCAGCTCGCGCACCTTCTGGGCCAGAGGGCCCTCGCCCAAAACATCGTCGTCACTGACATTCATCACGAACATCTGCGGTTTGGTGGTGATCAGTCCCAATCCCTTGAGCAGTCCTGGTGACTTGGGGTTACTGCCGATGTCCGCTTCGCGGGCAGGACGCCCCTCTGCCAGAACAGGATGCAACTTCTCCAGAAGCTCCAGGCGCAACAGCGCTTCTTCTTCCTGACTGCGTGCGGAACGTTTCGCCTTCTCGAGGGATCCCTCCACCGTTTGCAAATCGGCGAGCACCAATTCGATCTCGATGGTTTCGATATCCCTCAGGGGATCGATGGTGCCATCCACGTGGGTGATCTCTTCGCCGCCGGGGGCTTCTTCGAAGCAACGCACGACCTGAACGATGGCATCGGTTTCACGGATGTGACTGAGGAACTGGTTACCCAGTCCCTCACCGGTACTGGCTCCACGCACCAGACCCGCGATATCCACGATCTTCAGGGATGCGGGGATCACCTTCTGGGTCGGAATATGCTCTTCCAGTGTCGCCAGGCGCGGATCGGGAATCGGCACCACTCCCACATTGGGCTCGATGGTCGCAAACGGGTAGTTCGCCGCATGGGCACCCGCCGATGTCAGCGCATTGAACAATGTGGATTTGCCTACATTGGGCAAACCAACGATACCAGCTTCCATCAGGCCTCCTGAACTCCTTGGGACTTCCCGGTCAACTGGACCGGAAACTGATCATTCTTCAGACTTTACCAATCCGGGAGCAGACTTGGGCAACGTGATTTGCGGTTTGCTACGCGTGCCGTGAAGTCGCAACTCAATGAATTGAAAGATCTCAGAGGCTACATCGACGTCGCAGCATGATTCAATGCCTTCAAATCCCGGCGAGGAGTTGGCCTCGCAGATTTTGTATCCATCCTCATCTTTCAGCAGGTCGATTCCGGCGATATCGAGGCCCAGCAATCTTGCACTCTCCAAAGCCAACCACTCCGCTTCCCGATCGATGGCAAACTCCCGGACAGTCCCCCCCTGGGAAAAGTTGGCCTTGAAGTCATCACCCTGGGACGTTCTTTCCATGGCTGCGACAACTCTTCCACCGATCACCAGCACACGAATGTCTGAACCGCGGCTGGCTGCCACAAACTCCTGGAAGATGAAGTTGGCGTTGGCCTGGGTAGCCTGAATCAACTCCATCAGATCCCTGAAATTGGAGCGGGATTCACACAGGAAGACACCACTCCCCTGTGATCCAGAAAGAGTTTTGACGACCAACGGAAAATTCAGAACACTTCCAACCAAATCGAGATCGATGGGGAATTTGGCCAACATGGTTCTGGGAATCGGCAACTTGGCTGCTGAAAGAACCTGATGGGTATGCAACTTGTCTTTCACCGTCTCGATCGCGGTCGAGGCGTTATAGGTTGGAACCCCAAACCGTTCCAGCTGCCGAATCACCGACAATGCAAAGTAGGTGGTTCCCGCTCCCATCCGAGGCAAGAGAACATCAGGAAGAGTGACCACTGAACCGTCGACTCGAATCGACTTGGGGTCATCCCGAGTCACGATCAGTTCGACCTGTTCCGGTGAAATCACTTCGAGATCAAAACCTCTGGCAGAGCCAACTTCCCGCAAGCGATTGACTTCGTAGAACTCAGAACTGATCTGATTGCCATTCAGTCTGTAGAGGATCCATGTTTTCATTTTGATTCTCCCCACCAAAACGGGGTGGAATAACCAGCCTTCTTTCCCGGCTGGAATCGGGGCATATGAGTGCGGCGTAATTAAGCCATTTTTTGCAAAGTTTTGAAGGAAAAATCGCTTAATTTGGCAACTTCTTCACTGGTGAGAAGGAACAGTATGAACCCTAAACCCTGCACGATGATCGTATTGCGCCACGCCGAGAAGGGTACCGGAGCAGATCCGGATCTGACTGAACAGGGGCGCCAAAGAGCGAAGGATCTGACCCAACTGCTCAAAGGGGTCCCTATCCACCGGATGTATTGCACCGAGTACATCCGTACCCGGCAGACCCTCGAGCCACTGTCTGCAATCAATGGCGCAGGAATCGAGACAATTTCTGCAGAAGACGCTCCCCGCTGGCGAAGGGTCGTCAGTGAAGTGGAAGCGGGTGAAACCATCGTCATCTGTGGTCACCAAAACACCGTTCCCCTCTTCGTCGAGGAAGCGGGTGGCGAGATTTCCGGCATGGAGATGCTGTCGGGGCAGCCGTGGATCCCCGGACACATCTTCGACCGTTTGTACGTGGTCAGCTGGCAACCGGGGGAATCCCGGGATCAGCGAAACGGCCAAACTCTGGAACTCCGATTTGGTGCCTCCTGCGATTGAGACACTGATTCCCCTTGTGCCAGAATGACGCCAATCAGCCAATAGACACAGAATTCGCCTAATCAGGTTTTTTTTGAAAATACCTGTCCGACCCTCTGTCCCGACCGGATCTAAGGTCATGGGGAGGGGGGGCGCCGAAGGCGGGCTGGCGATCCCCCCCAACCCTTGTTCAAAATGCACACACCTCCTCGCAGGGCCTCCGGATGCAACGTCCGGTGGCCCTGGTTTTTTATGGAGAACAGAGAAGGGATGCACTCAGGGCTTGTCGATCACGGCAGGCTCTCCGGTGAGGTCTTCAAAGATCGCCGGGTAAACCTCTCTCACCCATTGATCCAGATCCCACTGATCCAGATTGGCAGCGCGGTGCTGATCCAGTAAAGCCTTGAAATCATGGGGGCCTTCATGCCCCCGCTTTCGATGACCGTAGGGGATCCGCCGCAGCTCCTGCCACGACTCCTCCAGGCTCTCCCCCAGACAGACGTGACGATACAGGGCTGAGCCAAACCCGGTCTTGTCCTTCCCCCTTTTGCAATAGAGCAACAGGGGCCGTTCGCAGGTGCGAAGCAGTTCCAGGTAACGGGCTACCGCTTCCGGCCTTGGCAATCGGGACGATCTCAAATGAAGATTGTGATAAGTCACACCCAAACCCGAGAAGTCGATCTCTCCGCGGGTACCATCGGAGGACTCGGGGCGACGAAGATCGATGGCGGTCCGTATCTTCAGGGACTTCAGAACTCCCTCAAACCAGCGCGCGGAACCTGAGCCACGGGCGATTCGCCAGACATGGGGCGGATCCAGAGGATGCAGGTTTGACCGGAACAGGTGTCTGTAGATTCCACTCAGCATCGGTTAAACCGTTTCCTTGACAGTCCTCTGAATCGTTGGAGATTTCCCCTGCAACGTCACCCAGAGAGCAAATTGCCAGACAGATCGGGGGGAGACCAGAACTCTCCGCCGGAATCACCCGCTTCCGGAGTTCGATTCCCGACCCGCATTTCAGAATTGGGGTTTCCATGTCTACACCCGTCGCCCTGATCACCGGTGCCAGTTCCGGAATCGGCCTCAGCTTCGCCCGCGAGCTCGCTACCCGCGGTTACGATCTGGTTCTCGTTGCACGCCGCAAGGACCGACTCGAATCGATCGCAGAAGAGTTGCAACGGGAACACCGAATTCAGTGCCGGGTGGAAACCGTGGATCTCGCTCGCTCCGAGGAAATTGAACCTCTGGTTGAGCGACTCGAATCGGATGGGGTTGAAGTTGAGGTACTGATCAACAACGCCGGTTACGGGTTGTCGGGTGCATTTCTCTCCAGAACCTGGAAAGAGCATGAGGACTTTCTGCAGGTGCTGCTGCTCTCCGTTTGCGAATTGACCCACCGTCTTTTGCCAGGCATGAAAGAACGGGGCAAGGGCCGCATCATTCAGGTTTCATCCTTTGCCGGGTTTATTCCAGGGACCGCAGGGCACACCCTTTATGGCGCAGTGAAAACTGCCATGAATCTCTTTACCGAATGCCTGTCCCTCGAATGCAAGGGCAGCGGAGTCAATGTCACCGCACTGTGCCCGGGCTTTACGCTGACCGAGTTTCACGATGTCAATGGCACCCGTGAGCGTATGTCAGGCATCCCCGGATTCATGTGGCTCAACTCGGACCGGGTCGCCCGCGAAGCTCTCGAAGATTGTGAGCGGGGCAACGTTTACTGCATTCCCGGTTTCTTCTATCGCTCACTGTTGACTCTCCTTGGCCTGATTCCCGCCAGTCTGAGGAGGGCATTGGTCGCCAGCACCGGATCCTCCTACCGCGATTCGCGTTAATCCAGCCATATCCGGCCCCCCCCCCGCGGGTCGCCAAATAAAACTGCTAGAATCAAGTATATCTGGGATTGTTGAGTCGATAGGGTAAGAGGTGCCGGTGATTTCTATCGAGCATGATTTTTATCTGTTTTCGACTCTATTTTGAGGTCAGTGCCCACTTTGATCCTTGAGGAACCGAGAAATGAACTCTTATCAAGCAAGT
This sequence comes from uncultured bacterium, assembly GCA_913056395.1. Classification (GTDB taxonomy): domain Bacteria; phylum Planctomycetota; class UBA8108; order UBA1146; family UBA1146; genus UBA12191. Next base: position 47,689 of record CAJXMG010000008.1, on the reverse strand, counting down.
AATGTCCCGGATTACCCATCCGCTCGACTCAGCGAATTGATCGGTACTGATTCAAATCTTGATGATCCACAACTGTACATCAATCGGGAACTGTCACTTTTGGAGTTCAACCAACGGGTTCTGGATCTTGCCAGAGACACATCTTTTCCACTTCTGGAAAGATTGCGGTTCCTGACGATTTGCACTTCCAATCTGGATGAGTTTTTTGAAATCAGGGTTTCGGGTGTGAAAGAGCACCTTGCCTATAATATCGATTTGAAATCACCCGACGGTATTCAGGCATCCACTCTACATTCTCTTCTTTCAGAAAAAGCGAAGGCCCTGATTGAGGCACAATATCAGGAATTAAACCGAAACTTGTTGCCAGCACTGGAACAGAAGGGTGTTTTCCTTCTTCGTCGGCAAAGTTGGAACGCGACTCAGAAGGATTGGGTTCGAAAATACTTTATTGAACAGGTTTTGCCGGTCTTGACTCCGATAGGCCTCGATCCTGCACATCCATTTCCGAATATTCCCAATAAAAGCCTGAATTTCATCATCAATCTAAAAGGCAAGGATGCTTTTCATCGAAGCAGTCGCGTGGCCATTGTCCAGGCTCCAAGAGTTCTTCCCAGGATTATTGCACTTCCAAGCCCTGATAAAGATGTGCAGGAGTTTGTTCTCCTGTCTTCGATCATCCACGCCAATCTTGACATTGTTTTTCCGGGGATGGAAATCAAGGGCTGCTTTCAGTTTCGGGTTACCCGCAACAGTGACCTGTGGGTGGAAGAAGAAGAAGTTGTCGACCTCATGAAAGCACTCCAGGGAAAGCTGGATCAAAGAAGATTTGGTGAAACGGTTCGACTTGAGGTTGCTGACAACTGCTCTGATGAAAATGTCGACTTTCTGCTCAATCAATTTGGTATGGAACCTCAGGACCTGTATCGCTGTGATGGTCCTGTAAATTTGCACCGATTGGCAATGCTCTACGATCTGGTTGATCGCCCTGACCTGAAATTCAGGAAGTTTGCGCCCTCAACGCCAGCAGCATTACTCTCAGACAAATCAGCCTTCGACATCATTCGTAAAAAAGACATCCTGTTGCACCATCCTTTCCAATCCTTCGACCCCGTCATCAACTTGGTAAAGGAAGCCTCTACTGACCCCGATGTTCTGGCAATCAAACTTGCGCTTTATAGAACCTCAAAAGATTCCAAGTTGGTTAATGCCCTTATGGAGGCCGCCAAATCCGGTAAAGAAGTGACGGTTGTCGTTGAATTGCGCGCACGTTTTGACGAGGTCGCAAATATTGACTTGGCAACACGACTTCAGGAAGTGGGCATAACTGTCGTCTACGGAATTTTCGGATATAAAGCCCATGCCAAGACCATGTTGATCGTTCGGAGAGAACATGGGCAAATTAAACGGTACTGTCATCTGGGCACCGGAAACTACCATGAGGGCACCGTCAAAGCCTATACAGACATGGGCCTGTTGACATGTGATGATGCTATCGGCGAGGACGTTCATCAGGTTTTTCAACAGATAACAGGGCTTGGAAAAGTCGCGAAGCTGAACTCATTGATTCAGGCACCTTTTCACCTCCATGAAAAAATAATGGCACTGATCAATGAGGAGGCAGATTACGCTAGAGCGGGAGGGGAAGCCTGGATCAAGGCCAGAATGAACTCGCTTATAGAACCCGAAGTGATAAAGGCCTTGTACCGTGCCTCCCAGGCCGGGGTCCAGATCGATCTTGTCGTCCGTGGGGCATGCGCTTTGAAACCTGGAATTCCGGGTATCTCGGAAAACATACGCATCAAGTCAGTGATGGGAAGGTTCCTTGAGCACCCCAGAATTTTTGCGTTTTTTGCTCAGGGTCAAGAAAAGGTTTATCTGGCCAGCGCTGATTGGATGCCGCGGAACTTTTTCAAACGTCTCGAACTGGTGTTCCCGATCCGTTCCAAGAAACTCAAGGCCAAGGTCATCGAAGAAGGAATCGAGACCTACCTTGCTGACAATCAGGGAAGCTGGGAGTTGCTCCCCAATACCCAATATTCAAAAATTATTGTGGATGAAACTCCCCACTCAGCTCAGCAATGGCTACTTGAAAAATATGGCTATTGAGCTGGGCCTTAACTGTTCCAATCCAAATTAAGGCCCAAATTACCAAAGAGCTCTTTTTCACGATCCAGCAATGCTTGAGTCAGAGGTCGCTCGTCTATCCAATCCCTGTCAAAGAAAAGGCTGATAGTGTTTGTACTGGCTGAGACTTCCAAAGGTATGGACAAACTTATTCGTGACCGGTTCAACAACACAGCCAATCGAATAATCAGCAGAAGTCGACACTGGTCTGCCACCTGAATAGGACCCAGGCCAAAAAAGTTCTGCTCATTGATCTTTCTTTTCTGATTCCTGACCAGAAATGACATCATTTTTTGATCTGTATAGGAAAATCCAGGCATGTCGGAATTTCGAATCAGGTATTCGCCATGCCTTGTATGTGAATCGTGCCCAAGGCTAAGGCCTGCCTCGTGGAGCAACGCTGACCAACGGATCCAGTTGGCCACTTGGAGAGTATCAATACCCCAGGGCTTTTTCGTTGAACGGTAAATCTGTTGCGCCAAATCGGACACTCTTAGTGCATGTGATTCGTCAATGCCAAAGTTCTTCATCTTTGACAAAATGGTCTGCTCACGGATATCGAGACCCTCATCCCTGCCAATCAGATCTGTTAAAATTCCTTCCCGCAAACCACCGGGAATCGCCTCTAGAGATTGAATTTTCAACTCTCGCATCAAGACTTCAAGGATTATAACACCTCCGGGTAATACCTTTTTTCGCTCCATGGATATCTGCGGCAAATCGATTTCACTGACGTTTCCAAGTGAAAAGAGTTTTTCGCGGATCTCCTTCAAATTTCTCAAGGTGATCTGCCGGCCTTCCTCCCATGTTCCAAGAATTTTAGAAATAGCGAGAATGGATCCTGAAGTGCCAAAATAATTCTGAAGGGGCCTGCTTTTGAATCTCTTGATCACAGGCTCCAATTCGATGGCGATCGCCAACTTCGCATCCTGATATTTATTTTTACTGAGATCTCCGCCCTTGAAAAAGCTGTTCATGATCTGAACACAACCGACTTCCAGGCTGGCCAGTTGGCTTGAAACACCACCTTTTCCCGAAACCAACTCCGTACTGCCGCCTCCTATATCGATCAGCAACACCTCTTCATGCTCTTCTGTAAATTCTGATCTCGCTCCCAACCAAATAAGACGGGCTTCTTCCACTCCAGATATGATCTCGATAGGACACCCCAAATGAGATTCAAATTCTGTCAATAACTGGTCATCAGATTCGAGTTTGCGAAGTGCCTGGGTTCCGACAGCACGAATGTTTCTCGGCTTCACAGGCCTGATTCTCTCACAGAATCTTTTCAAGCATTCCACTGCTCTATCTTTGACCTGCTGAGTAAGGGAGTTGCAAGAATTGATGCCCTCTCCCAACCGCACTCTTTCACGAAGACGGTCTTGGGTGCGAATGCCCTGACTGGAAATGCTCTGAACGATCAGATGAAATGAATTCGAACCTAAATCAATCGCAGCATAGGTCTCTTCGGTCTTGCCTGAACGGGATTTTTTGTGCTTCGATTGCTTTGATAGACTCAATCAACAGCCCCTCTCGGCTTCTGAAACTATTCAAAAACGGGATTATGGTCAAGATTGGACAACTCCAAGAATCGATGACCTATTTGCGTGTTGGGGTTTCAAATCGGCAGCAGCGGCTTCATGATATTGGGAGAGTTTGAAATTTACATGGAGATCATTAGCGGTGCAAATCTCGCACAAAAACAGTATTTGGAGAAACCCATGACGATGGTTGGAAATAAAACCCCCGAGTGGAATGCAAACGCTTACCTGAATGGCGACAACAAAGCCCTGAGCCACGCGGATTTCGCAGGCAAATGGCACATGATCTATTCCTACCCCTTCAATTTCTCAGGGCTCTGCCCCACGGAAATACAGGGGATTCAAAACCTGCTCGACGACTTCAAGGCTGAGGGAGTTGAAGTGATCGGTGCCAGCGCAGACTCCTTCCTCGTTCACAAAAAGTGGTTTGAGGATGGCGAGACCTTCTCCAGCCCCATCACCCACCCGATCATCGCAGACACCTCCCACGCCTTCTGCAAGGCGTTCGACATCCTCCGGGAAGATCTTGGGGTTGCCTACAGAGCCATGGTGCTGATCGATCCCGAAGGAACGATTCGCATGCACTCCGTCAATGACCTCGCCGTCAGCCGCAGCCCTGAGGAGATGCTGCGCATGACCCAAGCCTTTGTTTCCGGCGGTCTTTGCCCGGCAAATTGGAAAAAAGGTGAAGAGTTTGCGAGCTAGTTTTTCCCGCTTGTTTCGAGCTGGAAACCACCGAAAGAAAACTCAGAAGGCTGGCCGATTGGCCAGCCTTTTTCATTCAGACAGTTGAAGATTTGTCTGTGATTTCTACCGCTGAATCCAAGCGACATTTGTTTGAAAAACTGATCAACTCTGACTCACCTGTCTTAACATCCCGTTTGATTTACGAAATTGATTCTATTTGCAACTTTCACTCAAAAAGTTCGTGCAACCCTGTCTGACAGTTATTAGAAGAGCAGTCGGATAGTGACAGTAGTGAGGAAACTGACACTGTTTTCGTTGTGGACAGAGATCCTGACCAAACGAATCAAAGTCCTCTTTTTACAAAGTTGGGGAGTTGCCCTATCACACTCCCACTTGATTTGACGGCCCTATTGCGATTTTGAGGAGAGTCCTATGAAACGCATCTTCATTGTATTTTTTCTGTCCCTGTTCCTGGCTACCCCTATGGCGGCTCAGGACTTCGGCCCGCTGGGCTCACTGCAAACGCCGCTGCCTGGTAATCTGAGTGAGTTCATTCTCGACGAATCCAAAGCCATCGAACTGGGTAAAGCCCTCTTCTGGGATATGCAGGTGGGTTCGGATGGCCTGACAGCATGCGCCAGCTGCCACTTTTCTGCGGGAGGCGATACCCGAGCGGTAGGTCAGGCTCATCCCGGTGCACTGGGCACCTTTTCCAACTTGGGCCCCAACCATGTGTTCAATGCAGACGACTTCCCCTTCCGCAAGTTGTCAGACCCGGATGACGCAGAGTCAGCAGTGCTGCGTGACTCCACGGAGGTCGGTGGATCTGCCGGCATTCATATTCAGGATTTCAATGGGATTTCGTTCAATGCTCTCGGGGAATCCGGCGCTGCAGACGACTGCTCCAATCTGGATGCTGACGGACTCCCCATCGAGGACCCCACCTTCAACCTGAATGGCGTCAACCTGAGGCAGGTCACGGGACGCAACGCTCCCAGTGCAGTCAACGCCATTCATTACGTCGACAACTTCTGGGATGGTCGTGCACGCTCCGATTTCAACGGAGTCAATCCGGGAGGACTCACTGACCCGGACGCTGCCATCTTGAAATTGGATGCGGATGGCAATGTGGTTCCGTGTGGCATCACCATGGAAAAAGCTTCCCTGGCCTCCCAGGCGGTAGGCCCCCCGTTGAGTGGTGTCGAAATGTCTGGTGCCGGAAGAGCCTATGCCGACCTCGGTAAAAAAATCTGCAACATTCAGCCATTGGCTCTGCAAACCGTCGCTACCGACGACAGTGTCCTTGGAAACCTGGCCAATACCGGCATGGCTGGTAAAGGTCTCAACATCTCCTATGTGGAAATGATTCAGGGCGCATTCCGTCCCGAATACTGGAATTCAGAAGCACTCTTTGATGTGCAGGGCAACCCGTTGCTCGACGCTACAGGTCAGCCGTTGACCGGCGCTCCCGATGGTCCCGACCAGTTCACCATGATGGAAATCAACTTTTCCATGATCTGGGGATTGGCGGTGATGCTCTATGAAGCCACCCTCGTTTCTGATCAGACCCCCTTTGACGCATGGCTCGCCGGTGATGAGGACGCCCTCTCTCCGGAAGCTGAAAACGGAATGGATGCTTTCTACAGTGGCGGCCTGAAGTGCGGTCACTGCCATAGCGGCCCTCTGCTTTCTGCGGCCACCTGGGACCAATTGAACATCGATGACAAGGTGGGAGAGGGTCCGGTTGTCAATCAACCGATGAATGACGGTAAAGGTAATGCTGACAAGGGCTTCTTCAACATTGGAGTTCGTCCGGTTGCCGAAGATATCGGTCGAGCCGCTCTCGGAGAGAACACCTGGGCCGGAGCTCTCGCCGCGGGGAATGACTACCTTTTGCCCGACAACCAGATCGAAGATATCGATAATGGAGATCCGGATCGAAACATCGGTGCCTTCAAGACCCCGACGCTGCGTAACGTCGAACTCAATGGCCCCTTCATGCACAACGGCAGTCAGGCCACCCTCAAACAGGTGGTAGAGTTTTACACCCGTGGTGGTGATTTCACTCATATTGAGCCGCAATTCGTTCACAAGTACGTGAACCCCATCGGCAAACTGCGTGGCAAAGAGCCGCGTCAGGAAGCAGTGGTCGCCTTCATGAAGGCTCTCACCGACGAGCGTGTTCGCTGGGAGATGGCCCCCTTCGACCACCCGGAATTGCTGATCCCGAATGGTGCTGCACTGGATGAAAACGGCGAAGCACAACTGGGTCCCCTGAACCTGAATGACTCCGACGACTACCTTTTGAACTTGCCCGCAGTCGGTGCGTCCGGACGTGCAGCCCAGGGCCTTCCTCCTGTGAAGGGTTTCCTTGAGGAAAACTCTTCCAATACCAACACAACCGGAACCCTGTCTTCCGTTGTTGAAGAAGTTCTTGTCCCGACCTGTTTTGAAAGCGGAGACGAGGTTCTTCTGACCTGGGAAATCCAGTCCCCGGCTGTGACGAGCATCACGCTGGAGATCGACCATGGCGGTATTATGGGAACCGAGACCCATGTCCTTCCGGCAGGGCAGACCTCCTTCACCGATTCCAACTTCAGGCCCGGCGTCACCGGATACCTGCTGACCCCCTTCACATTGGGGTCTGAAATGAAGTCTTCTGCCTGTTACATCCGCCGGGGAGCTCAACCTGGATCGGTCACCCAATTCCTGCGGGGTGATATCAGTAATGACGGCCAACTGGATCTGGCAGATGCCATCTATTCACTGGAATCGGTCTTCCTGGGTGTTCCAGTCGCCTGTAAAGATGCGGCGGACTGGAACGACGATGGCCAGCATGACATCAGTGACCCGATTGCCACCTTGTCGTACATTTTTGCTTCTGGGCTCGCTCCAGCTGCTCCCTATCCAGCCTGTGGGACGGACCCTGTTTTCGACTCACTCACTTGCGAAAGTTCGAGTATTTGCCCCTGAAGGGCGCTTTGAATGATTCTGTGAAAATCAGAGGACACTGCCAAAGCCTCCCCGATCGCTTTCACGGCGATGGGGGAGGCTTCGGTCTTTCCTGACTTACCTGCCTTACGTATTAACAATAACTGCTAACAAATCAGGTTGCGAGAAGCCACTGTAAACCTTTTAATCGGTGCAGAAGGAGGAAATCCCTCCAAACTGATGTGTCGAATATTAAGGATATTGACTGATTATCTTGGGGAGTGCTCTCGGGAAAGGGCTTTTTCTCATTACAAACTCAGTCATTAAGTAACCATAACAAGTGTGTTCGTATTCTCACCAGTGTTGAGATGATGTTGACATTTGAAAGCAGGTTCGTAATGCGCCTCTTCTATTCATTTACTGTTTGCCTGATGGTCTCTTTCAGCACCACGGCCGAAGCCCAAGACTTCGGTCCGCTGAATGTTTCCACTACGCCACTGCCATCCAACCTCCTGGAGTTTGTTCAGGACATGGACCGCGCAGTCGAGCTGGGCAAGGCTTTCTTCTGGGACATGCAGGCCGGTTCTGACGGACTGACCGCCTGTGCCACCTGCCACTATTCTGCAGGCGCGGATACCCGCAACAAAAACCAGGCTCACCCGGGTGTCGCTGGATCCTTCCAGAGATTTGGCCCGAACCACACCTTCGTGCACTCGGATTTCCCTCTGCGCAAACTCGCAGATCCCGACGACGCACTTTCTTCCGTGATCTGGGACTCCACCGAGGTCGTCGGTTCCCAGGGAATTCCCAAGCAGGTCTTCAATGGTTTAGATCTCGGGCTCACTGGATCCGAAGAGGAAGATGACTGCTCTCCGATTCCCGATCCGGTTCACAACGTACTGGGAATCAACACCCGTCAGACCACGGGCAGAAACGCTCCTCATGCGGTGAATGCCATCTTCTATGTGGATGCTTTCTGGGATGGTCGTGCCCGTTCCGATTTCAACGGTGTCGACCCCAGTGGTAACGGCAACCCCAATGCCATGATTCGCAAGGTGGATACCGATGGCAGCATCATTCCCTGTGGTATCTCCATGGACCGTGCTGCACTCGCTTCCCAGTCCATCGGACCTCCGCTGAGCTCCGTTGAGATGTCTGGAGCGGGTCGTGACTGGAATGACCTTGGCAAGAAGATGTGCAATGTCATGCCCCTCAGCCGCCAGCAGGTTTCCATGACGGACAGCGTTCTTGGACCCTACGCAGTGCCCGCCGGAGACGGCAAGGGTTTGAACATCTCCTATGTGGAAATGATTCAGGCCGCATTCCGCCCCGAGTACTGGAACTCCGACGCCCTCTTCGACAATAACGGCGCCCACATTGGCAACGGCAACCCGGATGGACCCGATCAGTTCACGCTGATGGAACAGAACTTCTCCCTGATTTGGGGATTGGCAGTGATGTGCTACGAGTCCACTCTCGTTTCTGATCAGACCCGTTTTGACGAGTACCTTGCCGGTAACGAGGATGCCCTGACTCCTGAAGAAGAGAATGGCATGGACGCCTTCTACAGTGGAGGAACCAAGTGCTCCAAGTGCCACTCAGGTCCCCTGCTGTCTGCTGCAACCTGGGGTGAGTTGAATAATGACACTGCTGTTGGAATCGGCCCTGTTGTAAAGGTCGAGACCAATGCAGACGACGGATACGGAGACAAGGGTTTCTATAACATCGGTGTTCGCCCGAGTGGTCAGGACATCGGTCGTGCAGGAATCGGCGATCAGACCTGGGCAGCCCAGTACCTGTCGGGAATGACCAATGCCCTCCCCGGCCCTGTTCATCCGGACGAAGATCTTTCGGGCATGGACAAAAACGTGGGTGCCTACAAGACTCCGACACTCCGTAATATCGAGCTGACCGGCCCCTTCATGCATAACGGTAGCCAGGCCACCCTGTTGCAGGTGGTCCAGTTCTACACCCGTGGAGGTGACTTCACTCACATGAACCCCGGGGATGTTCACAAGTACATCAATCCGATCGGAAAACTGGACGGCAAGCTTCCGCGTCAGCAGGCGATGGTTGCCTTCATGGAGGCCCTCACTGATGAGCGTGTACGCTGGGAGATGGCTCCCTTCGATCACCCGGAACTGTTCCTTCCGAACGGACATCTGGGAACTTCCCAGGCTGTCGCTGAAGGCGGTGTCAACGCTGGCGAAGCCATCGATGACATGATCATTTTGCCGGCCGTGGGTGCCGGGGGTCGTGCCGAAATCGGCCACCCGCCCGTCAAAGGCTTCCTTGAGACTGGAACCGGTGCACCGGCCATGCCATCACCGGGACCTCTCGGTGGAACCGGTGCCACTCCGGATCCGATCACTGACATGATCTGCTACGAGCAGGATGGAAAGATCCAGATCTCCTGGACTCCGACCACCGCTGTTTCCAACTACATCCTTGAAGTCGACAACGGCGGCATCATGGGCGTGGAAACCTTCATGGTCCCCGGCTCGCAGACCTCCTTCGAGTACACCGGCTTCCGTCCGAAGACCACTCTTTACCTCCTGACCCCGTACTACCTGGGTATGGAGCTGAAGTCTGAGGCCTGCTTCGTTCGCCAGGGTATGACCCCAGGCACTCTGGCCTACTTCCTTCGTGGAGACGCCAACCTCGACGGCACGCTGAACGTCGGCGACGCCATTGATCTTCTCGACGGAATCTTTACCGGCGCACCGATCGCCTGTGAGGACGCTTCCGACTGGAATGACGATGGTCAGCTGGATGTTTCCGACCCGATCAACGTCCTCGGTTACCTGTTCGCCAATGGTCCGGCACCCTCTGCGCCGTACCCCAACTGCGCTTCAGACCCGAGTCACGACACCCTCGACTGCATTCAGGCCAACGCCTGTCAGTGATCGAGTACTTCACTTTGAAGATCAACAGCAGCCCGGTGCTATGCACCGGGCTGTTTTTGTATGAAGGATTCAAGCGCTTCTTCGACGAATCGTCTCATCGGCGATGACCGCCAGAAGAATGATTCCGCCGATGACCGCAAACTCGATGGAGTCGGGGATGGGGTCAATGAGCACGATGGAGTTGCGAATCACCTGAACCAGCGTCGCACCGATCAGGACACCGAGAATCGTTCCCTCACCCCCTCGCAGGGAACACCCCCCCAACACAGCCGCAGCGATGGCATAGAGCTCATAAAAGTTGCCGAAGTTGGATGGCTGGGCAGTGCCCGTATCGAGCACAAAAAGCAGCCCCGCCACACCGGCCAGAAATCCACAGAGCAGATAGGCTCCGGTTTTGACCCGATCGACATCGATACCACAGTGACGGGCTGCGGTTTCGTTGCTGCCAATGGCCAGCAAGTGGCGGCCCCACACCGTCTTTCTCAACAGAAAGCCGGATCCCACGGCGACCAGAATCAGAATGACCAGAGGAATCGGTAATCCGAATTGCTCCGTAATGGGGATTCGGCCGTTACCGAGAAACTTCCACGCGGTTCCCTCGGTACCAAAGCCGACAGTGCGATCTGCCAGCAATCCGCGGGTGATGCCCCGATAGATAAACAGGCCACACAGCGTCACCAGAAAAGGCTGCAGCCGGACTCTGGAGACCAGCCAGCCATGCAGGCCACCGGCCCCGATCGCAAGACACAGCATCGCCAGCAACACCAGCGGCACGGGAAATCCCTGAGTCACCAGCCACGGTGTCAGACAACCCACCAGACAAATCAGTGAGCCGATGGACAGGTCGATGCCCCCGGTCATGATGACAAAGGCGGCGCCGATCCCCATGATTCCGAAGAGGGCGCTCCTGCGCATCAGATTCTCGATGTTGTAGGCACTGAAGAAAGCGGGGCTGATCCAGGCGGTCAGCAGCATGACCAACAAAAGGACGACAAAAATGCCGACGATCTTTTTCATCGAAGACCCGCTTTCGTTGCCAACTCCATGACCCACTCCTCTGTTGCCTCTTTTGTCGGACAGGATCCCATCACCCGGCCCTCTGCCATGACCACGATGCGATCGGAAATGGCAAAGATCTCCTCCATTTCGCTGGAGGCAAACAGGATCGCTTTTCCGTCAGCGGTACACTTTCGCAGACGCTGGTGAATCTCTTCCCTTGCGCCCACATCCACACCCCGGGTCGGCTCGTCGAGAATCAGTACGGAAGGGTCAAGGTCGAGCCATTTGCCGATGACCACCTTTTGCTGATTGCCGCCGGAAAGGTCGCGGATGGGAACATGTAGCTTGGGTGGCTGAACATTCAGATGATCCACCACCCGGGTTGCGACTTCCTGAGTGATTCCATCTTTCAGGAAACCCGCGAAACCCGCCTGACGATACAGGCCTGGAAGAGCCGCATTTTCTGCAACGCTCTGATCCAGCGACAACCCCTGCTCTGCTCGCTCTTCAGGAATCAGGCACAGACCCGCTTCGACCGATTGAACCGGACATTGGGGTGACAACAGCCGATCTCCCACATGGACCAGACCCTGTCGGGGGCGTAATCCAAAGACCGCTTCCAGCAGTTCACTGCGACCTGAACCCACCAGTCCGGCCAGAGCCACGCACTCACCCTGATTCACCTGCAGGCTGATCGGATCGGGGTGCTCGGCAGTCGTCACCTTATCCAGAGTCAAGGCCGACCCTCCTGAAACGGGCTCAGGATGAATCACGGGCTCCAGATCACGGCCCACCATCCCCTGAACCATCGCCGACCTCGTGATCTCTTTTCTATCCAAAGTTCCCACGTGACATCCATCCCGAAGAACGATGACTCGATCCGCCACCGCCTCCACTTCCGCCAAACGATGGGTAATCAGAATGAGAGAGCTGCCACTTTCGCGAAGATCCCGAAGGGTTTGCAGCAAGACGTCGGTTTCCGCAGGGGAGAGGGTCGCCGTCGGTTCATCGAGAAGAAGAACCTGAGCTTCGGCATCGAGAGAACGAACGATGGAAAGCAGCTGCCGTTGCCCATGTCCCAGTTCTGAAACCGGCTGGTCGAGGGGGAAATCCAATCCCAGTCGATCGAGGGCACGCCGGGCCATCTGCCGTGCGGGCTCTTCATCGATCACTCCCCAGCCTCGGGTCGGCTCACGTCCCAACAGCAGGTTTTCTGCCACCGTCATCGACTCACACAGTTCGAGTTCCTGGGGAATCCGGGCGATTCCCTGTTGCATGGCATCGTGAATACCGAGAAATCTGCGGGGGTTCCCTTCACAGAAGACTTCCCCACTATCCGCTTCATAAACGCCGCAGAGGATCTTCAGCAGAGTGCTCTTGCCGGCCCCGTTTTCACCGATGACGGCAACGATCTCACCCGCACCCAGGGAAAGAGAGACCTCCTTCAAAGCCTGCACGCCACCGAAGGCCTTGCTGACACATCGGGCTTCGAGAATCGCGGGCGCTGCCGTCACTTGCCCAATTTCTTGAGCATGTCTTTCTGGAATTCATCGACCTGATCTTTGCCGATCACCTTGGCGGGAACTTTCAGAAACCCTCCCGGTGGAATCACAGTGTCATCCCCTGATAACAGGGATTTGAGAACAGCGATGGAAAGAGCTCCATACTCGTAGGGGTCCTGAACAACTGTGGCGTGGACCGTTCCGGCACGTATCCCATCGAGAGTTCTCTCGTCCTCATCGAATCCGACGACCTTGATCTTGCCCAGTTTTCCGGACTGCCCAAGGGCCTCGAGGATCAGCGGCGTGTTATAGGCAAAGAGACCGACCATGCAATCCAGATCACCGTATGCGGACAGAGTGTCTTCCACATTGGCTTTTCCTTTGGCCATGTCGAATTGATCGGTCAGGGTCGCCACGATCTCATATCCGTTACCAGAGATCTTCTCTCCAGGCTCGTCGTAACGGGTTGGGTCCGCTTCTCTCCCCAGCAGATAATCGATCATTCCCTGTCTTCTCAGACGGGCATTTTCCTGTTCCAGCCGGCCAACAAAAACAGCGATACGGCCGCCGGAAGGGATCGCCTCCTTGACCACTTCTCCACACATCCAGCCCGCCTCATAATTGTCGACTCCGACAAAACAGAGACGCTGGGAGTCAGGAGCATCCGAATCGTGAGTAATCAATTTGGTACGGGACGCGACCTCATTCAGAAAAGGAGTCTGATTGGCCGGGTCAATGGGACTGACAGCGATGCCCTGCACTCCCTTGACCAACAGGTCCTCAATGATTCGTTTCTGATCGGAAAGTCCATCCGGCGGCATATGAAAACTGGCTTCGATCTTCAAGTCCGCACTGGCATCCTCGACACCCTTGCCTGCAAGAATCCAGAAGTCTGCCACCCCGTTGGTGACAAAGGCCACCTTCGGCTCCGCCGAAGTCGTGGGTTGTCCTGGACCACCACAGCCAGCCAGAAACAACAACAACATCAGGTAACGCATCGAAATCACCTCCGGGTCACTAGGGAAGAATCGTTCCACCGTTGACGTGAATATTTTGCCCTGTCACGAAACTGGATGAGTCACTGGCAAGAAAAACTGTCGCCCCTGCCATATCCTTGGGGACACCCCACCTTTGCATGGGAATGATATCCAGATAAGCCTGTTTGTCCTCTTCCGGATCATCCGCATGTCTCTCCACAGGGATCCAACCCGGGGAAATCGCGTTGACGGTGATGCCATCCGGAGCCAGCTCATTGGCCATACTTCGGGTCCAGCCGATCTGCCCGCCCTTGGCTGCCACATATGCACTGAAGGGCGCCACACCTCGGGTAAAAACTTCACTGGCGATGTTGATAATGCGACCCCACTTCTGTTGACGCATATGGGGAAGAAACTCGCGGGTCAAAAGGTAGGGGCTCTTGATAAAGAAATCGATCATCGACTGGTAGAAATCCCAGTCGTATTCCTCAATCGGTTTCAGTGGTTGAGCCGGAGTCGCGTTGACAATGAAACCGTCCACCGGTCCAAGGTCTTTTTCGATATCCTGTCTCAATCGGGCGATGTCGCCAGCATCGATCACATTCGCTCGATACAACGACCCTTCGTAACCAAGGCTTTGGAAATCCCTGAAGGCGATCTCCGCTCTCTCAACATTGTTCTGATAATTCAGGGCAACCCGTGCACCAGCAGCCCCGAGTGCATTGGCCATCGCACGTCCCAGACCGGTAGTTGAGCCGGTTACTAAAAAAGTTTTTCCGGAAAGTGAAAAATTAGACTCCATCGCTCCAACTCCTGTCAAATCTGTTCTCAACATGCAGAACTCGAAGCGTTATGGAATTGAGGCTGACGGTCAACCCACTGACTGGCCAGTTAAATCGCTATTTTCGCAAAATATGGCTAAATTTCGGAACCTTTCCCGTCGATGAATTCGTAGGGACCTTCGTTCGGTCCAAGACTTTACATGAAAGGCCCGCTCTATGTTACGACTCATATGGATCACAGCCTTCTGTGCCCTTGCTGCTTCGACCCTCTCAGGTTGCCACTCTGGCCCTGAGGTAGTTTCCAGTGGCCGCTTCTCCAAGGCCCCCTTTTCCAATTCCCCCACTGTACCCATGTGAGTCGGCTGACCCGGTGAAGGAGCCTCGGTCTGGGGCTCAGGAGCAGTGCAAACAGGGGGCTGGAATTTCACGATGAGAAACGTTCTTGCCGAAGATACGAACAGGGAAGAACTGACATTCAGCTTGACCCATCTGCTCACACCCGATCTTCAAATTGGATTGGAGCATGGGGTCACTTCCAATGACTACTATCCGGTAATGAATTATCGATTAAGAGAAGCCAAGGATGGAATGCCCGCTTTTTTTGCCGGAACCAGTTCTGCCTGGCCATCTGGTGAAGTGGATGGCAATGCATTTTTTATCTCCGCAGCAACATTACTGAATTCCCGAACCAGCGGATCTGTTTCAATTTCCTACACCCCGGATGATGGAAGTTGGAAAATGCCGGGGAGTCTGCAGTACAACCTTACCAATACATTGAGTGGATCAATGATCTGGGACGGCGATAATCTTCACCCGTTGGTGACCTGGCGCGGAGATTGGGTCAATATTTCCTTCATCCTGTTGGGTGGAGAAGACCCGACCATCTCTACGACGATCCCTTTTTGAACCACAATACTCAAGATCCGCATCAGGACTGGACTTCAGGCGACCTCGCCTCGCCTTCCCATTCCATGTTCAACAGATTTCGGATGGCGGCATGCAACTCCAAAGCAGAGTGTCTCACATGAATCCCGGCATAGGGGATTCCCCGATCTCGCCATCGTCTTGAACGATCCACTTCAGAATCATTGACCACTTCGAGAACGCTCCAGCGGTTGATTTCTGAATCCCCGTTCAACTGTCCCAACAATTCACGTGGGGAAACTTCAGATTCGTCGCTCACCAAAACCACTCCACCCTGACCAGACATACTCACGTCGGAAAAATCTCCGTTGGAGATGCTGACCGTATTCCAGCTTGCAGAGTTCACGGTTTGGGCCACTGCATTACTGCTTTCGGTGGCCACGACGACATATGGAAGATCCACGGGTATCAGCAACTCTACCGTCGTCCCCTGGCCCTCTTCCGATTGGATAGAGAGACGGCCTTTCAAATCGTGAACAAAGTTTTGCACATTTGCCAGGCCAAATCCTGAACCATCATCACCTTTTGTACTGAACTCTACTTCCGTGGATTGCTGCAGAACATCCTCAGACATCCCGCAACCATTGTCGGCGATGGAAATTCGAATGTACTCATTCTGATCCTCGGCAATTCCAGTAGCCACAGCGCTGCCGACTGAGACCCACTCCGATTGAATCTTGATCGTACCTTTGTTGGCCAGTCCACCTTTTTCAGAGATGGCATCCACCGAATTCTTTACCAGATTCAGGATGATCATTTCGAAATCATTAATGGCACAACAGATTTTCTTGTTTACCGGGGTCTTGAGGTCGAAATCCAAACGAACATTGTTGGGAACGATCATCTGCAACGCTGGCCTAAGAAGGGACAGGGATTCATCAGGCGCAATCGGATATCTTTTGTTTACGGAGATTGTTTGTGCACGAATTGAATCGAGCATCTCACCGGAAGTTTGAGAAATGGTTTTTGCCCGATCAATAATCACGTCGAGTTTCTTTTCGATCGCTTCAGCAGAAGAGCCCTTGTGCACTTGGGATTTTGCCAGTTCGGCGGACATATTGATCACAGAAACGCAATTGTTGATATCGTGAACGATTCCTGCGGAAAGCTGACCCAATTCACCGTGAATCTGATTTTGCCTGACCAGGCGGCTGACCTTGTTCAATTGTGTTTGTTCTATCAGCATGGCCACTCTCAAGAGGCCTAACCCGATGCACAGCAGGACCAGGGTCTGTATACCAAACAGAAACAATCCCATATTTCTCACTACATGCACTTCAAAAAGACTGTATCCAACAAAATACAGCGTGAACCATCCGAAATTAATCAAGCCGAATGCGAGCAAAGGCATATTCAGAAAGTAACTGGATTTGAATTCCCTGAACCTCGAAAGCGTTTTATTCAAACAAGGGCAAAACAGCAGACCTGCTGCCACATAGGAACTCCCCATTAACAGCATCGGCAAAAGAACTTTTTCTAAAAAGCGCTGTTCGCCTAATCCCTCAGGATTCATATATGCCCATCTGACCTGAAACAAAAATACGATGGCCAATCCTGTAAAAACCACGCCTTGGATTACCTTCTTTGAAAATCTGCTGGAGTGAAACATTTCCCAAAGACCCATCAGCAAGAAGGCAGATGACAAATAAAAACCAATCTGGGAAAAGAATGAGGCAACCCTCGGGGTCCAATAGGGATCTATAAACCCAGCAGCACTGCGACCTTGCAAACTCACAAGTGCGCCCAGATAGAAAAGCGCAAGAAATCCCCAGTGGCTTGCGATCAGTTTTCTGTGTCCACTTTTTCTCGAAGCTGAAGTGCTGAGAATCAGACCGCCTATGATCAGGCAAATCGAAGCGCAAAGAATATATGCACCGGAATAAAGATCTATGTACTGATCGCTAGAAAGTTTGATTTCATTCAGAACTTCCAGAATCGGAAAAGGCCATTCCGTTTTCTGATCTGTGGAATCATTCATCACCACTCCTCTGTCACTTCACATCTTTGGGCAATTCCCGGACAATGGAAAAACGCCCCAGGACCTCTGGTATATCCCCAACTCAAAAAACCCTGTTAAACGCCAAATACACGGCCTGCTCGACAATTTGGAGTTTTTCGGTCCCCTTCTTCCCCAGATCCGGATTCCAGATATATCGGGACAGGGAAATTCGGATTTCCTCCCTTACCCCGCTGAGAGAGGTGAATCATGAGGATCGTTATCATAGGGGGCAGTATTGCCGGGATGGCGTGCGCCCTGGGCCTGCAGAAAAGCGGACACCGCGTTTCAATACTGGAGCGAAGATCCTCCGCTGCTTCTGGTGGATTCGGAATGATCTTCGATGCCAACACTTGCCAGAATCTTCGGGAATTGGGCGTTTCGGTGTCAGGCCATACCCACGCAATCGGGCAGTACCACGTCCACGATCTGAACCACAACTTCCATTCCCGACAGCCCCTACAGGATTGCCAGGGAATTGAGAGGCAACGTCTGGTTAGCCAGATGCGAAATCAGCTCCAGCCGGGAACGATTCACTTCGGGTCTGAGTTTGACCACTTCATTGTGGAAAAAAACGGATCTACCCGTGCTGCTGCCCTGAGGAATGGAAGAATCATCGAAGCGGATCTCTTCATTGGTGCGGATGGTGTCCGGTCGAAAATTCGCCGCGATTGTTTCCCCGAATCGACTTTGAGCTCCGTCAAATCTGTTGAGATCGTCGGCATGACTCAATTCGAAAAAATCCCAGCAGAGTTGCAAGGCACCTTCAAAAAGTTCATGAATGGTCGCGAGGGGGCTGCCATGGGGATGGTTCCAACCGCAGACCAGAAGGTGATCTGGTACTTCCAGTGGGACCTCCGTCGATGGCCCCAGACATTGCTGGATTCCGAAGCAAGATCCGATTGGCTGAAGTCAGAACTGCAGAGATGGCCAACATTGGTCAGAAAGGTCGTCGGATCCGGGGATCTGCGCCACTGTCATCTTTGGAGAACCACTGACATGGATCTTCCCTCCCGTTTTCACAAGGGGAATGTACTACTGGTGGGAGACGCCGCTCATCCCCTGTTGACCTTCACCAGTCAGGGAGTCGGGTCCGCACTCGAGGATGGCCTGAATCTTGGGGATACCCTGAGTGACTGGGACTCCACTTCCGTCGACAGTCTCGATCGACGCCTGACGGATTTTGCCAACAAACGGATTCCGGTTCTTCAGCGACGACTGGAAGAGGGTCGAAGCCTGCAGAGACAATTTCTGGGTCTTGAATCACACTCCATTGACCGAGTCCCCGTTTGTGCCTGAACAAAGATCAGAAAGAAGCCCCGCCGATGAAGATTACCCCTACCCCTGAATTGTTCAGTCATGACCGGATCGATGAAAAAGCGCTCAGAAGAACTGCTTTCAATCTGCGCTGGGCCACGGTTGAAGAGGGTGTGATTCCTCTGACTGCCGGTGAAATGGATTATCCGATTTGCCCTGAGGTTGCCGATGCCGTAGGACGTCACATCCAACAGGGATATCTGGGTTACTGCCCTCCACAGGGGTTCGAAAGTTTTCGGGAAGCCATCGCCGAAGGCTTGTGCAGCAAGGGGATACCCGCCAGCGCGGACAAGGTTCTCGTCATCGATGGAGCAGCTTCCGCACTCAAGGTTGCCTGTCGCGCCATTTTGAACCCTGGCGACGAAGCCCTGACTTTTGACCCCGTTGATTTTCTGCTTCCCCACTGTGCAGAGCTGGCCGGAGCAAAGGTTCATCGCTGTCCCGTTTCACCCATCGGGGGGGCTTTCGACATTCAGCAGCTCGAGTCGATGATCACTGCCAAGACAAAAGCCCTGCTGGTTTGTAATCCCCACAACCCCACAGGCAGGGTTTTGAGAACTGAAGAACTCCAAGCCATGGCCCATCTCGCAGAGAAACACGATTTGGTGCTGGTCAGTGATGAAGTCTGGTCCGAAATCATCCTTGGGGATGTACCCATGACCTCGCTGGCTTCTCTTTCTGCAGAAATCGCTGCGAGAACGGTGTCAATTTCAGGCTTCTCAAAAAGTGACGGCTTGTCAGGGTTGCGGGTCGGATACCTGCACACTTGTAATGATCATCTCTTCAGAAAAATCACTGAAGAATCAGGGATCCTCGATACCAGTGGTGGCGCCACTGCCCTTTCCCAGGTGGCTGCTGAGGCGGCTCTGGTACACGGGGGCAAATGGCGCAGAGCCTTTGTCGACCATTTGCGACAGGTAATCCCCTCTGCAGCCCAGCGACTCTCAGCTCTGGAAGGGATCCAATGCCCCGTTCCGGAGGGCACCTTCCTGCTGTTTCCCAAAATCCAAATTCCGAATACAGAGATGGAAACTCTGGCGGAAAAGATTTTGAAAGAAGCACGAGTCAGTGTCGTTCCGGGTGCTGCGAGATGGTTTGGCCCGGGTGCTGAGGGACACTTGCGCCTCTCCGTTGCAACTTCACAGGAGATTCTGAATGAGGCACTGATGAGAATCGAAACTGTCTGGGATTCGATCAGAGTCTACTAAAGGAGTGAGCGATATTTTTATGACTAAACTGTCATTTGTGTCAATTTTGCCTATCTCCATTACTCGGTGTGACTATTGCGACTTTACTGCTATTAATATCAGGACCGACTATTTCAAAGCGATGCTAACTGCGAGCGGCCCAATCTCTTATTCAGAGGCGTTTGAAGAGTATGAAAATCACTATATTGGGCTCCTGCCTGTCTGGTATGGCGCTCGCACTGCGCTTACTTCAATCCAGACACGAAGTAGAAATCTGCATTCCTGAAACAGGACTCGATTCCTGTAGCAGCGGATACCTTTTCAATTCGGTCTCTTTGGAATCTCTATCTTCATTGGGCCTGAAGCTCCGCAATTGGGTCACCCCTCTGAGAGGGGGAAGGGCTTACTCCGTTTCAGATCAATTTCGGACGGAATCTGGAAACTTTCTTTTCACTGCCGATGCATTGCGACTACATCAAGAAATTCAAAAGTGTGTTGGAGAAGACCGATACCGGTTTGGTGCTCAGTTCAGTCATTTTGAACCGTATTTGGGATATAAAATCGAATCTGCCCATTTTAAAAATGGTACACGATCAAATGCAGACCTCTTCGTCGGTGCAGACGGTGTTCAATCTGTAATCAGAGAAATGCACATACCAGGGCCTGCACTCTCATTGTCGCATACTATTCAAATAAGCGGGACTTCAACAACTGGTAATACCGCTGCCATCTTTAACGAGCGAGTTCTCTCATACAAGATTCCACAAACTTTCGGTGAACTGATCATCTATCCTGTCGATTCCGAAAGTGTCTCTTGGCGGTTGCAAGTGGACGCCAAAGGGCTACTCATCCACTCCAACAGCTCCTCCGAAGAATGCCGAAAACTGATCTTCAAGTGGAGTCGCAATTGGCCCAAAGAGCTGCGTCCGATCTTTAGTGAGGAAGCCATCAATGCGGTTGAAATATCCAAATGTTCTGACCGGAGACTTCCCCGCTTCTTCCACAAAGACAATGTGGTGTTGATTGGCAAAGCAGCTCACCCCACATTGCCAGATCTATATTCAGGAGTGGATTCGGACCTTGAAGATGCTTTGTTGCTGGGAGATTTATTGGACGAATTGGAAAACGGATTCTTCGCTTCGCTAGACATCTGTCTAACTGAATTTATTCGTCAGCGCCGCCCCTTACTCAATTCGAGAATTCGCCGAGCCAGAACTGAACAAAATAGGCTGCTGTCCGCTTCCTGAATCAGTTTTCTTCTGACATGCGGAAAATATTGATACTCGCAGACTTGAGCTTTCTGATTCCAGGGGAAGCGTGATACTGATGACAAAGAGTACAGTCATCTGCGACTTCCTGACCGTGGCAATCTGTGCATGATTCCATTTTTACAGGAAACCAGTCATGACCACTGGAGGATTGAGACTCCCGTGGCTGATGACAGCTCGTGCATTGAAGATCTGCGTCGCTGAACACATGATCCGCATGACTGAATTTCGAAAATCGAACCGCTTCTTCCCTGGCAGCGGGGGTCCAGTTCAAGGCACCCTTCTCAGCAGAAACCCCGGAATGGCACTTGCTGCATTTACCGGGAGCGTTATCTGCCAACAGAAGTGACAGAATTTCTGCGGAGGTTTCTTCACCCGCTCCGTGACGGATTTCCGCTTCGATCCATGCTTTCAGGAAAGGGTCAGCGTGTTGGACAGGCTTGTACCAAACCACCCCTGCCTCCTCGTACCAACCACCGAGATTGGCCCAATCACGACCAACACTGGTTTCTTCGAGGGAGTGCTCCTGAACAATTGTCTCCTCTTTATCTGCGTCCTTCTCCTGATCCAAATCACCTGAGAGAAGATCGTCTTCTTCCAGCAAGAGATCTTCTTCGGATCCAGCAAGAAGGTCCTCATCTTCCGCCAGCAGATCCTCTTCATCCATGAGCAGGTCATCTTCATCCGCAAGTAGATCGCCTTCATCTTCCAGCAACAGATCATCTTCGCCGCCAGCGAGGAGATCATCCTCTTCGGCAACAGCAGCAGCAACAGCGGTGTTTTCTTCTGTCATCCCCTCTTCACTTGCCTGAGGTTCAACCAACATGCCACTGTCGAAACGGTTCAGTTCTTCGTCCAGATTTGGGAACCAGCGCTCCTGCATTTTGACCAGCAAGGCGATCGGGAATTGGCCTGAGAGCTGGGCCAGTTCGTCACTGGTCCATTCGCTGTACTCCCCCGGCAACAGTCTTCCTATCCATGACCGCAAATCACTGATCATGTCTTTCATGAATGATCGCTTGATCGACATGGCAAACTCCTGAACCTCCCGCACTTTGGCCGGATTTCCAGGTTCATCACCTTCAAGCTCTGACAGTTTCATCAATTCGGAAAATTCAGAATCCATTTCACTGCTTTGATACCAGCGCCGAGTCCAGGGTGTGAGATCGAGAATATCGATGTACGGCCAATCTCCGACACCCATCCCCTCTTCCTTCATCTCCTCCAGACCAAAAATCATAGGCAGTGCGAAAAACTTCACGGCCTCGCTCTTGATGATGTCGTCGGTATGACACTGGCCGCAGGACTCTTCATAGGGAAGGACCGTCATGGCTCCGGTTGTCTCATTCAACTGGTGGCACCCCGAACAGGATTGGGGAGCATACTCGGGCATGGTTTTGAAGTGACGCAATGCATGATCAGAGTGACTGAAAGAAAGTGTTCTCGGTTTATTTCCGAAGTCTTCCGAAAAAGGAGGATGGCCTGACACAAAACTTTCGAATTGCTGCTGGTGACACGTCTGGCAACGGGAGTCAGAGAGCTGAACATCATGACTGCCATGACCATGTTCAGTATGACAAACTGCACACTCTGTTTGATCGTGGAAGGGAGCGACACCCTGCAGACCACTTCTCTCACGCAAAGCTTCCGGCGAAACACCATGGGCACTCATCGCATGAGGGCCCTGATCATGGCACTTGAGACAACCATCGCTGGCAAAGGTGTCTCCACTTCCATCCCAAACACTGGACAAAAGCCCTTGCCATGAATTCAAGTCAGCGGAGTGACAATCACTACAATCAAACTGGGAATGAAAATGGGACAAGGGGCCCGGCGAGATCAACTCCTGATCAAAGGGGCCCTTCTCATCTCCTCCAGCGGCAAGGGTGACCATCAACCCGCCCAGAAAAAGGAGAAAAAGACTGCGCTGGACCCTCTTTCGAAGGTAGCCTTCGCTCATGCGCGGAAAGCAGCCCGCCTCTCCATGGGGGCAGACTCCGGATCCTGTCGGACCGCTTGAGCAAGGCTGGGAACTGTTGCCACAAATGTAGGGACGATCAGGACGCAAATATCGCGTTGTTCGTGAATCAAAGGCACCACGAGGCTTTATATTCATTGCGCCCCCCCGGCTTTGAACGCTGTCACAAGAATGACATGCAAAATGATCATCAGGACCATCACTCCGGTCACCGGCACGTGGACAAAAAGCCAGCCGCGCATCCACCTTTGGCGTACCTGATGAAGGTCCAGAACAGCTTTTTCCCTAACAATCTTGTGTACAGGAAGAAATGGCTCTGAAGAAAAGAGCACTGTCGGAGATTCGTAATCCTGCAATCGCTGGATCAAAGTTTGGGGCACTCCGAATTCCGGGTGAATTCGTGATGGCAGTACCCCGCAGCCTGAACACAAATAAGGTCGAACCACCTCAAAGTACCCTTTGAGTATCTCAGGATTCAACTCTCCAGGTTCGAGCCCGGCGATGCAGTCGTCACTTTTCTTCACCATTCCTGCCAGCTCGTCAGGTATGCGCAAGGGGTTCACTTCTCTGCCATCCGCTCGAAGTGTTTCAGGCAATGCCCTCATGACCAACCAGCCGAGAAATCCGGAGATCAACAACAATGAATAAAGCACATAAAGGTGGGTCTCAAACAGTCCTGTCGGAAATCTGTAACCCACATGCTCCAGAAATAACCAGGTGCTGATCACCCCAAAACCCAGATGCAGCTGTAACCATGTCGCCGTTTTACCAATCGGCAAAAAGGGAACTTTTTTGCGTGCCCCATAAAGACAGAGGAGCACAAAGCTTCCCAATAAGATCCAGCCGCTGGTAACAGCAGGATTGGCAAGCGTTGCGTCTGCTTGCTCCAGAAAATACAAACTGACAACGATGCCGATCAGGATCAATAACAGAGCACCCGAATGAGGAGGGCGGATTTTCATCCCGTAATCCTCTCAACGATGCTGGAAACTCCTGAAGCGTCTGAAAAATTGATGCGATGTAATGCATCATGTGGACAGGCGTTGACACACGCAGGCCCAGAAGGCTGATCAATGCAAAGATCACATTTGGTTGCTTTAAGAACAGGCTTCCCCGTCTCAAGATCGATTACAGGTTCACCGTTTGCATCCTGAACTTCGACGGTTCGAATATTGTCATAAGGGCAGGATTCAACGCAAGAAGCACAACCGATGCACTCACTTCGAGTAATCACCACATTTCCGGTCGTATGCTCCCTGTGAATTGCTCCAGTGGGACAGCCGATCAAGCAGACAGGATCAATACAGTGCATACAGGCTGTTGCCACCATCAACTTTGCATGACGGTATCCCTCACGAATAAAACGGGGATTCCCATCGTGTGTTACAGCACAAGCTTTGACACAATCATCACAGTCAGTGCAGCGGTTCAGATCGATCACCATCGTCTGGTTACCGTTGACGATCCTGCGATCGAGAAAGAAGTTGAGCAGCTCCGTGGAAATCAGGCCCTTCTCTGATCCCAACTGATCGATGTCCAGATTCTTCAACTCCGGCAACACGTATTCGACAAAATCATTGCTGGGAATTACCACGAGATCGATGGCGCCTACCGCACGAATACTTCTCAAAGCCGGTGAGCTGACACTTGACTTGGAATCTTTAAGCAGTTCTTTGAGACCATAGACGTCACCTGGACGAAGATACCCGACAGTCTTCTCTTCACTGCCCTCTTTATTTGTGACTCGTGCAAATCCACTGAGAAGAACATACAAGCCATCCATGTGATGACCTTGTTGAAGGACGACTGCTTCGCGGTCGATCATGGAAGATTTGGACTGCATGATTTTTCGGAAGTGTCGATTCCAATGATCCGAACCCCACCTCTCAAAAATACTTCTCGCGGATAGTGTTCTCTGCACCGATTCGGGTAAATTGGTCAGGACTTTCATTCCGCTGAAAATCTGATGGCGCCTATCCCCTATCAGGTCTTCAAGGTAGTAACTGAGCTCTTTTGAGTTTTTGAGTATCTCGCGGATTCCCTGCCACCTAATTTCCAACACCTTGCAATCGGTTTCTGCAAAGACGGAGGCAGTCCTTGGGCTCCTGCGTAAGGCAGCAATTTCTCCACAAATTTCCCCGAGTCCGATCCTACGCGTAAGATATTTTGTCATGTATTCTTCGATATTGATGTCTAAACGAGGAACGCGGGATTTTTCAGAATATAAGTTTCTATTTGAGGAATCAGAGCTGATACGCTCCACTGGGGTTTGCCACCGAAAAAACTGCTTCAGCGCTGAAAGCCAACTTCGTCTACGCGTGACGTTTTTGCGTAAAAAAAACTTTTCCCCAGATTCGTCGAGGTTGGCACGTATTTCCCCTTCGATGGGAATCAGGACTGAGCCGCCATAATCGCCTTTACGAATAATGATGTCCGCTTTTTGATATTCAATGACTCTGGCATCCATCTGTAAAATCGACTCGATGGATTTCCCCCTAGATTCACATTCATCCCATGCAATCGAAAGAACTGAGTTGAACCGAGCCCAATCGAGAACTTCTCGTGGGATCGCTTCATTACTGAAACGATAATCACGAGAATTCTCTTCCGAATCGTTCATGTCAGATCCGGTGACGGGGCACATGCATCAACTCCTATTTGTAGTCTTCTGCTTTGGGCAACATGGAATCCAGACCTGCGAGGTCTTCGCCGTTGGATGTTGCCGCCAGATTATCGAGTGAAATCGTGATGGCAGCGGCAGCCTCCAGCATCGCTGGCTGGTTTTTCAAACTCAACTTCAGCGATCCTACCGCTTCAAGGGCTTTCACGAGATCTGACTGTTGAGTTGCCTTCGCAGCTGTTGCCAGTTTCTTGCGCAGCGCACTGACTCTGCGTGCGTTTGCTTTGGCATAGTCGCCCATCTCCTCTGCAGTGCCCACGGCCTTCAGCAACAATTCCAATTCAGCAAGGATGCCTACTGCGTAGAGCAAACGCTGGCGCTCAATCGAGGCGACCTTGTTTTCCTTGCCTTTGGTGTAAAAATTATTGTGGCGCATTTTTCCCTGACTCCAGGCGACCAACTCAAAGTCAGATCCGGCCGGGTGCCCACCGACATTGACAAGGCTTTCGTGGGGAACGACATGGCAACTGACGCAGTTACGCGCGATGTCTGCGATCATCGTTGGGCGCAACATTCCTGCAGCTTCAGAGGCCTTCCAACGACGAGCAATTTCGTCTGCCGTTTCCTGTCCCTCTTCCTTGCCGCTGAACTCGCCATGGAGTTTGACCCAGCCCATTCCAGCGCCATGGCAAGATTCGCAAGATACCCCCGAAGAGGGCTTCAGTTTTTCATCCTCCCAATGACTCGTGGCATGGCAATCGAGGCACAGGCTTTCACTCTTGATCCGGCGAATCCCCATTTTCTTGGCGATCTCCCGGCCTTTCTCGGTACGGGGCATATCCGTGATGGTTCCATGGTGGACAGTCTGCTCCCAGACCGCTCCTGAATGGGTATGACATTCAGTGCACTCCGAAGCACCGACGATGGCTTTCGGGTCAAAGCCGGGACCAGTGGGCAACTTTGAGGTTTCAGCCTCCTGGCCCAAACCCACAGCCACCATTGCGACCAACAACAAGGGAATCAAATTCTGAATCATTCCAGTCCTCTTTTCGAAGCAACAACCTTAGCCAGTCTGCAAAGGGAATCTGTCAAACGTCCAGCTCGACGTCTCCGTCGGGGATTCCGACGCAGGTCAAACAACTTCCTTCGTCCGGGTCAAAACCCGGCTCATCTTCATATTTAACTTTTCCGGAGAGCACTTTCACCTGGCAGGTTCCGCAACTGCCCGATCGGCAACTGCTGTCAATCTCCACACTGTTCTCCTCTGCCATTTCAAGAATCGAAGACTCTCCGTCCCATTTCACTTCCGTTTTTGAAAAACGGATCACGGTCGCAGAGTCACTCTCTGTGGCAGCCCCTGAATCTTCAGGAGGTTTTTTCTTTTTGATGGAGGCTGGGCCAAACGCTTCCATTTTGATATCCCGACTCGGGATTCCGGCCGCCTCCATGGATGGCACCAGTGCCTGCATCATCGGTGGCGGCCCACAGATGTAGAACTGAGCCTCCAGATGACCGACCGTTTCCTGAATGGCATCCACGGACAAAAATCCCGTCTTCGAACCCTCCGGCAATTCATGACCGTCTTCCGGATGGCTGAAGTAAGTGTGGAGATGCAGATGATCTCTCACTTGCATCAATTCATTCAATCGCTCAGCAAAAGCATGGTCCCGGTGACTCCTTACGGCATGAAACAGATAACAGGTTCTTTCAATGCCTTCCTTGCAGATCGTTTCCAGCATGCTGAGAAGGGGCGTGATTCCGATCCCGCCGGCGATGAGCACAGCAGGTCGATCATCTTCCCGGTCGAGATAAAACTTGCCATTGGGGGCACTGACCTCGATGACCGATCCAATCTCCAGTTCCTCATGAAAGTAACTGGAGCCTTTTCCAGGTGGGAAATCGGTCTCGGGTGGTGCTGGCACTTTCTTGATGGTGACGCGGTAAAGGTTGTCTTCCAGAACACCTGAACTCAGGGAGTAACTGCGGATCGTCGGCTTGGAATCGCCGGGTACCGTAAATCGAAAACCGATGTGCTGTCCCGGTTCGAAGGATCGAATCGGTTCACCATCAACAGGCCCCAGGTAAAAGGAGCAGATGTCTTCCGCTTCCAGCACCTTGTTCACAATATTGAATCTGCGGAAACCCTTCCAGCTCCCCACAGACTCTTTTGAAGGCCCGTGCTGCCCCTCGTCCATCATGCTTCTCAGTTGCTCAGCCTGACGCTGTTGAAACTTCGACCGGGCGAAAGATTGCCGTATAGACACGAAAATCCCTGCCACGGCATCCAGCAGCGCCAATCCCATCAGGACCAGTCCGGTGACGTAAACGATTTCCATCTTCAGGACCTAGAACCGAACCAGAATTTCGGCTCGGAGGCCGTGTCCCACATCGAGGCTCTCCTCTTTTTTCACATAGGTATCCATCTGGAACATCGTTCGGCCATTCAGTTTTTTCTGATAACGGCCACCTACTGCTCCAGTGGACGGACCGTCCCCTTCCAAAGCGGATCTGAAACCTCCCTCAAAAACCAGGTTCGAAGCACCCTGATCGTAGCTCCACTGGTAACCTACAGATCCACCATAGGAATCATCCGCACGGTTGCCCAATGCGGGTCGATATCTTCCCAAACCGGCAGCCGCAAAGAGCAGTCCAGCCTTGCCGAGAGGTCCACCATTGGTCTCACCGCGGGCAGCGGATGCAAACTGGTCAATACCCAAGAAGAAGGTGGCATATGCCATATCGGGTGTCCCGATGGGAGTTTTTGATGCCTCAGCAAAAAACAGGGTTCCGTCACTGACCGCTGCGTTGTCGTCCTCATCCGCGATGGAACTGCAGATTCGGAAAGTGGTGTTGTAACTCTCCCCACCAAATTTCAGTCTCTGGGATGATCCCCAGCCGAGGAACCAGGCAGAGCCGCCCTCCGCAACAGGTGCATCCACATGGACCACATCGAGGTCGATGGTGCTCTTGTAGGTATCCGCTTCCGCAGAGAAGGAAAGGTAGCGGGACTCCTCGGAGAGCAGGTTGTTGTCCCGGCTCACTTCATCCCAGCCGGCGATCAACGTCATCCGCGTCGTCGCCGTCCCGGGAACCGCCACAAAGCGGGTGATTCCAACCGCATCCATCATGTCATTGACGAGCAGTCCGTCTTGTAGATCCACGCGCCAACGGCCCACACTGAACCCGTAATCCAGCTTGCGGGTGCCATCCGGATCGAGAGCCGGTATCAGCTCAGACAACTCGCCCTCGAAGAAAAATGTGGTAACCCTGGTGTTGGTTTCGTCGACCCAACCCTCTTCATTTTCCGGCTCGAAAACATATCGACTGAAACTTCCCCGCTGATGCAGGGGGGAAAGACCGATGAGAAATCTCTCGGTGCCATTCAGTTGCAGGTTTCCAAAAAGGTCCATGCGCTGAGCCCATTCGACGATCCGGTCTCCGCTGCCTCCGGGATCAACGAGGTTGATTCCGGAACGAAGATTTCCATAGACCCAGAAAGACGGTCGCCAGACCGCACCTCCAGGAACATCGAAACCTCTTTCAAGGCGCCCGGTCTGAACCAGCCCCGGTCCAATCTGGATCAAGGGCGGGTGAGGCTTGATCAACGATTCGTCGACCAGAGGAATCGGGTAGTCCGGCAGTCTGCTGGGGCTCTCCCCCTCCTGCGCTCCAACAGGAAGACAGACAAGACTGAACAGGAGCAGGGTAAATGCGATGACTCTGATCATTGTCCTGCCTTCTCTGCCGCACGGGTGACCGCTGACTTTTCAGCGACTACCACTGCGCCCTCAACCAACTTCTCCGCAAGAGCCCGTGGAGACATGTTGTAGTCGAAGCCAACGTGCATCGTCTGATGAATCAGGTTCACCGGCACCGACTGGGAAACGAATCGGGCATCGATGGTGAAGGGCCCTTCGCCCTTCAGCAGATCCGGGCTGACATGGTATTCCGCAGTCCTGTGCCCCAGCGGCTCAATGCCCCGGCGATGCTTGCGCATCCCCTTGGGGTGTCCGTAGATATTGTTGGGACGAGAAGCGGGGCGAATGAAGGGCAAGGCCGACACGGAACTGTTGATGGTCAGCACTTGCTCCTGGTCACCCCCGCGAATGTTTCGCGACATGAACTTGGATTGCAGGTTAAAGAGCTGCTCATCCAGAGGCACTTCTCCATTGCGGACATAAAGGGAAAAAGTATCCCGCAAATCACCATTCGGATCCCGGTCTCCCGACTGGAATACGATTTCACCGGCAGCATTTTTCACATCGATCTGGACCACGAAAACCCGCTCCGCATCAAAGCCGGTCGGCAGGTTGTGCCCCCTCGTCAGGTTGCGAACGTCAATTTCAAAATCGAGACCACTCTCATCATGGTTGGTCACACGGATGTCCGAGAGCCCGAAGCCTCGCTTGAGAACTTCGATTCGCTGCTCCTTCGCCCAACCCAGCAACTCTTGCTGCTCAGCGATGATTTCCCGCGCTTCGTATCGGTCATCGATGGAAACCCAGGATTCCGGGAAGGGGAAATCCTCGGGACAGTTGTCCTCAAACTCATCGGTTCCCCAACCGGCGTCGACATCAAAGAGCAACCACTCCTGGAGGCTCTTGAACTCATTCGCTTTCTTGTTGACCGGGAATATACCCTCGTGAATCAGGGAATAATCGGGCCCGGCGAAGAAGTGATTGGTCAACTTGCGCGGCGCGGTTTCCTTGCCGCCGACAATCGCGGCGGGACCCCACTCATATCCAGCGGGGACGCCCTGCTCCTTGCCCATGTGACAGTCGTTGCAGGTGATTCCCTCTTCCGCTGCGGGCGAATTGCGATACTCGGTCATCAACTCATGAACCCGAAGTCCATTGGGGGCAAACACCTCGTGGCAGGATCCGCAGAATGCAGGAGTCGTCAACTCGAAGAAGGGTTCAATCTCCGTGTGGATCGCGCGTCCCACTCCATCACGATCGGTATTGACCTTGAACTGCTTTTTGTCGGCCAGCACCCGGGCGAGTTCCGCATTGCCCAAGGCACCCTTGACAGAGTCGAAGACGTCACCCTGGTCGATTCCGATTCTTCCCGAAACCTTGCGATATCCCGCACTCATGCGGTGGCAGGTCACACAGGTAATCCCTTCTCTCGAAGCAGGATGGCGATCGAGATTGGAGGCGCTGAAGGGCTCGCCAATGTCTGATCCCACAGGAGCATGACAACGCAGGCAGAAATCACCATTGGTGGTACTCGTTCCCACATTCATGGCGTTCTGCATCGACATCATCAGCGGGCTCAACTGGGAGTAGGCGTGCTGGGAAACGGACCACTCCTTGTATTGCTTCGGGTGGCACAACGCGCACTCGTCTGCGGAGGGAAAGTTGCTCTTGGCGAAGACTTTTTCGTGAGCCTCAATCGACGAAAAGGCATCTTCTTCTCCGGTTTCCGCAACCTTCTCATCTGACTCCAGGAGGTCATCACCGAGAAGGTCGTCATCAAGCAACTCATCATCGAGCAAATCATCGTCGAGCAACTCTTCTTCTGCGGGTGGATCCTGGGTCAATGCCACCGAACTCTCGATCAGGTGGGTTGCGGCAACAACACTGGCAATCACCAGAAATGCGCCGCCCGTTCTCAGGAAGAGCGGAAAAAAGGCAGATTTCTTCAAAATCATCTCAAACCTTTCACTGTTCCGACCCGGGAATGTCCCACCCCGGCCAGACCATGCTTGAACAGATTTATGGAGGTTCAAAACCTTTGTTCACGAGATTTTCAGGTGTAAATCTTGAAAAGTCCAACACCATATTATGTCGACCTCGTTCGATAAATCCGGAGAGACATATCAATGAGACAGCGAAGAGGCAGAACGCCTCCCCTGTTAAAACGGCCTACTCACTAAGGCTCAGCGAAAGCCGGATTTGTTAATAATCCTCGACTTCTTCTTCCTCGAGCTCTTCTTCCATTTCAACCCCGCCGGAAAGCAGCCTTTGGGCGTGGACTCCCAGCGCCCATGCGGTCACCACCTCGATCGATGCTGCCACGATGGTGTAAGTGGAAATTCCATCGAGCATCAGGCTGGAAAAGCGTGCCAGAGCCAGGCCCAGGAAGCACCATGCGAGAGGTTGGAGCCATATTGCATAGGCAGGGCTCCAGAGACATCTCAGGGTCACCAGACCCAGAGACAGGATGAGTCCTCCAAGAAGTGCGCGAAACTCGCCGATCGTCGCCGGCTGGATCGCCTCACGGTCGGGGAGAAGCGGGTTTTCAGGAGTCTGCCAGGTCAGCATCATCTCCATGACCTGCACTGGATCGAGCATCACCCACAGCCCGAAACCAACATTGAAGATCGAAATCAGTGTCAGAAAAATAACGATCATGGAGACCTCACTCCTCAATGGAAAAATTGTGGCTCATGGTGTGGGTGTAAAGTTCCCCGGGCTTGAGCACGACATCCGGCCAGCCTGCGACATCCCGACGATTGATGGCATCGGGCCAGATCTGGCTTTCCAGGCAGAAACCGCTGTATTGGGGGTAAGACGCTCCCCCTTTTCCACCGGCGATATCGAGGAAGTTGCCGCTGTAGAACTGCACACCGGGCTGATCTGCGAAGACGGTCATGACGATCCCGGTCTTCCCCGATCGTGCCACCGCCACCTCGCGAACTGCGCCCTCTTCTCCATCGACCACAAAGTTGTGGTCGTAACCTCCGGCGTAAAAGGGCTCGCCCGGTTTGGGCAATTGATCCATTTGTGAGCCGATGGCCCTCGAGGTTGTGAAATCGAGCGGAGTACCGGCAACGGGGGCGACTTCACCCGTCGGAATCAGGTCCTGCGCGGGGGTGTAACGTGAACAACGGAGAAGCAACTCCTGATCGAGAGTGCTTCCCGATTCGTGACCAGCAAGGTTCCAGTAGGAGTGATGCGCGAGGTTGACCGGAGTCTCCATGCTCGATTCAGCAGCCATTTCGACACGCAGCTGATTGGCCCCGGTCAGGATGTAGCGAACCGCGGCCCGTACTTCTCCCGGGTATCCCTGATCGCCGGGCTCACTGACCAGACGCAGTTCAACACCGGGCCCCCTGTTACTCTGAATCGGTTTCGATTCCCAAATTCTCTTGTCAAATCCCCTGTTTCCGCCATGCAAGTGATGAGGTCCGTTGTTGGTGGCCAGAGTGTAACTGCTGTCATTCAAATCGAATTTGCCGGCGGCGATGCGGTTTGCACAACGACCCACGATGCAACCGAAGTAGGGACTCTTCTCGCGATAGCCATCGAGATCATCGAACCCGAGGACTACATCGACCAGTTCGCCCCCCGCTGCGGATGGAACCAGGCACTCGGTGACGGTTGCTCCGTAATTGATGATGCGCACCTTCATCGAACCGTTGTCGAGGGTGTATCGCAGAACTTCTTCGCCATCGATTTCACCCCAGGGTTCCACGACCACACCGTCCACCACGGAAGCACCTCTCTCACCCTGTTCACGGATCCACTCCGAGCTGCCCACGCAGCCGCTGGCCAAGATCACCAGTGCCAAAAGCCACATACCCCACTGCTTTTGCAGAATTCCCATCAGCTTCGCTCCATTCGGTCGAATCATTCACCGGGTCATGATGTGCCCGGATACCTCCGGGTCCAGTGCACAGCCACGATTCTTGGCAACTTTGGCAACTTTCACGGGATGACCCCAAATTGGCTCTTTTGGCCCGATATCGCCTGTATCTGAGGGTTTTCACCGGTTTTCAGCCCTCCAGGCAGGGCCTGTTAGAGGGGCGGGTTTGGTTGACCCTTTCAGGGCAGATCGGTACGCTCCGTCTTTGGTAGAGGACTCTTCCGGGTCTCCCTGTCGATGATGTGTATCGGTGAATCGATTTCTCCGTATCCTTGTCCGGGGTCAGGTCTGTTTGTCACAGTCCTCGATTGAAATGAACAATGATTGCTCGCGGAGATCCATTCTCCGACTTAGGACAGGACCGAAACGATGTCACGCCGTTGCCAGATCACCGGAGCCCGTACTGCCTCTGGAAATCGCAAAAAGACCCGCGGTAAATCCAAGCGCTCCGGCCACGTCGGAATCAAGATCACCGGCCTGACCAAGCGTCGCTTCAAGGTCAACCTTCAAAGCAAACGCATCTGGGTTCCCGAGCTGAACCGCTTTATTCGGGTTCGCCTCAGTGCACGTGCACTCAAGACCATCAGCAAGAAGGGTGCTTACCGTACTCTCCTCGATGCCGGTCTGATCAAGCCCGCCAACTAGAGCAGCGCTTCACAGTTACTCACATCCCTCAACAAGCCCGAGCCGCAACTCAGGGTTTCAGGATCACTGTTTGAGTTCATCCGGCAGGGGGATGGTCTGTCCGTTGACGCTGGGAAGTGAGGCCCCTGTTTCACGCAGATGTCTCGCCAGTTTTTCGGAGAGGTCCTCGAGAATTTTCTCCTGCTGATCAGCAAGGTCGCGACTCTCTCCCAAATCCTTGCCCAGGTGATAGAGCACCCGCTTTGGCTCGGGATGGTAGTAGTAGATCATCTTCCAGGGACCCCGACGGATGGAGCTGAATGGCTGAATTCCCGGGCCTCTGGGGCCCCAGAAGTGGGGCATGTGCCAGCAGAGAACCCGCTCGCCCCAACCCTCCAGCAGTCCTCCGGTTTCCGTCCCGCGACCGTCGTCGCGAAAAATCGGCAACAGATTCCAACCCTCCACCCGGGTCATGTGATCCTGCGGTCCCTCGACTCCGGCCACCTCGAGCAAGGTTGGAAAATGGTCATGACTGATCACGGGCAGATCGGTACGACGCCCAGCCTCAACCACTCCAGGCCATCGCACCATTAACGGAATTCTCGTGCCCCCCTCCAGCGCAGAGCCCTTGCCGCTACTCAACGGATGGTTGTGACGGTGATGCGGTTTTTCACGGGTGTGAGCGGAGAGCCCGCCATTGTCACTGGTGAAGATGATCACGGTTTCATCGAGGATCTTCAAATCTTCGAGGGTCTTGAGCAGGACCCCCAGCGCCTCATCGACCGATTCAATCATCGTCGCATAGGCGGCCTCCACCTTGGACAAATCCGGGTAGTGATCCAGGTGACGGTCGTTGGCGATGATCGGTGTATGAACTGCGTAGGGTGAGAAGTGCAGGAAGAAACGTTGGCCATCCTGGTGCGCCTGATGGATTGCAGTCGCAGCCTCCAGTGCCAGTGCTTCCGTCAGGTAAGTATCCTTGCCGTGATATTTTTCGAGACCGGGAACATCCCAGATGCGATCTCCCGGTTTTTCCGGATCGCGGGCGAAGTTCCTGCGCCCTCGGAAGTCGGATGGAGCCCCGGCAGCATGGCCGGCGATGTTCACGTCAAAACCCAGATTTTTTGGATCAGCGCCACTGCTTCCACGTGCCCCCAAATGGGCTTTTCCGGCATGAATCGTCCGGTAGCCACCCTTTTGCAACAATGCGGGCAGGGTCACATCTCCCGACTGGAGGCCGTTGACATTCCACTGCGGAGGGACTGTTCCCTCCCGTGGGCCACCCGTGTCCTGATCCTTGCGGAGGATCCAATAGGTGATGCCATTCGCCTGCGGAGATCGCCCCGTCATGATGCTGGTACGGGTCGGTGTACACACCGGCGATGAAGCGTAGGCGTTGGTGAAGACCAATCCCTCGCGGGCAAGTCGGAGCAGGTGAGGGGTGCGATAGTGTTGCTGGAAGGGAGCGCTCTCCTTGTGAAGAGAGACCGCCGTGTCCTGCCACCCGAGATCATCGGTGATGAAAAAGAGAATATTGGGTGGCTGCTTTTCCTCTTTCTCGGCGGGAGAGTTCTGGGCTGCAAGGGAAGAGCAAACCAACAACAGCGGCAACAGCCAGAGGCATCGCTTTCCTCTCATCGCTTTCCACCATCCTCTTCTGCCGGTGCTTCTTTTTTTTGCTCGTCTTCCGGTCCGGATTCCCCGGCCTTCATCCGCTCCACCCATGAGGGCCATCCATCCTGTTCCCTGAGAAGCTTGAGATCCCCATCCACCAGGGCCATTTCGAGACGGATCGTGGTCGAGGCCAAACTCGTCTCCAGGGCCTGTAAACCCTTCTCAGCCTCCCCCAGCAGTGAAAAACAACACGCCAGGTTGTAGTGGATCGCCCACTGCTCATCGACGAGACCCGGGCGTAATTCCGGCCGCACCCTGCGGGCGATGTCCCCAAGCAGGTCGATGCGCTTCTGGTGGGTTTCGCTCGCTTCCCTGATCAGTCCACTGCGGAACTGCAGATCTCCGAGACGGGTGAGAGCATCGAGAATCGCCGGCAGTGTCGCCGTGTTGGGAACCTGGTCCGCCCGCTTTTGCAGATCGAACATCCAGCGATCCACCCGCTGACGCTGACCCAGCTTCGCCAGCAGCAACACCAGTTCCCGTTCGACCCACACCTCCATCAGAACATCTTTTTGCAAAGCCTCCTCCACGGTCGGGATCAACTTTGCAGTGGCGACATCCATCAAGGCATTCGCACACGACTGGCGGCGGTCAAAGAGACGCGACTCATCCAGGAGTCGCTCCAGCAATCTTTCCGCACCCGGATGGCCAAGGGGAATGAGTGCACGGTATTGCCCCCGGTAGCGCACCTGGTTCTCTTCACGGTCAACCCGATCCAGTTCCCGATCGATGGCAAGATCCAGATCATTCGCAGCAACGACTGCCCCATCAGCTGTGGCCGATCCTCCGGCCGGGCTCTCCTGGCTGCGGGATTCGAGAGCCGGAATATGAACCATTACGGCACAAAACAGTCCGATGCTGACGATTCGAGAGAGATTCGGCGTTTTCGAAAAGGTCTTTTTTTGCATGTCCCCATCACACGGAAGAACCGTGGAGAGGTCAAGCACTCGCCTCGGAGAGCCCGGTTACTGGCAGATCGTCAGGCGACCGTTGCAACTCTCGGTGAGCATTTGGAAGTACTGAAGGCCCAGTTCCTGATCTCCAACATACACCGCATCGATGGGGATCTGTTCCCAGTTGGCATTCTGAATATCACTGATGGACTGCTCAAGATCGACCTCACCATAGCAGTATGGGACTCCATCCCCGACGATGATCAGGCGCGTGGAATCAGTCTGGCGAGTGCGGGAAATTTCCAGCCCGGTGATCGTTGCCACAGTCAGGCACGTCGCACCCTCTGCAATCAACCCGTTGCACCAGGAGATCGCCGCATTCTTGCGCGATGGAACGGCCATGCGACTGACCATATCGAAGGGATAAAGGTTGTTGTCAAAAGCGAGGGCACTGAAAGAACTGGTTCGACTGAGGGACGTCACCGCCTGGGAAAACTCCATCTTCAACTGATCGATCAGTTCACCACCGGTTTCGTCGCCCATGCTGCCTGATATATCCAGGACCCAAACAAAGTTGTCTCCCTCGTGATCATGGCCATAGAAGTGGATCAGATCAGGTGCCTCTTCCTCCTCCTCTTCAGAATGGGTCGCCCCGCCTGAAGGGAGATCGAGAGGCCTGCGAGCAGCCCCGGCGCCGTCTCCAGCCGGAGCGGAGAAAACCAGCGGGGAACACAGAACACTGAACATCAAGAACGTGAAGAGTCGCGGGGCCGGAATCGGGCGGGATCCCATAACTTGTTTGATTACAGTCTCTTGCATCACTCGCCCCTTTGCCCTGCCTCTGTCAATCTACACAAAAACGGACTGAAATACACGATCTCTTTTTAAGATGTTTATTTAATCTTTACAATTGCGGACCAAGAGGGGCTCGCCCGCTTCAAGGGAAAGAGTCGGAAAATCAGGGAATCAGCGATCCACCCGCTGGAGCAAAGCGGCGTAACCGCCATCACCCCCAAGATCACCGGGAAGCACTTCCATCTCTTCAACGAGACGGATCTCCGTGTTCTGCTCGAGCACCCGGCGAATCACATCCTGATTCTCCTGGGGTTCAACCGAACAGGTGGAATACAAAAGATGCCCTCCCCTTCGAAGATGACGAATCGCCGTCTTCAGGAGACCGGACTGCAATTGCTCCAACTCGGAAATTTCATCGGGACGAAAACGCCAGCGTGCATCCTGTCTTCGATTGAGCACGCCACTGTTGGAACAAGGGGCATCGACGAGAATCTGATCGAAGGAATCATCGAACCGCAGATTGGTGGGATCCTTCGGCACCTCGGAAAACTCGGTCTGATGCAGGTCGAGCAGGTTGAGACGATCCAGGTTTTCACGAATCAGCTGCAGTTTCTCCTGCGAGACATCGCAGGCGAGCGCCTTGCGGATGCCTCCGCGATCGAGAAGGGTGGCCAGTTTGCCCCCGGGTGCACTGCACAGGTCGAGGAGTTCCACATCCTGACCCTTCGGCATGCGCAGGGCGAGACGGCGAGCGGTCAGATCCTGAACCCAGAAATCGCCCTGGGTGAATCCGGGGATCCGTTCGATGCGGCCACCTCCAAGAACCTCCAGGGTTCTGGGTGCTCCACGGGCGATGCGTGCTTCCTGATCGATGGTCGCCATCATGCGCAGCTGGTGCTCCGGTTCACGGGAGGATTTGAGAGCGATAAAGAGGGGTGGAGCCTCATTGTTGCGCTGCAACATCTCGAGGACCCGCTCCTCCGGATAACGCTCCAACCAGCGCCGCAGCAATTCCGGCGGGTGGCTGTACTGGAGGCCCCGGCGCAGAATCTTGCCCTTGTTGCCGCCGGGCAATCGCAGGTCGCGGACGCGAACCCAACCGCTCGCCGCCCTGACCGCATCGGTGGGGTCATCGAGTTCTTCCGTCACATGCTCGAGACCGTCGCAGGCACTCCTGAGAACCGCATTGATGTAGCCACTCTCCGCCTTCGGATTGCGACGCTCCGGCGGATCTCCGATCACTTCCGGCAGGAAACGCGCCACCTCCCGCCACGCATCGACGGTGGCGGAAACCGCGGCGTGGGCAGCGGTCTTCAGGTATACACGCTGGTAGATTCCGATGGCGATGGCGGAGCGCAGGGTGCGTTCCGCTTCGGTGAAATCCCGGTCCATGAAATGATTCGAAAGATGCCGCACAGTGCCGCGCATGCGAACGCTGCCGTAGCACAGCTCGACCAGGAAACGGCGATCCGAATCGGCGAGACCGGTGTATTCGAGATACTCACTGAGAAGGGATTCCATCGGTGCTGAGGAGGACTGCTCCCAGAGGGTCAGCAGATGGATTGCTGCTGCCCGTGCACTGAAGACTTCGCCCCCCTTGACCCCACTCCCCTGCAACAGCGGTGCGGTGTAAGGCGGCTCGAGAATCTCCTCGACTTCCGCTTCTTCATTTTCGTGATCGGCGGCATCGGTTTTTCCGGATGGTCCCGATCGATCGGGGCGGCGACCATCGTGACGGGGGCCATCGTGACGGGGGCCATCAGGACGACCCCGACCCTCGGGGCGACCGGGGCGATCCGAATTTCTCGCAGGCCTCTGGCCCGTGTCGCTGCCGTGTCCGGTCATCGTGGCTCGTCGCCCTTCTCTGGTGGTGCATGCGTAACAAATCGGTCCCCGGGCTTCATCGGCAATCCGCGCAGAAAGTCTGCCGCCGGCATCGGTTTCTTGCCGGAACGCTGCAGGCGTCCGATGCGGAGGGAACCCTCACCGCATGCCACCAAGATACCCTCCGAAGAGACATCCGTCACTGTTCCCGGAAGATCTGTGGCAGATGAATCCGGGGCTGAATCCTCCGGGATCCCGCTGTGGATGATCAGGATCTCCCCTTCTTCTGCCGTCGAATCCGCCTCCTGCCAGTGGCTGCGGGTCCGCGGCCACGGCTGCAGGGCGCGAATCTGCCGATCGATCCGGGCCGCACTCTGCCCCCAGTCGATCCACCCTTCCGACTTGTCGACCTTCGGTGCCAACGTCGCTGCCGCATCATTCTGCTCAACGAGGGGAGGCTCTCCCGATTTCAGGGCTTCGAGGGAATCCACCAACAGTTCCGCCGCACGCTCACTGAGGTACTCCTCCGCCTCTTCGGCGGTGATGCGGTCCGATGGTGTCCACCGGTACATCGAAACCACCGGGCCCGCATCGAGGGCGGGCACCATGCGATAGAGGGAGACGCCGATCTCTTCATCGCCGGCGAGAAGAGCACGCACGATCGGTGCTGCTCCACGCCAACGGGGCAGGATGGATCCGTGAAGGTTGAAACATCCCAACGGCACCGATTCGAGAAAAGAGCGCCCGAGAATCAAACGGATATCTGCGGTGATCACCAACTGTGCGCCGGTGGTTTCGAGAAACTCGCGTCCCGCGGCCCCCTTCAGACGCTCGCTCTCAAAGATGGGCAATCCCAACTCAAGAGCCACTTCCTTGAGGGGACAGGGAGCCGGTTTGCGCTGGCGGCCACGGGGAGCATCGGGAACGGTGCCCACCACCAGATCATCACAGATCGGCTGCAGTTGGCGCAGGGCCGGAATCCCGAAGGGGCCAGACCCGAGAAAGAGGATGCGCATCGGCCTACTCCTCGGTACGCAGGTGAACCATCAGCGGATCAGAGCTGTGCACCTGGACCATCTTCAACTGGTGCATGCGCGCCAGCTCCAGAAGTGCCAGGAAGGTACTGATCGCCCCCGCCATTCCACGCTCCAGCGGGAACAGCTCCTCAAAGGAGAGCGCCCTGTCCGGACGCGATTTGAGGGCTCCGAGGATCTCGCCCATCGACTGCTCGATCGGCACCTCTTCCCCCTGAATCACGGCGAAGGCGGAACGCTCGCGAAGCATGTCGAGGACCCGCTGAAATGCGGCGGACAGATCCAGAGAGGAGGCCTCCGAAAGATCGAGAGTTCCCGGAGGAGGTGGTGGCATTCCATCCTGAACCCGCTCGTAACCC
This sequence comes from uncultured bacterium, assembly GCA_913056395.1. Classification (GTDB taxonomy): domain Bacteria; phylum Planctomycetota; class UBA8108; order UBA1146; family UBA1146; genus UBA12191. The sequence goes on along the minus strand of CAJXMG010000008.1, from coordinate 7,157 downwards.
AGTGATCGGCGACGATGGGCCTCCTGCAGCAGCAGTGCCCGCTCCTTGAAATCGCGGTACTCCAGCAACTGTTCCACCAGATGCTTGCGCGGATCCTCGAGCTCCTCCTCGAGAAGATCATCCTCTTCGTCCAGCAATTGCGGCGAGAGCATGCGCGACTTGATCTCGATGAGGCGGGCCGACATCACCAGGTATTCACCGGCACTGAGAAGGTCGAGTTGCCCCCTCTTCTGTGCTTCGGAAACGTGACCCAAAAACTGCCCGAGAACTTCCGCAATCGGGATGTCGAGGATGTCGATTTCATTTTTGTGAATCAGATAGAGCAACAATTCGAGGGGACCGGAGTACTCCTCGAGTTCGGTACAGAAGCCATCTTCCCACGGCGCCAGGGCGGGACTGTCCGCATCCGTTGACGGATTTTCTGCCGCGTTTTCACCGGTGTGACCGGGATTGGAGCCGCTTTCTTCCGTCGTCATGCTTGCCGTTTCCAATCGAACCTCCATCTGATCAGGCGGAGTCTGCCCGGGGATCGCACCCCTGACGACAGATTCTGCCCCCCGCAGGATAGCAGAAGCCGGCCCGATGGGAGCAGGAAGGCCGGAATTCTGACTTGCCCGTCAGGGATCGCAGGCCAGACTGTTGTCATGAAGCACACCATTCCCGACCATCTGGCCCCCCTGCGGCCCCGACTGCTCGCCCTCGATGTGGACGGAGTCCTCACCGACAACCGGGTGACGATCCACTCCGACGGCAGCGAATCGAAAAGTTTCTTCATCCCCGACGGAGCCGGCATGCGTCGCCTCCTCGATCAGGGTATCGCCGTCATCTGGATCTCCGGCAGACCCAGCGAGAGCACCGACCTGCGTGCGAAGGAATTGCGCATCACCGAGTGGCACACCGGTATCCGTGACAAGGGAGAATGCCTGAAAGCGGTGATGGAAAAACTCGGAGTCGGCGCAGAGGAGACGGTGTTTGTCGGCGACGACCTCATCGATCTGCCCGCCTTTGAAGTCGCCGGGACCGCCGTCGCCCCCGCGGATGCGGTGCCAGAAGTACTCGCTGCGGCAGACGTGGTCACCCCTCAAAATGGCGGTTTTGGGGCTGTGCGGCAGGTTTGCGACTGGATTCTCGCACTGACGGAGACCCCCGCATGAAGCGGCTTTCCTTCTTTCTCGGCATCTTTTCAGTGGGCCTGGTCGCCTTCCTCGGTCTCACCGGCCAGTTCGGTGGTCCACAGGAAAACAGTGATCTCGTCGACGTCGAAGAGATCGATCTAGAACCGGTCGATCAGAACCGGATGTCCTACCGCTCCTACGACATGATCCGCGGACGACTCCGCTTCCTTCTCAAGGGTCACATGGATGCATCATCCGGAGTGGTGATCTCTCCTGAGAACCTCGTCAATCAGACCACTCTCATCGATGCCGAAATCGAGCTGCCGGTCTACGAAGGAGATGCGCAGGAAGCGAATGACCGCATCCTTCTCGAAGCGGACAAGGTCATCACCGATCAGGATTCAGAGAACGCACGCGTCGAGGGTGCCCTCTTTGCAGAGGGTGCGGGAGGCTCTCCCAAACTTGAAACCCGGGATATCGAAATCCTCTGGTCAGACGGCGAAGACGTCCTCCTCAAGGGCCAGTCCGCTGTTCGTATGATTTGGCCAGAACTGGAGTTACGTGGAAACAACGGCTTCACGGGCAACGTCGGATCGAGCTCCGGACTGGAGCAATTAACGATCTCTCCACCGATCCTGATGGGTCTGACCGCCGAGGGTAGCGGCCCCTTTATCGATCGCTCCGAAGAGGACTCCAATGGACAGGTACGCATCCTCTGTCGCGGACCGATGGTCCTCGGTAAGGAAGGGCGCGGTGCACTCTTTGATGGTGGCGTGAAAATTTTTGAAGTGCCGGCGACCAGCCCTCTCAACCCGGATGTGGATGTTCCCCTTCAACACATCGCTGCCGACTATCTCGACATGGAACTGGATCCTGTCAGCCGTCGACTGTTGAGCATCCAGTCGCAAGCACGGGAAAATCCGATCACCGTTTTTGTGGATGAAGACACACGCATCGAAGGTCGCCGATTGATGTGGAAAGAAGGAGCGGACCATGTCGAGCTCACCGATGACGTCGTCATCGTCCACCCGGCGGGGCGCTTCAACGCCCAGCGCGCGCAGGTGATGACGGGTGCTTCACGGTGCATCCTCGACGGTGGAATCCGCGGTTCTTTGCAGGGACCGGCGACGGGAACCTCCGACAATCTGGGCCCCGAAGGTGGCCAGAAATGGTCAATAGAGGCGGATTTAGCCACTTTTGACTTTGGCGATGGCAACCTGGAAACGCTTCGGGCGGTCGGCAAAGCAGGGCAACCGGTGATCGTCAATGAGCAACGCCCACAAGGTGCAGCTATCCGTGGGGAAGCCCTGATCTGGAATGCCCGCGATCGCCAATTGGAAATCATCTCCAGCGCAGACAACCGCGCCACTTTCTCTGAAGGAGAGAATCGCATCTCTGCCAACAGGGTTGCCTTCGTCGACAACTCTCCGCGCCTTTCTTTCATGGGTGAGGTTCAGGCCAACCTCATCGAGTGGCCACAAGGTCCCACTCAAAAAGCCAGTCAATGGCTCGGTGATGATGCACGCGGCGAAGTGCGTGCAGATGAGTTGTCACTTTCATGGGATGCACGACAGCGTCTCGAAGTGCTGGAAGCCTCCGGAAACGATGAGGCTCTTTCGATGCAAATCGAGGGTGAAGAGCAACTCACCGTACGCAGTCATCGATTGCGCTGGACAGGGCAGAACGGTCTCCTCCAACTCTCCGGAGATGGTCGCCAGGAGATCGTCATGGGAGATCGCATTCGGCTCACCGCAGAGACACTGGAACTCTCCTCCCTGGACGGGCAGGCCAGGGGCAAAGGGGCCGTAGATGGCCTCCTGAGGGGTCCTGGAGGTGAATTGGAGTCTCCCAGCCTGGGCCTGTACTGCTCTGAATTGGTGGTCCAGTTTGAAGAAATGGAGACCCCCGAGGGCTCCTCCACTGCACCCCGTTGGGGTGACATTCAACTGGCAAGAGCGCTGGGAACAGTTCCGGTACCGGTGCGAATTGAGCATGAAAATCTGCGCGCACAAGGACAGGAGTTTTTGTGGAACGCAGTCGAAAACACCTTCCGTTTTCAGGGTCCCGAAAAGCAGCGGGTCGAGGTTGCTTCCGCAGAAAAATCACCTGGCTTCATCGAAGCAAAAACCATCACCATCGAGCGTTCAATTTCAAAAGTCACTCTTGCCGATGAAGCACGCGCACGCATCTATCTCGCCAGTGATCCTGGCAAGTATGGAGAACTTTCTGATCAACCGATGTCATGGACACTCGATGCAAAAACCATCGAGGCGAACATCGATTTCGAGAGTGATCCCGTTCTTCTGAAATCGGTTCGTGGCTCCGGAGGAATCACTCTGACCCAGGCAGAAAACTCTCTCGAGTTTCGTGGGCAAGTCTTCCTTTGGGACGTGGCCCAGCAACGATTGAGCCTCACTTCCGAGGACGGTCAGGGGCTTCAAACCTTCCACAGGGGCACCTCTCCCAAGGATGAGGTCGTTGCCCGGGAAGTGGTCCTGGTGAGGACTACGAGGCCAGGAGAGGCATCTTCGGAAAGACTGGAAGCACTCCTTTCCTCGGTTTTGAGTGCCGTCATCCACCTCGAGGGGGACCGCAGGGAAGCCCCTGGAAAAGTCGACCTTCGTTCCGATGAACTGCTGCTGGTGTTGAGGGAAGATTCTAATGATCCGACGATCCGTGCCCATGAAGCACTCGCCTGGGGATCGGTGGATCTTCGTGGTGGACCGTATCGCATCCTTTCAGAAAGAGCGCGCATCCTTGCACGCAATCGCACCGTCGAATTGACCGGCAGCCCCCGTCAACAAGTGCAGGTGTTTCGCGATGGTGTTTCGAGTCTTCCACCATCCAGAGCGGTCAAACTCACACAAAGCACACGCGGTTATCGAGTCGAATCATTGCCCAGTGCCGGCGGCTGGTCGCTTCGAGAAATTGAATCGAGCCTGGGTCGCATGGGTCGACTGGATCGTCGACCCACACCCTGAAGCCTTGGGGAATCGCCCTTTTTCTTGTGAGCCCTGCGGCCTATCATGGGGTTCCCATTTCGGGAACCGATACGGAGTCTGACCATGCTCGAGAAACTTTTTCAATCCTTTGCCAAACGTCCGTATTCGGCCTTTAAAATGCCTTTTTACGCCGTTTTACTCTTTCCCCTCTTGATCAGCGTGGGGTGTTCATCCACAGAAGAAAGACTCCCTCCGGAAGTCGATCTCGGTGAAGCAAAACTGCTGATCGTTCCCTTTCAGGAAAAAGGCCAAAGGGTTTCAGCGCTGCGTTGGCACTACGAGTCCCAAGAAGGAATCCGACTTGCTCAATCACTTGAATTGCAAATGAGTGGTAACTGCCCCACCGTCACTCCCATCTCCGATCGTAAAGTGGAAGATCAGGTTTTTCACACCGACACCGATGAAGTTCCATGGTCTGACATCGGTCGCGCAGTGGACGCCACCCACGTTCTCACCGGACGCATCGAACGCATCAGTTTTCGCGACCCGCGAACTCCGGGAATGTTGCAGGGTCGTTACGTCGTTCGCTGGTGGGTCTATCAAGTCAGCGATGGTACTCGAGTCTCTTCACGAGAGTTCAGCGTTCGCGTTCCGGAAGATCCTGAATCGGGAAAGATCTACGTTTCCTTTGAAGCTTCTGAACGGGAATTGCTGGCCGCCCTGCGCGCTCAAATGTCGCAGTTGATCGCTCTGGCTATTTGTGGTGCAGAGGCCGAATAACGGCTTAAATCGGCGATTTAACGCCATCTGAGCCTTGCCCTTCCACGACCGGAGAGGGTAGAATAAAGGTGGATTAAAGGTCAGAAACTTTGGTTTCAACCTTGATCCATCGTCTCCAATCCGTTGAAATTTCATTCAACAGTTCGGAGTCGTTCCACTGTTTTCTTGGAGGCATCGATGCTTGAAACACTCGCCCCTTTCATCCAACTCGCCTGGAGTCCGGGTCCCTTTGAACTGGGCGTCATTCTCATCGTCGCGCTGCTTCTTTTCGGCGGACGCTTGCCGAACATGATGCGCAACATGGGTCGCGGCATCACCGAGTTTAAAAAAGGCATCAAGGACACCAGCCAGGACATTCAGAAAACCATCGACAAGAGCGTCGAGGAGGAAGACCGCGGGGAGAACTCCAACTCCTGATCCGTTATCTTTCCCTCAGTTTGAATGCAAAACCCGGCCCTCGCACCTTGACGTTGCGAGGGCCGGGTTTTTTCTGAATTGGCGAAATTGTGTAGGAGGAAACGAACTGTGACACCCACCCCCGGGATGCCATAAACACCTATTTGATAAGGACTTAGGCTATCTTCCATCCGCAAGGCGATGGGCCAAAAAGTCCGGTAATCCCGACTCGAGGATCTTCGCCTGAACCGTCTGAATATCATACGGCACCCGATGCCGCTCCACGTTTCCTGATTCAGGTTCAAAGATCACCACCGATGAATCGGGGTTACCATCCCGGGGCTGACCTACGCTTCCCACATTGACGATCGCCTGCGCTCCAGGATCCAACTGCAACCGGTCTTCTTGGGAATAGTCAACGACGTCTGTGAGCATGAAGGTGATGGGGACGTGGGAGTGGCCGATGAATGCCACGGGGGTCTTTAGCTGTTGGAAAGAAAGATGGGCTTCCCAACTGGTCTGAATGTAATCAAAGAGGTCTGGCTGGTCGAGGCTTCCGTGAACGAGGGTCAGCTTCTCTTCCACGTGAGTCAGGGGCCAGCTGCGAAGGACCTTTAATTCCGCCTCCGTTAAGGCATCCCGAGTCCAATGCGTTGCATGACGTGCGACAGGATTGAAGTAATCCAGGTCAAGAAGCCCGAGAACTGCGTGTTCGTGGTTACCTGCGACAATGACTTCACAGCGTTCCTGAATCATCTCTAAGCAACGTGAGGGGTCTGGTCCATATCCCACCACGTCACCCAAGCACAGGACACGATCAATGGATTGACCGTCGATAAACTCGTAGACGGCTTCCAATGCTTCTAAGTTTGCATGGATGTCAGAGATGATAGCGATTCGCAAGTCCCCTACTCCTTGTCTCCCTTTATGTTAACCCTTATTCAAGTCTATATAAACCAATCCTGCTTTTTGCAAAATTGTTCCACGTGGAACAACTCCCTGCCTTGCCCCATCGCCAACCTCGAATTGTTCCACGTGGAACAAAATCCATAAATCACACAAAACGGGATCTTGATCCCCAACTCCCCCCGGATACTCTCAGGGGCTGACTTGATGAAGGGGAATCATAGGGAATGTCCAGAATCATCGCCGTCACCAGCCAAAAGGGCGGAGTCGGCAAAACCACTACTGCAATCAACCTTTCCGCCTACCTTGCAATGGCAGGCGCCAAGGTCTTGTTGGTGGATCTGGACCCTCAAAGCAATGCCACCAGCGGAATAGGCCTGGAAGGCCCGGAGAGATCCCACCTTCCGGACATCCTTGAAGGGCGCCTCTCCTGGAAACGGGCGTGTCGGTCCACGCCCATCGAAGGACTCCGTTGCCTCCCCAGCTCTCTTCACCTCCAAGTTCCCATCGATGAACAACAGGCCAGAGGAACGGGTGTCAGCTTGCTCAGAGAAGCCTGGCTTGCCGAAGAAGCGGATCTGGACTTCGTCATCCTGGACTGCCCTCCCAGCCTCGGCCCCATGACCGATCTTGCCTTGGGGCTTGCGGACTCGGTTTTGATCCCTGTCCAATGTGAGTACTTCGCCATGGAAGGCCTTGCACAGGTGCTGGCAAGAATCCGACAGGCAGAACAGGAACTACAGCGCGATATTGAGCTTCAGGGCCTAGTCTTAACCCTTTACAGCCCGGAGGTAGACTTGTGCCACGATGTGGCACGAGAAGTGAAACAGTACTTCCCCCAAGAAACGATGGAGACCCCTATCCTCAGGGACTCCACGCTGGCGGAAGCAACCAGCCACGGGAAACCGGTTTCCCTTTATGACACCCGCTCACCTGGAGCGTGGTCCTACATGAATTTGGCAAAGGAGATCCTCAAACATGAATCGCAAACTCGGACGCGGGCTTGATGCCCTGATTC
>CAJXMG010000007.1 GCA_913056395.1 uncultured bacterium | reverse complement strand
TAGCTCAGTTGGGAGAGCGCTGCGTTCGCAATGCAGAGGTCGTGAGTTCGAATCTCATCAGGTCCACCAACCGTTCAGCTCTCTCCTGCTGCTTCTGATTCTATCTCTCCTCCCGATCTCCGGGTGTTCTTCAGTTAAAAACTATCTTTGGGAAACGGAACCCGTTCAGAAAGAGGCTCCGGCGATGAAAACTCGAGTCGTGGTCGTTCACGGTCTGTTCAGAACCCAGAGGGCCATGCGGCCCCTGCGCAAGCCTTTGACCCGGGCCGGTTACGAGGTGATCGAATACCGCTACCCCACGACTCAGGACAAGGTGCAGGAGCACGCCAAGGCCCTGCGGGAGTATCTTCTTGAGATTGTCGCTGAGGATTCGCAAACACCGATCCGACTGGTGGGACACAGCCTCGGTGCGGTGATCAGTGTGATTGCCACCACTCCTGCCATTCCCGGGATCGATCGTGTCGTTCAGATCGCCCCACCCAATCTGGGCTCGCCGGTCGCGGAAAAGTTCGAGGGAATGTTTGGTCGCTTCATCCTTCCCCTGAAAGAACTGAGCGCAAATACAGGCGGTCCCCTGCAGGGCGTCGAACCTGGAACTGAAACAGGAGTGATTGCGGCACGAAGTGACCAACTGGTTCCCATTCCGTGCACCGCACTGAAGGGATCGAAAGATCATATCTCATTGCCGGGGACCCACACCTTTGTCTTCTGGCGTGATCAGGCCCATCAGGAGATCCTGCACTTCCTGGAACATGGGCAGTTCTCGGATGCCGCCGAGCGTGTGGAGTTAGATCAGGATTCCTGATCGTCTGGTTCGCCAGTCGTTTGGGCATCCAGGAATCGGATCACTGCGTCTGCCAGAAGATGCGGTTCCTTCACCTCGAAAGTGCAGAGCAACCTTTGCGGATCCATCTGGTGCTGATATCGGGGATCGTAATGATTCACCAGCAGGTCTTCTGCGACTTCATGAACCTCACCCGCCGCCAGCTTTTCACAAAGCTGATTCATTTCCGCAGGTGAATAATCGCTGTGGGGTCCCAGGGATTGCAAACGCTCAATCAGCGGCTCCCAGCCCCCCGCGGTCTGATAGTCCTCTTCCAGAATCTTGCAACGGGTCTTCATGCTGGCTGTGAGCTGGATTCTCGGAGCAGCCTGCATTTGTTTCCACAAGGAAAGTGGAATCTCCCGATTGCCCACTTTGCGGCTCTCTGCTTCGACCAGAGTCCACCCACTTTGTCCACGTTGTTGAAGCCAGTGGCGGTAGAGTCTTGATTCAAATCGTTTTTGACTTGCAGGATTGAGCCCGACGTCTCCCAACATCGAACTGCGATGCTCCGCAAAACCCTCGAGGTCCAGGATCTGCAAAGGTCTTGAGCAGGCTATTTCCCGGAGCAAACGTGTCTTTCCGGTTCCGGTCAAACCGTCGACGACGAAGAGACGGGGAAAATCAAGTGCCCTCAATTGCCGACGTACCACGCTACGATACCCGCGATACCCATCGATCAACTGGGCGGCAGCATGGCCCATGTCACACAAAAACTGAACGACATGGCGGGACCGATCCCCTCCTCGGGCACAACAGATCACCAAGCGTTTTCCACTCTCGAGTTGGGATTCCAACTGGGAAAGGAAATGATTCAACCGTGATCTCAACTGCATCAATGCCCAGTCGGTGGCGGCCTCCACCCCTTCCAGCCGAAAGAGGGTCCCCACCCGGGCTCTTTCCTGGTCATCGAGAAGGGGAACACTGACCGCGTGGGGAAGGTGATCCTCGGCATATTCTGCCGGGGAACGCACATCGATCACCTGATCCGAATCCTGCAGTTGGGCAAGCGCCAACTGGGGAACCGGGCCTCTGCGAGGCTGAAAATCGAGTTGGGGAGTCCCGGCGCCGGGTTTCACGGATTTCCTCCGTTAATCGGGGTCGAAAAAATGACCAGAACTGCCAAAATAACGCAAATTCTGGCAACCGGGGAGGACCTGTGGGGTTTTCCAATCAAGAAAGGGTGCATTTTGTCGCCAGGCGAAGAAATGACCGATGAAGAGCTGATGCACCGCTTTCAACAAGGCGATCAGGATGCCTATGAGCAATTGGTCCTGAGGAACATGGGATTGGTCATGCGCATGGCAATGAGATACATACCCGACCCTGCCAGTGCAGAGGATATCTCGCAGCAGGTTTTCGTGCGTATCTGGCAGAGCAAGGACCAATTCAGGGAGGCCCGTTCCTTCAAGGGTTGGATCTCCACGATTACCCGCAATCTCAGCCTCAATGAAATCCGCACTCGCAAACGCAAGAATTGGAATCCACGATCGGTCTATTCTGATCCGGATCAATCAACGGAGGCGGGAACCGAATGGCTCGGTGGGTCGGAGCGCTTTGACAACCCGCATCAACAAATGGAAACGTCGGAACAATTGGCGTCTCTTCGTGAAGCGATGGACGAACTGACCCAAAACGAACACGACGCCGTTTACTTGCAGAACATTGAAGGCTGGACCCTCGACAAGATCTCCGACCATCTGGGGATCTCCGTCCCGGCTACCAAGTCGCTGCTTTTCAGAACACGAAAAAAGCTGGCTCAAAAACTGGCGATCCGCGATCGGCAGTCTGAGCAGATGTCCCAACAGGAAAACAGACGGGAGCATCCATGAATTCGAAACCGGATCCAAAACAGGACCTCCAGAAAACTCTGGACGACCTCCGCGATCAGATCCTCTCCGAGATGCCTGAGACCGACCAGCAGGCCTTCCTTGCACGATTGCGTCAGCGCATCGAAGAGGCGGAATCCACAAATGCAGGCGCCGTCGTCCAGATGGAACAGACTCGCTGGAAAAGAGCCCCCCTGCTACTGGCAGCTGCGGTGCTGCTGGGAATTCTCACGGCTCTCTTGCAGCCCTGGAACCAGGATCCGGCGACTCCGGTAGAGGCCCCTCCCGTTGCACTTCTTGAGGACCTCGATCTGATTCGGGCGTTGGCCCAATTGGATTCGACCGCATTGGCCTCCCTGACCGCTGTCGACCTCGGTGCAGCAACTCTCGTCTACGAAAACGAACAGGACGTCCCCTTTGATCTGCTGCTGGCAGCGGTAGAGGAGGAAGAATGAGAAACCCCTGTTCCTTCACTCTTTTGCTCCTGTTTTTGGTCCTTCCTGCGATGTTGTCGTCTCTGGCTTCCTCCTCGCTTTCGGGGCAAGCAACCGCCCATGCCCAATCGGTCGACGAACTGTCCCGGAGCCGCTCCCAATGGGACCAGATGTCGGCAGAGGAAAAACAGCGCTGCCTGAAAGTTTTCCAACAGATCCAGAAGATGAACCCCGCCGCCCGCACTCGTTTGATCAAACAAATGAAGTCACTGACTTCAGAGCAAAAGTCCCAGCTAGGCAAAATCGTCAAGACCTACACCGGTGAAAACCCGGAAAAACGTCAACGTGCCAAGCGCGCATTCCGACAACGTGAACTTTGGCTCAAAACCCAATCTCCCGAAGATCGCCAGCGCTTCATGGAAAAAGACCCGGAACTACGCAAGAAGCACTATGCAGAAAGATTGTTGCGAGTTCGCAAACATCTTCTCTCAAAGATTCCCAAGCAGATGCTCGATGTCGAATCGCGGAAGGAACTTCTGAGCGCCTCCCCCGAAGAATTCCGTCGCAATTTTTCACGCCTGATCCGCGCCGAGATCTCTACCGTTGTTTCAGATCGCACCTTCCACCTGGTCAACGATTTTGAAGCCCTCGCCCCCCCGCAGATCATGCGGTTTCTTCGACGGGGAGAGTTCCCGGAAAACCGTGACGATTTACGGCTACGTCATGAAGAGCTGGACGAATCCGAAAAAAGGCAATTCAAAGGCGTCTTGATGAAAATCAGCCGTGCTTTCCGAATGGGTAAAAAGCCGGGACCGCCCCATGAGGCTGGAAGGCCCCATCCTCCCAGAGGACCTCGTTCTCCCGGGGAAGGAGGAATAGGGCCCGATGGTGAAGCCGGCAAGGGAAAAAGGCTCAAACCACCACCAAAATCCTCCGGCGGTCCCAAAAAACGGCGAACCAGAGACGGTTCGCCTTCTTCGGGGAGAGGCCCGCGTCCTGCTCCTGAACTGGAGGGGGCTTCACTGGAAATCAGGGACCAACAGGCCTGATGTCGCTGATTCAGTGTTCTTGACGCTCTCAGGGGATGGGATACGATACCCGTTTGCGACAGGAACACTCCTGTAGACCAAAGAATCCAGCCACGAGGAGAGCCCCCCATGGCAAAAAGAAAAAAACCAGCGAAGCGTGGCGCAGGCGCCAAAAAGACCCCCATGGCCAAAAAATCGAAGGCGAAAGCCCCATCGACGGCCGGAGGAATCGGCGTTGTCTGCAGTGAATGCTATTCCGATTTTCTTTACGTGCAGAAAAGCTCCGGCAATCAGCTGACCTGTCCCGCTTGTGGTCACACTGGTGTGACTCCGGACGTGGCTGAGGTTCAGAGAATGGTGATGGCCAAGGCCACCGAATCCAAAGCCTACCTCACCGCAGTGGTTCCTGGCGTGCTCTTTGTTCTCGTCGTGCTGTACTACCTGTTGCAACTGAATGGTGGCAGCCTCAGCAGTGGTCTCAACTATGGACTCCTCGGAGCGTCCGTGGTGCTGTTCCTGGTGACGATCATTTTCGCAGCACGGTATGAAAAGAGCCGTTGCGAAGTTTACTTCTAGATCGATTCAGATATCAAAAAGGCTCGCTTCCTGATCAGGAGGCGAGCCTATTTTTGTGTCGGACCAGATATTTCACCTCGATGGTTCGGTCGATCACCTTTACTTTTCGACGAAATCTCCATGATTCTCTTCGGCCAGACGACGCATCAGCGAAGCCGCTCCGGGATCCAGATGGAAACCGATGGTATGAATCTTCACCTTGCGTTCTGCGTTCATTTCCCGAATTCGGTCCAAAATACCCTGGGGTTCCGTGATCTTGCCCATCGTGGGCGCACCATCGCTGAGGAAGTAAATGGTGTTGACCTCCGGGTCCTCCAATGCTGAGGCCAGAGTGTCAAAGACGTTGGTCATTCCCCGTGGATTCAATTGTTTGACGAACTCGATCGACTGCAGCCGCACGTCCTCGTCCATCTGCACCAAAGCCGGTCTCCAGGGCGTAAATGACGACTCAAAAGGAATGATATTGAACTGGGTCCCCTCCGGAATACCGTCCAGTACCCTCACCAACTCACGCCGGGCCACCTCAATTTTGGGCAGGACTTCCTTCTTCTTGCCCCCTTCGGAGGTTTCTTCCTCTTCAGCGACGCCAGTTCCACCACGCTTGCCTTTGCGACCTCCGGGAAGCTTGATGGAGTCCACCTCATAAGGCTCCTCCATGCTTCCGGAAATGTCGACGATGAAAGTGACGAACTTGCTGATGACCCGAAGGCCGTAGTACGTCCCCGTCGTGTTATTGCGAGATTCCTCACGGATCTGATCAAACTCATCCCGGGAAATGCCGCGGATCTCGGCGTCCTTGCCTTTGCTCTGCCACCAGGCCTCCCAGGAGACTTTGCTGGTTCCAAAGTCTTCTCCGGTCAACCAAAGCAGAGTATCGGAAACATCGTCCAATACGCGCCCCTCAAAGCGGGAGAAATCCTTGATCAGAGCCTCGACCACCTCACGACCGCCGATCTGGCGCAGGGCGTGTGTTGCGGCCAGCTGAACCTCCAGGAAGTTGTCTCGCAGGAGCGGCGTCAGGGACCGAATCACTTCAGGATCCCGAGTAGCACCAAAGATGTCCGCGGCAACGACCCTGACAGGCCAATGAGGGCTCTTGAGGGCCTTGTGGAAGGTCTTGCTCTGGTCCTGCGCTTCCAGATCTCTCAGGGCCAACAGGATCTCCTTCTGCAGATCCGGATCGTCGATCTTGAACATCTTGGCCAACTTCTTGGTGGCTCCATCGACCCGATTCCGACGGATCATTTCAACGATGGGGACCTGATTGTTGGCTGGAATGCGCCGATTGCCCAACAGCTTCAGCAAAGCTTTACCGGCTTCAGGATCTTCAATCTTGCGAGCGATTTTGAGGGCCACAGACTGGGCGGGAATCGGCAGGCGGCTCACCAGCCCCAAACCGGTCTTGACCAGATACTGAACCTCTTCGTCGTTGAGATCCCTGTCCCAGCAGTCCCGGATCACCCAGTGAGACCTCTCGGGAAGCTGAACCAGACCTTTTTCAAAGATCGCCTCCAGTCCCACGCCATTCTCGTGAACCGAAACCATGCGAATGGCAGATTCAACCATGGAGGTTTCCTCTTTGGGGTCGCGGATCACCTTGGCCAGAAACTCGGAGGATTGCCGGGTTTCAATCTCTGAAATCTTTTGAAGGGTGGTAAACCGCTCATGAGCCTTCAGTGAGCGTTCTGACTCGAACTTGCGGATCAATCCTTGCAAATCGTTGGCAGCCAGAGTCTGCAATCCCGTCTCCAGGGGGGCGAATCCACCTGTCAGGAGCAGCGAAAAGGTCAACAGGACGGAGTGAAACATGACGGGCCCCTTCGAGGACGGTTGGGCATGGGATCGATTCGGCAAGATTCCGAAAACAAAACCCCGTTCCGGAATCCTTTAGATTCTCGACTCCATACTGCAAATTGTCTAGCAGGTGATTTGACAAACCCCTTGTGGAAAAGGAAACATGGCTCGCTGGGCACCGGTCATTACAGTCCTGATATTATCCTTGCTTCTAGGGTCTATGGCTCAGGATCCGAATCCTCCTTCCGCTCCCGAGAAGCCCTACAACGCACCCGCCCCCCTGCGTTGGGATGGGATCACCATTCTTTACAATGCGGAAGATCCCTGGTCCGTTTTTGAATCAGATCTCTCTAGGGCCATTCAATGGGGAGCACCCTGCATACAGATTCAAGTGTCGTATTTCAGCAGAGATCATTTCTCCGCAGGAATCCCCGTCTTCGATCGCAGGTCACCGTCAACGGATCAACTACTTCGAGTTGTTGAAGCGGTGAAATCCCGCGACAAAACCCTTGTGATTCACCCTGTCCTCCTGATTCAGGATCCAAAGAGCTCCCGGTGGCGCGGCCAATACAGCCCCCTTGACGACGATCAATGGTGGGACGATTACACGCAATGGATCGAAGGCCTCGCGATTACCGCCCAATCTTCACAAGTCGACCTGCTCTTCATAGGAAGCGAGTTGACATCCCTTCAGGGCGAATCAGTCCGTTGGTCGAACGTCATTCAAACCGTCCGAAATGTTTTTGACGGGTCCATCGGTTACTCAGCCAATTGGGACTCATGGCAACAGGTCCCCTTCCATTCCCAGTTGGACCTTTTGGCACTCAATGGATACTTCCCACTGGATCGGCCCGAAGAAGCCAACGATCCTTCCCTCACACCGGAGGAAGACCGTGCCCGATTACTGCCCCATTTGTCCGCCCTGAAACAGTGGACACAAGGCAATGAGACCACGGTGATCTTTTCAGAAGTGGGCTATCCCGCCGCTGCCAAAGATTTGAGCCAACCATGGAACTCGAATCAACAGAGTACGCCCTTGAATGGAGCACTTCAAAAGAGGGGCTTTGAGGCATTCCTCTCTGTTTTTGGCCGATCGGATCTCCATGGAGGGATTCTCTTCTATGCCCTGCATGGACATGACCCGGGGACCCCTTCCGGATACACTCCCATCCTCAAGGAGACGAAAATGTTGTGGCAAAAACAGTTTCAGGAAAGTCCGCACCGATGACCCGTCTGTATCTGATTTCCTCCATCGTGACAGGAGCCATCCTGTTGCAGTTCCTGACCAGCCGCCCCCCAGAGGTGGAGTGGGTCCAGCCGGAGGTTTCTGCAGAGACCAGCCTCAACCAGTCCGCTTCAAACGGCAAATCTCCGGCAGGCAATGGACGACCAGCCGAACCCCAAAAGGATGATCCGCTGCTTCTTGCGCGGAATGCCCTGAATGACTTCGCCGTCTTGATCGGTGAAGCAAAAGCAGAGCCAGAAACCCTGACTCGTCTCCATCTCAAGGATGGGTCTACCTTCGATGTCATGGACACTGATCTGCAAAAGGGTGAAATCAATGTTTCCCTCCCTGGCGGACAGTCGCTGCAAATTTCACCAGGTCAGGTCAGCCATTTTGAAGCGGTTGATCACCGCCAGAAGGAATCTGATGACGAGACGTTTCAGATTCTCGCAAGGATAAAGTCTGGCGAACGGGTATCCGATGAGGACCTGACGCAATGGTTGGAATCGGGAGAGGCAGAATCTTTTGTCGAACAATACCCCCACTCCAGCAACCGCAGATTGGCGCGTCACCTGAACCCGATTGCATCCTCTTCAACAGAGGTAGCCTCCAGCCAGCAGGGCCCCGTCAATACGGATGAGCTGGATGAATGGATGGCGGACGTCCGCAGTCTGATGACCCAAAAAGTATCCGGTTCCAAAAGAACTGAGTTGCTTCTCGAAATGGACCAACGACTTTCCCAGTTGAACAGGGAACTCTCCATTTCCCCTCAAAACCGGGAAAAGATCACCCAGTTCGCCAATCGCCTGCGTATTCTCAAGCTGGACCTGATCAAAAGCACAGGATTCTAGGAGCCCTTATGAGCCAAATCAGCATCGGAATCTTCGGCCTCGGTCGCTTTGGAACCGCACTGGTTCACACTCTGAACAACCTGGATGCCGGAAAATCGATTCATTTGCGGATCATCGACAATGATCCGGAAAAAGTGGAACCCCTCAGGGGGGTCACTGATGACCAATTGATCGTCGATTTTGACAACGAGGATGAAACGACCCTTAAAAAACACTTTGAAGGTCTCGACGTTGCCGTGATCGCGATCGGGGAAAATACTCTGCCGGTCATCGAGTTGGCCACTGTGGCTCACGAGTATCGATCGGAGAATCCTGACTTCCATGTCTTCTGCCGCGCCCACGATGAAATGACAGAAAAGATTCTTACCAAGCTGGGGATCAGTAAATCAGATCTCTTTTGTCCGGAGCAAACCGCTGCCGAATACATTGGCCGCAAAGCAATTCGTCCGGGAGCCGCTCAGTTTCCGCCACTCGCCCCCGACCAGGCATTGATTTGCATAGAGACTCCCGAAAAGTGGCAAAACAAGAGTTTGGTCGAGCTGAAAATTCCGGAGACGCACAAAGCCAACCTGATGTGTATCGTCAAGGAAAATGATCAAGAGCAGCATGTCGAAACGCCCTTGGCGCACACCCCCCTGGAAAAAGGGGACAAGCTCTATCTTCTGGGTAACTTGAAAAACCTCGAAGAATTGAAAAATCTTCAATAATCATCCCAGCATGATCTTGGCTTCGGGCCGCTCCGCCCGACTCTTGCCATAGGGCCAGGTTGCCAAGAGAACGATGACGGACAGGGGGCCAATTCGCCCCAAGATCATACCCGCCATCAATACCCACAGACTCCCTTCTGTAAGATCCGCAGTGGAATCAAGGCTTAAACCCACAGTCCCCAACGCACTGGTGGCTTCAAAGACGATCTGCTGCTGCGTGATCTTTTCTGAGTCAAGGGACGCCCTTTCCGTCAGGTGAAGAAGTCCGATCAAGATCACCCACACCGAAACGAAAACCACTGTAAGAACAATCGCGCTGCGAATGAGAGTATCCGGCAGGGTATTCTTGAGAAAATGAACCTGCTTGCGACCCCGTATCTGTTGGAACAGGGCAATGAACAACACTCCCACGGTGGAGGTTTTCAAGCCACCTCCCGTTGAGCCCGGAGAAGCTCCTATCAGCATCAGAATCAGCAGAATGAAGATGGAAAAGTCAGTCAGAGCAGACATGGGGCCCGTTGAGAAACCGGCGGTCCGTGCGGTCACACTCCAGAACACGCTTTCCAATCCCAAACCACCCAGAAGCAGCAATCCTCCTCCGATGATCCAGAGAAAGACGGATGTCCCCAATGAAAGATGGACGTGGGGTCCCAAACGACGGATCTTCTTCGATCGCCAAAGCCAAAACTCCTGAATCACCGGAAAACCCAAACTGCCCACGACGATCAGCAACCCGATGACAGTGACCTGAAACGAATCCAGCGAAGCCAGGGAATCGGAATACAAACCGAAACCGGCATTGCAAAAGGCACTCACCGCATGAAAAAGATCATCAAAAGATGGAGTCCAGACCTTTGTACTGATTCCCCTGTGAACCCCCAGAAACAGGAGGCCAGCGAGCTCAATGGCCAGGGTTGTAAAAAAGATGCTGCCCACCAGTGATTTCAGTCTCGAGGGATCAAATCCATCCATCGCCTCCCGAACAGCCCGTCCTTGACGGAGACCCAGTCCCTCTCCCATGAACGACATGAAAAGCAGAAACAGTGAGACCGCTCCCAATCCGCCCAACTGAATCAGAATCAGCAACATCCATTGGCCTTCCCTTGAAAAGGTCTGACCAATATCAACGACCGACAACCCCGTGACGGTGACGGCGCTCACAGCAGTAAAGACCGCAGGAAGCACTCCCAATGTCGCTGCTTCTCCGGCTTCTCCTGATAAAGCCCTCGGCGACTGCAATGCATAGGCACCGATAAGGATGGGAATCAGCAACAATAGAATCAGTACAGCCCCACCACCCCTTTTGATTCTGCCGAGCAGGAGCCAGAGCATTTCCAGAAATCCATGGAGACCCGCGATTCCCACCCCTGCAACCGTGAGGCCTGTCAGGCCCGTCCCCCAGCCGATGGCAAAGAGCGCCAGGACAACGACAGGTAATGCTGCATAAAACCCCGGTCTTCCTGAGATCTTGTCTAAAGCGAGAGATATGCCTAGAAATATTGATTGCCCCAGAACCCAGTACTTGGCAAAGGAGTCGAGGTTGGTCCCACTTGATTGGGAGAGCCAATCGAGGAAGAAGAGCGCCCCCAGCAACATGAGAACGCCGTCAATGATGGCTTTTTGGAGCAGATTCTTCATTTCAGGATTGTGCCTGATCGACCAGCAAGTCTCCAGTCCGGCTGGACCTGCTTGGGGGAATCTGTTAAACCTCATGGTCGACCTTCTGAGTTCAGTATCTGAATTCAGGTCGACCTTCTTTCCTTCGCATGAGGGCCCTGTAGCTCAGTGGATAGAGCACCGGCCTCCGGAGCCGGGTGTCGCACGTTCGAATCGTGCCAGGGTCATTGATTTACGCCGGGGGCGCTGCTCCCGGCGATTTTTTTGGGGCCTGATGACGCAAGATCCGACGAACCCGCCAGAACAGATCCCTTTTGCCCCCGCAAACACCTGGGTGATCGGCGACGTCCATGGGTGCCATGATACGCTCATGGAGTTGTTGAGGCGGATCGACGATCGGCACCCCAATGCCCATCTGACGTTTATTGGCGATCTCGTGGGCAAGGGCCCTGACAGCCTCGGAGTCATCCGCTTCATGCTGGAGAATACCCAACGCGTTTCTGTGACACTGGGCAACCACGACCTTCACCTGTTGGCCTGTCGAAAAGGGATATCCACCCCACGTCCCAGTGATCGTACAGAAGCCCTTCTCAACTTGGCGCAAGGTCACCCCTGGGAAACATGGCTCAGTCAGCAGCCCTTTGCTCTCGATCTCCAACCGGAACAACCGGGGTCACACCCGTGGAGATTGATCCATGCCGGAGTCCACCCCGCATGGTCAGAATCGGAGACGAGAGAAAGACTGGAGCAACTCCACACCCACAGCCGGTCCAACACATGGGACTGGTACAAGGATGACCATTCCAGAGCCTGGCAGACCGCCAGTATCCTGACGCGAATCCGCTGTTTGAACATCAGGACTTCAAAACCTCATGGGGAATACACAGGCCCACCTGATGAAGCCCCAGAAGATCTCGCCCCCTGGTACACCCTGCTCAAGCCAGAAAACCACCAGCGAACCTATCTCTTCGGCCACTGGGCTCGCCTGGGGTGGCACCGCCACGCAAACGCACTGTGCCTCGACAGCGGCTGTGTCTACGGCGGAAAACTGACCGCATTCCAACCGATCAGTGGAGAAACCATCCGTCAGGAAAACTGCGAATCTCCAACCGAATAGACAACGAGATTAAACGTCGTCCTCGATCAGTTCATCGATGATGTAGGTTCCGCTGCGCTGATCCCTGTGGACCTTGATCAGATTGTTTTTCTCAGCGTCCAAAAGCAGATTCGAGAAGTGGGAATACCCGTGATACTCCTCGCTGAAGGTCGGCTGCTTGCGTTTCATCGTCTGCTTGACCATTGAACCCCAGATGATTTCGTAGTTTTCTCTCTGAAGTGCGGCAATGGATCCCAGAAGAAGACGGAAAGCGGCGACCTGATCTTTGGTGAGTTTTCTGGCCGGCGCCTTGGTGGTGGATCGTGCGCGCTTCTTTTTGGTTCGGACAAGATCCTCGTAGAAAATGAACTCGTCACAATTGTCTATCAACAAATTGCTGGACGACTTTTTGACACCGATGCCAATGATCTTCTTGTTGTTCTCCCGAAGCTGGGAAACCAGCGGTGAGAAATCGCTGTCCCCGGAAACGAGAACAAAAGTATCGACATGATCCTTGGTGTAGGACAACTCCAGTGCGTCGACGACCATTTTGATATCCGCGCTGTTCTTGCCGGACATTTTCCTCATGGGGATGTCGATCAATTCCACCGCACACTCGTGAAAGGGAACCTTGTACTGACTCCAGGAGGTAAAGTCTGCGTAGGCTTTCTTGACGGTGATTTTTCCTTTTTCGACCAGGCGGTCGAGGATCTTGTTGATATCCAACTTCTTGATATTGGCTTCTTTGACACCGATCGCAATATTGTCGAGATCGATGAAAACGGCGATCTGGTGCTCCTGATCGACCTTATTTTGCATCTCTGTACCTTTCTCGCCGAAGTTCTCCGGCAGTGATTCAGGATCCCGAAATCAGATAGAGTGCCCCGGATCGTCTGAGCGCAAAGTGCGAAACTGATTCACAAGGGTGAATAGACTGGGGCTTTGGGAGGGATCCCGCACCTTGTATCGCTCACCATAAGACAAGCGGAGGTGCCTGAATCTTCATCAGACACCTCCGCCATTAAAATTTCAACCCTGATCGTCGATTCGAGCCCCGATAATGCTATTGGGGGCAGGGAAATCCGGGAATCGGTGCCGGATCGAGACCCTGTTGCGGGAATGGCCCACTGGGTGGGGTATCTCCCATAAACAGGTAACTGAGGATCTTGATCGGATCTCCGAGATCCAGGTTGTCGTCCGCATTGGAATCCAGAGACTCCAGACAAGTGAAGTCCGCACCCGCGAACAGGTGATCCAGACAAAGAATGGCGTCGGTCAGTTGAACCGCACCGTTACGGTCAATATCACCACGAATGAAAAGTTGTTGTGGTACCAGATAGGGATTGGTCCCCAAGAGAACTTCTTCACTGTTTGTAAAACCGTCACCATCGAAGTCCTGATCAGGAGCCACGACCAATGCAGCCTGAAGTCCCGTCAGGTCCCCCATGCCACCGGGAGAAGAAACCGAGGTAGACGCGAGGATGTCACCGGTCGGCGAAAATCTGACCACGGACTCGCCCAAGCGACAAAGAACTGAAACACTGCCGTCAGCATGCGCCGAAATTCCCAGAGGTCTCTCTGCAACATTGAGGATGTGATCGATTCCTGTGTTGGAGACGACCACCACTTCATTACTCGTTTGGCAGGTAAACCAGCCGCGTCCGTCGATGTCCGTTGTTACGCCGATCGGAAAGACTCCTGCAACATCGGACCAGACCGTTTGACCGGCACTGTCCAGACGGCGAAGTCCCTGTTTTTCCGCCAGCCAGACGCCTCCGTCGTGAGTGGCAGAAATCCCCGTCGGGAAAAAGCCCACAGGTGTTGTTTGCAGAAGAGTGCCGTCCGCAGAAAGCTTGGCGACTTCATTGGAGAAGGAGCAACTCACCCAAACGAACCCATCCCCATCGATGGTGATTCCATAAGGCACACCGCTCACCGGGAAAGCTTCGAAGGGGGAACCCATACCAGCCCAACGGATGACATCGTCGTTTCCAGGTCGAGTGGCCCAGACTGCTCCACTGTCATCGACCGCCAATGCGGCGAGCCCGCCTACCTGGAGACTGGAACCCAGCTCACCGTTGGCTTTGTAGTAGTACAGCATGTCGTCATTGGCGACATGAACCCAGGCTCCACCACTGGGAGCACGGCAAATCAATTCCGCACGGTCAGACAGACCCATGATCAACTGGCTCTGATTCTCATTCAGAGCCTGTAGTGCATTCCCACTGCCCAACCAAACAGATTGGCCGTGGACAGTCACGGTCGTCAAAAGTACAAAAAGAAGTGAGATGGCAGTTTTCATGAAACTCGCTTCCCGCTTTCATTCCAGAGTTCAAAATTATTCAAAACTGCGACAATCGGATTGTAAACAATCCTCTTTCCAATCATCAAGAAGAGTGGGCGCAGTCCAGGCTGTCAGGCTCCAGATCGGTTCCTCCTACAGGGAAGGGGAAACCGGGGGCGACACCGTCAGAAAACAGGTACTCGAGAACATTCACCGCGTCGGCAATGTCCAACAGGCCGTCGTCGTTGACGTCTCCCGCATCCTGGCAAGTAAGATCTCCACCCACAAAGAGGTACTCAAGCAGAGTCACCGGATCGCTGACATCGATGGTGCGGTCCATATTGGAGTCGCCCCGAATGAATGATCCGGGAATTGAGTAGACCGAAACCGATTCAATGCCCTGCTCGGATACGAACAATCGACCCGATTTGAGAATCATGTCTACAGGAAGAGACAAGCCGGAACCAAAGTCGCTGATCTCGCCCGTCAGCGAGTCCACTTTTCGTATCCAGCCAGCCAAAAGATCACTCACCAGAAAAACTCCACCACCCAAAGATTGAAGAGCGGCCTGGGTGAGGTCGCCTCCACCCATGGGCAGGGTCTGGATCAGGCTCTTTTGATCGAGGTCGATATGAAAAACTTCAGAGCTGCCGCCATAGATGGAGACAACCGCACTGCCATCACCCAGATCCTCAATGTCACTGGGCCCCGGGAAATCAGCGGTGTCGACGTCAAAGTTGAGAGATCCGACCACAGACCCGCTGATGAGATCGATCCAGACGACTCTCGGCGCTGCGGTGAAATCGTTGTCCGGATATCCCAGAGGAACAATCAACTCTCCATTGCGAACCATGAAGCGGGTAATCGATCCGGCGACCTCAATACGCTGGGTGATGGCTTCGCCAACAGGATCGAAAACAAGGATGTTCTCATCGGATCCATCGAAGTTTCCTCCATTGGAGCCGACCAGAACGTTTCCTGAAGAATCTACATTCAATCCGGAGAGGAATCCCACGGGATTTCCGGTCGAATCGGTCATGGGGAATGAATCCACCACTCCGCTTGGAAGATCGATTTTGTACAGGTTTGAGTCATTGCTGCAAGTGACGTAGAGGCCCTGACCCAAAAGTTGCATTTCGGTGGGATAGTAACCCACTTCAAAGGTGCGGATCACTTCAAGTGAGTGCAGATCCAGTTCTGCGACGACGAAGTTTGCATAGTCCGGTACCGCTTCACCAAAGGGAGTCACGTCACCGGCAATCGCACAGTAGCCAAGGCTGCTTTTCGGATCGGAAACCAATCCGTATGGATGTGAGTCCACCAGAGAACCGGGAACCGTCACCGCAATACTGGCTTCTGCAGGCTGGGCGACGACCCTGTCGGTCTGGAGGAAAGCAGAGAACAGCACTGCCAACACCAACGCACACAGCGCACGGTGGCTCAGGCGGCCTTTGAAAACATGCAGAAAATTGGAAATGCTGACGAAGCGACGAATTTGGCCAATAGGCCAAGAAACACAGACAGACAAATACACCACCTTGCTCGAGATTCCGTCAAGAAGGTCTTCTGGCTCCCGAATCAACCTCCCCTTGCGCCTTCCCACAACTTTCGTCGCAGTGGCTGGCGGGCAATAAATACCCTGCCTGCAAGGTTTGTCATCGGTTACAGCGGCGGCACCGCGGTGGAATTTCACCACACTTCCGATCCGGACCCCCCGGATCATTTCTTGACTGCTGGAGAGTATCCCAGCCCTATCCGGAGTCAAGGCGGCAACTTGAAATCAGCCCCATATCCCGGAAACTGTTCCCATGGCCAAGAAGCGCACCTCAAGACGATCCGGCGGCAACACCCTTTCCGTCAGCACCCTCGCACGGAAACTCCAGGAGCAGTTTCCGGCGGTGGCTGTGATCGTCGGAAAAGAGGACCTTTTGCGCAGGGAAGCCCGCGATCTGATCCTTTCCAGTCTTGAAGGTGGAAAACCTCCGGCAGACGCCATTCAAACGATTTCCGCCCAAACGCGCCCGGATGAAAGTCGCCTTCAGGATATCTTCGATGACCTTCAGACCCCCAGTCTCTTCGGTGGGATTCCCATCGTGGTTCTTGAAGGTGCAGACCGCTGGTTGAAAACATCGGCAGATTCATGGATCGATTTCATCGGATCTGCCCAACCCACTTCCTTGCTGATCCTGATTGCCGAACAACTGGACGGTCGTTCCAAGGTATCGAAAACACTCAAGGAAACCGGATGGTGGATCACCGCAGACAGGCCCTTCCACAGACCGCCCCCCTGGAGACCGGATGCTCGCCCCTGGGACAATGAGCTCAATCAATGGCTCGTTCACCGCTTCAGTCAGGCCAAACTCCGGATCGATGCCAAATCAGCGCAAATGATGATCGATCGAATGGGTCCGGTCATGGCCCCACTGGCCCAAACCATTGAAAAAGTCAGTCTGATCTGCTCTGCGGAGGGACACACCACTGTCACCGAGGATCTGCTTCTCGACCATCTCCCCACCGGTGGCGATGGATCCGCGTTTGACCTCGTCGATCGCTGGTTTGAAAGAAAGCGTCCGGAAGCACTGCAACTATTGAAGCAAATGCTCGAGACGGGTTGGCTCGACGAGAAGGACCAAAGGGTCAAGAACCCCCAGGCCTTGATGTTGCAATGCTCCGCTCTGGCACTGAAAAGGGCCCGGGAGCTACGGGACGTCCGACGCATTGTCGAAAATGGCGGCGGAGAAAAAGAGATCCTTGCGGAGACGACTCTGGCAAGACCCTTTCTGCCGAAGATCCGACTCCAATACAAACATTGCGACGCAGCCCGAGTCGACCGCATCGTCGCCACATTGATCGAACTTGATTGGCAGATGAAATCGGGGGCCGGTGCCAAACCGGAAGAGATGCTCGAAAGAGCCATCCTGTCTGTCTGAGTTACTCGGGGATCAATCTCACACTTCTGCTGCGTGCGATAATCTGCTCAAAGGACTCTTCGACCTGTTGCCCTCTGGACGTTCGCTTGATTCGCATTCGAACCACCACCGCATCCACAAACTCCGGTTTGGGAACCGTCGAGAAGGAAAGATCGACGGTAACTCCAGGCCAACGGGAAAGAATGTCCGTGATGACATCACCATTGCGAATGTCGTCAAGATCGGCGCCATCCCGAAGCGCCCCTTCGACTGCTGCAAAGATAGATTCGGAAATCTCGATACTCTTCAAGCGATCCACTGCACGACTGTGCGCTGCGGTCCCCGCGGTAAAAAGGGAAACTGCAGCAGCAATTCCCACAGAGAGAATTCCCAGGGCCACGATCACTTCCAGAAGAGAAAAACCACCTTCACGCCTGGGCAATTGGGTGTCTTGCTGCAGATTCATCGTGGGCCTCGCGCATCCCGATATCCGGGAATTCGGACCGTTCTGCGGAACTCGGTGCCACTGACCACCCGGGTCCCCTTCAAATGCTCCTGGGCTTTTGTTCCCCGAACTCCACGAATACAGTTGATCAAGCGATTACCGGAGATGCTTCCGACCTGGATCCATTCAGAATCGAGGCGTACAAACAACTCTCCATCCCGGGAATACTCGGCCACACTATTGAGAGGAAGATCTTCGTCCGACTCCCCAATGTCTGTCACGATCCGAGCCAAAGCTCGCGATCTTGCAGGATTCAGAACCAACTGGATCTCAACGGTATCGGGAAAGACATCGTCTTCATGAACATCCCGACTGGCAGCAGACCATTCGAAATCTTCCGAATCGTCGAACGCCAAGATCGCTCGCGTCGAATCCCAGCGATCCAACGGAGGCTGACTGACCCCATCCACCCAGCGCCGACGGTCCCCTCCCCAGAAGGAGAAACCGAGGTAGAGGACTCCATCTGCAATCGGTCGACAGCGCATCGGTGCACCATCGACATCGGGAGCGAGATTGATATCCTCAAACAGGGAAGACTCACCGCCTATAGGGGTCTTGAAGCCCCTCCAGAGCACCTCTGAGCCATTCTCAGGCCCCATTTGGTAAGCAACCTCTGCCAAACCTCCGGGTGCACGGAGGATCCCCAGCTGGGCCTCTCTGGAGTCATTGCGGTAATCCACTTCTGCAAGGCCGCCTGTATAGGCCCCTGCAATTCGAGTCACCGGGTTGCGGGTTTCATCGGAAAGGGTTCGAACCAATCGCAATCGGGGTCGATTGAAAGCGTCGCGGTCGCAGAGAAGCAGGACATCGACCAGCCCGTCACCCGGTCCGGGGTCAGATTGAGTGAAGGCAGATCGCAAATCATCCCCTATCAGATCCATGATCGCCCCGGCACGCTCGTACGCCTCCCTGCGAGACTCACCAATCTGCCATGTGGACATGCCGTCACGGAGGAACATCACGAGACTCGAGCCCAGGAGCATGAATACTCCCAGGGCCACCAGGATCTCAATCAGGGTCAGTCCGGACTCGCGGGAATTCATTAGAAGGGAATCTCCTCATGATGCAGGACTCGCCACTCCTTGCGATGCTCCACGGACAATTGTTTGAGCACAGGAAGGTGTTTCCATTCGTCATTCCACCCACCACCCGGCAAAGGTCCATATGCTCCGTCGCGGTGGCGGAAGTAGATCCTCAACTCCATTTGGTCTGCCAAAAGATCGATGATGTTATCAGCATCAGGATCATCGAATTGGTAGATCCCACCGGGTTCATTGGTTGGCTCCGAATCCCATGAAGGCTCCCCTTCAAAGCGCGCCAACACCCTCACTGTCCCACCGGTCCTGCGATTTCGGCTTTCCTCCACACCCCAGGTCAAACGATCCCAAACCGTCCCCGGCATCGTCCAGGCTCTTTCAAAATATTGAAGATCCTTCGATTCAACACGAGGTTGATAATGATCGTGATGGCGAGCCATGAATTCAACGACAGGGACATCGCGAACAAAGTTGCCGATAGGGGTTCCAAAACGTCCCCGGAAGATTCCTCGGCCGCTGCGATCATCCCTGAAGAGACGGAAGCCGTTTTCCACCTTGCCCGCATGGGCAACAACCTCATCCGCTGTGGCCGGATTTCCATCGTCAACGATGAAATACCCTTCGCCTGGGGGGAAATTTTGCAGATTGCCGATCATGGGAATTTCGACTTCGGTGTTGTTTCCTGCCAATCTCCCCACGGCAATGGCAGGAATCGGAACCAGGGAATTCACAGCAAGGCTGTTCGCTTCCCGTTCCGTATGCAGCATTCCGCGGGTCAGTATGTCCACTTCCCGAGTGGGCAAGAGGCGCATGCGAATCGTATTGGTCACCGTTACCGGTTCATTGTTGTTCATGTAGGACCACTGATAGACATATCCGTTGACCGGGGTCCCCAACTGCCCACGCAGCACATCCCGGAGCTGATTACCGTTTGCACTTCCGAAGTAGATGATTTCGCGGGATGTTCCTGAAAGGATTTCCAGGAATCCACCGTTTCGGGGAAGGCCGGTGGTCGTGTTGACCTGCACCACCGGTACCACTTCACTACGAAGGTCTCGAAGAGGATCAGTGAAAAGTGTCTGACCCGCATCGATCGCTTCTTCATCCAGGTAAGGATCTCTGGCGAGGTTCTCCTCCAGCAAAATCTCAACGGTGGGCTCGACTTCACCAGGTTCAAAGGAGTAGTGCATCGATTCTCCGTCTACCGACAGAATCCCTTCCCTGAGACCCAGACCGAAAGCCCGGGGATCAGATGGACTGAAACTGCGACTGATTCCCCCCTCTGGGCTCAAAGAGGTGACCAATCTCGGTTTACCGACGAGAAGCAATTTGTCCAGAGCACCACCGCTGCGTTCCGAATCCCCATCTCGATAGAAATTGCGAATAATCTCTGCCCTCACTCCGGATGGCATGTTGGGCGAAGAGGTCAATCCAAATGATCCGGAGACGAGACCTGTCGACCCCATCGGAAAGACGTAGGTATCAACATCCGTCGAATCCAGACGGGAGAAGCGAACCTCATCCAGCGTGGCAGCAGAGACTCCATTACCAGAAGCCCCACCCGTCATTTGTACGCCCTGACCAAACTGAATTGTTCCCTGGGACGTGGAGGGCAATCTTCCCGTTGGGAAGCGACCAATTCTGGGATCCTGATCGGGTCGGTAGATTCCTTCCGGCGGACGCTGGAATGTCATGTAAATTCCCGAGTCCGTCTCACGAACCTTGTCGATGCGCATCTTCAAAGCCTCGACCTGTCGATTCTGCGGATCTCCGGCACCATCTCCCAAGACCACTTCGTCAAAATCGGAGGCTTCCGCACCGACCGCACGAACTACCTGCACAATCTCAGCTCCTGCAGGAACGAACTGGATCGAATCGAGATCGGGGCGCAGACGGTTGCGGCGGAATGCATCCGCGATATTGACGTACCGATTCCCCGAGAAGCCCCTGAATACTTCGTGGGCATCCGGGTCGACGATGAAGTACCGACCTTCTGCAATGCGGTCGTAAAGGATCCATTCGGCATTCCCGAGATGACCTGCCCTGCCATTGATCACCGTGGTCCCCGGCAAGACTGCGCTTCCAGGCGGACGGGTGATCTGGATCGCACCGGAAGGCGCATAGATCTCGTTGAGGCCACCCCCCTCCGCTTCGATGGAGACTCCGCGAACAGACAAGCGAACATCACCGGGTGTCGCAGTGGTGCCATCGATGGCCACCGTATCCAACAGCCCTCTGCCCATGGCAGTAAAGCGATAGAGCCCCTGCACAGGTCCGGGGGTGATCGAGGAGTATTTCGCAAACTCACTTTGGGTGTGAACCATCACTCCTTCGGAGTTTCGCTCAATTTTACGAATATGAATGTAGCCCTGGGGAGGGAATCCCAACTCAAAGGGGTGCGTCGTCTGCGTTTGAACCAGCAGGCTATTGGAGGAAGACGTAAAGGGTTCCAATTCCATGGTGCTGGTCAAACCCGGCACCGCGAACAGTGCCGTAGTATCAGCAAAGGCATAGCTGGACGGACCCAGAGTCACTTGACCCGCAGGGGTAATGCTTTCGATTCGCTGGGTGGGCTGCAGATCAAACGCCAGCGTTGCTCCACCCGGACCAATAATGGTTCGATTGGAGGAGTCTTCCAGACCCAGATTGGGATCCGAGTTGGCCAGGGAAAGGGAGTACCCCAATAGTCGAACCGGAGTTCCCGTCGGGTGATTTTGACGAAT
The DNA here is from genome assembly GCA_913056395.1 of uncultured bacterium. Classification (GTDB taxonomy): domain Bacteria; phylum Planctomycetota; class UBA8108; order UBA1146; family UBA1146; genus UBA12191. The sequence goes on along the minus strand of CAJXMG010000007.1, from coordinate 83,321 downwards.
CGTTCCCCGCAAACCCCGAACCGGAAGAGGAATTCCCGAATTCTGAGCGGCATAGGACGTAAACAACAGATTTCCGTCTGACTTGATGTAATCGATCGCTTCTGAACCGATCTGCAGCGTCCCGGAAGGCGGAAAACGCTGAATAATTTCAGGATCTTCAAGTGCTGGGCGTAACGCAGTCCCATTGAGGGGAGCAGCAAGGCGTGTCAACCAGGAGTGTCGTCCCACTGGCTTGCGATCAATCATCAGCACCAGTCCACCGGGACGGGTAGATCTCCATCCTGCAGTCAGGTGATACCAGGTATCATCTGCAAACGAGTTTGCGGTGATGGGATGACGGATCTCTGCACAGGGAGCGAAATCAGTATCCCAGGCCAGCGCAGATCCGGTCTCGTCAAAGACCTGTAGTACCAATTCCTGGGTATCACTGTCGAAGAAGAGGCGAACACGATCACGCCAAGGATCCTGTTGTGCACCGGGCATGTCAAAGATGGTGTGATTCTGCCCCCGCGATCCCCAGCGCGGTCGATACCAGAACTCGACCATCGCAGGAACGGTGGAAAGAGCATCCGTCACCGCCTGCTGCAACTCCACCTGCCCACCGGAACCGGGTGGAATATTCCCCTGAGGAAGAGTCGTCTCGATAAACGTTCCCCGAGACCAAGGACCGTCTTCCAGTTCCCGTCCCTCAACCGTATCCGCAAAACTCTCCACCTCGAAGAGACCCAACTGACCGAAACCATAGTTGAGACGAAGTCCAAGAACGGTGAGCGTTTCGCCACGCAGGGTGCCCTCGTCCATGGATGGAGCCGTAAATTGACGCCCATTCATGGAGACGGGACCTGTCACCATCAGGTTGGAAGCCATCCCCGGAAGGAAAGTGCTGTTGAATCGGGAAAATCGACCGCCGCCGGTATTCCGTGTTGAATAGAGTGCCGTCCAGTCGAACTGGGTTTCCAGACGCAGGAACAGGGACTCAGGAGGAGCGACCTCAACGATTTCACGAAGACGAACTGTGGACTCAGGAAAACCTGCTCCACTCCGTGAAATACCGGTGGATTCGATGGTGTAAACGTCGTGGGTTCGGTAACAAAATCCGGTGGTTGAAACTGAAAGTCGCGGGTGATTGGGATTCAGGGCATTAATCAAAATCGCATTACTGTCGGTTCCATCGAGGTCGCCGGAAAGTTGTGCGTTTTCAACGATGGTGCGAAACTCTTCAAAACCCTCGATCGGCATCTCTTCCAGAAGGCGAGAGGTCAGTTTACGAGCCTCTTCCACTGAAACGGAATTGAACTCGCGACCAAACCGTTGGGTGCTGACCCCGGTCAACACCGCCTGAATAACCCTGGCGGGTGCCGTATTGATATTGATGGGATGGCGCATCGATGCGCTGACCAGTGCTTCCCGCTCAGCCCACTCATATTTCAGGGGTTCCTTGAGAATGACCCCACCCTGAAAAATGCTTCCTCTTCCACCACCACGGAAGCCACCTCTGGGTGTCGGAAACGCACCGGCGGCGAGTCCGTATTCGACCTTGTTGGGATCATTGGCGCTGCGTATGCGAACAACAGTACCCGGATTGAAAAAGTCATAACGGGGAAGGCGCATCTGCGGGACTCCCAGCAGAGCACTGTTCGAGATTTCCCCTTCCACCATCTGTTCCTGAGACCATGATCTGGGCATCGTCGAGTTGGTGGTGATGTACTCACGAATATTCTCAAACTCCCGCGCTGAAATCGTTTCCATGTCAGGAATATCGAAAATCTCCTGATAGGCGGTCACTGCACCAGGAAAGTACTTTTGACTCTGGGTACGAATCCTTTTCAGCTGCGGAGCGATGAAGGTTTGATAAACACCTTTGAAGGCATTACCGCGGGCCCGGTCCAGTCCACCGAAGTCCTCTACAACCTTGGAGGCTTCAATCACACCCGCTTTTCCTCGGACCGATTCCACAAGGTCGACCACGTCTCTGGGAATTCCGTTATCAAGAAACATCTTTCGTGCATCCCGATATTCACCCTCATCGACGTCTTCCGGTTCCCGTGAAAGAATCGACGGATCCAAACCTGCTCGAACCAGCATCTCCGGGGTCAAACCCCAGTCTGCCATGTTGTCGATGCTCAGCCCCACCACCGCCAGAGTCTGCAGGAAGTAGGGAACCACAGACCAGTCTGCAATTTGACGAATCCCCAAGGGGGTTCTGAAACTGGCGATTTCCCCATCGGACAAATTGGCCAACCGATGGAGAAAGGTTTTGTAGCCCCTCAGGTCAAAGACGGGCCAACCTTTTTGATGCTCCCAGGTTCCGGAGAGGTACTGCCCCCGAAAAACACCGGTAAGGCCTTCTTCAGTTTTACCCGTGTAGGAGACGGCCTCGGTGGTAAAGAAAATGGGATTGAGAATGACCACCACACCATCGATGGTGTCGGGATCATCATCAGCTGGAAACATACTGGTATCGTCAAGGGGGAGGGTTTCCAACTCTTCGTCAAACGTGATGTTTTCCGAAAGATGGCTACCCGCCAACAGGTTGCCCACTAGATTGGGCATCGCGGTGTTGATATTGACCTTGCCCTGCTCGTCGGTAACACGGGCATCGAGAATACGGTCACCCTCACCACGCATCGTCAACAAAGATGACTCCGATTGATCGAGCGGCTCTGTGGCCATCGATTCAGGAAATACGACCTGAAGATCTTCCAGATCGTCGACCAGATCCCCCGCATTTTCACCGGGTGTCCAGAAATCCCGCTCACGGCTGTGGTAGGTGTCAAAAAGATGGCTGACAGCATGGTCCCTGGCACTTCGTGCAGCGAGACGTGCTTTGTGATCTGCGAGGGTTTTGGCTGCACCAGACTCCTGCAATCGCATGGAAGCAAGAAATGGAGTGCCAATCGCTGCGAGGGCAGCGAGTACCAGCACCACCATCAACAGTGCCATTCCCGATTGCTGTTTGTTCAAACGCAACTGCTCAACCACGGATCGCCCCCGTCAAATCAACGACGATGTTGTGCAATCTCAGAACGGTATGCTCGTCAACATCACCGATTCCAAAATGGATACCGGGTGAAAGCGGCAGAAGATAGACATCCTCTACTTCGTCACCATTCTCCGACTCCGCCTGCCAATCCTCGAGATGACTCATCAAGTCACCGATCGGACTGCCGAAGGCGTCCTCGACACGATCCTGCTGATCCTGTCGCTCCTTTTTCTTACGCTTCATTTGATCGCGGAAGGATTCCCCAGCCACAGAGGTCCCATCGACCTGTTCCAGTTGGGCAAGATCTCCCACCTCGGCAATATGGATGACCACTGGCAGGTCGTGCTCCAGAGAATCGAGGGAACCATTTCCTGAAAGGTAAATCATTTGCGGAGCACCCAGCAGTTCAACATTGTCGGGTAACTCCACCACTTCCGGGTCAGTGGCAGACCGCAGTACAATCTGGTCCAAACCACCCATGAAAAATCGGGCGGGATGACTGATGTAGAGGTCGCTGTCCACCCGGGCAATCACGTCCGGCAACGGCGGCCAATCCTCGGGAACGATCCATTCAAAACCCTCCGGGTACCAATCCACTGCCACTCCATCGACTTCGATGGTGATATCCACACCATCAAACGCGGCTCTGACATGGCACCAGCGGTCGGCGATGATTCGACGCGATTCAGTTTGGGCACGATAAAACGGCGCATCGATATCCCCCTTGGGATCACCGATTTCGAGATAAACGCTTCCGTCTCCCAGTAATCCGACTTCAAAAGCCCCCGGCAAACTCATGATCGCCATACGCATTTCACGGCGGGGGTCACTAAAGCCCCCTGAGGGTTCGATGCCATCCTCGATATTCCAAGGGGGCTGCCAGAACTGAACCCAGGCATCGACGGAGAAGCCGCGGTGAACGTCATAGCGAGGTTGCCACTCCGCCTGCAAAGCTGCTCCGTCATTCACACAGAGGATGCCACTCCCCACGCTACCGGAAGCCGCTTCCACATGCCCTGTCACCTCAGCTTTTTGTCGAAAAGCTCCTGAGACCGCCAAACCTTGCGGCAAGGGTGTATTCGCGGGCTCTCCAGAGAGACCTTCAAAATCCCATGCCGCCACGGTACTGAAACCGTACGCAGTCACGGTTCTGTTATCTGGGTCCACCATGACTCGACTGGGCATTCCGGTGGATACGGACCAGTTCCTGGCGGCCCTGACGGCCGTCGAAACCTGGCTGGCAGCGATCTCCAGAGATTGCCCCTCACCAAATGAGCGAAAGACAGAAACCGACATTCCCAGAACCATCGTCAGGATGGAAAGAACCACAAGGAGTTCAATCAGTGTGAATCCAGAATCAGAGGGGGTCTCTTGGGATCTCACCATTGAGAAACGTCGTCTCCTTCTGCATTTTCATGAATGCCATCAGGACCTGCGGACCAGATCTGGAATCGGATCGGCTCATAATAGGTGGCGGTTTTGGCAGATTGCCCCGCAGAAACCATCACAGGCTTGCCGTCTCCGGTGACCGAAAACTCCCGGCCGTAATCGTTATTGTGAATGTAGACATAGGGGTTTCCCCAAGGGTCCACGTACTCTCTCAATTGATTGTCACCAAACACCCAACTGATCTCGTCAACCAGACTCTTGTCTAGGGAATCATTGTCGAGGTTCTCAAGATATTCTTCGGTGAAATCGAAGTAGGTCCGGCCTTTGGCCCTGCTGGCCAAATGCGCCACCATACTTTCATTTCCCGTATCCAGTCCATTACCTGAAACTTCGTAAGCCTCTTCCATGGAAGTCGGTGGGTAATCGCCATGATCCAACTGGAAAGATTCCACACCTAAAATCAATCTCTGAATTTCCGACTCTGCCGCTGAGATGTTCCCCTTTTTAATGGAATAGCCCATCATTTGACTGCCCATGCCTGCTAGAACACCAATGATGGCGATCACCACGAGCAACTCGATCAGCGTGAACCCTTTTTGTTGGGAACCCATCAAAATTCTCTTTCCTGATTTTGGCGAGGCTTGTCTCGAAACACCTCGAAATTTTCGACCTGAAGAACGTAGCGGCTCTCCAGCGGAGCCTGTCCGGATACACCCGCTCTCAAACCACGTTTACGGGAAATTCGGTAGGGAACATCTTTCGCAATGCGAATCCCATCGAACCAGATTTCAGCATTTCCCTTGGACGAAGAATCTTTCGAAACAAAGTTGATTTCGAGGGTGTGGCCTTTAGGAGCCACCTCCCAGGTGGTCGGAATCAGATCATGCTCTTCGGCCATCTCCTCAGAGTCAGTTCGAATCATGACTGGATCACTGTCACCCAGAAGGACGAATCCCAGGACACCATCCGGCTCACGGAAAAATCCGATTCCACCCCCCGATTGATCCTCAATGCGCAACCCGACACGAACACCGTCCCCCGCTTCGAGAAGACGCAAAGAAGTGGCGACAGCGGCCAGCCGAGGAGTCAGAAGATCTCTCTTCATCGTCGTCAGCCGATCCGGCTGGAACTTCTGGATTCCCTCAAACACAGCCATTCCATCCACCAGGCTCACATTGACGCCGAAGGACTCCTCTTCATCCCAGTTGTTACGCAGGGCAGTGTCCGAATCTCTTCTGAAATCATCGACCCAGTACTCCTGGCCCAACAAACGATCCACCTGTCGCAAAGATCTCATCGCCCACGAAAGAGCTGTGGGCATTTCCAACGCTGACAACTCCCGCTCATCCTTGGAGAAGAGTTGAATGCACTTCTGCAGTGCCTCCTTGCTCCCCTGGAAATCCTTCATGGAATAGAGAAGGCTGGCATAGGCATTCCAGGAATCGGGATTCTCCGGGTCTTCTTCCGTGACATTTGCCAACAACCCCCGGGCCCTGTCGGCATCTCCACCGGGTCCGGACTGCGCCATTGCCAGTCGAATACGCAGTTCTGGGGTATCCAGACCACTAGCAAAGGCGTATTCAAGCCAACGACGCGCCGCTGAGTTCTCGCCCCGTTGCAGGTAAATATCACCCAGCATTAAACAGCACTCTGAAAACGCTGCCGGACTGAGGATGTCGGACTGCATCAAATTTTGAATCGAGGGGATGGCATCCCATTCAGGCTCGATTCTCCTGCGTGCCGAAATGGCCATCACACTCGACTGCCAGGTGGATTCGACCCGACCTCTGGCTTCTTCATAAAGACGCAAGGCGGAAGAAAAATCCCCCTGGCTTTCAATGACGTATGCCTCCACCAGGCGCCAGTCCACCGAAACTGCTTCTGAATCCGCTGCGGAAGAAAGGAGATCCAATGCTTTTTGGAAATCTCCCCGACGGGCAAATGAAAGGGCATAGGTGGTCGCAGCGACAGCATCGACTTCTCCCGCAGAAAATGCTTTTCGGAAATCACTCTCTGCGCCATCCAAATCGCCATTCAACAAACGAACCGAACCACGATAGAGATACGCTTTTCCGTCCGCTTCCCCGAATGCCAACAGATCTTCCATCAACTCTTCGACTTTGGTATCGCTCTCAGGAACTCTGGCAGCATGATCTTCTGCAGCCCAACGGATTTCCCTTAGCAAAACTTCTGTATCGCTGCCCCCTCCACCTTCACGGAGCATTTCTGCGGTCTTGCGGGATTCTTCTGTTCTACCCAATGCGTCGTAGAGAACCACAAGACGGCGCATCGCCTGAAGTGTCTTGGGATCTTCACGATCTCCTTCAGCCTGTTCTTCCAGCAAGATGACAGCGGCTTGAATGTCACCGATACGAATCAGTGTACGAATAGCCCCATCCCGAAGATCAAGGCTTCCCAGATCGACACCTGATCGCACGCCCAGTAACAGGATCTCGCTTTCTTTTAAAAGATTGCGCTCCTGCTGATCGGCGTCAGTAGTCAGAAATTCACGCCCGATATATAGAGGGAGCAACTTTTCGTATGCAGCTGGCAATGAGGGATCGATCTGGACCGCAGATTCAAAGTGCCCGATTGCCCGATCACGAAGGTTGATTTCCGGTTCAAGACACCAGTTCGCCAACGCAACCTGATCTTCGTAGAGGCTTCGATCGATGGACTTCAGCCGTTTTTCATAAACGGCTTCCGGAGGATTACTGTAAAGGATCCTCGAGATATCTGCCCTTTGAACAGTCGTACTTCCGCCAGAAGTCTCAAATTTGATGAAGTCATCACGTTCGACAAGAATTTTCCCAACAAAACGATTTCCATTGGTCAATTCCAGAACGTCTTGAGGACGAACCTCCAGATCGTCATTGGACACCTGATAAGCCTGAACCCCTTGCGACAAAAGCCCGAAGAGAACCAGCAGGTAGATCATGAAGAGAGGTCGACGAATCGCCGTCATTATTCTTCCTCCGATCCAATGTCCTCGGGGACTTCATCCTCAAAGGTAAGCCACGCGGAAGCATCCCCAGAAAAGAGTGGTGGCAAGGGAACCCTTCGATTCAGAGAACCCAACGGTGGAGTTACCAGAGTCCCAACTGGAACACTCTTCCACTCACTGATCGCCTGAAACGGATTCCTGTTGGCAAGACCCGGATCGGATTCGTACCACTCCACTCGCACGACACCACCCACTGCTCCACCTGAACTGGATTCAGGGTCCATCAGTTCCACTCCTGACAGGGGGTTTGAAAGAATCAAGGTTTGGGTCATCCCCAGCAGACTCAGGAGCAGAAAGGCTGCACCGATGACAAAAAATATTTTTTCAATATTCCAACGCATGATCACCCCCTCCTGTTCGATCGAATCCCACGGCGAATCTCTTGGGAATCTTCTCTGGGCTCAGCGACATCCACCCCCACCACTGTCATGGTGACTTCGACCTGATTGCCATTGGCATCCGCGGAACTCATTCTTTCCGGCTCCAAAGAGAGAAAGACATTGTCCGATTGAAAACGGACGAAAAGTTCAGAAAGTTGAGTGGGCGAACACCTCAACTTGAAGGTCACCGGATAGCGAATCAAAGCCTGCTCAGAATCAGCAAACTCCTCCTGAGTACGCTCTCCGGGAGTAATCTCTTCAACACTTTGCAGCTGAACTTGTAATACGACTGAAAGGAATCGATCCATGACCTCGAGCAGACGATAGCGATCGGCCCACTGGTCAACGGTCAAATCGGACTTCTCCTGAAAATTCGGGACAGAAGAGGGTGACATGATCCCCAGTCGATTGGCTCGCTCCCGAAAATCATTCCACACCGAATCCTTGGATCTTTTGAATTCAGTCACGATAGAATCCGGGTTATCCGGAATCGAATGAACGGGCCGCGCCGAGATAGACACCTTGGAGAAGAGGTCCTTGGCACGATCCTCCAAAGCTGACCGGCTTTTTCTTTCCACATCGACAACGCCATTCAACCCTTGAAGTTTCTGAGCCAATACCACGGATTTTTCCTCGTGGATCTGCAAGGCGTTTTCATGATCTCCGCGGATTCCCTTGGCAATATTGGAAAGAGCCATAAACAACACCAGCGTCACCAGAGCCTTGATCAAGGTCGGTTTGTTCTTGTACCAAATCTCTTGCATGTCAGTTCCTCCCAAAAGGGGATCGGGGACGACTGTTGCGATTCCGCTTGCGTGAACCGGATTCGGGCATCGAATCATCCGGCGATACGGTCATCTGGAAGGGGTAGGAACCGCTCTTCAGATCCTGGAGATCAGCCTTGACGCGTTTGACGCCGACGATCCCCTCCAACACTCCTCGCAGTTCGTCGATGGCGTCCACTCCCCGTCGACCGGAGTTGTCGGATCGCCCCTGTAACTCGATTTCAATTCCCAATTCACCGGTACCAGATTGACGACGCATGAGAATCAGATCGACGGAGACTTCCTGTGGCAAACTCACCCTGAGGCCGTCCAAAACGGATGCGTAAAACCTGCTGGTCTCCACCTCGTCAAGAATCCGAGACTCACGTTTTCGCAAGACGTCATTTTCCTTGCGCGCGTCCTCCTCCTGGCGAGTCCAGAGGCCAATTTTTGAGTCCCATTCCTTGAGAACAGCTTTCGCTTCTTCGGAACGTCCTCCGGCGATGGTCGCATCCAGAAACTGAATACCCAAAGTGAGGACAAAACAGGCGATGGCGCCATAAAGGAAAACTGTTTTTTCACGAAACGTTTTCCGCTCCCGCTCCACAGCAGGCAACAGATCAACGACACGGTCTTCTGAGTCCAGAACAGCGGCACCAATTCCGGCCATGCAATTCCAACTGCTGTCCGGCAACCCCTCGAGCGTGACCAACTCGGTCTTGATCTCCAGAGACGCAGCGAGTTCTCCGCCAAAATTGGCCAAATCCGCACCCGATCCGGAGAGTCGCAACCGTTGGGCAACGACGGAGTCCATCTTCAATTGTGCCTTGCAAAAATTGATCGAAGAGCCCAGAGACTGGGAAAGTTGGGAAAGCCAGCCCCTGAAACATTGCTGGACAACATCCGCAGAAGTGACCAGATCTCCGTCAATGAATGCCTGGGCCATATCTTCAGCCTCTGACTCATTGACGGAACAACGATCACGGATGGATTCGACAAATTGATCACGACCAAATCTTACGCTTCGGGCGAAAAGGAGCCGATCACCGGATACCAGCAGAACCTGGGTCTCTGAATCGCTGATATCACCGAGCATGACAGTTTCGTCGTCGTTGATCTTTGAAGTTGTCAGATGGACGTGGTAAGGCCCCATGGAAGCGGGGACCGCATGGCGAACCCTGCCACCTGAACTGGCAATCTCGTCGATCAGCGGTTGCACCAAATGGTCTTTGCCCATGCCCAGCAACAGAAGAGTGTCTTCTGATTCACTTTCTGGGACCTGTAATTCGATATGGCCACCTGAGAGCTGGTCCCCTGTACGCTCAGCGACTTCTTCAATTTCATACTTGAGAATCAACTCAAGTCGCCAACTGGGGACAGGAGGAACTCCGTGGTAACGAAGTGAAGAAGAGTCAGAATCCAGGGCGAGTACAAGGTTGTCTCGGGCCATACCCTGTCCCTGGAGTTGTTGACAAAAACCTGAAAGTGATGCGCCGGAATCGTCAGCAAAAGTTTTATCCGCAACAATTCCACTTCCCGCTGCGGAGACTTCCACAGCCCTCCAGCCCGAGCTGGTCTTTTGCAATACTGTGGATCGACCCTTGTAAGCCATCAGATCCCCTTCGCCTCTACAAGTTTGAGCCCCTGCTCTGCCTCAGCAGCGGCTGGGGTTCCCGGAGAGGTTTTGATCACGTGTTGGTAGTAAAACCTTGCCAATTCACCACGGCTTGCTTCAGCCGCTTCATTGGCCAGTGACAATATGGTTTGAACCCTGTTCAGTTGCGATTTCTCTTCTTCCCGATCACTTTGCCCTCGAATCTCCTGAAGAATTCTGGAGGCCTGAGATTCGATGGCCAATCCCTTGAAGCGCTCTTGGGCATCTTCACAAATCTCCACAAGGAACCCCTCTGCTGGAGAACCGGGAAAACGACGGATGTCTTCCTGGACAGCGGCCAGCTGTGCCTGAATGGCGTCCACCTCCTGCGAGATACGCTCGGAGAAGACCCCAAGGCGTGATTCGAGATCTTCACGCCAGCCCAGCTGCTCTCGTGCATTGGCCAGAGCAATGCTTGCCTCACCAAAGCGTCTCTGATCGATCATTTGGCCCAATTGCAGGATGACCCGATCCAGATTTTCCTGTTCACGGGCACTGCTTGCAGAGATGGCCAGATCGACCATTCCGCCAGCCTCAATCAATCCGTGATCCACCGTCATCACCAGACCACCAGACGTATCTGTGAACCCTGTCCAGCGGGCAGGTTTACTCATCGACAGCACAACCTGCTGGCTTCCTTCGCCCAGAGCGAATTCGTCACCCATGAAATCGATCTGACCACCCTGAAGCCCGGTAGTGACGGCGATTCCATTGGAAAATCCTGCCACTCCCAAACCCAACCTTTTGCTTTTGATTTTGAAGGTATAAGTCGCAGGAACCGCCCTTTGAAGGGTCCATGACAGATCGATCCGCTGGCTCTGGGCTCTCACAAATTGCTGGATCACTGCAGATTCGCCCGCCTCCGCCAACTCAAAGCCTATACGGAATGAGTCATCTTCCCCGACGACATAAGGCTCCTTGCGCAACGGCAGGATCTGACCCCACCTCCATTGCCCATTTGCAGCTCCAAGGGCCATCCTCAAATCGGAAATCATTTCAAGGCGGCCTTTGATCACCTGCCCGACACCCCGATCGTCCAATGACAAGCGAACCTTTTGTTGATCCGATTGACTGGCGAGGAGGACCGGTTGGGGCTTGTCCATATCGACGATCTTTGCAATCCATTGATCGACCGACACCGCCCCCCTGCCATTCCGGTCTGAAAGGCCGATGACCGATATGGTGGCAACAGCGAAGCCATCGTCGATGGCGGCCGGTGATTCGAGTGCGATCCTGCTCCAGCCGGATCGGGGTCTGACGACGGCAAAGTCCTCTGAAATGACAGGACTGCTGGGGTCGGAGGTTTCAGTCCAACGGACGGAAAGACCAAATCGATCGTAACCTACGCTTTTCATCGACGCGGTCACAAGAATGCCCTGGCCTGCTCCAACATTGAACGGTTCATTCCAGGACAAACGCATCGATCCATCAGCGGTGGGTTCACCGGTTGCTTCCAGCCACGATTCCCCCTGTGAGGCACTGTCCCCGGATTCCAGTACCATTTCTACAGAAGCGGGTATTGGAATCAGGGAAGCGACACTTGCTTCAGTCTCAAATGCACCTGCTCCAGATAAGAGATCACCGGCAACCTCCATGGCATTGGGGTCTTCCGCAAGATTACTCAACAGATCAAAACTGGAATAAAAGAGGGCTCCGAGAATGCCGATGAAGACCAAAGTCTGCAACGCGATGGAACCTCCGGAATCGACATTCTCAACCTTGCTGCGCTGAATGACGATGTCACCACCCGCAGAAGGCTTGGCCCCAGTCCGCCTGGTAGAAGTGGAGGAAGAACGACTGCTCCCTGACCCACTCTGGACAGCTGACACCTGAAATGCCGTCGAACCTATTCGAAACTGAACACCGGCCTTCAGCTGCAACTGTTTGACCTTGTTGCCATCGACGATGATTCCATTACTCGAATCCAGATCGGCAATAAACCAGCGATCTCCCTTGGCAACCACCGCAGCATGCTTGCTGGAGACACTGTTCTCCGCCAGCACAATGGCACAACCCGGATTTCGTCCAATCAGCAGCTTGTCTGCCAACAAGACTCGCTGGTCTTCCCCGTCAGCCTGGTATCTCAACTCCAGAGATTCCTGGGAGCTCATGAATCCTCACCCTTCGATTCTTCCCGCAAGATTCGGTATTTTTCAATTTTCTGGTCCAGGGTCGGGCGCGACACGCCCAACAATCTGGCGGTCTGACTCTTGTTCCACTCATTCTGTTCAAGTGTCGCAGAGATCACCTGGCGCTCGAGGCTCTCAGTTGCTTCCGCCACCAATTCCCGCAATGTGCCCCTCAAAGGTTCCCGTTGCTCTCCCGGCTTCTGCGACAAGACTGAAGTAGAAATGATCTCGGGCAAAATGACATCCGAAGAAAGGGCAACCAGACGGTCCACTTCGTTCTCCAATTGACGGACATTGCCAGGCCATGGACTGTGATAAAGGGCGTACAAGGTCCTCGGATCGATCACGGGTCTTTCTCTTCCCAATCGGGAGCAGGCCCGATCGACAAAGAAATCCACCAGCAACGGAACGTCCTCCCGTCTCTCCCTGAGAGGCGGCAGTTTCACCGTCAAAACATTCAAGCGATAAAAGAGGTCCTCACGAAAGTGCCCAACACGAACCTGCTCTTCAATGTTCTGGTTCGTTGCAGAAACGATCCGAACATCGACCTTGACTACATCCCGCGATCCCACCGGACGGATTTCTCCATCCTCCAGTACCCTCAACAACTTCGCCTGAAGGTCCGGGCTCATATCTCCGATCTCGTCGAGGAAAAGTGTCCCGCCATCCGCCAACTCAAAAAGGCCCTTCTTGTCGCGATGGGCGCCAGTGAATGCACCTTTGACGTGACCGAAGAATTCACTTTCGAGGAGATTGGCCGGAATTGCGGCGCAGTTTTGAGAAACAAAAGGTGAACCAGAGCGTTCCGATCCCTGATGAATCGCCTGAGCCACCAGCTCTTTCCCGGTACCGCTTTCACCAAGCACAAGAACGGGCATATCAGTGTGAATCACCCGATCCAACAACTCGAAAACAGCCATCATCGCCGGTGAACGGGTCACGATACGATCGTAGGAATGACGAAAATCGGGTCGGGCACCCTTTTTCATCAACTCCCTCGCCTGTTCAGGTTCCACTTCCCTCGCGAGAAGCAATTCCTGAAGTTCCCGATTCAATTCTTCCACCTGTTGGCGTGCAGCCTGGTGGGACGCTTGCCTGCTCCGCAGCTCTTCAAAAAGACGAGCATTTTCTATGAAGATGGAAGCCTGGTCGGCAAGGAAACTGACAAAGCGAAGGGTCCCAGGATGAAAAGTGTTCTTCTCAAAACGGTTGTCGATGTAGACAGCCCCATGAACCTTGCCTCTGATCCGCAGTGGAACGCAAAGAACCGATTCCAACTTCAGATTCGAGATGGAAGCGGATGAAAGGAATCTTTCGTCTTTGCGGGCATCCCCGGTAAGGACCGGTTCCCCTGATTCCAAAACCCTGCGCGTGATCGATTGACTGACCTGAATATGCGATTTGCGAATCACATCCTTGTCAATATTCCTTGAAGCGGCAACGACAAGATCGTCTTCGTCAACGGTGATCAGGAAACCGCGTTCTGCTCCCGATATCTCGATGACATTCTGAAGAATGACTTCATATAGCTCTTCAGTCACAAGGATAGAACACAAGTCTCTTGAAAGTTCGAGGAGGCGCATAAAGATTGCGCGCTCGTCATTCATGCGACCTTCCTCGACGACAGGGTCGTCCTGTTCAGGCTCGAGGAAAAACTCGGTATTCAAGGCAAGGGTGTCCTCATGGGGACCCGCAGCGGAATCTTTTTCCGGAATTCGGTCGAAATAGATTCGGGTCTTGCCGATCTCGATCTTGTCACCGGGCAACAAGGGTTGCCTGCGTATCAGGATCCCATTGACCATCGTGCCATTGCGGCTGCGCAGATCTTCCAGCTGCCAACGTCCCTGAACACACTCAAGACGGCAATGTTGACGGGAAGCGCTGATGTCGGAGATCTCTACGTCATTCTCTTTGGACCTGCCAATGGAGAGACGTGTTCCTTTCAGCGAGATCTGCCGATCTCCTGAAGGATCCTGTACATACAACGTACTGATGGAGGAATCGGGGCCAGAAGATGGTCTCTTCTTGCCACGATCAGGGATTTCCAACGCTTTTCCTCACACTCAACACAGGCTTAGGGATAGCCACATCGTCCCTGATCCGCTCTCCCTGTAAAGAACATTTTACAGGGGGGTGCCATAATCAGACCCAACAGTCTGGATATACGGATCCTGATCTCGATCAGTTCCCGCTAATTTGGGCCTCAACCCACTTCAGCACTCGATCCTGCCATTTTCGAGCAACTGAAGCAGAACCCTTCTTGCGATTGCAGATCATGGCGAAAGAAACGGTCTCACTGGAGTCCTGCACAAACAGGAGTCCGGCCAGGCTGGATACGCCGGTCAGTGTTCCGGTTTTTGCAAAGACACGCCCCTTGAGGGCGCCTTGGGTCATACGCTTTCGAAGGGTCCCGTCTACCCCTCCAACCGCAAGGTGATCGGTGAAATCACCACCCCAATCCTGCCTCCTGGCCCGCTCCACCACCTTGAGGAGAAATTGGCTCGTCAGGCGATTCTTGCGAGACAATCCCGAACCATCCTGAAAGACCAATCGGTCGGTATTGCTGAAATTCTCCAAGGCCCAATTCCCCAAAACCGATTTGGCCACCTCGAAACTGCCCACGCCCCCCAGCTCTTTGCCCAGAACCCTGAAAATTGAATCCGCATAAAGGTTCTGGCTGTTTTTCAGAAGAACCCCACTTCTGGATTTGAGGGAATGGGAGATCGAAGCCAGAATCAGACCGGTTTCTCCCAAATCGATGGAATCACCGCTCACACGGATCCCCTCTGCAGAAAGCAAACGAGTAAATGCCGAAACAAAGTTTTCAGCGGGATCGGGGACCGTTACATGAAACTTCTGCTTCTGTGATCCTTGAAAAAATGCCCCCGAAACAACGACATTCCATTCGTCAAACTTACGATCGATACGAATCAGGTGTTTTTTGGAATCTTTGACCAACTTGAGACGCTGTGAAAGCTCGGCCAAAGGCTGCAGTGGGCGTACTGAAAAATCGATCTCACCATCCACCACAGGCCCCAGAAAAATATCGAGGCAATTGTCATTGAGATTCAATGCTCCTGAGGAAGCGTAGTACCATTGATGTGACGACTGACGCGGCCAGTCCGGATGAAAACCTGGGCCCGAGAAATAACGCACATCTGCGAGAACCTTTCCCCTGACTGAAGTGACACCAAAACTCTTGAGTTGCTGACACCAGGGACGCAGTTCCCACAGGACGTCCTCTTCGTTTTCGCGCCCTACCACAGCGGGGTCACCACGACCGACGACAATCAGGTTTCCGTCGAGTACTCCATCCGCGACAGTGCCGTCGATCAACAGGTCTGTCTTCAATTCAAAATCAGGGCCCAACAACTCCCAGGCAGCAGCTGTGACCACCAGTTTCATCGTGGAAGCGGGAATGCGCGGCAAATCGCTCCGGTGAGAAACCAGCCCCACACCGGGCACCCGAAAGGAAAACGAAATCTCAGATTCGGGAATCTTCAATTCTTTGGCAATCTGAAGAAACTTGTCCCGATATCGACTGCGTTTTTCAGTGGAGAGCTCTTCTGCGTATACACCTGGATTCAATAAAAGGCAGATCAGCAGATAGACGAGACTGATAAACAGGCTTCCCTTCACCACAGTAATTCGGTCGGCAAAAGGAACCTTCAGCATAGCCAGCATGTGATCTCCCTTGGGCCAGTCGGTAAAATCCAGTTGCTCGATCTTGCTAAGACAAGGTTGCCCATGCAATACGACTTTCTACGATAATCATCAGGAGAAAGCGATGAACCCACGTCGACAGAGGCAAAAAAAACCTGCCCCCCGCCGGTCCAAAGCAGCGGAATCTATTCATCGCCGAATACAGGGACTCGTGCGTTCATTACTTTCCCGTGACGGGAGCGAGGCCATCTCTGGTCTACCCGAATCTCTCGACCTGCATCTTCAGATCCCCATAAATCTGCATGAAGATCAACATTCCCAATCGAGAAAGTTTTCCGAAGACCTCCTGAAACAGGTCGACGCACTCAGGACAGAAGGAGAAATTGAGCTTCACGGTCACCGCTCTGGGCACGCCCTTTGTTACTGGTGCCAACAGACAGACTGCGAACACTCACTCCCTGAAAACGGACACACTGTCCTGACCGGTTGGTCTCCTACAGGAATGCCCATTTGGAAAAACATAACAAACTTCCTTCTCGCAGAAGCTCCCGAACTCCTCGATTGCCTGCACGGCGACACCCTCAAACCGTTTGCGGTTCTGGTGGATGAATCAGATCTTTTGGCTGAAGTCCTTCCCCAATATCTGGAAGGAACCCAGTTTTCCCATCCTCTCGCCGCATTGATCGTCGGTGGCTTCCCCCTGCAGTTGCCGAATTACGAGATCGACCATCTGTCATTGACCGCATTGATCCAGGAGACAAGAACAGCGCGGGGAATTCCCCGTTACCGCTGGAATTTCATCTCCACGCCGCCCAAGCCATTTCATCTGGCCACTCTTCTCGGTCAGGAAGACACTTCACATTTGGCACGTTGGGTCTCGGCACTCCGAGCATTGATGGTGGGCCTGCAAGAGGAGATTGAAGCGAGAGCCCGTGAAGGCAAAAGAATGCCGATGAAGGAATGTCGTCAGCGCATATTCCAGACCCTGCGCGAGGCGCAATCGATCTTGGGGGCATACAACCGCCGCAAGGACCGTAAAACGCTTCACGCACTCGAACGTGGCGAAGACCCTCAAAGGCCGACTTCTGCAGCGATTTCGGATGTCCTCGCCAGCAAACGGCAAGATCTCTTTCTCGACCGCCGTGAGTCAACAGTCATCGTTCGTGGCCCCAACAGCAGAGTTCATGTCTTTACCCAAAATGGGATTCACGTCACCAGCGCAAGATACTCCCCGGACTCCATCGCCAACCGCATTCAGAGGAAACGTTGGGTCCCCATGGAAGATTCGGATTTCCTTCGCTTCCGCACAGAAATCAAGAATCGGGTCGGGAATTCCGGAGATCAGAAGTCGGCTGAGGGATCATAGACAACAGTTCGCTCGATCAGACTGCCCAACTCCGCCAAAAATTCATGAAGTTGTTTCCGAGTACCGCAGAACCCAAACCCGGCTTTTTGGATTCCAATACCCCATGCAAGCTGTCCATGTCTCGATGATCACGAAAGCCATCCATCGTCCTTGAGATTCCGTCCAGATCGGTTCCCAGAGCCAACCGCTCTTCTCCGAGAATCCCTGCGATGTGAAGCACATGCTCGACAAAAGCCTCCGTCCTGGAATCTCCGCCGAGGAATGGGGGGAAAACATTGACCCCCACCAGAGAGTTGACCGCTGCCAAAGCCCGCAGTGTCTCGTCGTCGAGATTTCTGACGTGATCATGAATCTGTCGTGAGTTTGAATGTGTTGCGACGATGGTTGCACCCAACTCACAAAGATCCAAAACCCCCCGCGGATTCAAGTGGGATATATCGATGGCCCAGCCCAGAGACGTGGCCTCCCTCACCATCTCTTTTCCCAGTTGGGTCAATCCTTCACCCGTGTCTTCATGACAACCTTGTCCAAGTTCATTGGCCGCATTCCACACGAGCCCTAATACCCTGACACCCCGCTCATGAAGAATCTCCAATCGTTGGACTTCTCCCTCCAGGGCGATTCCATTTTCAATGGTCGTCAACATCCCCACGACACCAGCGGCCAAGCCCGACATCTGGTCAGGATGGCTCACGATCTGGAATGGCTCACTGGAATCCTGATGCAGACGATCTCTGGCTTCCAGTAATGAAAGACAGTGCTCCCATGGAGACCCATGTCCATCTACCGTAAAAACAGCGGTTCCGAGCAGGTGAATGCCCCCCGATTGGCAACGCTCAGTGTCGACCTGAAAATCGGTTCGTCGCGGAGTCAGACCGCCGTCTCTTTCGGCCAGCAAAGAAAGGGTGTCCACATGCAGATCGGCCCTGAAATCTTGACTCATTAAAAAACTCTTCCTTCATTCAGTCGCCATTGTCCATGGGAGAAGACTTCAACCAGCCCTGCTTCGCTTCCACGCCGCACCGTCTCAGGATCATTTTCCAATACCTGAAAATCAGCACGACTACCGGGATTCAGAGTTCCGTAATCCTCAGGAAGAAAATTGGCTTTAGCCGCGCCTGCAGTCTTGGAATGGAACGCTTCTGAGAACAGAACTCGTTGGTCAGGCCCCTCCACCTCACCGTTTCCATGTCGATCAAGCCTCTCACAGGCAGCAAAAAGGTCTGCCCATGGGTCCAGATCTTCAATCGGTGCGTCGGTACCGGTAACGACAGGTACACCCTGATCCAGAAGATAACGAAATGGAATTGCGTAGTCGGCTCTCTTCCCCCAGCGCCCCCGGACAATCGTTCGATCCTCAAACAGATGGCAAGGTTGCAAAGAGGCGACAGCACCACTTTGAATCAGGGACGGGGCATCACCAGGATCCAACAATTGCAGGTGCTCTATCCGATCGACAACGTCCAACCCACCAGTTCTGGCCATGCGCGCACTGTGAATCGCACGGATCGACTCACAAACTGCGGCATCACCGATGGCATGGATCGCCAACCCCCACCCTTTTGAACCTGCACTCTCTGCGGTTGCAAGCAGGGAGTCCCCTGACCGACGGGCGACCCCCAGATTTTCGGGATCATCGGTATACCCCGATTTCAACCATGCGGTTCTCGACCCCAAAGTTCCATCCGCAAAGATCTTCACCCAACGAACAGCGAAACCATCTTCACGATCTCCATAAGGAAGAGCTTCAGCAGGGTCCATCGATAGAAATTCTTCCTCCGGCAATCCATGCCGAATAAAGACACCTTCATTTTCAGGAGGGTTGGCTTGGAATGCCCGTATCGATTCACCACGGTCAAAGGTTGTCGCAGCGGTGATGCCATATCGCAACAATCGCTGACATGCGGCAGGAACTTCTTTTGCTGGAGATTCTTTGACGCAATTCCAGGCGGCTTCTGCTTCTTCTTCCACCAATACTCCTGAATGCCCCGATTCCTTGCCAAGTTGAGCAAGAATCACAGGAGTCACGAGCACTCTGTGGAAGTCCGCATTCCAAAGCAGGACAGCCTTGTCCGGGAAGTGGCGATCCAGAAATGCGGCCGGAGTCGGCAGCATTTCAGCGGGCAGAGGATCTCTCCAGCCATGACCGACCAATGAACCCCCTTCACGGGTTGCGGCCTTCAGATCAGTGATACAGCGGTCCAGGGATTTCTCGGCCAATGAGATTTGCCGTGAATGTTGCTCGGTGTACAGAAGATGCAAATGACTGTCGACGAATCCGGGTAACACCCAGCGACCCTCGAGATCGACGACTTGATCCACGGAAGGGTTTTCAGACCCGGAGGGAATCCACTGCACCACTTTCCCGGAATCGATCAGCAGATCTTCCAGTCCAGCATCTGAACTGGGATAGCGTCTTGCAGATTTGAGAAGGAGACGGTTCATAATCCACTTTCGCACAAAAAAAGGGGCAACCCTCTCAGGATTGCCCCTTCCAAGAATCAAATCAATAGCGGATCAGCGACGGCGATCACGACCGCGGTCTCCACCGCGTCCCCTGTCACCACCTCTTCCACGTCCACGGTCTCCACCACGTCCACGGTCTCCTCCGCGATCACCACCGCGACCACGGTCTCCGTCCCCCTGAGCGACAGCAGTGGGCTCAATTTTGCCCTCGTCAATCAGGACGGCTTTATGAGACAGACGCAAGCGACCTTGAGGATCACTCTCAAGAACTTTCACGCGCAACTCGTCGCCACGGCTGACCACAGAGTTGACGTCGTCCACGTAATCACCGGAAAGCTCAGACACGTGAACAAGACCTTCTTGGCCAGGAAGCACTTCGACGAAACAACCGAAATCCTTGATGGAAACGACCTTGCCGTTGTAGACGCGGCCCACTTCGACATCCTGGGTCAACATCTCGATGTGCTCTCTGGCTGCAGTTGCACTCTCGTTGTCCTTGCCCCAGATCGTGATCGTACCGGTATCCTCGATCTCGATAGTTGCGCCAGTTTCCTCCTGAATGCCTTTGATGACTTTTCCAGAAGGGCCGATCACGATGCCAATCTTTTCCGGATCGATCTTGATTCGCATGATTTTCGGAGCGAGCGGAGAGACCTCCTCGCGCGGGCGGTCCAACTTCTTGAGCATTTCACGAAGAATATGGATTCGACCTTCTTTGGCCTGTTCAAGAGCACGCCCCATCAACTCACGGCTCAGGCCGGAGATCTTGACGTCCATCTGCAGAGCGGTAATTCCTTTTTGGGTTCCGGTCACTTTGAAATCCATGTCTCCATGGGCATCTTCGCTACCGAGAATGTCGGACAGAACGTAGTGGTTATCACCGTCTTCGATCAGACCCATGGCGATACCGGCGACCGGACGCTTCAGGGGAACACCGGCGTCCATCAGGGCCAGAACTCCACCACAGACACTGGCCATGGAGGACGATCCGTTGGACTCGGTGATGTCACTGACCACGCGAAGGGTGTAAGGGAAATCATCGTGATCGGGCAATACGGAACGAATCGAGCGCTCGGCGAGGGCACCATGTCCGATCTCCCGACGCTTCGGTCCGCGATTCGGCCAAGACTCACCCACACAATAGGCCGGGAAGTTGTAATGAAGCATGAATCTTTCACGCTTCTCATCGATCAGGCCGTCAATCCGCTGCTCGTCAAAGGAAGTACCAAGGGTTGCAGTGACGATGGCCTGAGTCTCACCACGGGTAAACACGGCAGAGCCATGAGTACGCGGAAGGAAACTGAGTTCGGTATCGATCTGGCGGATATCGGTCAAGCCTCTGCCGTCAGCACGGCTCGATTCCTGAATGATCAGATCCCGCTCGACCTTTTTCTTGACCCCACCCAGGAACGATTTCACATCTTTGGGATCGGGACAGGTTCCGGCCTCAACCTGGTCAGCGGGACAGAGCTCTTCGAGGATCTCATTACTAATGACATCCATGGCCCGCTTTTTCTCATGCTTGCCGGTGACCCGAATCGCCTCACGAAAGCGATCGTAGGCCATGCCATGAACCTTGTTTCGAAGTTCCTCGTCGACCTCAGGGGCAACGAACTCCATCTTCGGCTTGCCAGCAAGACCGGTCAACTCCTCGATCATTTCGATGATGACCTGGCACTCTTTATGAGCCAGCTCAAGCGCATCGATCATGACCGACTCGTCGACTTCCAGCGCACCGGCCTCGACCATGACGATCGCTTCCTTGGTGGCTGCAACAACGAGGTCCACGTCACTCTCTTCGCGAGTGGCATGATCGGGATTCACCACAAACTCACCGTTGACCCGTCCAATACGAACGGAACCGATGGGCCCCTCAAAAGGCAACTCTGAAATGCTCAGAGACGCAGAAGCCGAAATCATGGCGAGAATGTCCGGGTCATTTTCACGATCCGCGGACAGTACGGCACAGGCTACGGAAACATCCTTGATGAACCCATCGGGGAACAACGGACGAACCGGACGGTCAATCAGCCTTGCGGTCAGGATTTCCTTGGTGGTTGGACGGCCTTCACGCTTGAAGAATCCTCCAGGGATCTTTCCGGCCGCATAGTTGTTCTCGCGGTAGTCCACGGTCAGCGGGAAGAAATCACCGCCAAAACGGGGCTCTCCCCAGGTCACTGCACAGAAAACTGCACAGTCTCCCCAGCGAACAATGGTCGCTCCGGCTGCCTGCTTGGCAATCAGGCCGGTCTCGATGCTGAGGGTCTTGCCCCCAACTTCTCTTGAAACTACATGAGTCATGTATCCTCCTGGCAGCCCATGCTGCCGACGCACCTTGCGTCTTATTAGATTCTTGTCTTCGAAACTTTTTAGATTCAGAGGGAAATGAGGGATCGACTCACACTATCTCCACGGCAAATCGCCAATGGAGAGGGAACGACCGGACTCGATCGCATAAAATGGACCAAGACACAGTATTCGGTGTGTGACTCTCGATGAAGAATCGCAATCCGCAACTTGAATGTGCAGAATCGGTTCTCTAGCGACGCAATCCCAGCGACTCGATCAGGCGAAGATATTCAGCCCTGTCTTTTTGCTGGAGATACTTCAAAAGGCGCGTCCTTTTGCCGACCAGAATCAGGAGGCCACGACGGCTCGCAAAATCCTTTTTCATCGTGCGGAGGTGGTCCGTGATGTTTCTGATTCTTTCGGTAAGAATGGCGATCTGGATCTGGGCGGAACCCCTGTCATTTTCAGAGGTCTTGTACTCCTGGATCAGTTCAGCCTTGCGCTCTGCTGTAATGCTCATCGAAAAACGATACCTTTGTCTCTTGTGGTTCTGAACAGTGCGGAAACGCTCCAGCGAAGCTGTTCAGTCCCTTCCCAAGGTATGAATGCTACCTAGACTGACCAGAAGGGCAAGAAATTGTGGCCATTCTGGCTGAAATTGGCCCTCAACCCGTGCTTTTCCCTGAATCCGCATCCAGCAATCCGGGAGGATCGTCGGTATCCGGCGTTCCTGCGTCCAAATAGGACTGAAGCAGGATCGCAGCCGCTTTCTCGTCAATCGCAGCCTCTTTGCCGACACTCTGGGCCTGTTGCGTCGTCAACCGTTCGTCCCACAGCCTTACCGGAACCTCTACCCCCTGCCGAAGCCAACGGGTCAACTCCAGAGACCTCAGTGCCATGGGACCAAATGAGCCGTCCATGTTTCGGGGACAACCGACGATGACCCCCGCCAATCCGTAATCCTCCTCGACGGATTTCAGCCACCGCAAAAGCTCATTCCGATTGGCAGACACTCCCCTGGGCGTAGCCAGCACCCCCATGGCATCCGCTCTGGCCATACCGATTCGTTTCTCGCCGGGATCGATACCAACCCACACACTCATGATGAACCTTTCGACATTTCCCCATCGAGAATCTGCGAGGCTTCAGGGATCAACCCGGAGGCCAACCCCCTTTCAGAGCAAACCAGGATCAAATCTTCCATGCACACAACCAATCCTCCGACCAGCCCACTGATCTTCAGCGATTCTCCGGTTGTATTGAGAACGATACCGGTCGGATCCAGTGATTTCTGCTGCTCTGATCCAATAAAACGAATTCCTTCAGGACCGAAGAAGATCTCAAACGGACCCATTCCCAACGCCACCACTCTTCTCGAATCCTCCCCGTGAATCACAGGTTCCTCACCATCCATGACCACAGGAGTTCCCAATGGATAACGGGGAAGCTCTTCAAATGGAGACCAACGAATCATCACACGGGAATTCGATGAATGAAAACGGGACCTGATTTCACGAATCGTCTTCCAGTCCCCGAGATCACTCCAACGATGGCCAAGATCCCGAAATTTTAATTGGCTTGAGAAATCACTGCTACTCAAGAGGTAGTGGTCGATCGACAACTCCGGAGTCTCTTCAACAGTTTCAATTCCGAGTTGCTTCATTTGCTCGATGAAGAATTTGGCACCGAAGCCGAAGATCCCACAATGACGAAAACACTTTCTGGTCGAACCTGTCGCTTCGATCTCCAATTTGATCTTATGAATTCTCTCTGGCGTTGGCTTCTCCACGAAGTCCACGGCACCTGTAGAAGTATCCTGCGAAATACAGCCAAAATCGGAAGAAGGTTCTGCAGCGGTGCCATGAATCCAGAAAGTATCGGGTTGGGCTTGAAGCTCATGAATCGTTTCCAGAAGCCCCCCCCTGAATGGATCCCTGTCGAAAACGTGCTGATCAGCAGGCAGAACGAGAAGCAATGCCTCAGGGTCTTGTTCATACAAACACTTCGCCCCCTGCATGATAGCGGGCAAAGTGTTTCTCCCCCTCGGCTCAATTATCCACTGGCATAACCCCGGATCAGAGAGATACCCTTCTGCGGCAACCAGATGAATGCGCTCTGGTGGGACGAAAAGCAGGGAAGAATCGATCGTCTCTTCAAGAGGGCTTCGACTAGAAACCAGAGGCAACTCCGGTTTGCGGATTCCTGGTCGACTCCACGGCCACAATCGCCGGCCTGAACCGCCGGCAAGTATCAGCACGTGAAGATTCTCACTCATCCCAGTAACCATCCAGCTCTGCCATCAATTCCCTCAAAGCTTTGGACACTGGTGAAATACGCACCGCCTCTGTCAAATGCTTGCCAGCCTCGACCTTCATTCCCATATCCAGATAACAGCGCGCTCTCTTTCGAGCCACCTCACCACGGGATTGCCGATCCAGCCCCAGTTGCTCCGCCCTGCGCAAGTACTCAAGGGAGACACGGGGATCTGAAACTTTATTGGTCTTTTTGAGCAACAGTTTCTTTGCACGATCCACCGCCTCGGGATAGCACGGGCGATGGTTTTGCCTGCGAGACTCGGTACGCAAAAGGTCTTCGTACCATTCCAGAGCTCGTGACCTTTGACGTATGCCTTCGTGGTATTCGCCAATCAAAAAACAGGAATCCACAAACTCATCATCGGTCAGGTGTTTTTTCAGGAACAGACGGGCACCGGGGCCCAGATCTTCCAATCGCTGAACCGCTTCCCGCTGCCTTTGTTCCAGCAACAGGAAAAGAATACTTCTCGCCCTGGCAGCCGGACGTTCGCTATCAGTAACATGGGGGGTTTTATCGAGAAGTTCTTCACGGAAGACGATGTTCCACATCTGATCATATCGGTGACGACTGTCTGAATCAGACAACACGTCGTGCGCCTCGAGAAGCCTGCGCATCTCCTCTGGGTCCCTGGGAAACGCAGACTTGTCCGGGTGAACTTCTAGTAGCTTTTTACGGAACGCCTTTTTGATCTGATCATGGGAGCAATCCATGTCGAGACCCAAAACGGAGTAGTAGTCGAGAAACTCAGACATCGTCCCCCGACTCTCTTTCAAGCCAGAAAGTGACGGGGCCATCATTGGTCAGAGACACCTGCATATCTGCCCCGAATAATCCGGTCTCGACCTTTGAACTGAATGACTGGTTCAACTGCTGAACAAATTGATCGTAGTGGACTTCTGCTTCTCCCGGTGACATGGCTGGCTCAAAAGATGGACGGCGACCTTTTTGGCAACTTCCGTATAGCGTGAACTGACTCACGACGAGAACTTCACCGGAAACCTCATGAATGTTCAGGTTCATTTGCCCCTCAGAGTCGGGAAAAACCCTCAGCCCATTCAATTTCTCGACCATCCATGAGATATCTCCAACTGTTGATTTCTTGCCAAATCCGACGAACACAAGCAGGCCCCTTCCAATAGAGCCGACCGCTTCACCGGAAACTTCCACACTGGCCTCAGAAACACGCTGGATCAGCACTCTCAAGGATGATCTCTCTCTCAAATGGGTAGAACCCACATCTTAGCGATGGGAGAGAAAAATCGGCAGAAATATTGGGGATGGAAAGCTACCGTTGCACAAAATCATGGCTGAAGTGGCCGATCTCACCCTCTGGCAAATCGACGGGATGAATCGACAGGCAGCGTCCGGACTTCGAATCGACCTCCAACAATACGCCACAAAGATGGGCATTGGCCTCAGCCACCGTAAAGGGAGCATGCATGGAGGTCAGCAGTTTATGCAGAACCGGACTCGCCTCTCGGCCAATCACTCCATCGTAGGGCCCGGTCATTCCGAGGTCTGAGATGTAGCCCGTTCCCTGTGGCAAGACTCTGGCGTCAGCAGTTTGTACGTGAGTATGGGAACCGACCACCGCTGTCACACGACCGTCCAGATGCCAACCGGCAGCCTGCTTCTCACTGGTCGCCTCACCATGGAACTCAACAATCCGAATTGATACATCGTCATCGAGCGAATCGAGCCATTGATCCACAGACCGATAGGGACAATCGACCGGATCCATAAAGACACGCCCGAGCACTATTGTGTATGCAATTTTGATTCCCGAGGCGACCTCGAAAGTAAAACTCCCCTGGCCTGCGGAAGAATCGGGGTAATTCATGGGACGAATGCAATCCGGATGGTCATCCAAAACGGAAAGATTATCCTTCCGCTTCCAGGCATGATCCCCCAGAGACATCATGTCCACTCCGGCATTTTTGAGCTCGCCGTAGATCTTCTCAGTAATCCCTGAACCGGCAGCAGAGTTTTCGGCATTGGCAATGATCGCGTCCAGTTGCCACTTTTCACGCAACTCTGGCAACCACTCCTGAGCCACACGCCGGCCCGGACGACCCACGATGTCCCCGATCAATAGTAGCCGTAAAACACCTTCACTATCTGGCATATTCGACTACCCGGGTTTCCCGAATCAGCGTGATCTTGATCTCGCCAGGATAGGTCAACTGATCCTCGATCTCTTTGGCGATATCATGAGCCAGACGCGTTGCCTTTTTATCATTGATCTTGTGCGCGTTGACAAAGACCCGAACTTCACGGCCCGCCTGAATCGCCTGTGCATTGGATACACCGGCGAAGGAATTCACGAGACCTTCGAGTTTCTCAAGACGCTCGATGTATCGATCCAGAGATTCGCCTCGAGCACCGGGGCGACTGCCCGAGATGGAGTCCGCAACCTGAGTGAGGACTGCATAAATACTTTCTTGCGGAACGTCATTGTGGTGGCTGGCTGCAGAGTTGACCACTTCAGGGGCTTCGTCGTATCGCTTAAGGATCGTCGCACCAATCTCGGGATGGCCGCCCTCAAACTGATGATCGACCGCCTTGCCCAAATCATGAAACAAGCCACATCTTTTGGCGAGGGTTTGATCCAGTCCGAATTCTGCGGCAACCATGCCGCAAATATTCGCCACTTCCACCGAATGGGAAAGAACATTTTGACTGTAGGAGGTGCGATAACGCAAACGTCCTAACAAGGTCACAAGTTTGGGGTGGATCCCAGGAAGGTCCAGATCATAGGAAACCTGAACTCCGGCCTTCTGAATCTCCTCATTAAGAGATTTTTTGGTCTCTGCAACGATCTCCTCGATGCGACTCGGGTGAATCCTGCCGTCCTGAAGCAACTTGCTCAGTGCTCTGGAACCCATTTCCCGCCGAATCGGATCGAAGCATGAGAGGGTAATGACTCCTGGACTGTCATCGACGATGACGTCTACCCCGGTAGACTTTTCGAAGGCCCGAATATTCCGGCCTTCACGACCGATGATTCTTCCCTTCATGTCATCAGAGGCGATCTCTACACTGGTTACCGTAGACTCCTGGCAATACGTGGAAGAAATTCGCTGAAGGGTGGAAGCGAGGATATTTTTGCTCTTCGTTTCAGCCTGATCTTTGACTCGCTCTACCATCCGCTGGATCATTTGGTCGCCTTCGTGCTCGACCTCTTTCTTCATACTCTCCAACAGATTCTCCCGGGCTTCCTCCCGGGACATGTTGGCAATACGCTCAAGGTTTTCACGTTGCTGCTCAACCAGATCGTCTACTTCAGACTCCCGGTCCTGAATCCGGCTTGCCCGCTGATCAAGATCTCCTTCTTTGGATTCGAGATTCGACTCCTTCTTTGAAAGAAGGTCCATTCTCCGATCCAGCTTGTCCTCACGCTTACGCAATTCGCGATCAGAGTCCTTGATCTCTTTGCGAGCTTCACGGACCTCTTTCTTGACTTCATCGCGTTGCTGGGCAGCCCAACTTTGGGTCTCTTCACGGCTCTCAGTACGAACCCTCTCTGCTTCGGTTCGGGCATCGGAGAGAATTTTCTCCCCCTCCGCCTTCACACGCGCAGCGTGACGTGTACCAAAAATATAAATGACGATGAGACCTACAAGGATCAGCAGAGGACCGATGTAGTTTTCGAATTCACCCAAGATTCCTCCTGCAGAAGGATCTGCAGGGAAACAACAGCGAATCAGATCTTAACGGGAGAGAATTTCTATCTTTTGAACTTCCAGAAGCCTTGCACCCAATTCCGGGTCTTGCTCCTTGATCGTTCCGACGATACCGACTCTTTTATTCACGTATTGATCCAGATTCAAATCTTTGCCGTTGAGGTAAAAGAGGAGCTGATTCCCCTTCATCAATTTGTGTGATGCCTCAACTTTTCTGTGTTTCCCCAGTGGTGCAACCCAGCCAACAGCCTGGTATTTCGAATCTCCCGGCGTGTTGCGGTGACCTGTCCTTCGTAAAATTTCCTTTTCCCGCGCCTGCTCTTTTTCACGCTTGGCCCGGGCTATTTCTTGTTGACGTTCTATTTCGATGAGTCTCCGCTGTAGCGGAACAAAGTGCTCGTTAATGGTTCTGGCAAGATCCTTGACCACACGTATCTCCCCGAGATCCTCACTCGTGGTCTCGAAGACTTGAATCTTGCGGAAGATGTCAGAGAAGTCCCATTTCACAGGGGGCTTTTCTGTTTCCTTCTGGAACTGCTCAAACAGTTGCTTGAGCCTTTCCGATTCAAATGTGGGAATCTTGATCGTCCCACTTTGATCTTCTGTAGCCGGATCTTCTTTTGCCGGATTTTTTGCCTGGGCAGCGCCCTTGTCTTCCGGCGAGTTCACACTCGCATCGGACGAGGTGTTATTCTCGGGAACAGGAGGAATCCCCGAGGGGCTTCCGGGCTTGGTTTTCAGAGTGTCATGCAAGGTTGACAACCTCGCAGGATCAATCTTCTGATCACTTCTTTTGACGTAATCACCATGGATCCAGCCGCGAGCATTGAGCGGAGCAAAAACCTCCACCCACTCTTTGCCAGCAACCTTGGAGTCGGCCTTACGCTGGCCGGTAGCCTTCAGGATCTGACCCATGACGGTCAACCCAAGAGGGGTGTGGTTGGTGCTGGCAGTGCAACGTAAACGGACCCGGTCTCCCGTAACCCGCAGGCGTCCCTCTCCGGCCTCCTCCACAAAATCACCATGAATCCAGATCGCCTGATCGGATGGAACAACGATCTCTACCCAATCGCCTTTTCCACCCATGGCGATGACGGGTGCGTCCATAGTCAGGCGGGAAAAGGCAAAATGATTGGTTGAAGCTCCCGCACGAAGATTGACCGATTTACCGGTCACCTTGGCCAGCCAGGGCTCAAGGGTCGGCTGGGATTGCACGGGATCAGCGGTCTGGGCCAGAAGGCCGGCCGGGAATCCAGTCAAGAGAGCCAGCAGCCCAGCGAGCAACAGGGAAAAACGCCTGTGATTATTTCTGCTGGGGATCGGGTGGCAAATGTCCGAAAAGGACTCAACTCGCTGAGACTCACTGGATCCGGTGATTCCGGTGATTTGCTGTAGCATTGGTCCTCCCCTCCGGACGACTGGGCTCTGAACGACTGGGCTCTGAAATGGGTGCAATCGCAGTTTCTTGCCACTGCCATTGCATATTTCAGGTGCATTAATGAGTCCCCGTTATGCCGATTGATGGCATGGATGAGGACTTCTTCTTTCAAAAGAAGATTAAGTCCTCAATTCGGGCCTGTCAACGAAGCAGGGCCGGATTAAAGACAAAAACGGCGAGTAGCGGCCCCACCAAGCGAACCTCAGCGTTTTGACGGGCTGTCCTCAAAAACGGACAAAAACCAAATCCCCGATGGAGCAGTGATAGGACGCCGCTGTCACAGGGCACTTAGCACGGAACAATCCGAATGCGGGCCACTTCCCTGATTCCAGAGTCTGGAGGTGAGACGCCCCTTTCAGTAGGATCAGGTCAGCCGATTCCATCACCTCAGCCACCTCCGGCTCCCACTCGTCCGCAGACAAGCCAAGCCTGTTACCGATGGAGATCACCTCCCCCAAGGCTCGTAAAGGCCCTGATTCCGAAAAAAGGTCACCCATATCATGGAGGGCCAGAGGAGATCTCTTAATGAGATGCCGAGTCTGGAGTTGGGGATTCTTTTGAAGTAACTGGTCGATCAGAATCAGGTCTGTAGCCACTTCAGGAGCAGTGTCATGAACGAAAACCAGACGCTTCGCCCCCTCGAGACGCTTCTCAAAATCTGACCGGTCATCGTGCCTGAACTCCAGATCCACCGGATCGGACTCCCTCAGGCCGAGTTTCTGAAGATCTTGCCGAATCGAATGAGTACTCTGGATTTCGTTGGCGAAGACATTTGAGCGGGCAGACATCAACAAAGCCCTTCCCAATGGATCATCGTCTGCGATCACCCGGGCTTTCAGGTCCGAATAGGCATCCACCATCTCCTGAACCCAATAGTCTCGCTGTTTTTTCCAGGGATCTCCCGTTCCCAATACATCGTGGACAGCACCAAGCAGATCACCGATGACCTCAGCAGGAGGAAGATGGGTTTCCACATCGGAAAGATGGCGCATCGCCTCGTCGAGGACCTTGTGTTGCAACCACGCATCATCGCTGACTTTTTCTGCGGTGCACAATGCCCGGCGTAGTGCGCAGGGATAGCAACGGGGATCAAACCGACCCATACAGACTCACTTCTTCACCGGAGGAGAGAGGGACTCAAGTTCTTCGGGAGAAAAATTCATCTGCGTGATGTAAACATCCGCAAAACGGACCCCCAGTGTCGATCGCAAACCCAACAGCTGCTGATAAGCTTTTCGGGCCTCTTCTTTAGTAACAAAGGGGCCAACATAGACATCGTATCTCTTGATTCCGCGCTGATCACGTACCCGAACTCTGGAAACAGATTCGGTGAGAGCGGAATCCACATATGTCAAAAGTTGATCGACAATCTCAACCTCTGCGGTCAATTTTTGCCCAACCATGACAGCCCACAATTTTTGGTCAATTTCTATGGGAACAAAATTCTCTTCTCCCTCAGTTGCTCCGGTCGTCGGTTGCAAACCGGGATCTATGATCTCCAACTCTACAGGGTCACCCTCACTATCTTGAACATTGCGAACTCCAGGTGGAGGGGACGGCTCGGGATTCAGAATTGGCCATTGATCGTCCATTGGGACCGGTTCACTGGTCACAGCCAAAGGAGGGTCAGGAACTGAAGATCTGCCGCCGACAAAGGCCAGGCAAAGGAGAACGACAAATCCGATCGCATAAACCGCCAAAGTGGACAAACGAACTTCCAAGGTCGAGTTCCAACCCTTGTTGGGTGGAGATTGGCGAGTCGCTGGAGAAGAGGATACTTCTTCCGGAATCTCAGGGAGACGTCTCTGAACCGGTGCTGGATCCAATTGAACGCGAGATCTGGATCTCCCCCGGCGACCTGCAGGTTCTCGGGTAGAGGCCGGCGAAGATTCTCCACGTCCCGGAACTTTGGGGATACTTGATTCCGGCTCTGAAGAGACCCGAACCCTGCTTTTTCCCCCTGTATTACCCCCAGTACCTTGTCCTTTTTTCGACAAGTTTCCCCCTACTTCTTTCACCCCGCTTCGGTGACAAGAATCAACATGGCTTCCCCTGAGTCAAAAACACCTGTCAACTCTGACCTTGAGAAAGGTGTTCAATGTCGAAGAATAGGTGACAGGTTTACCCCGGTCAAGAAGCACGCCTGATCAGCAAAGCGAATCTTTGCTGAGGTCTTGCCGCCCCCGACGACAACGATTCACATATCAGCAAGTGCTCACTGCAGAATGGAGACGCAGCCGATGGATCATTACCAAAAGCCTTCTCAACCCCGGATGACCATGGAAACCAGGGAGACCGCCCTGTTCCTGTTGGCCATTTTGAGCCTCCTTGCATGGGCGCCGGCTCTCTCTGGGCAGGAACCTGACCGCCGGGAGATCCCGGTGGTCTATCAAACCCTGCAGGGCAAGATTCAGGGCTCTCTTTCCTCCATAAGGCCGGAGACTTCCTCCCTGAGTATTGGCGATTCAGAGATCCCCCTGAAGGATCTGGTACAGATTGAATTCTCTGGAAAAGTGCCTGAATCGAGTGCTTCGGCAAACCTGATACTGCGCGACGGTGGCTCCTGGAGAGGCCGTTTCGATCTGCGGCGCTTGGACGGAGGTGACCAGGTTTACTGGAACTCACCCAGCCTGACACAAGTCCTCGAACTTCCACTCGAATTGATCGAGAAGTACTTTGCGACAGGAGTCGAAGAGTCTGAACTGGGAGAGATCACCACTGACAGCGACGTCCTCCTGACTGCTGACGGAGCAAGGCTGACAGGTATTCTCGAATCTCTCGAGATGAACCAGGTCACCTTTGACGATGAATCTCTGGGTCTCTTGAATATCGAGTGGTCAAAGATCCGTGCATTTCAATTGGTGGCCCTCGACGACGAGCCGCGAGAATCGACCTCAGGTGGGCTGTCGATAGACGTGATCACCCGGGAGGGAAGCACTCCAAAGGGACGACTTCTTCAACTCGATCCGGAAGAAGCCCGCCTGCAGATTGGTAATGGCATCGAGGTTCGCATACCGATCGGACGAATCTTGCGGGTCAATTTTGCCAATGACCGGGTGGTGTCCCTGACAGACCGTACTCCCATCGAAGTAATTGAAGGATTGGGAGAAGGTCGCTGGTTCCCGTGGAGTTGGCAGAGGAACCGAAATGTCCTTGGCTCTCCACTGACCATCGGAGCCAGAACCTTCGATCGGGGTATTGGAGTGCACTCCAACTCAGAGCTGACCTTCAAGGCAGAGCCTGGAGATATGACCCTCAATGGATTCGCCGGCATGGATGCCAGCGCAAAGCCCAAAGATGAAGAACCGGAGATCGGAAACGCCCGCTTTTCCATCCTTGTCGACGGCAATGTGGTTTGGGGCCCCCATGACATCTCATGGCAAGATGCCCCTCGACCATTTTCCATCCCCCTGGAGGAGAAGAAGAACTTCACACTGAAGGTCGAAACGGGATCCGGAATTCATATTCTCGACCGGGCCAATTGGGTCGCCACCCAAATCATTCGCCAATAAAACACGCCCCTTTGCCGAGAAACGGCAAAGGGGCGTGTTAACAGCTTCAGGCAAAAACGCGAATCACTCTCCCGGGTTATCCGGAGTAATCTTCGGATCCACTTTCATGTCGGTGTAGGTTCCACCGGTCGTCTCCGCCAACTTCTTCAACCAGGTATTCGCTTCAGTCAGACCAGGCATCTGCTGCCCCCCCTGAGTGAAGGGGTGAAATCCAAAGCAGTGGATCTTGATCTTGCGGAATCGATTCAACTCGAAAACCTTGTCGAGAATTGGTTGGGTCGGATCGTTGACCTTGCCATCCACGGAAGGCAGTCCATCACTCAAAAAGAAGATGGTGTTGGTTCTGGCGTCCTGACTGAACGCCTGAATCAGGGCATCCATGGTATTGGTGTTGCCGTTGTGCTTGAGACCGTCGACCCATTTGATAGCGCTCTTTTTATTGCCATTGGAAGCGGGGGTGGCCTTCTTTTTGAACTTTGAAACATTGGTGTCAAAACGCACACAGTTGAATGCTGCGTCCTTGGACATCTTGCGGATCACCTTGCGAAGTTCACGCTTGGCCATCTCCATGCGAGTCCAGAACCGGGCCAGACGCTGTTGATCGGCGGTCATTTGACCACCACCACTGCTCTGTCCTCCATCGGATCCATCTCCGCGGGCAAGTCCTGGGATATCGTCCTTGTGGACGTATCTCATGGAACCACTGGTGTCGATCACGAACACGATGTTCTTGGACTCGACGGGAACGCCCCAAAACTCCGGATCGTCTCCCCTGCGCTTGCGCTTGACACCGGTTTTCCCATCGTGGGTCTCTTCCATAGGATCAAACGTGTTTTGGCGCGGTTCCCACCATGCAAACCACTCTTCGATCAACTCAAAATCTTGCCCCGTCAGCTCCCAAAGGGCATCCCTCACCTGATGGTAAAGAACGTCCTTGCGCTTCTTGAGCAGTTTTTCAAGAAGATTGATCAGCGGCTCGACACAAACCGCACTCTGACTTTTACGGAAGGCTTCCACCGCTGCACCCTGTACAAACGGGGATTTGTCATCGAGAAACAGAACCATCAACTTGATGGCTTCGTCATTCTGCTGCCCCTTCAAACGGTCAATCTGCTTGGAGAGGGCATCGATCTCCTGCTTCAGGCGATCGGGGATCGATGGATCACTTCCGGGGCGCAGGCCATTTTCTTCGATGCGCTTCAGTTGCTTTTCCAACGAAACCTTGCGGTCATTGAGCTCACCGCGTTTGTTGGTGGGATAGGCGAGAATGTCTGTCATGTAGACACGCTCGCGGAAATCACCCTTGCTGTCGATTTTGTCGTATCGGGTGGCAATGTGCTCGACGATACCTGTCATCATCGAGAGTTCTTCACAGATCACATCGTAGACCGCAGGAACTGATCCATTCTGATAACCCAGATCATACACCGTCTCGAGGGCATCCGGGGTACCGAAAGCTGTGATCTGGCGAATGACGTCGATGGCAGAATCATTCTGCTGACCCTGAATTGCTTTTCCGTAGTCCTTCTTGAGCTTCTTGATCTGCTTTGCATCCAGAGCGGTACTCGACGAGGCGGACAAATCAGTGGGCGGAATCGACAAACAGAAGGCAAACAGTGCCAAGAGACCCAGAAGACTCAAAGGCGAGGGCCTCAACATTGAATCCAAGCGAAACTTCATACCAGTTCCTTCAAAATGGGTTACCCCCAGCGAAATCCCCCATGCATGGCGCAACTGGGTGCTGACAGGTAACAGGGCAATGAGACGGGTTCGATAATATCATGGTCGCAGAGTCACTTCCAAGGGCTCCCACCAAACACGGAAACCCCGATGTGGACCCACAGGTGCCACAATTGGAGAATTTTTCTGGCCATTTCGTTACAATCTGAGCCAGACAGATGATCTTCAGGACAGATTTTGCCTATGGAGTTGACGATGAATCAGGAAAACACGATCCGCCAATATCATATCGGACTCGCCCGAGGCGACGTCGCCCGCAGAATCCTGCTCGCCGGAGATCCCGAGCGAGTTCGACGCTTCTCCGAAAACCTCGACGAAATCCGCGGAGAATGGAGCTGCAGGGAATACCTGACCATCACCGGAACCTGGAAGGGGAAAGAAGTCTCCCTGATGGCCACGGGAATTGGAGCCAGCAATATCGAGATCGCCATGGTGGAACTTTCCAAGATCGTCGACGACCCGATTCTGATTCGGGCCGGATCCTGCGGCGGCCTCGATCCTGACATTCACCTCGGAGATCTGGTGGTCAGCATGGGTGCGGTCAGGATGGAGAATACCTCCACCACCTTCGTCCCCGAGGGGTACCCCGCAGTCGCCCACCCGGATGTGGTGCAGGCACTCATGGCCTGTTCCCGTCAAAAAGGAGCGCCCGTTCACATGGGAATCACCGCCACAGCCCCGGGTTTTTACGGAGCACAGGGCCGCGACGAAGAGGGCTTTCCTCCTCGCGACCCACAGGTGATCGAAAAACTGGCCGCCATCGGAGTCGCCAATATGGAGATGGAAGCGTCCACACTCTTCACCCTGGCCTCGCTGAAAAAGTGGCGATCAGGGTGCATCTGCACCGTCTTCGGAAGGCGCCAGCATGACCAGTTCCTCAACCCGGAGGAGAAGCCGGCACTGGAGGACCGATGTGTGAATGTGGCCCTCGATGCCCTTGTCAGCCTGAATCTGGATCGTCAGGAATCCTGAATCTCAGGATTCCGCATCGGCAGCGTGGCAGGCGAGAGCCCGCCTGACCACCTGAAGGACCCGATCCCGGGAGTCACGCCCCGCCTGCAGCACCTCTTCGTGATTCAGTTCCTCGGAATCACCGGTTCCCGCCGCGGCATTCGTCACCAGAGAAAAAGCAACGGCGTCCATTCCCAGTGATTGGGCTTTGCGAGCTTCCTGAATCGTGGACATTCCCACCAGATCTGCGCCCAGCTTGCGCAGCATCTGAACTTCGGCGGGTGTTTCATAGGTGGGCCCCGGCAGTCCTGCGTAGACCCCTTCAGCCAGTTCGGATCCATCGTCGCGTTTTGATCGGATTTGGATTCGCTCCTGCCAGAGGGGATCGAAAACGTCCCCACTCCCCCCTGAAGTGATCATTCCCTGTAACTGAAAATCCAGATGCCCGCGGATCATTACCACTTCGCCGGGCTGCCAGCCAGGCCGGATTCCTCCGGCGGCATTGGTCAAAATCACTTTCCCACAACCGAGTCCCGCAAGGATCTCCATCCCGGTGGTCACGGCCTCGACGGAGTGGCCTTCGTACAGGTGGACCCGTCCACCCAGAAGCAAAACGGGGAGATCGCCATAGTCGTAAGCAGTCCATTCACCGGCATGGCCCTCCACGGAAGGAACTGGCAAGCCCGGGATTTCATGGCAGGGGACCCGATCCACTTCACGGAAATCATCCCCGGACAGCTGAATCCCAGATCCCAGAACGATGCCGACCTTGGGGCACCAGCCCCCCCAGCGCTCACGCAAATACCGGCAGGCGTCGTCGATCACAGAAGCACACCCACCACACAGCCGGTCATCAGGGCCGCAAGGGTTCCGCCAAGCAGGGCTTTCAGTCCCATGGCTGCAAGGCGGGGTCTCAAACCAGGCTCAAGGCTGCTGATTCCGCCGATCTGAATCGCCACACTGGCAAAGTTGGCAAAACCGCAAAGGGCATAAGTGGTCAGGGTTTTTGATCTCTCTGTGAGTCCACTTCCGCCATCACCGGAAAGCTCCAGGAAAGCCACGAACTCGTTGAGGACGGTCTTGGTACCGATCAGGGCAGCAACCGCAGAAACATCCTGTTGATCCACCCCCAGCAACCAGGCGAAGGGCCAGAAGAGATAAGAGAACAGAACCTGCAGGGACAGAGCTCCATTACTGACATATCCCAGAGCCCCATTGACCAGTGCCACCATGGCCACAAAAGCGATCAGCATGGCAATCACATTCAATGCCAGCATGAGCCCTTCACTGGTTCCCCTACAGGCGGCATCCAGCACATTGGAATCGGTGCGTTGAATCTCCAACTTGGCGGCAGAGGTATCCCCTTCCCCACCCTTTTCCGGAATCAGCACCTTGCCGATCAGCAACGCCGCTGGAGCCGACATGAAACTGGCGGCCATCAGATGCCCCGCGTCAATCCCCATACCCACGTAAGCCGCAAAGACACTGCCGGCCACCGTCGCCATCCCACCTGTCATGAGGGCCATCACTTCGGAATCGGTCATCTTTTTCAGGTAAGGACGGATGACCAGAGGGGCCTCGGTCTGCCCGGCAAAAATGTTGGCCGCCGCTGCCAAAGATTCCGGACCACTGGTTCCCATCGTTTTCTGCATGACGCGGGCAATACACCAGACCACAAACTGAAGAACCCCCAGGTGGTAAAGCACGGCCATCACCGCCGAAACAAAGATGATGGTTCCCAGCAGAACGATCCAAAGTTGGAACCCGGCCCCTTCCACGTCAGGGAGAGTACCGAAGACCATCCCTGTCCCCATCTTCGAATAGTCGAGGATCCCCTGAAAAACATCCTTGGCCGCGAGGGTCAATTCTTTGCCCGCCGCTGTTTTCAAAATCAGAAAGCCCAGGAAAAACTGAAGCCCCAATCCCCAAAAAACAGTTCGCCAATTGATATCACTGCGGGAGCTGGAAAGAAAAACGCACAACCCCAGGAAGGCGGCGATCCCCAACAGGCTTCGAAACCGATCACCCATACTGGAAATGGACTTTTCCGGTTCACTTGCCGCCGGGGCCTGCTCACTCGATTCAGAACTCTGGGTCTCAGCCTGCGAGTTTGCGTAAACACTTTCACCCAAGCCCAGCAGAGCAAAAAGCAGAATCCCAAAGATTCCCAGTCGCCGACTGTAATTCAAGAGCATGTTGCACCACCCCCCGTGAAAAACTAAAGTTGAGCAAGCATACCCCCGCACAGGGAATCATGACAGGGACGAACAGGAATCGCCCCATTCTAATCCCAAGCGGCATGGCCCCCGTCCACGCCGAATCAATCGGAGGAACCATGAACCAGCAAATCGATCTCCCCATCGGAATTTTCCGGACCTACGATATCCGTGGAATCGTCGAGGAAGACCTCACCGTCGACCGGATTCGACAGATCGGCCTTGGGCTGGGGCTACATCTGGCCGAAGGAAACGCCCGCCAGATCGTCGTCGGTCATGACGTCCGTGAATCAAGCCCCCGATTTGCCGATGCGGTGACGGAAGGGCTTTGCTCCGCAGGGCTCGACGTGATCGAAATCCACGATGTCCCCACTCCCGTCCTTTACTGGGCCGT
This sequence comes from uncultured bacterium, assembly GCA_913056395.1. Taxonomy (GTDB): domain Bacteria; phylum Planctomycetota; class UBA8108; order UBA1146; family UBA1146; genus UBA12191. Next base: position 44,984 of record CAJXMG010000007.1, on the reverse strand, counting down.
CAAGCATTTGAATTGCGATGGTGGCGTCATGATTACGGGAAGCCATAACCCGATTAATTACAATGGGCTGAAAATCACCCGTGGGCTGTATCCGATTTGGGGCGATGAACTGCAACTTCTCCACGGGAAATGCCTGACCGCCTCTCCCGCTGAAAACCAGGGCTCCCGATCGAGTCGCAACATTCTCGACGACTATCTGGCGTCCCGGGTGGATCGATTCTCTTTTCCGGAAGGATTCAAGGTCGCCATCGACTGTGGCAACGGCACTGCTGGTCCAGTCATCCTGCCCCTCTTTGAAAAACTCGGTATCGAAGTCGATGCCCTCTATGCAGAGCCGGATGGAACCTTTCCCAACCATCTCCCCGATCCGGAAGTGCCCAAATACATGAAGGCGCTTTGTGATCTGGTCGCCGAGGGAGATTACGCCTGTGGTTTTGGTTTCGATGGGGACTCGGACAGGGTCGGACTGATCGATGAAAACGGTCAGAAGATCTCGGCAGACCTTCTGCTCCTCGCTTTTGCCCGCCACCTTTTGAAGGAAGTCCCCGGCGGGAAAATCATCTTCGACGTCAAATGCTCCGACGATATCGAGCCTGCAATTGTTGAAGCAGGGGGAGAACCGATCCTGAGTAAAACCGGCCACTCCATCATCAAGGAAAAAATGCGGGAGACGGGAGCGATCCTCGCCGGTGAACTCTCCGGCCATATCTGTGTCAATCACAAGGGGGATGGCTTCGACGATGCTTTCTTCGCCGCTCTCCTGACCCTTGAAATCATGGCTCAAAATAATTGCAAATGCTCGGACCTCTTCGCAGACATCCCGGTCAAAGTCTCGACACCCGAGGTCAAAATCCCGGTTTCCGAAGAACACAAGTTCGGGGTCGTCGACTATCTGATCGATCACTTCCGGTCCGACGCACAGGGTGGAAAACTGGTCGACCTCGATGGAGTCCGACTCTCGTTCCCTGACGGCTGGATGCTGATCCGTGCGTCGAACACGACAGCAAACCTGACAGCACGAATTGAAGGCCAGGACCGAGAGGCACTGGTTCGCATTGGAGCCATCGTGGAAGGCGCACTCCATGGACAGCCGGTCGATCTCAGCGCACTTCACGAAGCACTGGCGGAGTAACAAAGGCTCTTACTGTCGAGCTTTGCGCTGCTTTTTCCACTCCGAGAAGCATTCCCGGGTTTTGAAGAAGATCCACTGCCCTTCTCGATCCCGGGCACGGGCAGCGGAGCTCTCCCGCTCCACTTCTGACCCACAGATCGGGCAATTCAGAAAAGCCCTCTGCTCTTCCTTTTGACAATCTTCAGGAAGATCGAAAAAACTGGCAGAAACAGAGCCCTTCTCGATATCGCGACTCCTGAACTCCAGAGGATGGGTCAATGTTGCAGTCACAACATAGATCGTCCCGGAAACGGGAAAACCCTTGAGGTCACGAATGACCTCAAAAACCTCACGACTGAATGCTCCCGTCGCTTCATGGAGCGGAGCAAATGAAAAAGGGATCTCCATGTTTGCTAACTTCAGATTGGCCACAAGTCGTCCATTTTCATAAACCTTGACCTGTCTCAAACCGTCTTCAGCACCCACAGAAGGAGCCACTTCTTCCAACTCGATCTCGCGAATCGGTTCTCCCTGATCGTTGAGACGGATATGCGCTCCTTTGAGCATTTCCCGCTTCTCTTCTTGCGGAAGATCTGCAACCCGACGAACAAATTGCACTTCCTGGATCCGTCGATCTTTTTGGATCCTTGAGAGATCGGTCACCTCCCGATAGCGGGCCAGATCACTGGAAACCTCCCAAAGGACTGCGGGATCAAGGTCACCACGCAGGATTTGGATCAAATTTCGACGTTCGTCCAATACCCAGACTCGATCACCTGCGAGCACCACTTTCTGTTCATAAGTCTTTGAATCAGGACTTCCGGGCCTCCCCGTGACCTCTTGAACAAAAGTGACCACTGGAATCGGCTCATCAGCAGGAACATTCGGAGGAGAATCTACTGAATTGGAATCACTCGAAGAAGATGGCGCCGAAAGCGTAAACAGGGCAATAAACAACCATGAAAAAGGATTCATCACTTCTCCCTTTGCCAGACCGGAATCCACTCCGAATCGGCCCAACCCGCAAAATTCGGGTTCAGCGAAATTCCTAACCCGGGTTCCGCTGATAACTGGACGGCTCCTGAGTCGAATTGGATCCCGCCCATGAATGGATGTTCCTTCATAAAGAGTGGAGTGTCCAGATCGACCCAGTCGAAACTTCCCAATCCCCTGACCAAATGGGCGGAAAGGGTCATCGAAAGTGGCGACTCGACCATCCCACCGATCATCAGAGTCCTGCCCGATTGAAGAGCCGCTTCATGAATCAGGACCGATTCCCAGACACCACTTTTCTGAGTTTTCAGATTGACCCCTGCAAAAGCGCCATCGTTAAAGCATGCCTGCAGACTCTCTACTGAAGTGCATGATTCATCCGCGAGAATGGGAATCGGGCAATGGGAAACAAGTTCTCGGTTCTCTTCCAATGCCCCCGCAGGAAACGGCTGCTCCAGAAAATCAACCTCCAAACCGAGGGCAGAAAGTTCATCGACAAAACTGAGTGCATCTGCCAGGTTGAATCCGCCATTGGCATCCAAGAGCAATCGGCATTCGGGGTGGGCATCGCGGACAGCGATCATTCTGGACAAGTCCTTCTGAACGTCTCCACTGAGCTTGACCTTCAAATCGGAAAAACCTTGCTTCCTATATTTCTCTGCCGACTTCCTGGCATGGTCTTCATCTCCAACAACAATGGTGATCCCGGTTTCTGCGGAATGCTCACGATCACTGAACAACTGCCAGATCGGCTTCTGCAGGAATTTCCCAAGCAGATCCCACCAGCTCATTTCCACCGCCGCCAGAAGGGGTCCGGATACTTTATTCACAGACCACTGTTCGGCAATCCATGACAGGGATTCAGTGATTTCTTGAGAGGGCGGCGAATCTTCAAGAAACGAAAAATCGAGGCGGGGTATCGCCTCAAGAACAGCCTCACGAGTCATGCCGTCATAGGCTGGAAAAGGCGCTGCCTCCCCCAACCCAATATTCCCGGTCGCATCGATCAATCGAAAGAGGAGCAACTCAGCGACGTCGACAGATCCACCAGAGATGGCAAAACTTTCACTCAACTCAAGATTGAGAGATCGAACCTCCAGTCGCTGAATTTGCGGAGTCGAAGAGGGCTTCATTCCCCCAGTACCCAAGCACCATCGCGGATAATTTCACTTTCTTTGCCATTGGAACTGCGACCGATCACCTGAACCGATTCATCACTGATCATCATGTCGGTATGGGCAGACGAAGAATTGCAGCCGATCTCATCCAATCGCTCCTGTGACAGGCTCTCTCCACCTTCGAGACAACTCTTGTAAGCATTACCCACAGCGATGTGACAAGCGGCATTCTCATCGAGGAGAATCTCCTTGAAGACTCGTCCATTCTGAAAAATCGGCGAATCGGTTCCCACGATAGCCACCTCACCGAGGCGGCGGGCCCCGGGATCACTGTCGACATACGCCTTCAGAGTATCTGCTCCCTCACTGGCATCGAAATCAACCAGCTCCCCTGCAGAGAAGGTCATCGTCAAATCCCTGACCAGTTCTCCATTGACCACAAAGGGCCTCGTCACCCGGACGACCCCCTCTGTGCGGCGCCAATCCGGAGTGGTAAAGACCTCTTCAGTGGGCAGGTTTGGAACAAATTCCACCTCCCGCTGACTCATGGCCCCACCACCTTCAAATCTTGCCAACTCTGAAAGACCCACGGTCAGATCGGTCCCTGGACCGGAAAAGTGAAGTGAGTCCAATTGGAGTTCATTCAGTCGACGCCCTCTTTCCTTGAGATGGGCACCGTGGTCTCTCCAACGATCAAAACAATCTTCACGATCAGCCCGGACGATTTGCAGCAACTCGTTCCAAAGGCAGGTTCGGGCCTCTTCACCCTTGAGGTCATCCATGATGGACTCTGCCCAACCGATCGTTGCAGCAGAAGCCACGCACCACTGAACCGCGGAGAGACCGATCCCTTCGCTGTAAAACCTTTTGGCCGCCTTGTGCCCTGCCATTCGCACCTGATTCATTTTCGCGGCAGGAAGCCCGGCAAGGTCCGACGGATCCCTGGGGCCGATGAGTCGAACCACTGCAGATCTGGAATCGATCATTTCGTCAAAGCGAACAGGGATATGTGCAGGCACGTGATCGAGAAATTCGTCCTTCGCCGAGCCCAAGACACGTGCCCTTTGAAAACGATCATCGGACAAATCGACATTGACGAATCCGGCTCCCGCCTCATAGGCAGCTTCCGCAACCAGAACCGCAAAATCAGTACTGACTGAATCGGCACCAATTTGAAAAAACTGGCCCGGTTGCACATTGCAACCCCGCGAGACGATCAATTGTGCGTATCGCTCCAAAGAAGCGCGGTCGACACCAGACAATGTATTCATAACGACACTCCTTAAACTTAGCGTAAACCACAATCGTCACTGGGGGTCACATTGGCCTGATCAACGGACCTGCCCCCCTGCTGTGAAAGATTAAGCGGATCGTTCACCAACCTGAAATCAAGTCATATCGTTTCTTGCGACGAAACTTTCGGGCGAGTCTTCCCTGAGAGCGCCGACTCGATTTATGAAGATTGAGATTATTCAAGTCATTGTAAACGTAGAGAATCTCATCAACAAAGTGAGCTTTCTCCCCGCTCATTTCCAACATGGGAAACATCAGGGCGTGATCAGTAGCCCTCCGATAAAAGCGGCCCAACCAATCGACCAGATCTTTTCTCTGAATCTGACGAAACAATCCCAATCGGTAAGTCCTCAAATGAGAGGTACACCAGCGGTGCTGTCGAAACCCCCTGCTTTTCACAACTTCCTGGGGCACTTCCTGAGAATAGGCCCCTCTCTTGCCATCAGAGAGATTCATGTAACTGCCATAGGTCATCCAACAATCTGGAGATTGATAATAATTCTCCAAAGTGGACAGGACATCAGCTCCATGAAACCAGTCATCCCCGTCCAAATGGATCACCACTGAGTCCGGGTCTTTCACCGGGTTATGCTCTAGCGTAGCGGTATAGATATTCTCAAGGGCTCCAAGATTTCTCTCGTTACGAACCAGTTTGAATCGGGAATCTTCTCCAATCAGAGATTGGCAGATCTCATAGGATTGATCGGTAGAAGCATCATCTGCGACGACACAATGAAAGTCCTCGACCGTCTGGGCCAAGACACTTTCGAGGCACTTACTGATCCATTCCTCTGCATTGAAAAACGGAATCACGATTGTAAATTTCGTTTTCATTGCCCATCGGTTTCTTCAATGAGGAGAATCGTTCCCAGCCGCGGTACCAGCAGGTAGGTGAAGGTCTATAAAATCAGAGATGACTTACAAAAAAAAGGGATTTCCCACCGAGTAGAGGCATCAATTCGCCCCAGAGTTCATTCAACTTCATAAATCAACTTCAAGCATAAAAAATGCCGTGCAGCTCAAGCCGCACGGCTACAGATTTAACAAAAAATGGTCGGGGTGAGAGGATTCGAACCTCCGGCCTCCACGTCCCGAACGTGGCGCTCTACCAAACTGAGCCACACCCCGATCTGACCACAGGGACACTTCCCGTTCGGAAGGTCTCTAAAGGACTGAGAAGCATACCGAACAGGACTGAATCGGTCAATCGGACCGAATCAGGCAGGCGATAATCATGGATTACAGCCAAATCCGCCGGTGGGGTCGTCATCGAGACCAGCAGCGGGAAAGGGAGCTGCCGGAGACGGCCCATTCCTGAACAGATAGGCAACCACGTAGATCGAATCCGCAATATCGATCACCCCATCACCATTCGCCTCTGCTGCCTCGAGACATGCAGGCTCAGCACCTCCATTAAAGAGATACATGGCGATGTACATGGCGTCACCGATGTCGAGAATGACATCGCCATTGACGACCCCACGAATAAACCCATAGGTGAACCCCAGATCGATGGACGCAGACCCCAGTGAGTTGACGACTTCCACGTCCACCTGACCCACTCCCGCTGTAGAAGCAGGCAAGGTACCGGTCACGGTCGTGTCATCGACGATGGTCTGGTTCTCAAGGGGGATTCCGTTGATCGATACGACCGTGTCAGGAGCGGCAAGGAATCCTGATCCATTGACGCTGATCGTCTCTCCACCCAGGTAATGACCTGTCAAAGGCGAAATCCCCTGGGCTGTTACCGGAATGATGTCGGTGGAGCAAAAATTGGTCACGATGTTAGGCTCAGGGTCAGAGTCCGTAAACACCACTCCAACCAATGAATAAACATAGGATCCCGGATTCAGGTTCTCATCCACATACTCGAATGAGGATCCATCGCTCATGGCGATCAACTCTCCATCACGATGAATAAGCACGTAGTCGAAGGGAGTGCACTCGGTCCAGGTAATGACCGAGTCAGAAACCCCACCGGTACAAATCAGATCGAGACAAAAATCGGGAGGCGGAAGAATTTGTATCACCGAGTTGTTTTGCACAGGAACGAGGCTGGTACCACCTGAAACGATCACGTTCTCCACAGGAGGAGAACCCAATGTCGAGCAAAACTCCAAAGCAGCATCAATCGGAGCAACATCCGCAACTCCGATCAGCTCATATTCCAAAGCCAGCAAGTCATATCCGGTCCCGGGATCAAGCGAGCTGCTTCCCACAAAACTGATCACCACACCGACAGTCACCCCGCCGGTGGTAATATTCACTTCATTGAAGTCGGGAGAGGATCCCCCGTTGACCGTTTGCGTGGTGGCACCGTCTGTTGCTGACAACAGGGTCAAGTCCGCTTCCGGGTGACAGACCCCCAAAGACCAGCCTTGAACGACCACACTCGAATCCAGAGTCACCGAACTGGTGATCACTTCGCCAGTGGCTCCGGAACCCCCACCAAGGGTTACCGTCGTTTCCTGCGCGTCAGTCACTCCTGATACCCACAGGACACAAAGAAGGCCCAAAAGACATGAAATTCTCGACATCAATCCACTCCCTTGCATGAATAATGAGGCGTTTCCGGGGGAAAACGCACACAAATCCTCACCTCATAAACTCTACCGGGAGGGGTCATGGGGTCAATGGTCGAGGTTTCAGTCGGTAATCAGGGGTTGGAATCAGTCAGTCCAGTCATGAAATCCCTGACCGGTCTTTTTACCCAAATGGCCTTTTTCCACCATATCCCGTAATAGCTGGGGTGGGCGGAACTGCTCTCCGATTTGCTCATGGAGGACTTCCGCGATCGCCAAACGGACGTCGAGCCCAACCAGATCGGTCAGTTTCAAGGGCCCCATGGGGTGTCGGTAGCCCAACTCCATCGCCTTGTCGATCTCTACCGCACTGGCGACCCCGTCTTCCAACATGCGAATCGCCTCGAGACCGATGACCAAACCCAGGCGGCTCGTCGCGAAACCGGGGGAATCCTTGACCACGATAGGCTCTTTGGACAAACGGTGCGCAAGGTCCACAGTCCGGTCAATAGCAGCATCGGAAGTAGACTCTCCACGAATTACTTCGATCAATGCCATAATCGGTACCGGGTTGAAAAAGTGCATGCCGATAAATCGATCGGGTGAGTTCAGATCCGCTGCCAGTTTACTGATCGGAATCGATGAGGTATTGGAGGCCAGAAGGGCATCATCCGCGATGACCGCTTCCACCTTCTGAAAAATCGACTGCTTCAGCGCAAGGTCCTCTGGCACCGCTTCGATCACAACCGTCGCACCCTGACAGGCCTGCTGAAGATCACTTTCTGTGGTCAATCCCGATTGAACCTTCTCGCGTGCCTCTTCAGGGGTCTTGCCTCTGGCGATGCCCTTTTCAACACTGGCCTCAATCGCTGCCACCGCAGATGCCAATTGCTCTTCGGAAACATCACAAAGGGTTGTCCGATAACCATGTATTGCCGCAACTTGAGCGATTCCCGCACCCATCGTTCCGGCACCAATAACTGTGATGTTTTCAGACATCTTCCTTCTCCCATCGAGAGCCAGATTAACCCCACCATGCTAACCGGACCCCTTCCGGAAAAAACGCAATCGACGGAGGTGCCACAGAGTTGATCAGGCCCTTGCCAAAACGACGACAGGGTGCCAATAATCTTTCAGAAACGACTCACAAGCCCTCTCAAAACAGCTGGAGAACTTCAATGAACGCAGAGTCCGGATCGAATCCCGAAGTCAAACCCCGACTTCATGTCGAAAAGACCGGTGCGGTCAGAATCCTGACCATCGACGTGCCCCCGGCCAATTGCTATTCCTATCCACTGATGAAACTGCTAGATGAAGCGATTCTGGAAGCACGGTTCGATCCTGAAACCCATGTCATCATCCTTCGCAGCGAAGGCAGCAAGTTTTTCTGTGCCGGTGCGGATATCAGTATGCTTCAGGATGTCACTCCCGATTGGAAATACTCCTTCTGCCTGCACGCCAATGAGACGATCAGTCGCCTCGAACAAACCCCCAAGCTGGTGATCGCAGAAATCGAAGGACATTGCGTCGGTGGCGGAATGGAAGTGGCTTTGGCCTGCGACATTCGTATCGCCTGTGAGGACAGTGGGAAAATGGGAGTACCGGAAGTCCATCTCGGTGTCCTCCCCGGTACGGGTGGAACCCAGAGACTCTCTCGCCTTCTTGGTAAAGCCGCTGCGATGGAGTGGTGCATCGAAGGCAAAATGATTTCGTTGAATGAGGCTCAGAAAGAGGGCCTGGTTCATAAAACATTTCCCAAAGAGGGCTTCAGGGAAGCCGTGCTGGAGTATGCCCAATCACTCGCTCCCCCCAAGAGTGCAGGACTTGCTGTCGGCCTGATCAAGAGAAGCATTCAGGGTGGAGCAGATCTCGGTTTGCAGGATGGCCTCTCGCTGGAGAGAGAGTTGCAACAACGGCTATTCCAGAGTGACGACGCCAAAGAAGGAATGGCCGCAAACCGGGAAAAACGGTCTCCCGAGTTCGAAGGACGCTGAGAGGATTTCGATGCCGATACATGTCCGAAATGAAAATGAAGCTGGAATAGCAGTGGCCAGAATCATTCTGGATTCTGCTCCTTTGAATATCCTCGATTGCGATCAATGCGATGAATTACTGGAGGCGATTCTCAGCATTCGCGACGACGATGTAGCCAGGATCGTGGTCATTCAGGGGGATGGAGGTGAATTCTGCAGCGGAACCGATATCGCAGAGCACACTCCTGAAAAAATGCCGCAATTGCTGCCCAAATTCCACTCCTGCCTCGATGCCATGCTGACTCTGGACGCTATCACCATCGCTGCAGTGGAAGGGCACTGTCTCGGAGGAGGACTCGAGTTGGCTCTCTCCTGCGACCGGATTCTGGTCGACGAGAACGCCAAGCTGGGACTCCCCGAAATCAAATTGGGCTGCTTCCCTCCCGCAGGCTGGATCCAGATGCTTGCCCGCTCTTCCAGTGGATCAGCAGTGCGTATGGTGTGCTCCGGTGAAATCAGCGAAGCGAGTGAATTCCCCCACTCCGGAGTCATCGACCAACTGGTTCCAGCGGGACAGATGGCCTCTGCTCTGGAGAACGAACTCAAACCCTACCAGTCGATGAGCCCCGCCATCCTTGCGTTTACCGCAAGACAGTTTCATCGAAGGGCCCGCGAACAATGGGCGCGACACCTCCCCGATCTGGAAAAGGACTACCTGGAAGGAATCCTTCATCACCCTGACTCCCGTGAGGGTGTAGAAGCTTTCCTGGAAAAAAGAACTCCGAAATGGGCCGATCGCCTGGGGCTTGTCGGTCCTGAGGATCTTGCTTTCTGATGCAGTCTGACAGACAAGGGAATCGATGAACTTTGCCCAGAAAATGACCCGTGTCACCATCAAAGAACACGGGGGCACAGAATCCCTTCAGTTCGAATCGGCCCGGATTCCCGAACCGGATTCCGGTGAAGTCGTCGTCCAACTCAAAACGATGGCACTCAACCACCTGGACCTGTGGGTCAGGCGCGGAGTCGAGGGGCATCGATTCCCATTGCCATTGACTCCAGGTTGTGATGGAGCAGGAATTGTGACCGCTGTCGGCTCGGGTGTGGACACCTCGTTATTGAACCAATCGGTCATGCTTTCACCTGGGTTTTCCTGCGGAGGCTGCTCTTTTTGTAAGTCTGACAGGGACCCCCTGTGCAAAAATTACGGAATACTGGGCGAAACCTGCCATGGAACCTGTGCGGAATACGTCAGGGTTCAAGCCGATCAATGCCTCCCAAAACCGGAATCGGTCAGTTGGGAGGAAGCCGCAGCTTTTCCCCTCTCGACACTGACCAGCGCATCGATGATAGAGAAAGCACAACTTCGACCGGAAGAAACGCTTCTGGTTATTGCAGGTACCAGTGGAGTCGGCTCAATGGCGATCCAGATCGGAAAAAATCTGGGCTGTCAGGTGATCGCCACTGGAAGCACCGAAGAAAAACGCCAAAAAGCCAGAGAACTCGGTGCGGATCACGTTCTCGAACCCGATCAGGAATCCTGGTGGAAAGAGGTCAAAAAGACGACCTCCGGCAGAGGAGCGGATGTGATCTTTGAGAATGTCGGTGAAGCCACATGGAATCAGAGCCTGCTGGCATTGGCTGTCGGTGGGAGATTGACTACCTGTGGAGCTACAACAGGATCCCTTGTCCCCGTTGAGCTCAAGAGGCTTTTCTTCAAGAACCAGCAAATTATCGGTTCGACGATGGGATCCAGATCATTGCTCTCCACACTGCAGAAATCGTTTGAATCGAGAGAACTGGTCCCCCTGATCGACAGCGTCTATCCTTTCAGACAACTGGCGGATGCCCATGACAGAATGGAATCGCGCCAATCAATGGGAAAAATCGTCCTTCAATTCTGAAAGAGATACCATGTCTGAAGAGCGTATCCTGCTCGAAGCAGATCCTGAACATGCCCACGTCTATCATCTGATCCTCAATAGACCTAAAAAGAAAAATGCCCTCGACGGCGATATGATTCAGGCCCTCCATCACACGCTCCATGAAGTGGAACAAATGGAAGATCTCCGTTGCCTGATCGTGAGGGGCGCAGGAGACAGTTTTGTGGCTGGGGCAGACGTGGCCGCGTTGAAGGCACGCGGGGCGCGAGAGGCTCTCCAGGGAGTCAACCAGACCCTTTTTCGCCGTTTGGCGGAGATTCCGTGCCCGACACTGGCAATGGTCCGGGGATATGCACTCGGTGGAGGATGTGAGCTGGCGATGGCCTGTGACCTGAGAATCACATCTGAAACCGCTCAATTTGGACAGCCGGAAGTCGGACTCGGCATCATTCCCGCCGCAGGAGGTTGCCATCGGCTGGAAAGACTCGTCGGTGTCGGCAAGGCCCGAGAACTGATCTTTACCGGAAAAATCATTTCCGCTGAAGAAGCGTGTCAAATCGGTCTGAGCAATATCGTTGTCGACGATTCAGAACTGGAAGCGACCACCCGTGATTGGGCCAAAAAGATCGCCAGAAATGCTCCGGGTGCAGTTCAGCTCGCCAAAATGGTCATCAATGGAACACCAGAAGCCGGTGCCCACGGCAGTGACCTCATGGAGTCCATCAGCCAGGCGATCTGTTTTGAATCGGAAGACAAACACCTGCGAATGCAGAAGTTTCTCGACCGCAAAAAGAAGTAAGAATCCGTCAGAATCCATATAGGCATAAAAAAACAGGCTGGATCGTCAAAGACGAACCAGCCTGAGTATTTTAAAAAACCGGGCAACGACCTACTCTCGCGGGGTTAACCACTACCATCGGCGTGGAGGACTTAACTTCCGTGTTCGGAATGGGAACGGGTGTGGCCCCTCCACTATGATCACCCGGAAACTCTGGCAACTCAGAAAGCTCAAAAAGAACTCACTGCGCTGCAGTATTTCAAAGTGGTGGCTGGTCAATGTCACAAAGCCAGGATTTAACCTGTGTATGATCAATCTCGACTCTGCAAATCATCATTTCGAGGCACATGCTTACCCCAGACAACTGAATGCCCAGTTCGTGCAAATGAGAAATAGCGGTCAAGCCGATCGACGTATTAGTACCGGTCAGCTGAACATGTTGCCATGCTTACACACCCGGCCTATCAACCTGGTGGTCTTCCAGGAGTCTCATGCGAGATCTAGTTTTGAAGGGGGCTTCGCGCTTATATGCCTTCAGCGCTTATCCTTCCCGGACGTAGCTACCCTGCGATGCCGTTGACACGACAACAGGAACACCAGAGGTCCGTCCTCCCCAATCCTCTCGTACTAGGGGAAGATCTCCTCAAATCTCGTACACCCACGACAGATAGGGACCGACCTGTCTCACGACGGTCTAAACCCAGCTCGCGTACCGCTTTAATTGGCGAACAGCCAAACCCTTGGGACCTTCTCCAGCCCCAGGATGCGATGAGCCGACATCGAGGTGCCAAACCTCCCCGTCGATACGAACTCTTGGGGGAGATCAGCCTGTTATCCCCGGAGTACCTTTTATCCGTTGAGCGACGGCCCTTCCACACGGGACCGCCGGATCACTAAGCCCTGCTTTCACACCTGTTCGACTTGTAAGTCTCACAGTCAAGCACCCTTATACCTTTATACTCTACGTGCGATTACCGACCGCACTGAGGGTGCCATTGGACTCCTCCGTTACCTTTTAGGAGGAGACCGCCCCAGTCAAACTACCCACCTAGCACTGTTCCTCACCCAGATTCATGGGCCAAGGTTAGAATTCCAGAACAACAAGGGTGGTATTTCAAGGATGACTCCACAACAACTAGCGTCGCTGCATCAACGTCTCCCACCTATCCTACACATGCTGAACCGAAAGCCAATACTAGGCTGCAGTAAAGGTTCACGGGGTCTTTCCGTCTAGTCGCGGGTAAGTGGCATCTTCACCACTGCTGCAATTTCGCCGAGTCCCTCGTTGAGACAGCGCGGAAGTCGTTACGCGATTCGTGCGGGTCGGAACTTACCCGACAAGGAACTTCGCTACCTTAGGACCCTCATAGTTAGGGCCGCCGTTTACCGGGGCTTCAGTTCTGAGCTTCTGCCGAAGCATAACCCGTCCCTTTAACCTTCCGGCACCGAGCACGCGTCAGTCTCTATACGTCGACTTAACCGTCTTAGCAGAGACCTGTGTTTTTAGTAAACAGTCGCTACCGCCTTGTCACTGCGACCCCCCCAGGCATAACCCGAGGGGGCACTCCTTCTCCCGAAGTTACGGAGTCATTTTGCCGAGTTCCTTAACGAGGGTTCTCTCGAGCGCCTTAGGATTCTCACCTTACCTACCTGTGTCAGTTTTAGTACGGTCACTCACGCTTCAACCGAACCGAGGATTTTCTTGGAAGTCCTTCCGATGAGTTCGTTCAAAAAGAACTCCATCCGGGACCTTGACGTTATTGTCGCGGATTTGCCTACGACTTGTCTCGGACCAGAAACGCCCACTTTCACCCGGGCGATCACCTTCCGGCCTCCGTCCCCCCTGTCCGTCCACGTGACTGGGGCAGGAATATTAACCTGCTGTCCATCGACTACGCCTTTCGGCCTCGCCTTAGGGGCCGCCTAACCCTGGGCGGATTTGCCTTGCCCAGGAAACCTTAGGTTTTCGGCGAATGAGATTCTCACTCATTTTATCGCTACTCATGCCGGCATTCTCACTTCCATACTGTCCAGGACTCCTCACGGTATCCCTTCATCCTGTATGGAACGCTCTCCTACTGATGTTTAAACATCCCGCAGCTTCGGTTACAGACTTAGCCCCAGAAATTTTCGGCGCGAAAGTGCTCGACCAGTAAGCTATTACGCACTTTTTAAATGATGGCTGCTTCTAAGCCAACATCCTGGCTGTCTTAGCACTAACACTTCCTTCATCACTGAGTCTGTATTTGGGACCTTAGCTGGCGGTCTGGGTTGTTTCCCTCTCGACCATGGAGCTTATCCCCCAAGGTCTGACTCCCGGGATACGACCGTTGGTATTCGGAGTTTGGCTAGGGCGGGTAGGCGGGAAGCCCCCACAACCCCGGTCAGTGTCTCTACCCCCAACGGCTATCACCCGAGGCTAGCCCTAAAGCTATTTCGGAGAGAACCAGATATCTGTGAGTTTGATTAGCCTTTTACTCCTATCCACAGCTCATCCCCTCGTTTTTCAACACAAGTGGGTTCGGTCCTCCACGAACTTTTACATCCGCTTCAACCTGGCCATGGATAGATCACTCACTTTCGGGTCTACAGCCTGATACTGAACGCCCTGTTCAGACTCGCTTTCGCTTCGGATCCGTCCCTGAGAGACTTAACCTCGCATCAAACTGTAACTCGCCGGCCCATTATGCAAAAGGTACGCGGTCGCCCGTGTCCGAAGACATAGGGCTTCCACAGCTTGTAAATGCATGGTTTCAGGTACTATTTCACTCCCCTAGCAGGGGTACTTTTCACTATTCACTCACGCTACTATTCGCTACCGGATACCAAGGAATACTTAGCCTTGGGGGGTGGTCCCCCCAGATTCACGCCAGGTTCCACGGGACTGGCGCTACTCGGGAAATATCCGAAGGAACTTGTGCTTTCGTCTACTGGACTATCACCATCTTAGGTGGGACTTCCCAGACCCTTCGACTAACACAAGTTTTTGTAACCTTCTGCCCGGACTGCAGTCCAAACCAGATACTCCCACAACACCCGAATGACAACGCCTGCAGGCTTGACATCACCCAGGTTTGGGCTATTTCCGTTTCGCTCGCCGCTACTCAGGAAGTCGAGGTTTCTTTCTTTTCCTGAGGGTACTTAGATGTTTCAGTTCCCCTCGTTCGCTTCCAGCTCCTATGTATTCAGAACTGGATTTCCCGTCTCCAACGGGAAGGGTTTCCCCATTCGGAAATCCCCGGGTCAGAGCCTACTGGGCGGCTCACCGAGGCTTATCGCAGCCTTGCCACGTCCTTCATCGCTTCTTGGTACCAGAGCATCCACCATGCACTCTTCTTAGCTTGACCACTATTTCTCACATGCACGCCGCGGATCATTGACTAGTAATCGGCAAGCCGAAAACCGGGCCCGTGATCTTTGGAGAACAAGCAATCCAAGTAGTCCAGAGTTTCATGCGCTCTCGAAAAATGACTAAAATTGCAGAGCAATTGAAATTGCTCACATTAACTTTGTTAACATTATGACCAACCACCGAATTTTCAAAGAACGAGAAATGGAGATGAGGGGGCTCGAACCCCTGACCCCCTGCTTGCAAAGCAGGTGCTCTCCCAGCTGAGCTACATCCCCGCAAAACAGGTTACGATTCAGCCTGGCACACCAATGAAGGCGTGACCGTGCACCGGGTTATCCATGGAAATCGAGCGAATGGGCTTAGGTGGACTCGAACCACCGACCTCATCCTTATCAGGGATGCGCTCTAACCAGCTGAGCTATAAGCCCCTGGAAATCCTCAGATTCCGGGCAAACCGAATGGTCACCGGATCTCAAAAAAGGGCCCGCAACGTATAAAGAAAGTCCCCAAGAAGTTCCGCAGGATGGTCACCCATCACAACGGTCCAAGTTATCCCTTAGAAAGGAGGTGATCCAGCCGCAGGTTCCCCTACGGCTACCTTGTTACGACTTAGTCCCCCTCACGAACCTCACCTTCGGCACCCCCCTCCTTGCGGTTAGGGTAGCGACTTCGGGTGCGGTCCATTTGGGTGGCTTGACGGGCGGTGTGTACAAGGCTCAGGAACACATTCACCGCAGTATGGCTGACCTGCGATTACTAGCGATTCCGACTTCATGAAGGCGAATTGCAGCCTTCAATCCGAACTGGGGCCGGCTTTTTGAGATTTGCTCCACCTCACGGCTTTGCTGCTCATTGTACCGACCATTGTAGCACGTTTGTGGCCCTGGGCGTAAGGACCATGATGACTTGACGTCGTCCCCGCCTTCCTCCGGTTTGACACCGGCAGTCTCCCTAGAGTCCCCACCATTATGTGCTGGCAACTAAGGATAAGGGTTGCGCTCGTTACGGGACTTAACCCAACATCTCACGACACGAGCTGACGACAGCCATGCAATACCTGTTCATGCTCCGCCAAAAGACGGTCCCGCCCCTTTCGGTTTGGTACCACATGAATGTCAAGCCCAGGTAAGGTTCTTCGCGTTGCATCGAATTAAACAACATGCTCCACCGCTTGTGTGAGCCCCCGTCAATTACTTTGAGTTTTAGCCTTGCGACCATACTCCCCAGGCGGGGTACTTAACACATTAGCTCCGGCAGGGAGACCTTGGGAGTCCCCCCACTTAGTACCCATCGTTTACGGCTAGGACTACCAGGGTATCTAATCCTGTTCGCTCCCCTAGCTTTCGCACCTCAGCGTCAGTAACGGTCCAGAGAGCCGCTTTCGCCACCGGCGTTCCTCCTGATCTCTATGCATATCACCGCTCCACCAGGAATTCCGCTCTCCCCTCCCGTACTCAAGCCTATCAGTATCAGCTGCAGTTCCTCGGTTAAGCCGAGGGATTTCACAGCTGACTTAATAGGCCGCCTACGTGCTCTTTATGCCCAGTGATTCCGAACTACGCTTGCAGCATTCGTATTACCGCGGCTGCTGGCACGAATTTAGCCGCTGCTTCCTCCGAAAGGAGTTCAACCTGGAATGGTATTAACACCCAGGGATTACGCCTTTCCAACAGTAGTTTACAACCCTAAGGCCTTCATCCTACACACGGAATTGCTCCATCACGCTTTCGCGCATTAGTGGAAGATTCTCGACTGCAGCCTCCCGTAGGAGTCTGGGCAGTGTCTCAGTCCCAGTGTGGCCGGACACCCTCTCAGGCCGGCTAGCCATCATCGCCTTGGTGGGCCGTTACCCCACCAACAAGCTAATAGCACGTGAACCCCTCCTGCAGCGCCAGCAGAGCCAGCTTTCCTCCCGAAGGAGCGTATGGGGTATTAGCCATCCTTTCGAATGGTTGTCCCCCTCAACAGGGTAGGTGATTCACGCCTTACTCACCCGTTCGCCACTCTCTTGCTCCGAAGAGCTCAAGCGTTCGACTTGCATGCCTAATCCATTCCGTCAGCGTACGTTCTGAGCCAGTATCAAACCCTTCAGTTTAATTTTGGCATTCTCCGACAACCCACATGGGCGGCCCCCTGGCCAGAGACATAAATGCCCCAAGACCACGAGCTGCACCAGGCGTGATGCCGGGTCGCTATTAGTCAAATTTATTCACCGAACTACAAAGTTCAGGTCATTGTCGCGTCGCCCCGGGGAGGGCAACGCAGACCTTCTTTGCGTCACGGGCCCAAATTTTCAAAGAACAATCTCGCAGTTCAAGCGGAGCCGACAGCACCCGGGGTCGCTTCGTTTCACCGAAGCGACTCGGCGGGCAAATCATGCCGGGGGAATCCGCAAGTGTTAAACCACGAGCAGATCGAGAATCGTACAGACAGAATCTCTTCCGTCAACACGGATTTCCGATTTTTCAGGAAATATAAATCCAATGCAATTGGTGATTTGGGAAATCACACCTTTTCGGAACCTGCCGGTGTCCCCTTTTCCCTCTCCGGGGCCCCCATCCAGAGCCAAATTCCGACCGCCGCAGCCACCAGGGAAGCCTGCTGGGAAACGGTCAGCTCCCCGGCTAAAACCCCATGATCGGCACGTATTGACTCAATAACGGACCTTCCGATGGAATAGAGCCCCAGGAAAAGAGCGAATGTTCTTCCCGGCCTGTGCCCCCAGCGACCGCCCACCCACCAAAGGAGGCCACAAAGGAGAACCCCCTGGATCGTCGAATAAATTTGTGTCGGATGAAGGGGTGGGCTGGCACCAATTCCGTCCCCAAAGGCCAGGGCGGGAGGACTTCCCGGGGGAAAACTGACCGCAAAAGGGTAAGTCGGAGGACAAACCTCTCCCCAACAACAGCCGTTCAGAAAGCATCCGAGGCGGCCAAATGCGATTCCGATCGCCAATGCAGGGGCGATGAGATCAAGCAAATCCCGGGTGTTTCCATATTGCTCACGCCTTTGCAACCAGACAAAACCGAGCAATCCTCCAGCAATGGCGCCGTAAAGAACCAGCCCGCCTTCCCATAAACGAAAGACTGCAGTCCAGTCTCCGTCTGCAAAAACTTCATGGCGAAACTGTATGCAATACCATGTACGCCCACCCAAAAGACCAAAGAGAACAAGAGATACAGGCAGGTCCGTGACTCGCTCTTCATCCAGTCCCCTGCGACGGGCACCCAACTTGAGAAGAAAAACACCGAACAGGACTCCGAGTAAAACCATCGCTCCGTAACCGAAGACCGGAAACTCGCCGAAAGGTGTCGGAATTCTGAACAACTCCCTGAGCACGCTTCCCTCTTTCGTTTGAGAATCAGCGGTGTCACAAAACCATCGGTAACCGAGACGCACCCATGGATCAAGAAGCGTCTGGTCACATGAACAATCAGACCTGCAAAATATCGGGTCCTCGTGTACCCTGTCCTTCACAGAAAAACAGGTACAAAAGATGACGACCTCACACTCCCCCACACGCCTTGCCATCCTTGGAAGCACCGGCTCCATCGGCACACAGGCACTGCAGGTCGTCGCCGAAAACCCTGAAGCTTTTGAAGTCTGCATCCTCGCTGCCGGCAGCAACAGTGAACAACTGCAGCAGCAGCAGCAACAACACCCGCAATCCCGTGCAATCCTGGTGTTGTCCCCCCGCGACGGCGACAAGCCGGATACTTTCGAGCATGGAAGCGAAGCACTTCACGAGGCATTGGAAGAATTGAAAGTCGACCTCGTCCTGAACGGAATCACAGGATTCGCAGGACTCGAGTTCAGCCTCAAGGCTCTGCAATGTGGATCAAACCTCGCACTTGCGAACAAGGAATCCCTCGTCACCGCCGGAGCCTTGCTCAAATCTGCTGCGATACAGAATGGTGCCGAGATCCTTCCGGTCGACTCGGAGCACAATGCCATCCAGCAGTGCCTGAATGGACACAAAGAAACCACCGTTTCAAAAATCACCCTGACCGCATCCGGAGGGCCCTTCAGGGGCTGGGACAGAAGCCGACTGACAGACGTCACGTCAGAACAGGCTTTGGCTCATCCCACATGGAAGATGGGACCGCGAATCAGCATCGACAGTGCTACGATGTTCAACAAGGCGTTTGAACTCATTGAGGCGGTAGAACTGTTTGGCGAACCGGATCAGGGAATCGATGTCATCGTTCACCCCCAATCGGTCATTCACGCCATCGTCGAGTTCAAAGATGGCAGCAGTATCGCCCACCTCAGTGAGCCCGACATGAGAGTTCCGATCCGCAACGCATTGCATCTGCTTCAACGCACACCCGGGAACTTCCAGCCCCTCAATCTCGTCTCGCGGGGTGAACTGACCTTTGAAACGGTCGATCACAAGACCTTTCCGGCCATCGAACTGGCCAGAGAGGTACTGAAGCATTCGGGAACCACGATGGGGACCGTCTTCAATGCAGCGGATGAAGTGGCGGTGCACGCCTTTCTTTCCGGTGACTCAGGATTTCTCACCATCTATGATCTGGTGGCACGAGCCATCGACGAACACGAGCCTGTTCCAGCAGATAGTCTGGAAGTGATCTGCGAAGCGGATCAGGAAACACGCAACAGAGTCAGGAGCTGGATCCCTTGAATCTTATCCTCGCCATCCTTGGAATCGGATTTCTGATCTTCATTCATGAGTTGGGCCACTTCCTCGCGGCCAAGTTTGTGGGGGTCAAGGTTCACACCTTCGCTGTTGGATTCCAACCGACTATCTTTGGCTGGAAAGCCAGGCTTCTCGCATTCACCTGGGGAGAAACGGAATATGTCATCGGCCTCGTCCCCCTTGGTGGATACGTCAAGATGGCCGGCGAAGATCCAGGGGAAGAACGCACTGATGCGGATGACGAGTTCCATCGCAAACCGATTCCGGCAAGACTTCTGGTCCTCGTAGCCGGCGCCGCAATGAATCTGATCTTCGGACTGATTCTTTTCGCATTGGCATTCACCGCCGGCGTCAAACAGATGTCGCCCGTCGTCGGCATGACTGATCCCGGTGGCCCCGCATGGACTGCCGGAGTCAAATCCGGAGACCGGATCGTGGCAGTCAACGGGGATGAATGGAGTGATTACTCCAATGTTGCTACGGCCATCGCTCTCGCTGGAGGTGGGGAACCGGTCAGCCTGACCATCGATCGATCAGCCAACAGTGAAGACTCTTCGACGACCCAAGAAATTTCCGTTGATCCAGTATGGAATCCTGTGGATGGACGCTATCGAATCGGAATCTACCCGGCCAGCAGCAACACGGTCGCTGCTGTGGAAAAAGACTCCCCTGCCGCCAAAGCCGGTCTCAGGGAGGGCGATCAGATCCAATCGATTCGCCTCAACATCCCAGCGGACGAAGTGGTGATGGCTTCCCCGGCAAACTTGCCTGCTGATCTCCTGATTCGATCCCTCAGATCGATGCGTCAATCCACAGCGGATGGGGTCCTCGATCTGGAAGTCCTTCGGGACGGCAAACCGCTGACAGCCAGTCTTCCGCTGAGCCCACCGCCAACGGAGGAAGGAGCAACCGGGAGCCTCGGAATCCTTGCTCGATCGAGAACTATCCTTGCATCTCGATCCCCCGCAGATTCCTTTTTCAAACCCGGAGATGAGGTCGTCTCACTGCAGAGTGGCAGTGAAAAGTTGATCCCCGTGGAAGTTCTCGATCTGTACACCGTTGAAAAAGCAGCCGGCCAAAGGGATGTTCTTCTTCAATGCCGCCTTCTCGATGGCAGAACGGTGCAGGTCCAGTCGGCAAACCTTCGCCGTTGGTTGCTGGAAGATCTGATCATTGGTACCTCAACCCGCTGGGTTGCCAAAGCGGGACCGGAAGCAGAATCTCTGGGTATTACAGAAGGATGCCAAATTCTCAGAATCGGCGACTCTTTCGCAGGAGTGACAGAATACGTCGACGCACCACTTCCCAGTGGAACCCTGATCCAGTGGATCACAGCCACCGAACCCAAGACTTTGCAATCCACCCGTTTGACGGAAGAGAAGAATCTGCGGCTGACCCTCAAATCTGAGTGCGTCATTGGCAGAACCCTTGCTGGATCTCCCGCAAGGAACTCTGGAATCAAGAATGGTTCAACGGTTACGTCCATCAACGGCGTCCGAATCGACGAGTGGAGTCAGATCACACCGGCGATCCAGGCTGCAGAAGGACCTGTAACCCTGGCCCTGAAAGCTCCCGGTTCCAGCGAAGCGATGGAACTCACTGTTACACCCGCCCCTCTGATGACCTCCCTGGGTCTACAGATGGCCGCTCTTCAGTTCCGTGAAGAACTCCCTGTTGGGGCCGCCATCTCTGCTGGCATGGACCAATCGTGGATCTGGGGTGGCAGGATCTTCCTGACCCTGAAAGCCCTCTTCTCAGGGGACGTTCACGGCAAAAACCTGAATGGTCCTGTGGGAATCATCGACCTGGGACGAAAAGTCTCTCAGGTCGGTTTCGGCAACCTGCTTTTCCTGTTGGCACTGATCAGCATCAATCTGGGAATCTTCAACCTGTTGCCCTTCCCGATCCTCGATGGAGGACACATTCTGTTCCTGACTATCGAGGGAATCCGTGGCAAACCTGTCCCCGATTCGATTCAGAATACGATTCATTTGGTGGCCTTCATGTTGTTGATTTCGATGGCCCTGTTCGTGACCTACAACGATCTCCTGCGACTCTGGTGATCCGTTGCTGCGCTTTCTGAGAATCAAACTGCTGCCCACAGTTCTCTTGAACGTGCTGGTGGCAACCTTGATCTCTGGAGGTCCCTGGGACACTGCACTGACCATTCTTCTGCTGATCCAGGGAGCTTGCTTTTACTTCTTTGGCATGGCTCTCAATGATCGCCTCGATGTGGAACGGGATCGGGAGAATGCCGCAAATGGCCTGCAACCTCCACGCCCTCTCGTCAGTGGGGAAATCAGCCTGAAAACAGCCGACCGTTTGATTGCTCTGTCTCTTTTCGGAGCTCTGTTTACTGCGGCCGGGATCTACCTCATGAGAGGGGATGTCGCTGCCAAAGGGCTCCTGTTCAGTGCCGGGACTCTCGGATCGATTCTTCTCTACAATTGTGCTTTCAAGCTCGTCCCGCTTTTGGGTCCCCTTTGCATGGGTCTGGTTCGAGGCTTGTTGATCTTCTCAAGTACCACCCTTTATCTAGGTTTCCTCCCGGAATGGAACTCTCTGGCAACTCTTCATGCCGTGACGATGACCATCTACATCTTCGCAGTCACCCACTTCTCCATGGAAGAGGAACGGTCGCGCCCCACAGCCTTGAAGATCCGCAAAGCAGGTGTAGTTTTTGCCTTCACTCTTCCATTTCTCTATGCCTATCTCTTTGGCAAGGGCGACCTGAGCGCCACTGTCCTCGCACTCTATCTGCATGGATTGCTGTTTTCTTTCCTGCTCCAAGTCAAGAAAACTCCCCCCCTCTCTCCCCAGCGAACGACCTTCCTGTTTCTGTCCCTGATGACGTGGATCGATTTCAACTTCCTCTGGTCCTGGGCCTGCGAGCACCTGTTTACTGATTCACCGCACCAAGTGCAGTCCGGAACGGCAGCTACACTTTCGATCGTCGGACTTCCCCTGTGGATCATCCTCTGGTTTCTGTGGGTGATCTTCGGTTTGGGATTCAGGGATCGCACCTTACAATCACCCCCACAGAATTCCTGAACAGAGAGGGCAAAACCATGAAGATCGTCGTGGTCGGATCCGGTGGCCGTGAACACGCCATCGCACTTCAATTGGCGCGCTCACCCCGAGTGAGTGAAGTGATCTCCGCACCGGGGAATCCCGGAATGTCCCGTCTTGGAGCTTGCTGGCCAGCAGTTTCCAAAAATAACTTCGCAGAATTCGTCCAACGTTGTTCGGAAGAAGCGGTGGCTCATGTTGTCATCGGACCCGAAGCCCCTCTGGTCGATGGACTCGCAGACCTCTTGAGAGCCGAAGGAATCCCCTGTTTTGGCCCAGACTCAAAAGGTGCGATGCTGGAAGGATCCAAGGCCTTCGCCAAGGATTTCATGCAGAGACACGAGATTCCGACAGCACGTTCCAGCACCGTCGACCATGTTGATCAACTTCCTGCAGCACTCTCCACCCTGCCTGAAAGAGTCGTCGTCAAGGCAAGTGGCCTGGCTGCGGGAAAGGGAGTGATTCTTTGCGAGGACCATCAACATGCCACCGAGGTGGCCACCGGAATGCTGGATGGAGCCCTTTTTGGCGACAGTGGAAAAACGGTCGTCATCGAAGAAATGATGGAGGGTCCTGAAGTCTCCATTCTCGCCGTAGTGAATGGCGAAGATGCGCTTCTCCTCCCTCCTGCCCAGGACCATAAACCCCTCGGAGATGGAAACACAGGCCCCAATACAGGGGGCATGGGAGCCTTCTGTCCCGGCACCTTCACCACAGCAGAGGATCTCGACCTGGTTCGCAGAACCATTGTCGAACCTTCCCTTCAGGGATTGATCAAGGACGGTATCGATTATTCGGGAGTCTTGTATGTCGGCATCATGTGGACTCAGGAGGGCCCCCGCGTTCTCGAGTACAACTGCCGCCTCGGTGACCCTGAGACACAACCGGTATTGCTGCGAATGAAAAGTGACTTTGTCGATCTGCTGGAAGCCACTGCCACCAGCGGTCCTTCCACCGCTTCGATCCAGTGGGATCCCCGTTCCGCACTTTGCCTGGTACTGGCTTCTGAGGGCTACCCCGAAAACCCGGGTAAAGGACAACTCATCAGCGGAAACCTGTTCTCAGAGATCGACGATGACGTTCAGGTTTTTCACGCCGGTACACGTTTCGCCGATAACGGTGAAGTAGAGGTTTCCGGAGGAAGGGTCCTGGGTGTCACAGCACTGGGAGAAGATCTGGAAGAAGCACGTCTCAAGGCTTACTCCCGTGCAGATCAGATTCACTTTGAAGGCAAGATCCACCGCAGTGACATCGGTGTCTACCGCTGGAACGCGGGGCCGATTCCCAGCGAAAGCTGATCCTCGACAATCCGCCTGCTCCAAGGTCGTCGAAGGAAAGCACAGACGACTGAATGCGGGATCAATCCCATTCTGAAATGGGGATTACGATCCCTCCTTGGACGAGTCGGTGGATCGCCCCCCAAACAGTGACTCTCCCAGAGCCTTACGAAAGAAGTTCCGGATCGGACGGTAGATTCGACCCAAAAGGGTAAACCGATGGGCCTGATCCAGCTCGTGGTCCAGATTGGGAACCCACTCACCCGTTCGTACCGATTCTACCTGACCCTCTTCCGGCAACTCGGTGAACAGCGGGTCAGTCGGGGGACTTGTGGAATCAGAGACCTGCAAATCACGAAGAGATTTCAAAGACCCCCTGGAAGATAAAGTCCGAGCCCGACGGGCCAATGGCGAAGACTCTTCAGGCGTGATCCCAGACGAAAAAGGGCGGGGCTGACGCTGGTCAGCCTCGCCCGATTCCGCACCGTTCTCACCAGAGTGTCGCAAGAACCTCTCCAAAGGATGGCCCCCTTCAGCTCGACAGTTGCGACATGTCGATCTGCTGACTCTCGAAGAGCCTCTCGACCGTTTTCTGAAGACTGCTCAATTTGGTGGAACGACAATTCACGTCGATATCCTTCGGACTCATGTCAGCGACATCCGGGTTCAGGCCCAGTTCGCGATACAAGCTGATCGATCGATCATAGGATCGCTTGGCAACGGCATTGACGATCTCCACGAGATACTTCATGTCCCGGGATTGGGGAATCATGTCCAGGCTCTTGGACGATTCCTTGATGTCCTTTTGAAGTTTACGGATTTTTTCACGACATTCACGCTCAACGAACGATTGCCATGATTCTCCATCAAACTTGCCACCCTTCTGAAAGCGGGCTCCATCGATGGCTTCAGTGCGAGCCTTTTCAAAAGCCCTTTGCAAACTGAGCACTTCCTTGGTTTTTGCCAGGAAGAAGGACTGGGCGTTCTTCTTGGCTTTTTCGATATCGGTCGCTGAACCGATGTCAAACTTTTGACGCCAGAAGGACTGCTTCCATGGTGCTGTTTCAATCGGATACTTTTTCTTGTCCTTCGACATCGCATCCTGAACAGCGCGACTCTGGGAAGAGGGCTGAACTTCCGACCTCAACTGCGCACCACTGATGGAACCAACAAGCCCTTTGAGGTCGATCTTTTCATCAATTCGGCGCGAACCGTCGAGGGTGATCTTGAAGTCGTACAGCACGAAGGTTCTCCAGCGAATCTGGAAATCGATGACGCAGCCTGAAGGAAGATCAGTAGCCTTACCAGCAACCCGAAGCTGCCAATTGTCTTTGACCTTAATCGCCTTGACGCTGGTCAACTCGATAAAGGTCGGAGGCGGTTTGGGCGGCCCACTCTCGTCGTCCTGGGCCCATCCCGGAGCGGAGACCAGTGTCCCCATGCCCAAAACGGCGATCCACAATAAAACAATGAAGGCCCCGCCGTTTTTTGGCGATTTGAAGCTCAAGAGTTTCATCATCATTCTTCGTCTCCCACGCCGATCAGCGCATTGATTTTTTCGACCAGATTATTGAGATCAGAGTTGCGGGGAACACGGTTCCCGGACTTCACCTTGATATCCAGTTTTTCAGGTTTCACATCATTCTGGGAAGGATCCAGACCCTCTACCCGATAGAGTTTGATGGATTCATGGGTCGCACGCTTGGCTACGGCGATGGACAAATCCCGTAGATGGGAGAGACCCAATCGATAAGCCAAAAACTTCGGATCCGTGAAACCCTTGACGATTTCCTCCTGATAATCCGTGACCTTCTCGATGACTTTCTTGTCCATGAATTTTCGCCAGGCAGACTCGTCGAACTCGCCGCTGGATTTGCGAAAGTCCAGACCTTCCGAGCAGTCCGCAATGCTCTTTTTCACCAAAGCATCGATCTTGGCCAACTCGGTATAAGTGTTGACGAAGTAATCCTGAATCAACTTCTTGGCAGCAGCAATTTCTTCGGGAGAGCCGATGACAAACTGCTTGTCGAAGTGAAACTCGGTCCAGGGAGCGGCAGCGGGCGGAAACAGGTCCTCATCCCCGGCCAACTCTTTTTTCACCTTTGAGGTCTGCTTTTTCGGATCGATGACCGATCGGAACATGTATTTGTGTGAAGAAGCTTCCAAAGGCTTGAGCTTGAAACTCTCACGAAACTTCCTGCTCACGGGCAGTGTAACTGTAAAGGTTTCCACCAGTTGTGAACGCCAGGTCAAAAGCAGGTCGACCTTGGTGCCAGCCGGCATCTTGGGGGCCTTGCCCTGAACATCGAGAATGTAACGCCCGGTTTTGTCATCCTTGCTGACTTCAATCTTCAGCAATTCGAGGAGACGAAGATCTTCCCCGTTCGGTCCACGCCCCTCCCCCTGTGCTTCGAGAGACAGGGGCGCAAGAGCAACAAACAGAAAGATTGCCAGAGCAGTGAAAAGGCTCCCCCGGCGAGTCAAAGGGAACGGGTTCATTCCAAAACCTCCGAGATCAGATAGCGTGCAGAGGGCAGGTAAACGGACAGGGTTACATCATCCAAAGCCGGAGACACCATGGTTCTGCCGGAGAGGGCTCCGCCCTGAGCGGTTCCAGCCCGCATTTGAATCTCGTAACCCAAAAAGCCCAGATTGAAATCGGTGCCGTAATCCTGACTTCCTGTGGCGTACAGGTACTTTCCGGCGATCTGCTGATTGCTTCTACCGCCGCCATCTCCCCCGGCTTTACCTCCGGGATCCTGCAACGTCCGCCCCGTACTCTGTCCATTGACATTGAGTACCGTCATCACCGGTTCATCGAACTGAACAGAGGCTCCCGAGTAGATCTTCGGTGAGTAGAGGGTCCACGTCATATTGCGCAACTTACGTCGCTGGATGCCTTCTTCAAAGGGCACCATGAAGACGTTGGCGTACTTGGCCGGTCTCTCGGTGTAATAACCGCCTTTTCGGCTGTCATCCTGGGTGTACTGACCCAGGTAGACCCGAAACTCGTCGATGGTCGCATTTGCAAGCACACGCTTGATCGACGGTGCGGTTTGCACCCCCTGGCGAGTAAAGTTCGTCCCAAACTTGAAAAGACCCTCAGTGGCCACTGCCTGGTCACGATAGAAACCACCGATCATGATCTGATCTTTAGGCTCCTCCTCGTTCAGGGCACAGAACATGCCTTCACCGATGTTGTGATTGACGGCATCAGTGTTTTCATGGTCAACCCATACACGAATCCGGTTTGTCGCAGACTGATCGTCATAGGAAACTGCCACATGATGCCATTCATGGGCTCTCCAATTACTCACATTGACGACGACGTCGGTTCTGGCCCAGAACTTCTGCTCGTCGGTTTCCGCTTCTTCTTCACCGGAGGTTTCCTCGTCTTCGTTACCGATCAACGGAATCGCCTGGCTGGTGTAACCCTTGGCAAATGCCTGGTGGTAGTAAAGGCGCGAGATACGTAACTGGCCCTCAGTGTTTTTCCAGATCCAAAACTGGCTTCCCTCAGAATCCTGGGGATTCTGACCAACAGCAGTCTGAACCTGCGTTGCTCCAAGAAGACCGGAGAAGGTCGGATCGTCGCCGTTGAATTCGAGCTTGATCCAGAATGACACCGCACCGTTGTAGTACGGCATGTTTCCTACGTCATTGTTATAGTTGCGTCCGACGGCCCCCTGATCAGCAGGGGTTTGGCGGAAAATCATCGCAGGAAGGCGCAAGAATCGGCCACCCAGAGCGGATGTCCGGAAGATACTGCTGTTCAGTCCGTCCGGCATGATGTCGGAGTTCTGGTCCGCTTCGTCGATCAGCACTTCAGGAATGTTCTCCTCTTCCAGTGCACTGTCCTGTGCGCCCCAGGTGTAGGAGGAGTAACGCTTCTTGTAGGTGCTTCCCTTCTGGGCGTAATCCGCATCGAGAACCTTGCCCAGTTCGCGGATCTTTGCCTCCGGATTGGAGGTGGTCCGCAAAAGATTTCTCAAGGTTCTGGTCGACTGCTCATCCCGGAAGCGGAAGGTATGGGCCAGACGCAAAGTCGGGTTACTCAGCCAGCGAGTCCCCCGTGTTGCCGGATTGGTCGCGGCGATCTCTGCATCAATCTTGCCGGTGATCTCGACGCGCCCATCCTTGTCGGAACCGGTGTAAAACTCCGGCTGCAGTGCATCGATGGGATCGGGCCATGTGGTCACATTCTCACGACTGGCAAAACTGCTCTTCTGAACGGCCCGGAAGGGCTGCTCAAACTGCTCCTGAGTCGTGTGGTGATAAACGTCAAAAACCTTGACCACGCTGCGAGATACCGCCTCCGAGAAGACTTCGTTACCCTGACCGGTTCCTGTGATCTCCGCCAGACTGGTGATCTCGAAGACCCCCTTGCTGTCGAAGCAGAATTCGGTGGTGTGACCCAAGCGGACATCCCCCGCATTGGGTGAACCGGAATCCGCACCCGCCAATTTGACGAGTCCGGATTTGTCGACCGCGCGGTACGAAGGACGATTCGGGTTGACCTTGTTGATTCGGGTATTCGGATTGGCATTCGAGACCAGGATCGAACGCATCATTTCGTAGTACCATGCGTTGTTGCCATCGGCAGGAAGATTGAACTGTCGACGCAATCCTCGCTCACTGTTGGGAACGCCCCTCTGCCACATCTCCCTCGAGCCATCGGCACCGATCAGTTCTCCATAAAAGTTGGAAGTCTGATTAGACTGTGGATTAACCACGTAAACCGATGACGGCGGTGGGAACAGGTTGGCCGGGAGGTTGTTGACGAAGTCTTCAAATCCGACTTCATTCGAACTGGTCGAAGCAGTCCAACTCCTGAAGGGGCCCCGATCACGTCGCTGGGAAATGATCGATCGGGCGATATTACGGGCTTGATCCAGCTGCAACGGCTGACTGTAGACCCACACCGGAGTCTGCTGGATGGCCAACTCTTCCTTGACGGGTGCCAGGGTTCCACCACCCAGATCGATGGAGCCCGCATTGCCACTTTCAAGGCTCTGCTTACTGATCCGCATGAAGGGGAAAGCACGGCGCCCACCCAAACCTGTCAGCACCGCAGTCAATACCGGCTCGGATGCCGTATTGATGTTGATGGGCGCTCTCGGTTCGGAGGTCAGCTGGGTTGCCCCCACCACGGATTGGGCCTGAATGTCTCGAGGATCATTTCCTCGATTCACCCCGGTCGTGCCGATGTTCTGGCCACCCCTGTTGCCGGAGTCAAAAGTGTTGACGACCGGAAGCGCAGCGGAGGAACGATAGGTGTAAGGATTGACGTAGGCATGAGCGGTGACGAAATCACTGATGAGAGCCAGATTTTCGCGGCCGATCAGAGCGGCCAACTCCGATTTCGATGAGAAGCGGCGATCGGGCAATCGATTTCTGAACTTGATGATCTCTTCGCCGTCGATCTGACGACCCGATTCATTGGGACCGGTCCAGAGGGGATTTACCCCGTATCGATCATTGGACTTCAGGGCCCGACCGAGATTGGTCAGGATCTGGGCAAGTGTATCCTGCTCACCATTCAGGTAGATCTGACCGGAGGTGTCGATCAACTTGGTCTTGAAACGGTCCTCACCCGGATCTGCAGCGTTAACTCCCGGATAGGAAGGACTGCTCAGGTTCGAGGCAAGCGAGGCTTCGTCTCCCTCACTTTCTTTCAGTGAGAGCAACCCCCCTTCACGACTGAATCCGTTTCCGCCCACCAGGCCATAGATCCACGGAGCATTGGTCCGGTTCATCAGACGCGGCATATCCCAGAAGGGCCGACTGCGCAGCATCGAGATCACCGCTGACTCCGCGGACTTGGAGAGCAGTTGTGCACGACTCTTGTCCCGGAAGTTTTCAGTCGCCTTGAGCTCGAGACGCATCAACGCCACGAAGGTCACTGCAATGATCGACAGCAACGTCAGCACTGCGAGGGCGATCAGCAACATCGACCCGCGCTGTGAATCGTTGAAACGGGAAGAACCGCCCTTTGACGATCTTCCTGTCATCTCCTGGACTCTTTCGTCCTGGGTCATCGCTTCACTCCTGTCATCTCACTAGTCATCTCACTAGTCATCTCACTAGTCATCTCACTTGAGTCTTGAAAGTGGCCACCAGCATCGCACGGGGAACCTGAACAGATCGAAGTCCGCCATAAAAGTCACCATGAAAAGTCTCCGGCTTCCTGCAACACGATTCGGCCTGCCACCTTTTCATTTATCTCTCGATCAACAACGAATCAGGACTGGGCTGCTTCCGGCTCTGCCTGTTCATTCTCACTTTCGGATGCAAACATTTCCGGGAACATCCGGCGTCTCAATTCCGCATCCAACTGCAGGGTCATCTCCGGATGATCCCTGAGGAATTGAACCGCCCGTTCACGACCCTGACCGATGCGCTCTTCGCCCATCGAGTACCAGGTTCCAGAACGCTTGATCAACTCATGCTCGACTCCGAGGTCGAGCAGATCCCCATGGTAGGAGATTCCGACATTGAAAATGATGTCGAACTCCGCCTTCTTGAAAGGAGGAGCCATCTTGTTTTTGACGATTTTTGCGACGGTCCGGTTCCCGCTCACATCTCCATCGGACTTGATCGCACCGATACGGCGAATGTCAATCCTGACTGAGGAGTAGAACTTGAGGGCGCGACCACCACTGGTGGTTTCCGGGCTGCCGAACATGACACCGATCTTTTCACGGATCTGGTTGATAAAGACCACCGTGGTACGGGAGCGGTGAATCACACCGGTCAGTTTACGCAATGCCTGACTCATGAGACGCGCCTGAAGACCCACATGGGAATCGCCCATGTTGCCTTCCAGTTCCGCACGCGGGACCAATGCCGCAACCGAGTCGATGACAACGATGTCGACGGCTCCTGAAGAGACCAGCATCTCTGCGATCTCCAGAGCCTGCTCACCACTGTCCGGCTGTGAAACAAGAAGGTTTTCAAGATCTACACCCAGCTTTTCAGCGTAGGTCGGATCGAGGGCGTGCTCCGCATCGATGAATGCAGCCACCCCGCCGTTTTTCTGGGCGTTGGCGATGGCATGAAGGGTCAGGGTCGTCTTTCCGGAAGATTCAGGACCGTAAATCTCGACCACTCGGGCACGGGGCAGTCCGCCGATTCCCAAAGCCTTGTCGATGGAGAGTGCTCCTGTAGGAATCACGTCGGCCTGACGGGAACGCTGGTCCCCCAATTTCATAATCGCACCCTGACCACACTTCTTGTGAATCTGCTGCAGTGCAAAATCCAGGGCCTGCTTTTTCTGGCCGTCGAGACCTTCGATGTTCGGGGTGTTCGCTTCCGCTGCGCGCTTTCCCTTGCCTGCGCCGGCTCTCCCCTTGCGTGCTTCTGCCATATCTTCCTCTTCTCTCAAACTTTCGACGACTGTCGTGACCTTCACGAAATCGCCGCCTTACATGAAATGAGGCTCTCAGCCTCAATACTGAATATTCTGCTTCAGATTCCGGGTTCAGTCGGATCTGCTCTCTTTCATTTCCTCTTGCCACCGGTTGACGGCGGCACTCATCGCTGAAGGACGATCCAGCACTCTTGCCCCTGACAGGGAAGCTGGAGCATCCGTTCCCGAGTCCTTCATCAACTGCTTTCGAATCCACTGCTTCCGCTGTGAAGTGGACAGGCGACTGCCACTCCAGGGAGTATTCATCGCATGAAACAGCTCCTCTTCCGACATGCTGCCCGAAGAGCCACGAATCCAATCCAATTGAGAACGGGCATGATCGATGGGAGTCCACTGCCCTGCACCCGATGAATGCCCCGCCCCCGAAGAAACCGTTCTCGAGCTGCTCACGGAAGGAGCACAACCGGCTCCGACCATCAGCAGAAACAAAGTGAGAATCCCCCGGCAATACCACTTTTCAAAGGAAAGTCGTGACAAGAACGAAGTCACACCAACAGACTGAATCAGTCGATACGGAGTGTTCTTTGACAAGACTTCTTCCTTCGATCAGCAGATCTCAGACCTGTTCAACGGTGCCCGATGATGCGTCGTCGGGGAAACCCGGGGACAAAGCCCGATTTCCAAAACGAAAACGAAGGGGAAACCACCATGAACCATGCCTGAGACCGCTTCCCCGACTCTTTGGGTCGGCGGGGATGGGGTTCAACAGGGGATCACAGGTACGGATCACCGCAGGGCAATCCGAACAGAAGGATATCTTGCACCGTGGATGGGCCGCTGTCAAAGCGGGGAATTGGCCCAATTGCGGTCAATTGCACAAATAATTTGCAAATAAAGGGGGAGTTCTCCCCGGATATGGACAGCGGGCCTGATCAAAATCGGGGAGGACGAAGATCGACCCCAGGCATCCAGGCCCTCGAGATCTCCACCACCGCCTGCATCACCTGTTCCTCAATGGATTCGAGAGTTCTCAACCCCGTTTCCGTCTCGAGGCCGATCGCCTCCTCAATTTGCTCTGACAGTTGGCCTGCCAGATCGAAGAGTTGAATGATCGACTGCAAGGCCTCGGCCCTGTTCAGACGGGCTGGAATCGATTCGATCATCGACTCGAGGTCACCTGCGCTGATCTTGTCCACCTCTCCCTGGGGAGCCAGTCCGGGACGATGAATCGCCACCAGAAGCCCTCTCATCGGCAGTCCAGAGCGGTTTTGAAGGGAAAAGGGAGTGCCTGCGGGGACGACGACGACATGCCCGGGGAAGAGATCCAGAGTGCCGTCCTGCTGCTGAACTTCACCTCGCCCCTCGAGGGCGATCAGCAGCTCTTCACGGGCATCGTGCTGATGGGTCGGAGTCTCTTCCCCGTGTTGGAGAGAGACCTCCCACAGCTCCATGACTCGGCTGGGGATCATCACTTCATCGGAAGCGTCTTTGAGGCTCCAGGGTTTGATCTTCATCGGTTGACTCCCTCCGGGGTTTTCCCTATGGAAGTTTCCGATGGAATCAACGAATTTGTCCAATAGCCGCCTTCTCAGGGCCTCAGAAGCACTTTCATCACTCCCCGTTCTGCCGCTTTTGCAAACGCTTCAAGACCATCATTCAAGGAGAATTCCGCGTCCAACAGGTCCCGGGGATCAATTTCCCCTGAAGCCAAAGCAGCGATTGCAGGCTCAAATGGACCACATCGAGAACCCATCACCCGGATCTCATCGACCACGCAGGCGGAGGCATCGATCTGCAGTGACCCGGCGTAGGTACTTTTGAGGATCAGGGTCCCCTCTGGTCGCAGGGATCTTCTCGCCAAATCAAAGCCTGAAGCATTTCCGGCACAATCGACGGCAAAGTCAAACTTCCCCTGCGTGCCGGATTCGGGCAACACCTCCCCGATCTCCGTGGTCGTTTGGATCTCGTGATTGTTGAGCAACTCCAATTTTCTGGAGTGACGGCCCAGAACCGTCAAATCCACCCCTTGCAATGCCAAAACCCGGGCGACCAATTGTCCCAATCGGCCATCCCCGACCACCAGCCACCTTTGGTCAGGGGATGTCTGGACCTGCTCGACGATCCGAAAAGCCGCGGCCAAGGGTTCCACAAAAACCGCCGCCTCGTCCGGAACATGATCAGGAATGGGGTGCAGATTTTTTTCGGGTAGGAGGAATTCCTCACTGAAACAGCCGTCACGTCCAACGATTCCCAGCACAGTCCGATGGGGACAATGGTGGTCACTTCCCGATTTGCAACGATCACAGGCATAGCAGGAGGCATTGATCTCCCCCACCACTCTCTGACCCACCCAACGCTCACTGCCACTGAGGACGTCCGCCACAAATTCATGGCCCAGAACTCCAGAAAACGGGTAGTAACCGGCGACCAATTCCAAATCGGTACGACAGATTCCGGCCAATCTCAGCCGCAACAGAACTTCACCGGTCCCGCTCACCGAACTCGGTTTCATTCGATCACAAACTTTGAGTTCACCGTCATTCAAATGGATCGAGCGCATTCTCACTCATTTCAACAAATGAAAGTCATCTTTTCGGGGACCTGGCCAGATGGACTTTGAACCAGAGATCATAGAACAGTCAGGGATATGACCATAGGTCTGAAAAACCTCTCTCCCTGAATTTCATCACCTAGACAACTCAAGCCATTCCACTACTGAATAAACACCTCACTCTGGGCTCGTGACTCTCATGACATCTGAAAACTTCATGCAATAAGTAATATTTGCAACTGTTGTAATCACCTGTTTTACAAACTGACACATATTCTATCCAATGAAGTCCTATTTCTTTGACATCGAGTTATTCAGCGTGAAGGAGTCCGAATGGATTTCAAGAGATCGGCCAAACTTTGGCTCCATGACCAATCCACAACTATCTATACATTCATGGCGATACTATGTTTCACACTTCCTGTTGTCATCGGTGAACCACAAGTCGATCCTTCGGGATTGGTTCCATTAGTCATCTCAGAGGAGGAACTCGCTCCACCCGTTGGAATGATCTCGATGTATGACGGAGCATTTGAAGGTCCCAACGGGATCCCCCCCAATCACTCCGAGCAGTGGGCAAACAACACTATCACTCCCGGATCTCAGATCCTCGGAAGAGGCTATGACGTCCCCACTGGAGGATTACCCAGCCCCCTCTTCGGAGCTCAGGCCTTCGATCAACCGATGCTTCGTTTTGAAGAATTCGGTTCAATGGGTACGGAAGTGACTCTGAACCCCAAACCCTTCCCGGGAACTCCCGAGGCAAATGCACTTCTGGGAGGAACCGTCGACGTTGATGGCAATCCTCTTCCAGCGCTCCCACTGACGGCACAGGATTCACCCAATGGCCTGCAAGTGGAATACTTCCTCGACCAACCACTGACTGGGGAAACCACACGTCTGAGTAATGACTTTGCAGAAAATCCCTGGAAGGACCGAATCGAATCGTACCTTGCCAGAATCACAACCCACCTGCCCATGGAGGGACGTCCCCCGGGAGAAGGTTGGGCCCACCAGCGGTGGGCGGAATTCCCTCCTCAGAGAAGCTTCCAAACGATGGTCACAGGGGCACGAACCAACCACGGATTCCGTGCCGCCATGCAATCCCACGGATACCAACACGGCCTGACAGGCGATGACTGCGAGTTCGGGCCAGGAGGTCTTTATCACAACACCTACGCAGACCCTTTGGGCTTGAACAGTTCCGCGGGAACCACGGCTGGTCTGGAAGTCCGATTCCATCCCTCCATGCCCGCACAAACAGCTGAGGCGCTGTGGACTTTTGATGGAACCTTTCCACCCAAATTGCTGAAGGCCCGATATGGAGAGCCGATCCTGATGAGAGCCTGGAACGGTTTGCCCATCGACCCGGCAGCCAACAGGGGATTCGGCCTCCACACCGTCTCGATTCATGAGCACAATGGACACAATCCGGCAGAAAGTGACGGCTACACAAACGCCTTCTTCTTCCCCGGACAATTTTACGACTATCGCTGGCCGATGATTCTGGCCGGTCACGATACGATCAATACGGATGCCAGTGATCCCCGAGCGGGAATGCCGGATGGCAACGGCGGAATCATCAATATTCGCGGAGACTGGCGCGAAACGATGAGCAGCCACTGGTTCCACGACCACATGCTCGATTTCACGGCTCAAAATGTCTACAAGGGCATCGCCGCCATGTTCAACTACTACAGTTCAGTGGACCGTGGTAATGAAGGAATCGACGACGGTGTCAACCTTCGCCTGCCCAGTGGTACAGCGCTCGATTGGGGTAACAGGGATTACGACATCAACCTGATGATTGCTGACAAGGCGTGGGATCAGGCGGGACAACTCTGGTTCAACCCCTTCAACAACGATGGGTTTGTGGGAGACCACCTCCTGACCAATTGGCAATACAAACCCTATCTGGATGTGGCCGCCCGGAAGTACCGCTTCCGTATTCTGAACGGATCAGTGGCTCGATACCTCAAAATCGCCATCGTCGATCAGAACAACAATCGGGTTCCATTTCACATGATCGCCAATGACGGCAATATCATGGAGCACGCCGTCGCCTTCGATGGGACGAATGGAACGCAGAACGGCATCCTCCCCACCCAGGCCATCGCCGAGCGCTACGACATCGTGATCGATTTCTCCCAGTTTCTCCCCGGAGACAGGATCTATCTTGTCAATCTTCTGGAGCATACTGAGAGCCAGGCACCACAAGGCCAGGTCGGTCTCAACAGCGTCCTCAATGGAAACTATCAGGCAACGGCAACCGCCACCGGGTATGTGGGTGGAGATCCCTGTGTCGGCAAGTTCCTCGAGCTCAGGGTACAACCTTACACAGGAACAGATCTGAGCATGAATCCTGCTGAATATGTTGCCGGCGGAAAGAAGATGATTCCGCTTCCGCGACCCAGTGCTGCAGAGCTTTCCAATGCCACCCATCGCACCTTTACCTTCGGCAAAAGCAACGGGACAGACAGTCAACCGTGGACCATCAAGACCGACGGTGGCCTGGGATTCACCATGGACCCACGAAGAGTGAGTGCGGCACCTTCTCTCGGTGATCTGGAGATCTGGAAACTTGAGAACACCAACAATAATTGGAGCCATCCTGTTCATATCCATTTTGAAGAAGGAATGATCCTTTCTAAAGACGGACTGGCACCACCTGCATGGGAACGCTGGGCTCGAAAAGACATTTACAGAATCGGCCCCATGCCAGACAGTTGCACGGAGATGGAAATCGCCATCCGATTCCGCGAGTTCGCCGGAACCTATATGGAGCATTGCCATAACACCCAGCATGAAGATCGTGCGATGCTAATGCGCTGGGATCTGGAAAACCCGGGCCAGGTGAACCTGATGCCTTCCCCACTGCCCACTTGGGAAGGTGTGGAATACGTGAATACGGTAGCCCTGCCGACCTTCAGAGTCGGTGATGGAACCGGAAACGTCGATCCGATTCGGGTT
Organism: uncultured bacterium; assembly: GCA_913056395.1. Taxonomy (GTDB): domain Bacteria; phylum Planctomycetota; class UBA8108; order UBA1146; family UBA1146; genus UBA12191. Next base: position 8,065 of record CAJXMG010000007.1, on the reverse strand, counting down.
CCTGTCGTGGGCCCGCCCAATGGCGATGATGACGGAGATGGAATTCTCAACGCCTGCGACCCGGATCAAACCGGAGGAATGGACTGTGATCTCAATGGTGAGGATGACGCTTGTCAGAATGACGCAGATCTGGATGGCCTGATTGACCCCTGCGATCCGGATCTCGACGGAGATTCGATCCCCAATGCCTGTGACATCGACCAGACTCTAGGCGCAGACTGCGACGCCGATGGACAGGACGATTCTTGCCAGCTTGATACCGATCTGGATGGCTTGATCGACCCCTGTGATCCCGATCTGGATGGAGACGGATTCCCAAACACCTGTGATCTGGATCAAAGCCAGGGAAGCGACTGTGACCTCAACGGACAATTGGACATCTGCCAGATCGATACCGACCTGGATGGACTGATCGACCCCTGTGATCCGGACCTCGATGGTGACAGCATTCCCAACGATTGTGACTTTGATCAATCCACCGGAACCGATTGTGATCTCAATGGGGTTATAGACCTGTGCCAACCGGATACCGACAGTGACGGAACCATCGATCCTTGCGATTCAGATCTCGATGGCGACGGAATCCCCAATGCTTGTGACGTCGATCAGTCACTGGGGAATGATTGCGACGGCAATGGAGAACTGGACTCTTGCCAAGCGGACACTGACCAGGATGGTTTGATCGATCCCTGCGATCCTGATCTGGACGGTGACGGGATTTCCAATTCCTGTGATATCGACCAAACAGGTGGTGCTGACTGCGATCTCGATGGACGCGACGACAGCTGCCAGACCGATACAGATACAGATGGACTCATCGATCCTTGTGATCCTGACCTGGACGGCGACGGCATTGCAAACGCTTGCGATGCAGACCAGACAGGCGGAGCCGATTGCGATCTTGACGGCCAGGATGATTCCTGTCAGAGCGACTCAGATTCTGATGGAACCATCGATCCTTGCGATTCAGATCTGGATGGGGATGGAATCCCGAATGTGTGTGATATCGATCAGACCGGCGGACTCGACTGCGACCTCAATGGTCAAGATGATTCCTGTCAGGTCGATACGGATGCAGATGGCAGCATTGATCCCTGTGACAATGATCTTGACGGTGACGGCATCGTTAATTCCTGTGACGTCGATCAAACAGGCGGCCTCGACTGCGACTTCAACGGCCAGGATGATTCATGCCAGCTGGACACGGACGCGGATGGCCATATCGATCCCTGCGACAATGATCTCGACGGCGATGGCATTGCCAACCACTGCGATATCGACCAGACCGGTGGGCCTGACTGCGACCTCAATGGCGTTTCCGATGCCTGCCAGATCGATTCAGACGCCGACGGGACCATCGATGCCTGCGATGCCGATCTCGACGGTGACGGTATCAACAATGACTGCGACCCGGACCAAACAGGTGGAGCAGACTGCGACCTGAATGGTGTCGATGACTCCTGCCAGACCGACACCGATCTGGACGGATTGATCGATCCTTGCGATCCGGATCTTGACGGTGACGGTATCGGTAACGACTGCGACGTCACCCAAGCAGGTGGACCTGATTGCGACAGTGATGGACAAGCAGATTCTTGTCAGCCAGATACCGATAACGACGGACTGATTGATCCATGCGACGTCGATCTGGACGGCGATGGCATTCCCAATAACTGCGACGCCAGTCAGACCGGTGGATCAGATTGTGACAGCAATGGACAGGATGACTCCTGTCAGTTTGACACCGACTCCGATGGCATCATCGACCTTTGTGACAATGATCTCGACGGCGATGGGATCTTGAATGCCTGTGATGTCGATCAAACCCCTGATTCTGATTGTGACCAGAATGGAGAAGCGGACTCCTGCCAGTTGGATACCGATACAGACGGAACGATTGACCCCTGTGATTCGGATATCGACGGAGATGGCATTCTCAATGAGTGCGAAGTAGATCAGACAAATGGATTGGATTGTGACTTCGACGGTCAGGATGACACCTGCCAGCTGGATACTGACCAGGACGGAACCATCGACCCCTGCGACTCGGATATTGACGGCGATGGAATCGAGAACGATTGCGATGCCGATCACAGTGCAGGTGCGGATTGCAACCTCAATGGCATTCTCGACAGTTGCGATATCGCCAACGGTACGCCAGATGTCAACAACAATGGAATTCCCGACGAATGTGACGAAGGGAAGTTTATCCGGGGTGATCTGAATGGCGATTCCAATAGGGATATCACCGATGCTGTTCAGATTCTGAATTACATGTTCCTGAACCTCAACATCGATTGCAGATCAGCCGCAGACACCAATGACGATGGGTCGACGGACCTGACTGACGCCATGCATCTGCTGTCACACATCTTCAGTGGATCAGTCAGCATCCCTGCACCATCAGATGAGTGTGGAGTTGACCCCAGTCTCGACGCCCTGAGTTGTGAAAATCACGGAGGGTGTCCATGATCTCTCTCAAAAAAACTCTCCTGCTACTTGCTGCGGTTTTCTGCCTGACACCCCTTCATGGATCCAGCCTCGATCAAAACAGGGGTCCAAAGGGTGAAAAACCGGACCCACGCCTTGCGAGCACCCATTGGGGTGAAAACTACTTCCCGAATGTTGAACTGGTCACCAGCCAAGGTGAAAAGGTGCGTTTCTTTGATGATCTGATCAAGGACAAGGTTGTCATGATCAACTTCATCTACACCCGTTGCCCGGACGCATGCCCCTTGGAAACCGCGAAGTTGTCTGAGCTGTATCAAATTCTGGGAGATCGGGTGGGCAAAGACGTATTCATGTATTCGATCAGCGTCGATCCCACTTTTGACACCCCTGAGGTTCTCAACAAATACATGCAGACCTATCAAATCGAAGAAGGCTGGGAATTTTTTACGGGGAATGAAGAAGACATCATTCTTTTGCGAAGAAAGTTGGGTTTGTACATCGAAGAGGTCAACAAAGATCCTCTGGACCACAACCTGAGTATGATTATTGGCAATCAGGCAACCGGTCGCTGGATGAAAAAATCTCCCTTCGAGAACCCTTATATTCTGGCTACCGAGATTGGTACCTGGCTCCACAATTACAAGGCCCCATCAGAAGCTCGAAATCTCTATCAAGACGCCCCCGAAATTCGCAAATTGACCCAGGGGGAATCTATCTTTCGGACTCGTTGCTCTACCTGCCATGAGATTGGCCGCTCCCCTGACAAAACCATGAAACCGGGCCCCAATCTCCTCGATGTCTCAGATCGAAGAACTCACGAATGGCTTGTTCGCTGGATTCAGGAACCTGACAAAATGCTCGAAGAGAAAGATCCCACCGCAATTCAACTTTTCGAAAGCTACAATCGCCTTCCCATGCCCAACCTTCGTGTTTCTCAGCATGAGGCAGAAATGCTGCTCGATTTCATCAAGGTCGAATCCAAACGCATGAAGAAGGTGATGGAGGTTCAGGCCATCGCAGACCAGCAGGAGGTTGAACCGATGGACTGCTGTCAAAAGAACGAAGAAATCGTCCTCAAGGAAGAATCTGAACCCTCAGGGCAGGATTCAATTGCTGCCAATCCCGGTATCGATTCCTGCGAAATCGACACTCTTGAAGCAAACTTGCCCACCCAAAAAGCCTCAGCCCTCCCAGAAGACACCTCAAGACGAAGTCCGCTGACCCTGATTTCGTGGGCTTCAGGAGTCGGCCTCAGTCTTCTGGCTATCAGGTCTCGCAAACGCAGTGAGCGATAGCGTTATCGTATGAGAGAGAAAAACTGGGAGTGTTTCTTTTCCGTTGACTCCCAGTTATGGAAACGTCATCGGGAAGCGGCCCCCTCCACCGCACTTACATGACACGCAAATGACAAGAAGCATACAAAACTCTTCATGAAGAGTAAAAGCGTATCGACTACAAAACACTTGCTTGCTCCCCCTCACCAGCTCCCTCTCCAGCATAACCAATCCCTCTAACAGCCATCTCTCAACGCAATTGGCACGAAAATCTAAGCAATTATGACTGACCTGTCTTACCTGTCACACGTTTATTAAATGACTATACATGATCATGGATAAATCTGTTTGTTTTCCATGAAGTAAAGTCATAAAAATCAGTTGGTTATTTTGCGAACGAAGAGTCTGTACATATCTATATAAGAGGAGGAGTGCTTACATGAACATGTTGAGAACTCTCGATTCAATTTCCGCCAGGGGGAAATCGGCATTTTTCGCGATACTTGCCTGTGCCTGCTTTTCTTTCCCTTTCGTTGTCGGCGAACCTCAGGTCGACAACTCAGGACTGGTTCCACTGATCATCTCTGAAGAGCTGATCCCGCCTCCACCTGGCATGCACTACATGATGGACGGCGCCATCGAAGGACCAACAGGAATTCCCGCGACCCACGATCTCATCTGGGCGAACAACACCATTCCGGAAGCGAATCTTTTGGAGGGCAGAATTTTTGACCTGCCAACCGGAGGCATTCCCAGTCCTATGTTTGGTGCCCAGGAATTCGACCAACAGATGCTGCGCTTCGAGGAGTTCGGCACTCTACAGAATGAAGTTGGGTTGAATCCGATGCCCTACCCCGGAACCGCTGAGGCCAATGCCCTCACAGGGGGTGGATTTGACGTCGATGGATTGCCGATCCCTGCTCCAGAGTTGACCGCACAAGACTGTCCGGATGGAGCACAGGTTGAGATGTTCCTCGACCAACCTCTGACTGCCGAGACCACTCGACTGAGCAATGACTTTGCCCAAAACCCATGGAAGTCCAGAATTGAATCCTATCTCGGACGCCCCTGTGAACATCTCCCCTGCGAAGGACGTCCGCCCGGTGAAGGCTGGGCTCACCAGCGCTGGGCCGAGTTCCCGCCGGTCAAGGTCTTCCAGTCGATGATCACCGGTGCCAGAACCAACTTTGGATTCCGCGGTTCCATGCAGGATCACGGATACGAGCATGGTCTCTCCGGAGATGACTGCGAATTCGGACCGGGTGGACTCTACCACAACACCTATGATGACCCGGACGGTCTCGGCCTCAGCGCCGGAACGACCAATGGTCTCGAGGTAAAATTCCATCCATTGATGCCGACTCAGAATCCGGAGGCCCTTTGGACCTTTGACGGCACCTTCCCTCCTAAACTGCTAAAGGTTCGATACGGTGAGCCGGTTCTGATGAGACTTTGGAACGGTCTGCCACTCGATCCCGGTGCCAACCGTGGATTTGGTCTTCATACCGTCTCTATTCACGAGCACAACGGTCACAATCCCGCAGAGAGTGATGGCTACACCAACGCCTTCTTCTTCCCAGGACAGCACTTTGACTACCGCTGGCCGGTGATCCTCGCGGGTCATGACACCATCAACACCAACGCCACCGATCCCCGTGCAGGCATGCCGGATGGAAACGGTGGAATCATCAACATTCCAGGTGACTGGCGTGAAACGATGAGTACTCACTGGTTCCATGACCACATGCTCGATTTCACGGCACAGAACGTCTACAAGGGCGTCGCTGCAATGATGAACTATTACAGTTCTCTCGACCGGGGTAACGAAGGACTCGACGACGGCGTCAACCTTCGCTTCCCCAGTGGTACCTCACTGGACTGGGGTAACAGGGACTACGACATCAATCTGGTCATTGCCGACAAGGCCTGGGACCAGGAAGGGCAGTTGTGGTTCAACCCCTTCAACACTGACGGTTTCATGGGCGACAAATTGCTCACGAACTGGCAGTACAAACCCTACTTCAATGTGGCAGCCAGAAAGTACCGTTTCCGCATCCTCAATGGATCGGTTTCTCGTTACCTGAAAATTGCTCTGGTCGACCAGAATGGCACCCGTGTCCCCTTCCACATGATCGCCAATGACGGCAACATCATGGAGCACGCCGTGGCTTTCGACGGCACCCTCGGCACCGAGCGCGGTGTTCTGCCGACTCACGCCATTGCCGAACGCTACGACATCGTCGTCGACTTCTCCCAGTTTGCCCCGGGAACCAAGCTCTACTTCGTCAACCTTCTCGAGCACCAGGGTGGAAGAAAACCAGAAGACCAGATTCCTCTGGAAGATGTGCTTTCAGGAGCCTATCAGGCGACCGAAACTCCCACCGGATACCTCGGAGGAGACCCCTGTGTCGGCAAGTTCCTCGAGTTCCGTGTTCAGGCCTACAATGGTGTGGACCAGAGCATGAATCCCGCGGAGTACGTGGTCGGTGGCAAGAAAATGATTCCGCTGCCAAGACCTTCGGCGGAGGAGATCGCCAACGCCACCCGCAGACACTTCGAATTTGGTCGTAGTAGCGGTACCGACTCGGCTCCGTGGACCATCAAGACCGACGGTGGTTCCGGGTTCACCATGGACCCCCGCCGTGTTTCTGCTGCTCCGTCTTTGGGAGACCTTGAGATCTGGACCATTGAAAATGGCGGCAACGGCTGGAGCCATCCGGTTCACATCCACTTCGAGGAAGGGCAGATCCTGTCCAAAGATGGACAAGCCCCACCCGAATGGGAACGTTGGGCTCGCAAGGACGTATACCGCGTCGGCCCTGAAGTCGACAGTTGTGGAGTAATGGAAGTTGCCCTGAGATTCCGTGAGTTTGCCGGAAGCTATGTGGAACACTGCCACAACACCCAGCACGAGGATCGCGCCATGCTTCTTCGCTGGGATATTGAAAACCCGGGTCAGGTCAACCTGATGCCCTCACCGCTCCCGACTTGGGAAGGTGTGGAATATGTCGAAACCATCGCCCTGCCCACTTTCAGGGTTGGAGACGGAATTGGTCCCCTTGACAATGTTGAAGTACCACTCGTTGGTCCGCCTGATGAGGATGACGACGGAGACGGCATCAACAACGCCTGTGATCCGGATCAGACTGGAGGCACGGACTGTGATGCCAATGGCCAGGATGACAACTGCCAGATCGACACAGATCTGGACGGCATCATCGACCCCTGCGATCTGGACGTCGACGGAGACGGAATCCCGAACACCTGTGATATCGACCTGACCCTCGGAGCAGACTGCGATGCCGACGGCCAGGACGACGCCTGCCAGCTCGATACCGATGCTGATGGCCTGATCGATCCGTGCGACGCCGATCTCGATGGCGACGGAATTGCCAATGAGTGTGATGTAGACCAGACTCTCGGCGCTGACTGTGATCTCAACGGTCAGGATGACACCTGTCAGATCGATACGGACAACGACGGCCTCATCGACCCCTGTGACAGCGACCTCGACGGAGACGGATTCGCCAATGAGTGCGATATCGATCAGACTCCGGGTGCCGATTGTGACAACGATGGCCAACTCGATGCCTGTCAGCTCGATACCGACAACGATGGTCTCATCGACCTCTGTGACAGCGACCTCGATGGCGACGGTTTCGCCAATGAGTGCGATATCGACCAGACTCCGGGTGCCGACTGTGACCTCAATGGCCAGCTCGATACCTGTCAGCTCGATACGGACAATGACGGCCTCATCGACCCCTGTGACGCAGACCTTGATGGGGACGGAATCCTCAACAACTGCGACATTGATCAGACCGCCGGAAGCGACTGCGACCTCAACGGTCAGGACGACACCTGTCAGCTCGACACCGACAATGACGGGTTCATCGACCCCTGCGACAGCGACCTGGACGGCGACGGATTCCCGAATGAGTGCGACGTCGATCAAACCGGTGGTACCGACTGTGACCTCAATGGTCAGGACGACAGCTGCCAGTTCGACACCGACTCGGATGGCACCATCGACCCCTGTGACAGTGACCTCGACGGTGACGGCATCGCCAACGACTGCGACGTCGACCAGACCGGCGGAACCGACTGTGACCTCAATGGTCAGGACGACAGCTGCCAGCTCGACACCGATTCGGATGGCACCATCGACCCCTGTGACAGCGACCTCGACGGTGACGGCATCGCCAACGACTGCGACGTCGATCAGACCGGCGGAGCCGACTGTGATCTCAATGGTCAGGACGACAGCTGCCAGGTCGACACCGATTCGGATGGCACCATCAAACCCTGTGACAGTGGCCTCGATGGTGACGGAATCGCCA
>CAJXMG010000006.1 GCA_913056395.1 uncultured bacterium | reverse complement strand
GGAGGTCTGGTGAATCGCAGTTTCCATGAGGTGGAACTCTGAATCGTCGAAGAGGACGGACTGATCGACATCAGTTGAGACTGACTGGGAGGATCAGGGAGTGCCGTATCGGGGCCGACAAAAGAGAGCGGGTTGTTTCCACTCGGTCCAATGTTTTGTGGCAGACCATCGATATTCTGTTGCCAGGGGTTTCCATTGTTGAGAGCCGCCGAGTTTGCAAGAGGGGTCGAATCCTCCATGGGGCCCTGTCCCGATTTCCAGACGATGATCCCAACCGGACCTCCAGTCCGAGTTGGCGCAGGAAGTACTTCGTAACCACCGCCAACCAGAGGGATCGATTCACGGAGGATGCCATCGTCCGCCAATTCGATCATGGTGCCCGGATTCAGGGCAAGAGGTGCAGACGAAGTCAAGATTCCGCTCGGATCCCATTCTCCCCATTGGATCTCCACTGGCTCGGCAAGCAGAAGTGTCTCACCCATCAGTGATCCATTGGGAAGTGTAAGGGGAAGGTCAGCTCCAGCGATGAGGCTGTAGCGAATGTTGTCGACCTCGGTCGCATCCGCCGCAGTTACGATACTGTCCTGGCACTGAATCACTCCCCGGGGAGCATCGAGTGATCCCAGAGCATTTTTTGAAATCCAGCAGTGAGTGATGTACAGACTGCAGAGGTCGAGCGCCTCGACTCCCACTCCAGCATTACCGAGAATGTTACAATTGCGAATCAGCGCTTCAGATCCATCCGGAATGGACGACACAGAGACTCCTGCACCTCCATTGACAGTGATCTGATTCCGATTGATCCGAAATGCTGCAGGAGCATCACCGTCGAGGAATATCCCGGCCAAACCGTTGTCACTGATTCGTGAGTCATCGATTCGAACCCGGATATCAAGCTCGTCGAGGGGACTCGAGTCGAGGTCGATCACAATTCCCTCAAGGAAATTGCCGGTTACCTCACAATTGCGAATCTTGATTCGTGTCGACGAAGGGAGTCCGACTCCCGGAAGATCCCCGGGGATCGAGGCCACATCCAGATCGATGCCTTCGTCACCATTGTCAAAAACGCGACATCGACTGATCTCCACAGAAGAGGTTTCACCAAAGCCCGAGTAGACCCATTGGCTTTCGATTCCTTCATTGAGATTATTGCGAAACACGGAATCGTCGATCTGGATCTGCGGAATGCCAACGATTCGCAGTCCTTCTCCGTTGCATTCAGAGATGACGCAATCGTAGATAAATGCGGTAATGGTGTTGCCTTCAAGGTAGTCCGATCTCAAATCGAGCCCCTGGGTGATGGCTCCGGACATTTGGCAACGGGTGATTCTGCAAACCGAGTCCTCTGCGTAGACGCAACTTTCAGCAATCCCATTTCCGCCGAGAATCAACCCATCGATTCCGCTGAGTTGGTCACCTGGACGGATATTGACGAGATCGGTTTGGAAGAGGATTCCAAATTGGCTCGGTTGTTGAACAGGATCTCTGAGATCGGGATCGAAGCTGCTTTCAAAACCGCCAAAGACCATCATGCCAGAGAGTAGAAATAGGTTTTCAGGGTAGAGACCTTCAGCAACATGAATATTGACTCCACCAAGGGGAATGCTGGTAGAGATCGCTTGACCCATCGTTGGGAATGCGGTTTCCGGGGTCAGCCCATTCGCTCCAGCCTGTGAAGCTCCTGACCGAACGTAGCGTATGGGGTGTGGAGTGACCGGCCATGAAACCTGTTCAGGGCTGACTTCGAGATCCGTATCTCTGGCAAGGACCAGAACTTCCAAGGTGTTGCCATTGGTCAATCCGTCGATCAAGACATGGTCAGTTCCGGTGACGGCTGTGGTTGGTTGTGAAAGATCTGCGGCAACACCGAATGGAGTCACGTAGATGAGGTATTCGATTTCGTTTGCCGGAGTCAGGTCGTCGGAAGCTTCAATCCAGCCAATACGGATCCAGCCGTCTCCTCCCAGAAGATCCGCCACTCCGCCAAAGCGCGGATGGCTCACTTGTGCCAAGCCACTGGAGCCCAGTCCCTGTGAATCATCGACCGCAATCTGGTCGATGGTCGGACGGGGGGGCGGTTCAAACCTGCTACATCCGATAATGATCAGCAGTAGAAACAGGATTTGGGGTCTTGATCGCAAGGTGATGTCCTAAAAGTAATACTTGAACTGAATCGAGGAGAACCAACTGTCATCCGGATCGGATCCGAATGCAGAACCGGGCATGAAATATCCCACTTCAAACTCCATGTCGATCTGATCGAAGACATCATTGAGTCCGATGACCAGGTCGATTTCAGAGCCGAGTTCCCGGTCGATTCCATTGGGATTTATCTTTAGCCGGGTTCGCCGCAAAAAGTCTGCGGCCTCAACTTGATTATACTGGTGATAGACGAGATCGACGCTCATCTTTTCATAAGGACGAACCCCTGCACCCAGAGTCAAAATCGACATGTTCGAAAGCTCGGGACGAAGCAAAACACCCAGGTAACGGTAGGAAGAAATTCCATAGTAACGGGAATTATTGTCCTGATATCCGGTCTGTCGGAATGAGTGATCTGTACCATCGTCTGGGTCGTCATCTCCAGAGCCCCAAGCCCAACCACCGAATAAGTAGGGCTTGCCCCATTTGTCGTCAAACCGTCGAGCCACTTTCAAGTCGCAGCCAAACGCGGAAATTTTATCGAAACCTGTCACCCCGGAAACGTAGGCAGCGTCGGCCCACCAGCGAAGATCTCCATCGAGTGCTCGACCATGGGACTGAAAGCCAACAAAGAACGGAGATTCATTGGGAAGCTGGACAGATAGATTGGGATCGAACTTCCGATCCTGGATGATGTCGATCAGGTAAATCGAGTGTTGGGTTTTTGATTTCGGGCGATAAGTCCCAACCAGAATATGTTGATGACGTTCTTCCAACTCTACAGGTGGGTCACCAAAAAAGGAGGACCAGGAAGCCTCTACTGAGTAGGGGCCTTCTTCCCAACGAAGTCGAATCGCATCGAGGGAAGAATCGTAAAACCACTCACGACCTTCATCGAAATCCATCCTGCCGATCTCAACAGAGAGTGGTTTTCCGAAGATACCGTTCTGGAAATAGTAGAGTTCTTCCAGACCCCTGTCGTCTTCTGAGAGTGTGACCGCTTCATCGTCCTCATCCGTGGTCGAATTTTTTGCGCGCCCTTTGGCAAAGACGTAGCGATCAGAGTCCAAAGACCACAATGCCTGCAAAGAAATCGACCATTCCCTGTCTGTCCGGTCAGCAAGTTGATCGTCGTCCAGGTCCAGGTTGTTACGTTCTTCGAACTCATAATACAGCCTGCCCGCAATTCCCAATTTTCCATCCAGAAAAGTCTGTCGTGATTTGGGTCTTCTCTCATCACGATCAAACATCGGCATTGCGACTTTTCTGAAGACACCGCCTGGGATCTCAGTGGAGCTTCCAATCCTGCACGGGATTCCATGTATGGTGAGAATCGGAACTCCGTCTTCGTCCAGATCCTGAGATTCCACGTATCCTTCCAACTCCAGCAATCCCAATTTTCTATCAGCAGGATCCGTGTCCACTTCGATCTCGACAGCCTTGAAGGTCAGGGGGGATACGAATTGCCCTTCAATTTCGAGACGCCAGTTCTTCTGAATTTCAGCAAGTTCGTGGGACTCTTCGTCGTTTTCAGAATCGTCAAAGTCGGTCTTCTCATCGACGAGAATGGTGAAAGGGCCAACGATGATCTCGGACCTTTGCAGGTCGACTGAAGAGACGGCTCCCTTGATCTCCAGATATTCATCGTCTTCTTCCTGAACGAGTTTTACTGCTTCAAGAAACTCCCCATCAAACTTTCCATCTATTTCAACTCGTGTTCCCGGGGTAAAGCGGAGCTCAGGATCTCCGGCACTGTTATCCGGCACCTGTAAACAGAGTAAAAACGAAATCAGGAGCATTGAATTGGTCATGAAATGACTCCCTGCCATTTTCCGGAATCTGAAAGCAACTCGTTCAGATCCTGTTCAAGAATCGCCAGCAGTCCATCTGGACGATTTCTGCGAGAGTAGATCAGCAATAATCTGGTAAAGGTGGAGGCCGTCCAGGCGACCAAACGTTGCTTGTCAACGTTCAGATCAGTCATCAAATTTCCGATCTCACTCGCGCACTTTTCCCAGGGAACGGGCAATCCCTGAAGCGACCTCAAACGCAGGTGAGCCAGGATGTTTCCGGCATCGAGTGCGGGGTCGGAGTTGGCCAAAAGATCCAGGTCCAAAAGGGTCATTTGTTCTTTTGAGATCAACACCTGTTTGTCATGGAAATCCCTGTGACAGATCACCGAAGGAGTTGGAGGAAGCTGATTCAACCGAGCGGTCACTTCGTTCACGATGGGATCTACGCCACTGGACGGTTCCGCGAGAATGCGATGAAATACTTCATTTCGCTTTACAAGGATGTCCACTTCATCCGCAACAGTGTGATCAGGCAGTTTTTCACTGACGGGGGCTGTACCCAAAAAACGCAAGATCTGAAGGATGGCCTGAATGTGTGAATCTTCCCATTTTCCAGATTTCCAGAGGGCATTGAGACTGTTGCCCGGAGCCGCTTCGACAATCAAAGTTTTCGTTTGACTGTCCCAACTTGAAATTTGTGGAATGTGAATCGAGAACTTTGAAGCGGTCTGTTCCAAATGTTTCCAGCGCTCCATTACTTGGCGATCCTTGCGGAATATCTTTGCAAACTGACGATCTCCAAGTTTGAAGATGGCCCTGCTTCCAAGTCTCCATGCCAATAACTCCACCGGAATACCCTCGGCGATCCAGCGCCCTACCATCTCCGGTAATGCTGGCAGTCGTTTGTCTGACATGGGCTCAAGGGGTTTTAATTGCCCTGCCTCCGAGAGGTGGTGCCAATGGATAGCATTTTCACCGGATCCTCCGTGAAGGCAGTACCAGCCTCCTGATCGGGCTTCCTCCACCCTGAGCCACGGACCGCCGGTTTCGAGAGCCGACGAGAGTGCTGGAATCAGTTTTTGCGTCCATGGAACTGAATCAGTCATGTCTCAAATCCCTCCTTTTTTCAGAAGCGATTCACAATGCCTGACTGTTTCCTCCATCTCACTCATCCACGTTGGAGAGAGCGATCTGAACGGTTGGAAGGAGCGGCGCAGGCAGGCGACCAACCTGCCAACAAGGATCTCATTATCTGAAATCGGTCTTGGGGTTGCTGATTGATAGCTTTCGAAAAGCAGTTTCGAGAGAGACTCTGATTTTCCGAGGTTGGACAGGTCCTCCATGATTGAGCCCAGATCCATGCACGCATACCCGCGACCTGCCCGATCGAAATCCAGCAGGTAGGGGGTGGCATCTGTCAGAAGAATTTGATTCAGGTGTAAATCACCATGGGCCAAAACCGAAGGAACCAGATTCAGCGTTGGGATCAGCGATTTGATCTGTTTAGCCAAATTCAGAAAGTCGAATCGGTAGTCCGGAAGCATTTCAGCCAGATCTTCCACCGTTTGCTCAATCTCTTTTGCCAGGATTTGTGGCGGACTGTGCGTACTGATCTCCAGTGGTATCTGATGAAACTCGTTGAGGGCTTTACCGATCTGTTGAATCACTTCTCCGATACCAGATGAATCAAGGTCCGGATGCTGACCTTCGATCCACTCATGACCGAAAATATTCATCGCTGGAGAAGTTCCAAGGAATTTGGGAGTTCGAATGTGTTTGCAGTTTTCAGTTGCGTGAGAGATAGAGAGTGCCAGGTTTCTGGACTTTGAAATCGAAACCCTGTTTTCGACTTTCAAATGCATCAGTTTTCGAACCTTCAGGTCCTCCTGAAGATTTCTCAGTTTGACTTTAGTCCTCAAGACCGCTCTTCTACCCGGCTTGTATGCCACCAGTTTGTGTCTCGTAAGACTTCTCTGAAGTCTCCAATGATCGTAGGTGATGGTGCCGAGCATCGGTTCAATCAGCCTTCTGAAACGACTGGGTTCAAATATTCGACGTAATTGGGGGATTTCCTCATCTCCGGGAAAAGGCAGGCCTACTGCGAAGGCTTCTGTATCGATGAATGGTGCGAAGTCTCCCTGTGAACTGGTCAGGTTTTTGGACAGTAGTTTGGAGTGGAAACTCTTGGCTGCTTCTAGATTTGAAAACAACCTGATGTTCATTCCCTGTGGTGCGGTTTCCGCAGTGCCTTCAACAGGGCCATTGACAAACAATCGACACGATTCCGGCTTGTTACGAATATAGGTCACTGAACTTTTCAAGTCGGGAATTTCAAATACCCAACCTTCCTTTTGCCAGGTTGACCAGAGGTCGCCTGAAATCAAAGCCGCCAATGCCGCTGGAGAGTATGAGGGAAGCGGGAAACGGCTCATGACACACCTCCCGGAGTTCCCGGTAGGGCTCTTCGAGCGATCTTTCCATTTTGCATTTCAATACGGGACTGAAAACAGCGCTCCAGATCTTCATCATGTGTGATGATCAACAAAGTTTTTCCTGCAAAGTCCTCTGTCAGCATTTGCTGGATTTGACGTCGGCTTTCCGGATCGATCGCTGTGGTGGGCTCATCGAGAATGACGATAGATGAACCCCTGAGAAGTGCAGTGCTCAGTGTCAATCGTCGCTTTTCTCCACCAGAAAGGTCTTGTCCACCTTCTGTTAATTCCCGATCCAATCCGTCCGGATCGTCGAGGATGAAGTCGCAGCGAGCTCTTCTGAGAGCATCGAGCATTTGTTCGTCAGAAGCCTCGGGCTTGTGAAATTGCAAATGCTCTCTGACAGTTCCGGAGAGAATAAAACTCTCCTGAAGAACGATGGACAACTGCTCTCGCATACTTCGGATCGTCCAGTTTTTGATTGGAATCCCGTCGATGGAAATTTGCCCAGTCTCCGGTTCAAAGAGACGAAGGAGAAGGGCTGTAAGAGTGCTCTTTCCGGCACCATTCGGACCGGTCAGGACAACATGCTCACCTGAGGAAATTTCGAGATTTAAACCTTCAATAACTTTGCGATCTCTCCTGGTTTCTTTATCTCCACTGAGATCCTCCTCTTCTTCGGGGGAGGAGTGGTAGGAGAAGGACACATTTTCAAATCGTATATGGCCCTGAAGCAGTGGGGCTTCTTCGGCATTGGGGTCATCCTTCTCTTCGGGGTGGATGGTCAGAATTTCAGAAATTCTGTCGGCGCAAGCTGCCGCTTTACCGATCTTCCCAGAGAGTCGTGCCGCTTTACGCAGTGGCTTTTGCAAGGATCTCACATAGGAGATAAACACCAAAAGATCTCCGGGTGTCATTCCTGAACCGATCAGAACCCGATATGCCCCGGCCAGCAAAACGAGAGAAAGTCCCCCTGCAAAGATCAGTTCGGTCCAGCGTGACAAAGCAGCCTGAAGCCGTGTGGCCTTGACACCCTGACGGAGTGAAGAGCGGTTTTTTCGAGCAAACTTTCTGACAACTTCATCTTCTCTTCCCAGGCTTTTGATCAGCTTTAGCGAAGAGAGTCCTTCTCCAGTGGTAAAGGCGATGTCGCCTTCGTGTTCCCGCTGTTTTTTTGCGACCTTGGTGATTTTTACGCTGAATATCCGCGAAAGAACTGCAATCAATAACAGCACAACCAGGGAAACGAGTGACAACTGCCAATCGATCAGTCCCATGAGAGCCAGAGTTGCCAGAGCTTGAACAACTCTTCCTGCAAAATCGACCAGCTCAGTGGAAAGTACGTCCCTGAGCATGGGAACATCGCCAGTGATACGTACCAGAAGATCACCGAGTTTTTGATCACGATGGAACTTGAGGGAAAGCAAAAGCAGGTGTGAATAGACCCGTTTTCTCAGTTTCATGATCATTCTCTGGCCGGCCACTGCACTGGTGACAGTTCGGGCATAGCCTGCGATTCCCTGACCGACTGCGATCAAAAGAACAGCTAGACTGACATATGCAAGAAACTGGACAGGCTGTTGAGCGGGCCATTGAGGATCGATGAAGGGAAGGGTGTTGGAGTTTTCAGGAATCAGCAGTCCGTCAAAGATAAATTTGACGGGCCATGGAGCCAACAAGGCGAAGCCGATTTCAAAAGTGAGTGCAAATGCAGAAGCCCCGAGAAGAGGCGCTTGGGCTTTGAGAAGATCACCGTGCTTACCGGTGACCGTTCTCCAGTCATGGAGCCCCTTCTTGAGAGCATTGGGGGAACTCATCGAACCGACTCCACTGCTTTGAGGATCTGCTGTGCTCTCATCTGCCAGGTGGCATTTTCAAGGACCCATTTTCTGCACAGGTCACCTGTATTCGGCTCCAATTCCAATCTGGACAATTCGTTCTTCATGCCCTCTGCGAACATGCGAGTATTTCCGGAATCTGCCAGTGTTCCCCTGCCGTCGACGACCAGGTCGGCGATTTGGCCACGATTTGTAGCAACGACAGGCATTCCACAGCTGAAATACTCGTAGATTTTCAGCGGAGAGAACCAAAACTCTTCCATCTCCGGATAGGGAGCAACTCCCAGATTGCAGTGGCCGAGCCATTCCCCGACCGCCGAGTGGGGGATACTGCCAGTGAAGTGCACACGATCCATCAAACCTTTTTGCTGGACGTTAACTTCAAATGCGGGCTTCTCTGGGCCGTCACCGATACACAGCAGGTGTGCGTCAGAGCCCAAATTTTTTACGAGATGTTCAAATGAAGTCAGAAGGTCCTGGATTCCATGCCATGGCCTGAAGGTGCCGGTGAACCCAATCAGGGGAACGTTTTCAGGGGGCAGTGAATCGGGACGTTGTGTTGTCGAAGGTTTGAAGACGTCCTGATCGACACCATTGGGGACCAAAAGCACACCCTCGTGGTGGCCTCTTTCTGACACCACCCAGTCCTGAATTTCTTTTGAAACACAGACGACCACGTCTGCTTCCCTGAGAAGCAGACGAGAGAGGCCTGTGGCCAGATTCTCATTGGCGAGCTGCCTGTATTTTTTGGACTCCAGTGCGAGTGGGCTGTTCACCTCCAATACGAAGGGAACCTGATGTTTCCTTGCCAGATAAAGACCACCCGGGTGCCAGAGGCTGTATCGCTCGTATACGAAATCGTGAATTTCATCGATGTTGTCGAGCCTGGAGAGAAAAAGACGGCTTTCTCTTTCTTCGACCGATTTGTGTTTTTTGCGGGGGGGGAGTTCCATGGCATGAATTGGAATCGTGCCAAGTTTTTCTCCTTCAGGTCGAATTGTGTAGAGATCTCCTCCCAAGCCAAGTTGGCTGAACGCCTTGCAAATGGAAGCCACATGAATGCTGGCTCCCTTTTGACCGGGGACAGGAATCCCCGGGTCGGCGCATATATAGGAGAAGTTCTTCAGATTCATACCTGATTACCCCCGACGTGCACTGTTTTCAAAGTGGGATTTGAGGGTTGCAACGTTGGTTGACAGATTGAAGAGGTTTTCTGCCCTGCTCCTCGCAGATCCAATTTTCCATTCTTTAGAATCCACACGGCTTTTCAGTGACTTGATCCCATCTGCAAGAGCTCTGGCGTCACCGGGCTCGACCAATTCTCCTGTTCCTTCTGCAAGAATCTCGGGGCAACCGGTCAAGGTTGTTGACACCGCAGGCAAATCCAATGCGAGAGCCTCCAGAAGAACAGTGGGCAGTGCATCCATGTTTCCATCTGCATCAGGAATGCATGCCAAAGCCATCATTGTTGCTTCTGAGCAATGACGTCGAACTTCCTCAATGGGGAGTGCACCAAGGAATCGCACCTTGTCACTCAACCCAAGTCTTTGATTCATTTGATGCAGTTTTTCCTGATCATCACCATCGCCAATAATGTCGACTTGCAGGTCCATTCCTTCCTCCGAGAGGAGCTTGATGGATTGCAGAAGAATGTCGAAACCCTTTTTTGGCACAAGGCGACCAACGCTGATGATCTTTGTGGGCTTGGAATTAAGAGGACTACGGTCTGCTGGAACTTCAAAGAAATCCATATTGATACCGTTGTAGAGCCGCTTCACTTTGTCTGCATCAATTCCCGGAGTGTGGTCAAGGATGTATTGACGATTGAAGTCACTCACCGTGATAGAGAATGCGGAAAGATCCGTGAGCTCTCTGAACAGGTTTCTGTTGACCGTTTCACGGAAGATGTCCTTGGCATGACATGTGAAGGAGAAGGGAATGTCGTAGAGGATGTTCACCAACGCTGCCATTCGAGTCGAAATGGTGGCGAAATGTGCGTGGAAATGTTGCACGCCGCGCATGCGCGCTTCTGCACCGATGTATACGGCTCTCAGAAGCATATCGAGTTCTTTGGGAATGGCGTGTTCACGAAGAAAGTCGACTGCACGTTGCCAGCGATCCATGCTCGGGACGACGCCAGGAGGAAACTTGGACACCTTGTCCCAATAGCTCTCAGGCTTTTCTCTGAGAACGTACTCAATGGTCAATTTCAGTTCACTGAGACTGCCATGGAACCTGCCATCACCAGGAGCCATCAGGCTGAAGACTTCAACTTCAACGCCCTGTCTCTCAAGTTCGAGAATTTCATTGAGAATGAAGGTCTCAGAGAGTCTGGGAAACATCTTAAGGATGTATCCGACCTTGAGAGGCTGGTCATGCTCTGAGGAGGGTGTCATTGACATCGTCTTCTTCTTTCCTTTTGCGGATCGTGGTTGAAAGGATTTCGTCAACTCTGGATAAAAAGTTGCCGATTCCGTCCATGTTGAGTCCCAATTCTTCCACGGTTTTCAAATGGGGGGATTCAAGACCTGTTTCAATCGCTTCCAGCAGCTTTTCAGTGGTCAATTCATCGGGGTGGATCATGTTGATCAGGCCCTTCTGCGAAAACTTCTGGGCTCTGATCCACTGTTCTTTTCTGGGAGAAACCCTGGGAATGATGATAGTCGGCTTGCGGACAGCGATCGCTTCGAGAGTCGCATTGTAGCCACCCATGGAGACGATAACGTCAGCGGCTCTCAGATGATCTTCAAGGTGGGTTGTGAATCGCATTATCTCAAGGTTGTTGTACTGATGGAATCGGTCGATCAGATTTCTGGCATCGACTCTGTCAAGGTGTGGGCCAGTTACCAGAGTTCCCACATACTTGTTTGGAAAATTACTCAGTGTTTGGAGAAAGGTTTCTCCAAGTGGATTTCCATCTTCGCCACCTCCCGCAACACATACGATTTTCTTTTGGGAATTTCTTCTTAACGGGAGGGAGTCGATGAAGTCCGTATGCAGTTTTGACAGACTGATTCTTTTCAGATAGCCGAGATAATCGATTCGTTGATTCGTGGTTTCGCTCAAGTTGTAAAGCTTGCCCAAATCAAAGACGGCTTTACTTCCGTAGACCCAAATATGGTCATAGAGAGATTCGACGAGGAGATTGGCCCCGGATTTTTTCCAAGACTGTTGTACGGTCTCACTTTCGTCGATGATGTCCCGCAATCCTATTGCGAGTTGGGTGCCACGTACTTTCAGATCAGGCAGGAGTGGGATCAGCTCTCCACTCAACCCTGTAGGAACGTGATCGACGATGAGCAGGTCAGGGTCGAACTCGAGGATCTCTTTGCGAAGTTTGTCTCGGCGGCGACGGAATGCGGTAAGTGTGTCGATCTGCGGATTTCGAGGGATGTATTCACCGGAGGAATCCTTGGTCATGGGTTCCATCACTGCAACACGGCAACGGGGGGGCAGTTTGAAAAATGTGGCCTTGGCAGAGCCGGTGATCAGCAATATTTCGACCGCTTCGAGATGTTCCTGGATACGGGAGGCGAGGAGAAGGCAACGGCGAAAATGACCCAGTCCAAACCCATCATGGCTATAAAAAGCCACTCTTCGCAGGGGTTTGGAGGGGGAGTCCCTTAAAGCAGGGGAATCACTCTTCGCCGAGGTCATGGATCTTCCAATCGAGGTATTCAAATGAATGTAAATGAATACGTCGCAAATATGAGTCCATAAACACTTGGTATGGATTGTAAATCATTGGAGACTGGTTGGGATGTCCTAAAGCCCTAATATGGTGAGGCTTAGGATTTGTTGGGAGGGCGTTCGAAGAGGTGTATGGGCTCTCCCGCCTGGCCATTTATAGCCATCGGGGAAATGCAGGTTCAGGGTTGGTTGTATTTGGCCATCAGGGGCGATATTTGGCCAATCTCCTGACTATAAACCGCGCTTGTCGAGCCGGTGACGGAGTGCCCCTCGGGTCAGGCCCAGCAACCTGGCGACTTCCGATACATTTCCATCCTTAAAATCGAGAGCTTGTTGAATCAGGTGAGTCTCCACCTCTGCAAGAGTGCACGAATCCTTTTCGAAGTCGAATTGAATGTCTTCGAGAGCCATGGGACCTCTGACGACCACAGCCCCTTCACCCTGGAGATTGAGAGCGGGTGAAGCCAAGGTGTCCCCGGATGAGATCAGGACCATCCTCTCGATGGTGTGAGCCAACTCCCGAACATTTCCTGGCCAACTGTAACTTCTGAGCTCCTCACGGACAGAGTCTGGAATCTGGAGGTGATCCTTGCGGTATCTTTTCGCGTGAATATCCACAAAGTGATCAACCAGCAGGTCGAGGTCAGCACCCCGGTCTCGCAGGGCCGGGAGTGTGATAGAGACGACCTTCAAGCGATAGTAGAGGTCTGACCTGAAGGAGCCATCTCTGGAGGCCTGTTCCAGATTCTGGTTTGTCGCGGCAATGATTCTGACGTCAGCGGAATATTCACGGGTGCCGCCGACCCTGCGAACCTTTTTCGTTTCGAGGACATTCAAGAGTTTGGTCTGCATCTCAAGGGGCATGTCACCGATCTCGTCGAGAAATATGGTGCCACCAGCAGCTACTTCAAAGAGTCCCTGTTTTTGTTGGGATGCACCGGTAAATGAGCCCTTCTCGTGTCCGAAAAGTTCACTTTCAATCAAGTCCTTGGGGAGTCCGCTGCAGTTCACCTGCAGGAAAGGGAATCTGGACAGACTGCCTTTTTCATGAATGTATCGGGCAAGAAGGTCTTTGCCGACACCGGTTTCTCCACCGATCAACACGGTGGGTAACTCTGCCGCTTTGTCGATGGGGATCTGGGAAAGTTGCTCGACGACCTCAAGAACCTGTTGAATGGGGGCGCATTCACCGACGATGGTCTTGCGTTCACTGAGTGCTGAGACCCTCTCGTGAGCTCCAACAAGCCTTCTCATTTCAGCGTTTTCAAGCTCTCTTTCGACAACCAGATTCAGTTCTTCGAGATCCAGAGGCTTTTCCAGATAGTCGAGGGCACCTTCTTTCATCGCCTCAACAGCACTGTCTACAGAAGCGAAAGCAGTGACCATGAGAACGGGCACTTCAGGGAGCTCCTGACGAAGACTTCGAAGGACTTCCAATCCGTCGATGTCAGGCAACTGAACGTCAAGGATGGCCATATCGATGGATTCGGATTTGATGATCCTCAGTGCCTCTGCTCCTGTTTCTGCAGGAAGGCATCGATGGCCTCCTCTGCCCAATTCCAGGGTGAGGGATTGAAGAAGTGGAATCTCATCATCGAGGATCAGAATTTGTGCCATGTTCTGTTCCTTTCGGTTCGGAGGCATTTTGTGAATCGGTGGGAATCGTTACCAGGAAGCGACTGCCTTTTCCGGATTCCGACTCCACTTCGATTTTCCCACCGTGCCCAACGACAATCCTTTGGGTTAGGGAGAGCCCCAAACCAAGGCCGGATTTCTTGGTGGTGAAGTAGGGTTTGAAAAGTTGGGCAAGAACCTCTGCCGACATTCCGTGGCCATCGTCTTGCACTTCGATGAAAATTTCATTACCGCTACTTCCTCCGGTCAATGATACCACACCGCCGGGATTACAGGACTCAATCGCATTATTCAGGAGTACAAGAATCGATTGCTCGATTTTTCGTTCATCAATTCTGGCAGCGGGAAGGGTTCCGGTGATTTGGCAATTTACGCTCACCTGCCTTTTATCGGCATATCCTGAGACCGCTTCGCATAATGCGGGAAGCCGTGAGTGCAGTTGCGCTTCGGCGTAGGTCAGCTGAATCGGCTTCAACCCCTTCAGAAGGTCTTTCAGCCACCTGTCTGCACGATCCACCGTTTCGAGGATCGTCTTCATCGACATATCAGGATCAGAGCCTCCGTCTGATCTTAATCGACCCTGGGCCAGTGCCCGAATACTGCCGAGTGGATTCCTGATGTTGTGGGCGATGGTGGCGGTCATCTCTCCGACTGCGGCGAGTCTTTCCCGGTCAACCAGTTGAGATTGGGCCCTGGAAATTTCTTCCGACATCGATTCCACATCTCTGGCCAATTGACCGATCTCACTATTCGAAGTGATGGAAATGGTTTCACCGTATTTTCCAGAAGAGATCTCTCGTGTTGCAGCAGAGAGGAGCTCGAGTGGTGTCACGATCCATCTGCGAACCAGGTAGAAAAAGATAATTCCCAAAAGAATCAGGGCCACCCCTGTACCCAAAAAGACGAGCTTGATTCGCTGATAATTGACGACAGCGAGTTTGTCCAAAATTGCCAACCGGGACTGGAGTTGTTGCTCGAGTTCCTGAAGTGATTCGGTTATCTCCGGTATCAATCGGGTCTTCAGCCAATTTCTGGGGAGGTTCAGTCGACGGGAACCCGGCCCTTCTTCATCCAGATACCTCAGTGCACGGGTCACAGCTCGACCGAAATCGGTTACAGGTCTGGAAAGGGACTCAATCGTTCCTTTCAGGGGATCATTATCTCCAGTCAGTCCGAGACGCATCTGCTGGATCGTCTCTTTGCACGAATCGAGCAGCCCAAAAAATCGATTTCGGTCTTCAGCGTTCCAGTTGGCGAGATCTTCCACCTCTGCACTCGCAGAAAGAACCTGGTCACGGATCTGTCCCGATTGGATCAAACGCAATCTTCCCGAAGAGCCTTCCGTCACCGCTTTTTCCAGATCCTGCAACGCTCCAATCATCAATCCACCAGTGGACAGAAAGACGATGATCAGAAATGCGAACAGGAGTTGGAGGCGGGTTTTGATCAGCATCTTTTCACCGATCTCCCGCAGGTTCGTATTCGAAACGGTGGCTCTGCTCGGTTGATCCCGATTGTTCGGGAACGGTCACCCGAAGGATCAGTTTGCGGAATTCTCCAATGTCCTGGGAGGGTTCAATCGTCAAGATCTCACCACTTTTGGAGTTGACCAGTGGAAAGGCATTACCATCGGCGGCTGCGCTGATTTCCGGGGTGATGGAATCGTCACTCAGGAGCACCTTCCACTGAAGAGGGTTGTTCTGCGACAGCTTTCCCGGTCCGGGAACGATTCCGACGATACCTGCGCTTCTCTGCTTGGGGGGGGCAGGAAGGGAATCCAACGCATGGGATGGCTGCTGCTTTCCGGGAGATTCCAGAATCTTCTCCCAATGTTTCATGGAAGGATCTATCGATTCCATGACTGACTGCCCCTGAACAGTGACGATCCCTGTGGCCTCCCGTTGGAGTGGTTTGTTGTCAGGCCCGACCGAGGCGAGTTCACTTTCCATCACATTGACGAGACCCGAGCCGCGGTAAAGCAAGCTGTAACCCTGTCCTGCAGGGAAAAGGCAATCACGAACATGAATGATGGCCCCGGTGGCATCACCGGAAAGTTTCAGTGCACTGTCTCCACGGTTGCCCTCAAAGTTGGAATGGCTGATGGAGTAATCTCCGATCGCATCCGCATCGAGGTACACGCCAGATTTTCGATTGTCTGACAATAGGCAGTACTCGATACGAATTCGCATGTCCACGTTCTGATCTTCAGAGTATCGGAGGTCGAAGCCCATCCCGTGATCGTCATTTCCGGAGGACTCCACCCCGAAGAGTCCCAGCCGAACTCTGGGTGGATCCTCAGGATCTCCTGCATCTGGTTCGGAAATGCGGATGTTGATGCCGATGTCTCCATTGTCTGCGACGAGTACCCGGTTCAGATCAAGTCTGGTTTTCTCGCCGTGCCGAGGTTGGAGAGAGGGGGAAGAGATGCCGCTCTGCCCGTTTCCGGTGAATCTGCATTCACGGAGGACCAAGTCGACAAATCCTTCGATCCGTAATCCATCGCCACGATTGTTCCGGACGTCACAAAAAAGGAGTGATCCGCTCGCTTCTCCGCCGTCGTCCGTATCGGTTTCGATCTGTATGCCTTTGTCGGCAAAACCGGAAATCTGGCAATGGGAAATCTGCAGGACACAATCGTCGGCGACGATAGCCCGGCGAGCGCTGTTTTCACCGGTAAAGTTCAGTCCATCGATCACAGTCAGGTGGTTTCCAGGGGGCAGAATCAGGGTGTCTTTCCCTGATGTTCCCTGAAGCCGAGTTTGCCGGATCACGGGATCAGGAAAGGCGTCGAATCCACTTTGAAATCCGCCGTAAAGGCTCATCCCATCGAAGAGGAGGATCTGTTCCTGATACTCTCCTTCGGCGATGTAGACATTGACTCCAGCCAATCCAATTGCCGCGCCGATGGCTTCGTCGATGGATTTCAGAGCGGCTAGAGGAGTTTCTCCATCTGCGGATTCATTGACCGATGCGTCCACGAACAGAACCGGATTAGGGGTTGCGGCCCATTCTGCCTCGTTGGAATCAGCCTTGCCCGAGGCATCCACTGCACGAACGACGACGTGAAGAGTGACCCCATTTTCGAGTCCAGTGAGGCGACAGGACTGTGAACCCGCCGGCACAATCATTTGGGGGGGAGCATCAAACTGTTGTTTTCCAGATCGCTCAGAGAGAAATACATGATAGGAGATGGCGCTATCAGGAGAGACATCATCGATAGCTGACTCCCAGGTCAGCATCAGCTCTTTGTCTCCGGCGACGAGATGTTTCAATCCCATGAATCTGGGTGCATGAAGGTCTTCCTCTGCAGGTGCGAGATTTCCAATGATCGTTGTCGGTGATGGCAGTTGGATTTGATGGGGAGAGGAATTTGAGGCAACGTCATCGATGATGGAGACGGAACCTTTAACAGGGGTTGCCGATTCCCGGTTGCTGTCACAACCGGAGTTGAGAGTCAAAATCCAGATTCCAAAAAGCACGGCAACCGGGAAAGCGGCTCTGGAACCGGAGGCCCCACGCCTTGGGCTGCGGCCTTCGGTAATCGATTTTTCGGGATGGACCGGATTTTGGAAACTCACGACAATCTCCCCAACTGAGACAACTCCCAATGTCGTGTAAGTTTACAACATTTTCGCAAGTCCGTCCGGCCGCCTATTCTGCGGTCCCCAGACCGATTCTGTTGACCTCATTGGGGTCTTCAAACACCGAATCTCCACTGTAATAAAGAATGAATCGATGGAGGTCGGCGGGGTTGAGGGGGTCCGTTGAAGGGGGGTCGGGGATACGGATGAAAACATCGGGATGTTTGACATCATCGGAGTCGAAGGCCGTGGGTTGAATCAGGTCACTGGTCGCCGTGATGACCGGCACCGCGTAACCACTCCAGGAAAACCCGTCAACACTGTTAGAGTAACCGATCAGGGAGTCGTTGTTCGCCAGAAAATCGCTGGGTTTTCCTTCGTAAAAGAGATGCCATTCGACGATGTCGCCATTGTCGTTACGCTCGATTCCCAGTCCCGGAGACTGAACAGAACCGTCGTCAAAGCCTCCCGGGCCACCGCTGAAGACAGGACCAGCTGAGGTTCCGGTCAAGACCCCATCCGTGACGGTCCAATTGACTCCATTGATATCAGACGTGGTTGCCATGCCGAATACTGACGAGAGGTCTGATCGAATCACTTCAAAGATCATGCGGTATGCCTCGCCGAGTTCGTCGACTTTGACCACGTCTGCATCGACGATCCGGATCACATCTCCAAATTCGGGGCCGAGTTCCAAACCGACACAAAGTTGAGGTGGTTCCCAGTTTTGCCCATCTGCGGAAGAGGTGGTGAGGATTGCGCTGAGGTTGCCCGCGGAAGAGTAAACCCCTTCGATCCACATTCGATATCTGCCTGCAGCACCAAGGGGGACACCTTTGTCGACGATGACACTAGGATCGGATACCGCAATTGCGTCTTCAAAAAGACCTGTTTGCGTAAACTCCACTTGAGGAAGGTCGCCGGCCACCAGCACCTGAGCCCGATTGATCACTGGGACGCTGAAATCGTCGTAATCCGCTGACGTGACAAGACCGATAGAGTTGGTTCCGTTCCCATCCGTCGCTTCATAAAAAAGCATGCCACGGTCAGAAGGTCTTCCAGCATCATCCACGAAGCTGGGACTGTCGACTTCCAGGTAATCGAAATCGACAGGATTGGTAGAGCCTGCAGTATTTCGGTCCTGGAAGAGGGGCACGACAATAGCAGGATTGAGGACATCCCGTTTCTTGGAGAAGTCGATGATGGGTGCCGGACCACCTGCTGTACCACCACCTCCTCCACAACCGGAAAGCAGGCTACCAACCGCGAGAAGGACAGAGAGTATCCCGACTCTTGAGGCTGCGACCAGACGGGAAGATTTGAAAGGAGTCCACGTTTCACAGTGGAATTGACGTTCAACTTGTTCTTCGAAAATCATAGCTTCCCTTCAACTTTGGAAACTCGAGCAGTCGATCCTTGACCTATTGGATTCGTCGTCGAGCACCACTTCTAATCGATGGAGAATCGTTCATTCCATGGTGCTGTATTACTTGTTAACAGATTCATCGGGAAAATGGGATCCCTGAGACTCAAATTGAGTGCATTAATGACAGGTAAGCCATGTAAGGCATGAGTCACTTTGCAATGCCAGATGATCAAATGTGTACAGGCGTGTTATAGGGCGTAAAATTCAGTCTGACGAAGGTTCCCGAGAAGTCTGACCTTTTTTGATAAAGGGCACACCTTTCCAGGTGCATTTGCGGGTTCACCTCGTTTATTCAAAAAATACGCGGCTGAAGGTTTGTGTGTCGGTCGCAGGGGCATGTATTGATGCCCTGTTGATTTGGGAAGATAGGTGGAGATCGCATGATTCAGATTACATCCAGAATCCTATTGATCATGCTGGGCGTGTTGCTGTCCGCATCGATTCCTGTTTCTGTCGGAGCTCAGGACTCCAAGCGAAAGGTCATGTCCTTCACATTTGGAGATCTCAAGGTCAAGCTTCCTGCTGACTCCGATCGCATCGCGTTCTACCTGCCGACTGACACCGACGCACCGACAACGATACATGAATTGCTGACTGCCGGCACAACAGGTGTACTGGTGAAATCCATCGATTCAATGCCATATGATGGTCTGCATCTTGTTTCCCTCGAGAGAGGTGTGGCGATGGATTCGTTGAAATCTCTGGGAGAGATTTCAGGGGGCTGGGTTGCTCCATGCCTGGAGTTTAATGGCCGTTTGCATATTCCACGTCCTGAATTACTCGTGACCCTGACCAGTTACGAAACCGCAGTTTATCAACGCTTCCGTGATGCATACCGGGCCAAAATCGTTCGCGAATTTCCGTCAACCAAACCTCTGTTTCTCGTTCGCCACGGAAATCCGGTTGATTTCGAAAGTGCGATTCTGGATTTCGAAAATTTCCCGGGAGTCGAATCTGCCAGTCCCAATTTCATCATGAGGTTGGGAGAAATGGTCGCCCCGAATGACACCTTCTATCCCAATCAATGGTATCTGAACAACACTGGCCAGCAGGGAACACCGGGTGTCGACATTTCCGCAGAAACCGCCTGGAGCATTCAAACCGGGGGAGCCAATGTGACCATCGCCATCCTCGATGAGGGTGTCGATGTCGACCATGAAGATCTCGCTCCGAATATGGTGGCGGGTCATGATTCCGTCTCAATACAGGCTTCCCCTGAGGGAATACCTGGAAACTGCGATACCAATGATTCCCATGGAACCGGCTGTGCTGGCATTGCTGCCGCCAGAGGAAATAACAACCTCGGAGTGGCCGGAGTTGCGTGGAATGCCCAAATCCAGCCGGTGCGAATGGGCTTTGGCAATCACTGGACCCAGAATGACTGGATCATCGATTCACTGACCTGGGCTGTGGACAATGGTGCGGACATTCTCTCCAATTCATGGGGGGGTGGAGCACCCAGTACCGCAGAATCGAACACGATGGACTATGCCCTGCAAACGGGACGCGGGGGACTTGGATGCTTGCTGGTTTTTGCCAGTGGCAACGAGAGTGCGGGGGTTTCCTTCCCTGCTGCCTATGCCCAGACGATTGCAGTCGGTGCGACCAGCCCCTGTGACGAGATCAAATCCACCACTTCCTGTGACGGGGAGAATTTCTGGGGCTCGAACACCGGGCCCCAGCAAACAGTCGTGGCACCGGGCGTCCTGATGGCCACCACCGATATCGCCGGTCCTGGCGGTATGGTCAATGGCGATTACACCGGGGGATTCAACGGAACCTCTTCCGCCACACCCGTGGTGGCGGGAGCACTGGCTGTCATCCTGTCGCACGATCCTGCTTTGACTGCCGCTCAGGCCCAGGAAATTCTTCAGGCCGGGGCTGATGATCAGGTTGGCCCAGCGGGTGAAGATCCGGCGGGCTTCGACAACAACTTTGGACACGGCCGCGTCAACCTTTCCAATATGTTGGCTCTCATGGGAGGCCCTGCTGGGCCGGTGAACTTCACCTGCACCGAATCTGGTGTGGGGGTGCAGCTCAGTTGGGTACCGGGAGAGGTTTATGACTCGGTGACGATTCGCAGGGATGGGGTTCTGATCTCCACACTTGCGGGGAATGCCACCGGATATCTGGATCTTTCCGTTCCGGCGGGTCAGCACTCCTGGGAAGTTCAGGGGTTTGTGGGAGCGACTCCCAGTATTGCCCGCCAATGTTCCCTGTTTCTCATCGGCGATGCCCGTGATCTGATCTGGTCCCCGGGAACAGGAACGGTGGATTCCGGAAACGTCTTTGGGACGGACCTGGTGCAGACCGGCCGCAGTGCCATCCTCACTTCCAATCTGCTCGCATTTAATGATCTCGATGTTTTTGACCGGATCTGGGTCATGCTTGGAATGTTTCCCAACAATCATCAGATTACGGTGGAGGAGTCCGCCGCCCTGGTGAGTTATCTGACCAACGGTGTAGGTGGTCAGGCTCTCTACATCGAGGGAGGGGACACCTGGTTCTTCGATCCCCAGCGACCGATTCACGCCGAGTTTGGAATCACCGCCCTTTCGGACGGAAGCACCACCGACAACCTCGGAGAGGTGACCGGAGCATTCGCAACCGGCTGCGACTTGTCTGGTCTGACGCTGACCTACACTGGAGAAAATTCCTGGGTTGATCGTCTCCAGGCGGATCCCGGAGCAACTGTGGTTCAGTCCAATCAGTCTCCGGCATACGACGTTGGGGTCTTCCGGGATAACGGCGGCCAGTTGACGTTGGGAGTCTCCTATGAAAACGGGGGACTGGTGAACGGCGTCAGTACACGTCAGCAACTGGTGGATGCTCTGATCGAATGCATGGGTGGTGCTCTCACCGCTCCGCAGGATCTGATCTGTACCGTGAGTGGTGCCTCTGTCGCTGTTTCATGGACGGTGACCGGAACCTGGGACTC
The DNA here is from genome assembly GCA_913056395.1 of uncultured bacterium. Classification (GTDB taxonomy): domain Bacteria; phylum Planctomycetota; class UBA8108; order UBA1146; family UBA1146; genus UBA12191. Next base: position 85,612 of record CAJXMG010000006.1, on the reverse strand, counting down.
GATTCAACTGGTGGTAGACGGCGGAGCTCCACAGGTTTTGGCAGGTTCAGCAACGTCGACCACGATTGGTGGGCTGACCGTGGGATCTCATACAATTGAGGTTTCCTCGGTCTTGGGAAGTCAGGTCTCACTGCCGGTGGCTTGTACCATCGGGATTTCTCCTCCCGCACCCGAGAATCTTTCGTGCACCCCTCAGGGAACCGATGTGCTGCTGTCATGGTCCAACGCTGCGGTTTACGACAGTGTGGAGGTATTGCGTAACTCGGTGGTGATCGCCTCCTTGCCTGGGAACAGTACCAGCCTGACCGATGTCAATCCGGGCGCGGGCGCCCAATCCTATTTTGTCAGAGGGGTGACCGCTGGTGCAGACAGTCCTTCTGCCAGTTGTGGTGTCTTTATTCCACCGAGTCCGGTGGGTTCACTGACCTGCGTGTCGGACCAGAACCTTGTCAATTTGTCCTGGACTAATTCTCACACCTATGACGCTCTGGAAATTCGCCGAAATGGAATTCTTGTTGCCACACTTCCGGGGAGTTCCACCTCATATCAGGATGATCCTGGAGCAGGTAACCATGAGTGGTCTGTCATCTCTGTTTTACAATCGTTCAGCTCTTCAGCAGTGCTTTGTAATCAGACGATTCAACCTCTGGCTCCATCAGGGTTCAGTTGCGGCTCATCCGCAGGCAATGCCGTCCTGAACTGGAGCAATGGCGAGGCATACGGATCCATCGTGATTCGACGGGACGGCGTCGAAGTGGCCACATTGCCCGGAAATTCGACCACCCACACTGAAGCGGTCGATCCCGGCTCTTACTCCTACTCGATCAGGGGAGTGGTTTCTTCCGTTCAGAGTGACGAACAGGTTTGTCAATTGACGCGCAATCCTCTGCCGGTGAGTAATCTGGACTGTCAGTTTTCTGGTGGAACGGCGACTCTGGTCTGGTCCGTGGAAAACGGACTGAGTGCGGTGGAAGTGAGTCGAGATGGACTTCTGTTGGCAACCCTGCCCGGAAGTTCGAACTTCTATCAGGAGACTTCTCCACCAGGTGGCCTCAGGGATTATTCAGTAGTGGCAGTAGCAGGAAGTCTGATCGCTCCTGCAACTGAATGCACTCTTTCTGTTCCTCCTGCCCCTGTCTCGGGGTTGACCTGTGTCAGTCCTCAACCTTTGACAGCTAATTTGAGCTGGAGTGTTTTACCGGGGAGTTCGGCTCTGACCGTCAGTCGGAATGGAGTTTTAATTGCTACTTTGCCCAGTGGAATCACGGCCTACACCGACACCAATGCTCCGTCGGGAATCGTCACTTATGAAGTGACGGTCGAGTCTTCAGGCGTGCCCAGTAGTCCATCTTCCTGCCTAGTCGATGTTCAGGCAGCCCCTATTCCTGTAGTGGAAGCATTCGTCAATCTCTCAGCGGTAGAGTTGGGATCTCCGGTCCAGTTCTCTGCAACCTCGAATGTTGCCGGTGTGACCTGGAACTGGTCTTTCGGAGATGGGCAGGGTTCCACTGAACAAAACCCGACACACCTATATTCGGCAGCAGGTGTATTCACCGCGAGTGTCACAGCCACAGGTGCAGGTGGGACCAGTAACCCGGTGGAAGTGTCGGTGACGGTCAGTTTGCCGATCTTCCGCAGGGGAGACTCGAATGGGGATGGGAGTTTTGATATCTCAGATCCGATTCAGACCCTCGATTTCCTCTTTGGCAGTGGATTGGTCGCTTGTGAATCTGCGACTGATTTCAATGACAATGGTGTCGTTGATCTTGCTGACGTGGTTGGGGCATTGTCCTTTGTCTTTGAAGGTACAACTGTTCCCGCATCCCCATATCCTGATTGTGGGACTGACACTACTGCTGACTCACTGAATTGCACCAGTCAGGTGAACTGTCCCTGATCAACCTTGCGGCTAGCTGATCACTATCGTTGTTCACAGCAGTGGTTAATTGCAGTCGAGGTTGTCGGGGGTGGGGTCTTGCCCGGCATTGGGATAGGGAGCCGAAGGCAGGGGACCTGTGCCGAAAAGGAAGTTCAGCAACATCACCGGGTCAGCAATATTGATGGCTCCCGAATCATTGCAATCCATCGCATCTGTGCAAGTGGTCCCATAGGACGCAAAAAGGTAACTCAGCACATTGATGGCATCCGATATGGTGATGTTTCCACCCAGATCTGAATCGCAACGGATAAACGGTCTTGGAATCGTGAGATCGCAAAATGCCTCAGGCGAATCTACTCCCAATACATTCCCGGTCACGGAGTATTGCATTGCTCCTGAACCGGGCATTGAGTCTGTAAAACTCACCTGATCACCTGTAATCGTTGTCAAAGGAATTCCGTTCCTGGTGATGCTGATCCAGTCGTAAACTGTTCCATTACTCCAACTCAGATTCACCACAGGATCGTCGAAGGTGCAGGTCAGGTTGGTGATGGAAGGAGCAAGGTTGGGGAATTCAAAGTTCAGCATTGTTCCCTGTGAAACCGCAAGGTTGAGTTCCGAAAGATCGGTCAACCCGGTTCCAGGGGGAGCAGTAGCCGTCACCGACCAAATCCCCTCAGTCAAAGTGAGGGAGTAACCGCCACCAGCCTGAGTGGTGGTTGAGCCCCATGGCGGAGTAGCGCCGCTGGCCATATCGACCGCAGTAATCTGAATGCCTTCCAGTCCCACACCAGAGCTGGTGACACTGCCTGACAAGGTTGCGGCAGGACTGAGTACAAGTGTTCCCAGATCCCTCGCAGAATAACACTCGACATTCATCAGAAAGAAGGGGCCGAGGCCGCTGGCAACAGGGGGGGTAAAGGTCAAGTTGTAGTCATTGGTGTGTACATTTGCACTGAAGGTTCCTGCTTGATTACCATTTTCATGGAGAGTCTCGTAGACCTGTCCGGTGCTGAACAGGTAGAACTCGACATCCACTGAGGGAACTGGATTCCCTGAGGAGTCGGTGAATGAACCACTGACGGTGACTCCGTCATCAAGAATGATCTGACCAATGCTGACAGGGCTGACAGGGGCAATCGATACCTGAATCTGCTTGGAGACCCTGACCTGTCCCGTCAGGGGAGGGTCCACTTCAAGAATGATATTTCCTTCTGGAAGAAGAAGATCGAACGAACCCGTGACATCCGTGGTATCTGAAGAAATAGAGATGGGCAGACCCGTCGCCGCGTACTTGGCGTCAAAATCTGCTCCGGCGATCAACTCTCCTGCAGAACCGGCTACGGTCCCTTGAACATGATAACCAATCGGCATGACGATGGTTCCAAGGTCGAGGTTGGAGAAGATCGACAGGTCTGCGATTTCGTGGTTCACCCTTTCAATCCCGGGCGTTGGACTCACATCCCTGTGGCGGACAGTAAAGATTCCTTCAGGAACAACGACACTGAAGGCCCCTTGGAGGTCGGTATCATCATTGAAAAGTTCAACGGTTACCCCTGCGGAGTCATAAAGATTCATGTCGATACCTGGCAGCGGCACCCCATCTTCATCGACAACCAAGCCTGTCAGGGTATGAGCGATGGGCATTTCGACGATTCCAAGGTTCGTATTTCCGAAAAGCAGGCCTAAATCTATTTCAATGGGAAACACGGCAGCGTCTAAAGCAGTATCCGCAAAAGTAATCCTGTATTCATCGATGATCGCAGGAATAGCGACGGAAAATTCACCGAGAGTGTTGGTGTTATCGCCAACGAGATCTAGCCAGCCCGCCTGATCACCGCGAATATCGATATCCACTCCTGAGGCGGGAGTACCGGCAGTATTGACTACGGTACCGGAGATCAACCAGCCTGAAGCCAATGCATGAGACCCTATGTTCAGATTGCCGTTAAGGTTGATGTCGATTTCGTCCGGAAGGTGGGCGGTGCTGGGTTCAAACTGAAGTAAGTAGTTTCCTGCAGCAATGGTGGTGTTGATGGAAATCAGGAAGCTACCGTCGACGGCAGAGGTGTCACCTGTGATGGGGATCACGGTGGTAGGCGAGAGTGGATCAATCAAATCGAGGTCGACTCCGGAAATGGGGTTTCCCACCGCATCGACCACAGTGCCACTGATTGTCCAGTTTTGGGCGTACAGATTTCCGGTCATCAGACACAACCAGGTGATGACAGAGAGATAGACGATTCTGAGGAGGTGGGGGACCATCTTCATATCCTCTTCTTGTGCGGACAACAGGTGTATCAACAAGGAGACGGGCTCCAAAAACCTCATGGGCGCCCTCTGGTGGGCGTCCTCTGGATAGATCCCGTATTTCCGTTTAATGATAACTTTACTAGCAGGCTTTGTAAACCTTACAAAATGGATACAATGGACTTTTGTTAGTTTGGTCAGTTTAGGGAGTCCTGATCTGGTCGATGGGGGCTCTTTGTTGTGTAAAATACTCCTAGACGGTTTGTTGGCGAAATTCTGCCAACTTTGACCTCCCGTAGATATTCCCGCCAGGCAGAAGATTGTTCCGGAAACAAAGGACGAAGGGATCGCAAGCATGCGCTTTATTTTCAAGACATGCAGACTCTCGTTAATGGTGGGAATCATCGGGCTTCTGGGGTGGAATGTCGCCTTTGCGGATCCTCCTCCCGGGTATTACTCGTCCGCCACCGGATTGACCGGAGAGTCTCTCAGGCTCGCTCTTCACGAGATCGTGGATGACCATCAGCGACTGCCTTACACCAGCTCCGCTACCGATACCTGGGATGTTTTGGGGATCAGTGAGCAGGACCCGAACGATCCTTCCAGACTGATCACTATCTACCGAAACACTTCTGTTTTACGGACAGAACAAAACACCAGTATCGGTTGGAATCGGGAGCACACCTGGCCTTCTTCCTTCGGCTACACCAATGACAACGGTTGTAATTACCCCTACACCGATTTGCACCAGTTAAGGGCTGCCAGTCCAAGTTACAATTCTGCCAGAGGCAACAGACCCTACGATTGGTGCACTTCCGCCAACTGTGAATCCTTTGTTGCTGAGGGAACCGCTTTTTCCAACTTCTCCAGTGGATTCGGCAGCACAGGATCATGGGAGACATGGGAAGACAGACGCGGGGATGTTGCCCGCAACATCTTCTACATGGACATGCGCTATGAAGGTGGTAATCACTCGATCACCGGTTGCAGCGAGCCAGACTTGCGAATCACGGATAACCGCAGCCTGATCGTTTCCAATACGAATCAAAATCAGTCTGTAGCTTATATGGGGCTCCTTTCAGTGCTTTTGGAGTGGCATTTGGAAGATCCTGTCAGTGTGGCTGAGCAAAATCGCAACGATGTGATCTTTGACTACCAGGGGAATCGAAATCCTTTTATCGATCACCCCGAATTTGTGTGTCAAATTTGGACTTGTCCTACCACTGACACCACTCCTCCAGCGGCTCCGGCGACGCCTCTGGTCACAGCCGCTACCTGTGAGTTGATTCTCGATTGGGCCGACAATACTGAAGCAGATCTGGCAAGTTACACCGTCTTTCGTTCGACTTCTGCTGCAGGTCCCTTTAGTGCTGTTGGAAGTACCTCTCTCAGTGCCTTCTCCGATACCACTGTGACAGGTGGCGTGGCCTATCATTACCAGGTGACAGCGACCGACCTCTCAGGAAATCAAAGTTCTGCCAGTGCTTCTGCTTCAGGAACGGCCATCACCGGGACTGCTTGCGGGGGCAATCCACCCAATCCGGGGGATGTAAATCTGGTGATATCAGAAGTGATGGCCAATCCGCAGGCTGTGGGTGATTCCACAGGGGAGTGGCTCGAAATCTTCAACAGGGGAGCGGACGCTGTTGACCTCAATGGCTGGACCCTGAGAGATGACGACACCGATTTTCATCTGATCTCTGCGCCCGGAGGTTTGGTTATTCCGCCACTGGGTTTTCTGGTTTTTGCCCGATCCGGTGACGTGACTGTCAATGGCGGGGTGAATGCGGACTATATCTACAGTTCCTTCATTCTGGCCAACAGTGTCGATGAAGTGGTACTCCTGGATGATCAGGGGTTGGAACATACCCGTGTGAATTACACTTCGGGAACTTTCCCTTACGCTGCAGGACAGTCGTGCGAGTTGTCGGATCTATTGACGACGGCGCCCGGTGCCGCTTCCTCCTGGAGTGCATCTCAACAAGCGTTTGGATCAGGTGATTTGGGAAGTCCGGGGAATGAAGGCGGTGCCACTTTGCCACCGCCGACCTCCAATAACGATTTCCTGCGCGGAGATCCGAATGGCGATGGAACCACCGACATCTCGGATCCCATCATGATGCTCGAGTTCCTCTTTGGGTCGGTGACTTCTCTGGTCTGCCCTGATTCCGGTGACGCCAATGATGATGGCGCTCTGGACATCTCCGACGCCGTGTTTCTCCTGCAGTACCTGTTTGAGGGGACCGTGGTCATCCCACCGCCGGTGGGTACCCCGGGTCCAGATCCTACCGCTGACGGCCTCGGCTGCTGATCCATGCCAGTGCGGCGGCAATGAGCAAGGGGGGCCAGGGTTGGCCTCCGGGGCTGGGCTTGCACTCAGCTGAGATCCCCAGCCAGGGGTTGCTCTCGGTCTGCCGCCATTTCAACCCTGTGGCAATTCCACTGAGAGATCCTGAAGTCCAATGGGCGGCCTTTCGGTCGACAAAGGATTCCGTGTTGAAGTAACTCATACCCGGATCGGCGACCAGTGCCAGTCTTGCAGCGGACAAGTTTGTACTGGAGATACTCACGGGATCCAAAATGGCGCCTTCCCCAAATTCCCGTTTGAGAACCAGAGTTGTCATTCCATCCGGGTTTTGAACGAGACCACTGGCAATCTCTCGCTGGGCTTTTCTGCCCGCAGCGGTGGCCAGTACATCCCGAAGTCCCTGGATGAGAGGAGACGCCGATTCTCCCAATCTGGAAGCTTCGAAACTGGACCACCACAATAGGGCCTGTCCCAGCCCCGTGGAGCGACTGGAAAGAATCCTGTTGTCTTCACGATCTGTCCAGACCTCAGTCGAGGTATGTAGATGGGAGTCCAATTCACCGGGGTCAAGGATTTGCCTGGGGAGTGACAGGGGGGCTGACAATCCACTGACCAATGGAGAGGCTTCATTCTGAATCAGGGGAGGGGCTGTTTTCTTCCAACCGGGAAGATCTTCGGGGATCCATGCTGAAATTTTTTCCAAAGCCTCCGTGGTTGTCGCAGCCCATTCCAGAGAGCCTCCGGAAGTGCGGATCAATTCCTCGGCGGCGTTGCGGTCGACAGATTCACCGATCAGAAGAATCTCCAGTTGAATCCCCGCTTTAGACAGTGCTTTTCCGATCTCTGACCAGTTTGCTGGAACAGTGCGTCCGTCCGTCAACACGAGCAGGCGCTTCGAACCATCATGCTGTTTCAATTCTGGGGTGATCTGTTGGAGTGCATGACCCAGGCGAGTTCCTCCGCCGGAACGAATTTCCCCCTCCAGCAATCCGGCGGTCCCTGAATCGACCGGGGTTCCCGGTTCCAGAAGCCATTCCACGTCGGTTCGGAATCCAGCGACACCCCAACGCAATCCGGTATGGGAAGTGTCAAGAATGGCGACAGTCGACTCCAGAAGAGTCGTTGCCGATTTACCGATGAGACTTCCGGAAAGGTCGAGGAGTATGACACCCATGTCCAGTTCCTGCTCCTCCATGGGGGGCAGAGGAGCTGAGAGAATCTCTTCGAGAACCTCAAGGGTTCTCTTGTCGTCGCAATCATGATCGCCCGCGGCTGCCAACAGAACTCCGCCAGATTCGATCCATGACGGAAGCTCTGCCAAAATCGTTTCTGGCAGAGCCTGACCATGCCATGCAAGAACTCTGCCCGCACCGGGATCAGGAAGGGATTCACCGGATTTCAGAAACGTAGTCTTGAAACGGGGATCCTGAAAAAGTGACTCCATTGAGGAGTATTCTGAGAGGGCCAATGTGACTGGTATGGGGTTGAGGATGAGAAACGAGTCCTGACTCCCATCAGGACCGACCACACTCCAGAGTCCCGGTTCACTTTTTTGTACAGGCCACTCCAGAGATTCCTCTACCCCTGAAGGGGAAGTCAGTTTCCACTCGCCCTCAGGAATATCTCCATAAACAGTGATCGGCGTTCCAGGGGGGGTAATGCTATTAGTAAGCGACCACGGTTGGCGAGGAGTGGGATTCGATCTCTCGACAGTCCAGCCGAGGCCTTTTTGTGCAAGGGAGTGCAACCATTTGGGATGGGGGATGGGGTCTAATTCCTGAAAAACAATTCGGGTTCCCAGGGGAAAGGAACCGGAGTCTGTTTGTTGAGTGGACCGCTTTGAAAGATCGGACCAGGCCACGTCAGTCGTTCGGTTGCCGATGAGAATGGAGCAGGCAATCAACAATATGAATGGCCACAGAGAGATTCCATTCAGGGCCCAGAGAATCAGGGTGAGCAAAACGGTTCCGGTCAGGGTGAAGTGCAGGAATCCCCATTGGGGGTTGGAAACCGCTGTAACCTCCGAGTTCGATAACTCGATCAGCATCCTGATCATCAGGATGGGCCAATCGGATCGATCAGCCAGATCTCCCGAGCCCGGATGAAATCCCCATGCAAATCCACGGGCGGTACGGCTGATCAGCGGAAGACCCGTGGCAGTTTTGAGAAGAGGCCTGCCTTCAGGTACCACGAAAGCTGTGGTCACCGTCCATGAACCCGGATCGATCCCTTCAAAGAGAGTCTCTCCAGGGAGGGGGGGAGCGATCAGGGGGAGAAAAATCTCTTGCCCCTCTTCACTAAATGCAATGTGGGGAAGATTGGAAGAGTCACTGACCTCTACAGGGTATGGGCCGATGATGACGCTGGCCGCCTTGGGATCATCGACCTGCACCCTTTCGATCCAACCCTCCATCTCGAGGGCGCTCAGCAGTGAGATCATGGCAGGGGAATCACCCTGATAGGAAACGCGAGTCTTCTGGGGCATGGCTGGAAGAGGGATGGTGCGTTCACCGTTGCTACTGCGAATCCTGAGGGTGCTATCAGAAGGAGTTTCAGGGAGCCAAATCGATGTTCTGCCCAGAGTGCTCTCAAATGCCAAAGAGACTGGCGGGTTGTTTGGGGATTGCAGCTGAATTTCTTCAAGATCATCACTGCTGTGTATATCGAGACGGATGTCCCCGGTCAGGGATCGGGTCCACCCGACCTCAATTTGATTTGAAGATTCCAACAGTCGTGGGCCACCTGCCAAGAGGCCGAGGAGTAACACTGGGAGAAGAGTGAACCAGTGATTGTTCGGCGGGGCGACCACCTTGAGACGGTCCCAGAGTTGGAGAGAGGCAACGTTTCTGATTGAGGAGGAACCTTCTCCACGACGGAGAAACCACCACCCGATGGAGAGCAATGGAATCAAGGCCCAGATCCAGGAGGGGGTTACCCATTCGATGGTCATCCGGAGACCACCTCCATGGGGCCGCGGGATCCGGTCAGTTCACCTAGAATATGGGCTGCAGATGAGACAGCGGTAACTTTCAGATGAAAACCACCCCTCGATTGGAGCCAATCCTGCAGTATCCGAAACTGGTATCGATAGAGTTGTTGATATTGCTGGAGGAGTGACGGATTAAAATAACTTTTCCAGAACTTCCCTCCCGGTTCGGTCAACTGGAGATCACCGGTCCATTCCGGGTTTGATTCCTCCTCGAGTAACAGGGACCACCACTGCAGGTAACGGATGGGTATTGAGCCGGACCAGTCGGACAACTCGTCGAAGGTCAAACGATCACTGATGATGATCACTCGCCCCTGAGACAGACTCCGGGGGAAATAGGGCAAAATCTCACTCAGTGAAACCCTTTCCGGTGGGTCTTGCAGGGTTGATGGATTGAGCGTCTCGAGACTCTTTCCGCGGATGATCCATTCCCTGTGGGGAACCCGGGATTTTTTGGCAACACCTTTCAAGAGAGTTCTCAAGATTTGCAAGGCTGTGGCCCGTTCGCCGAAGACAAGAGAAGGTGCGGAATCGAGGATGACATGCAGGGGTTCATCCGCTTCCTGCCGGTATTCCCGAATCCATCTTTGGCGAAGTCTTTGCCAAACATGAAGATCCAAATGCTGAAGATCTTCACCACTTTGCCAACGGCGATGCCCGGCAAAGTCGCCCCCTTCTCCAGTTCGGAGTGAAGGGTGGTCACCGGGCACCTGGTTTCCCCAGCGTTGACGCCAGCGAAGTCTGGAGAGAAGTGATTCGGGAAAGTCTTGCTGCCGACTATTCATCGCTGAAACTCCAAACCTGCTCCACTCCCCAGGGGCGCTGGATGAGGACCCGATCACCACTGACCTGAGGTGAAGGCTGGACCCAGTGGACCGCCCGATAGGCTCCGGGATCGGGGGAGGGAATCAGAGGTTCGGGAGACTGTTGAGGAGTTAATCGCCAGAGCCGATCCGCAACCAACAGAATCTGATCACCGATCACCTCGATGGCGGCTGCTCGCAGGAAGGGACGATCCCTTTCGCCGGGCAGGGGTGGCAGGTCGAGGAAAATCCAATCACCCTCTTTCCACAGGGCGAGCCAGGTTTCACCCCGGTGCTGACCGAGGACGAGGGGGCCCTGCGGGTGACCGTGAAGGGAATAGGCCCCCTCGGCGGGCAGGGCCTGTTGAAAAGAAGGGCCATAAAGAAATCGGCTTTCTGAATCGATGAACCATGGGGCGAGTGGCTCGGAGGCGGAAGCCGGAACCTTGCCCTCGTTGTCGAGCAATTGGGCACTGGTGCATTTTTCATCGAGAGAGGACGGCCATGTCAGCAGTTGGGGCCCTTGGCGGTCAACTCGAAGAAGAGGCTGGGCGATCACCAGAAAAACACTGCCGTCCGCGCAACGGGTTTCCCTGACCCGGGGAGTCACCGCATCCGCCCACGGATAAATCGGAGGATGTACGTCCCTGGGAAGAGGAGGAAGACCGACGTTTCCCGGTAAAGGGGTATTGAGCAAAGGCCACCAGACCGAGGGCAGTACGGATCGGTCGGAGATCCAGGCTATCTTGCCGGAGCGAGTGATCGCCAGCTGGTCATCAGTCCCCGTTACGGATAGCAGCTCTTCACCGGGTGGGATCAGGCAGGGTTGAGTGAGAGCGGTGGAAGTGACACCTGAACTTCGGTGAATCTGCTCAATCAGAGTGGCACTGGGGCCGAGTGGAGCGATTCCAATGGGGGAATCAGGTGTCGCCTTCGAAACTGGCAGCAGCAGGGGTTGAGAGTGCTGAATCGAGTTCCTGTTGCTTGCGAGTGGGGCAGAAGAGGGGGAGACGAAGGTCCCGATTATCGGTCCCACCTGGACGATAAGTTCAGTGGCCGTTTTTTGCAGTTTTACATGGCGGACCCACTCACCGTTACGCAGGTATTTTCCACATGCGTGGACAAATTGGCGCAAGGAAGTCGGCCATTTTTCCCAATTGATATCGGTGCTCAGCTGAGGGGGGCACGGATTGATGATCCGTTGCAACAACTCGATGCGAGGTATTCCGTTCTGATCAAAGAGGGAGTGATCATCTGAAGCTTGAAGACGTTGTGTTTCAACTCCGTCCATCAGTATGGACCAGTGGTTTTTATCACCACGAATGATGACCGGGCGTCCACTGCTGTCTGTCAAACCCAGTTCCATTTCACCCTTCCCGGTTTGTCTCGGGGGGTGCAGGGATGAGGCGGGTGTCATCTGCCAGTCTGAGAGAACCCACTGTTCAGTTGAGAAATCCAATTCAGGGGCACGAAGAGGTGCGCCATCGAGTTCACCCACTACCGAATCGGTCGAAGGACGAAGGGCGATCGGCGGTGGCCAGGAGAGGGGAAGCTCTGTTGCTCCAAGAGGAGCAGTGAGACTGATTCCGCTGAAGGAGGTCGGCCTGCGAAAGCGTCCGGTCGGGAGGATCCTCCGTGCTCGCTCAACTTCCGAAACTATGGAGGACAATCGCCCGGCATGAAACCACAGGCGAGCTTCCGTCTCACTGCCAGGCTCGGAGTAAAGCATTGCTCGTCTACAGAGAGTTGCAGCGATTGGATCGCTCACGTCTCCCATTGTTACAGCAATCGCCACTGGATTGGTCCACGGTGCCAGAGTCGGGCCGAGCATCTCTTCCCAGCGTGGATTGAGAGCCGGATAGGCTTGTAACGGTGGGAGCAGCAGTTCGAGACTGATCCAGATCTTGCGTGCCAGAGTGGCGTCCCCATTCTGGCAAGCAACATTCAGGGATTGAAACAGCCGGGACTCCGGAGCGTTTTGCATGATGGAGCCGGACCGGGCTTCTTCGAAACCCATGGATGATTTCCATTTCGTCGCCACGGATCTTGGTATGAACAGATCGTTGGGCAATTGACCCCGAAGTCGGGCGATGGGCAGGATTTCCTCTGGTGAGATTTCTTGAAGAAGGCCGGGTTCCCGTGAGAGCAATTTTTCAATGCCGGGAAGATCACCTCCCCGAATCAGGATCGAAAGTGCGGCCTGAGGATCTTCCTGTAATTCGAGGAGTCGCGCACCTTCACGGCAGAGGTTCAGTCTGGGGAAGGTCCGGATCAGGTAATCCCGATCACTGGCAGTGACTTCCGGAACTGTATCGTTGCTGATTTCGATACCGGAAAACAATTGAAGGAGTATCCCGGTCCAGGCGTCGACACCGTGGGTGCTGCGGATCGATTGGACTGCCTCAACCCAGCCACCCTGAAGCAAGATTCGACCGAGAGCATGGGGGCAGCGACTCGACTCAGGAATGTCGCAACCCTCTTCCAGAACGGAAATGGCCCTGAGAGGGTCCCCCTCCTGTAACAGGAATCGGGCACAGAAGTGATACAGCGCATCGCTTTGTTGCTGACGAGCTTGCCAAAGAACGGCTTCGAAAAGTTCGCGGGATCGATTCTTTGACCGGGACCATTGGCCAGCACTGATGACCACTTTCTCATCATCGGGCTTTTCAAGAATCAGTCGAACAATGCTTCGGAGTGCGGGATCGAGAGTGTCTGTTTGCCCTCCTGCAGGAGATTGACTCCACGCAGGAAAAGAGAGCAGGGGGATCAGTACGATTCCCAGCAGCAGGCTCCATCTCTGCAGGCGAGAAACAACAGCAAGGCCCATCTTTCAGCTCACCGCTTCATCCAGGGCGGCGACGACATCGGTGCTGTTCCAGCCTCTGAGTTCACCCTCCAGGCTGTAGACGAGTCGGTGGCGCAAAATCGGCTCTCGCCATTTCTGCCAATCGCTGTCAGCCAGATGACTGCGACCCGATCGCAAGGCTTCAACTTTTCCACACAGAATCAGGGCCTGCAAAGCCCTCGCTCCACCACCGAGTCGCAGGCACTCACGAATCGATGGGGGTGCTGTTGGGTCTTCCGGGCGGCTGGCAGCAACCCAGCGTGCCGCTCGATCGACGATGGCATCTGCAGCGATGACTTTGCGTACAGTAGCCCGCAATTCCTCGAAGGTATTCGACTCGAAGCCACTCAGGATTTCCGTGTCAGAGGAACCGGTGGTCAATCTGGCGATTTTGCCCAGAACACTTGCTTCCGGAGGAGGCAGCAGGACTTCCATCATGAATCGATCTCTTTGCGCTTCCGGGAGGGGATAGGTTCCCTCCATTTCGATCGGGTTTCGGGTGGCGATCACACTGAAGTTTGGATCGAGCGGATATCTCTCCCCGGCAAGGGTGACTTGACCTTCCTGCATTGCTTCGAGCAGTGCGGACTGTGTTCGAGGTGTTCCCCGGTTGATTTCGTCGGCAACGATCAGCGGATGAAAAATCGGACCTTTGCGGAACTCGACCCGATCTCCCTGGGGACCACTGATCAGCGTCTCTGCTCCCAGAATATCTGCAGGAAGGAGATCCGGAGTGAACTGGATGCGCCCCTTCGGCAATCCCAATCCCTGTGAAAGACATTCTGCCAGTCGGGTTTTTCCCGTACCGGGAACGCCGACGAGAAGGAGGTGTCCGCCTGCGAGAAGAGTGCAGAGGCTTGCCTCGATGGCGGCATCCTGTCCAAGGATCTGTTCACGGATGGCAATTTGCAGTTTTTCATCCCACTGCCGAAAAGTATCGATCTCCGCTTCCACGCTCATCTCATCGCCTTCCAGCACCGGAGGGGGTGCGATCACGGAGTTCCATGTACCGATCGACCAGCTTCTGCCAATGGGGAGGCAGGTTCGCAGGCCCTGTACGGGGCTCTGCCGTCGGAATTTCGAGGGTTGCTTCACGGGAGTCGGACTCCTCAGCAGGGACTTGTACTCCGGAACCTGTTCCGGAATTGACAGTCAGTGATTCCAGACTTGCCGTGCTTCTTTGTGCTGGAACTGTGTTTTCAATCGAGCCCTCGTCTTCTCCCCCCGACGCCGCGAGATCATTTCGAAGGGTGGCTTCGGAAGGATTGCCGGGTAGTGAATTCTCTGAGGCAAATTCCGAGAGGGCGGCTTCCAGAGGAATGGCGATTGTCGGGGAATCGGAAGGAACTGCCTCAAGTGGACTGCCGGAGTCTGATTCGCCGGTGGTGGAGTCCGTATCACTCAGGGGAGAGGGGTTGGACAGTGGCTCCGTGGGTGGATTTTCAGATGTGGGAGCATCCCCAACCTGCTCGGGAGTATCGCTGGTTTTCCCGGTTTGGCCGGAACTGCTCGCCAGGGGAATCTCTGCAGGCTCCACAGGAAGTCTGCCCGGGGCTTGTGATGTCAGAAAAAAGAACCAGGAGACGATCAGGATCAGAGCAGTCAGGGCGGGCCCCCGGGAAGGGGAGATGCCGGCCGGGGTCAGAACCCGCCGAAGTTCCTTCAAAGAGGGGGGCTCGAGAGAGTCGGCCTGATCAAGGAGCGCGGTTTGCCAGTCGTCAGCGAGAGGAGGTTGTTGGCCGAGAAAACACAGGGTTTCGACCAGATTGTCATTGCTCTGGCAACGGTCCCAGATCCGGGCCCATTGACCACCTCTCGTAAACCAGCGCTGAGCCATCCCCAGAAAAACACTGAGAGAGACAGCGATGACTCCCGAAATAGGCTCTGGAAACTGTAAGGGAGAGGTCTGGAATGCCACCAATGAGATCAGGGCGAGAATTGGCACAGCGATCAGCAATCCTTCGGCAACCCCTTGCAGAAGGAGAAAACCAAGAATCCGCCTCCGCCCAGCCTGCAGGCGAGGGTGAATTCGCTGAGGTTGGGGACATTTGGGTCCCGGATGACCAGAGGGCTGCAAAGGGCTTTTCATGCCTACAGGATATCCTCCCCGGGGTGCTGGGGCACCACGGAATTGGGGATCGGAAATGCAGTTCTCAGCAGTACTTGACAGCCCCGCCTACAGATTGGAGTATCTCCGGTGGAAGAGAAGCCGGGTCTTGCCTTCGTGATCGCTACATGAAGAAGTGGACGGAATCTTCAGGCCTGCAGTTCCACGGTTCCTTTTAGGATATGTGTTTGCAGGCTGGGTGTAGAAGATTCGGGAAATGCACGGATCCGAAGTTCAAAGACCAGATAGTTGGGTGTCTCTACTTCTTTTTGAATTCCAGAGGTGGTCGGGGGATCACTTCATCCATGGGACAGTTGTCAGACGGTGACTTCTGAGCCTTAGGTGGGATGGATATCAAAACCGAAGTTGTGGTGCCGCAAGGCGTGTGCGTTTGAGTAGAACCGGAATGGCAAGCCTCTGGAGCCCTTTTTTCGAGGGCGATTCCATCAAGCTTGCGTCCAGTGTTTGGGGGGAATCAACGTGTCAGAGCAACTGTTGCAATATGCCAGAGTTCATGAAATCGTTCCGGTTGAGAGTTGGCGCGAGGATGGTGTTGAAGGCTGGCTCTTCCGGGACAGGGAAAACCAAACCATCTTTGTTGAGACTGCAGAACTGATGAGGGAAATGGCACCCGTCGAGGTCGTCTGAACCCCGCCGTCGGATCGACTTGGGGTTTGACAACTTCGAGTCAGGCAGCATGTGGGACGTTTCCTGACGGAATCCTATTGTGGATTTCGCAGCCCAATTGGGAATGCAGGGATTAATCCTGCATTTTCACCCACACTCTTTGGTAGAGACGATAAAATCCACCATTCGGGGCGTAGCTCAGCCTGGCAGAGTGCCTGCTTTGGGAGCAGGATGTCGGAGGTTCGAATCCTCTCGCCCCGACCATTTGATGTTTGGACGCCCGGTGGAAACACCGGGCGTTTTTCGTTTTATGGAAGCCTCTCTGGAATTGGGTACAAAAAACGGGTTCCCGATGCCTAATTGCACCGGAAACCCGTTTGACCAGTTGCTCCCTTCAATCAGGGACAGTTGGTCGTCACTGAGCAAGGCAACAGTGAATTCAGATCTGGCCCGCAGTTCGGGTATGGGGCAGAGATCTGCGTTTCACCACTGAAGATCGCCTGGAAGAGGAACATCGGATCTGCAAGATTAAGCAGATTGTCCGCATTCACATCCATCGCCATTCCACATGGCGGTGCCATCATTCCAAACACAGTGTAGATGATGACGATGCCATCGGTAACGTCTACTTGGCCATCACTGTTGGAGTCCCCGCGAATGAAGAAGGTTCCTTCACAAGTATCCGGTATCTGATTTGAGTTGGTGTCGAGGGCTCCGTTAGCGATGTCACAGGAATCGGGGATCCCATTGAGGTCGCAATCGGGACTTCCCTGTGAAAGGGCGCACGAGTCGAGGACTCCATCTCCGTCGCAATCGTTATCGAGTCCATCGAGAATCTCACAACTGTCGAGTTGACCATCGTTGTCGCAGTCTGCAGAAGCGGATGAACTGATCTGACAGGAATCGGGAACTCCGTCAAGATCACAATCATCACTTGTGCCGGTGTTGATGTCACAAACATCGAGAACTCCGTTTGAGTTACAATCAGATCCGGCAGAGTGATCTGGATCACATGAATTCAAGACGCCATCTCCGTCGATGTCTTCGTCGTTGAGGTCACAGTTTCCGTCACCATCACTGTCTTGTCCATCATTCGCGGGGTTGTCAAATCCACTCGAGCAATCGTCACAACCGTCGGCATCCACGTCTCTGCAAAGGGTGTTGTCATTGGGGAATTCGTCTTCGGAATCGATGACGCCGTCATTGTCGTCATCCGGGTCACCCAGGTCACAGAGCCCGTCACCGTCCAGATCCGCTCCGTCACTCGCAGGATTGTCGGTTCCGCTGGAGCAATCGTCGCATCCGTCGGCATCTGCATCCCTGCAGGCGAAGGGGTCGAGACTGGATGAATCTTCGCTGTCATTCACTCCGTCACCGTCGTCGTCAAGGTCACAATCATCGATGGTTCCGTCAAGATCCGTATCAAGTTGACAATCGTCGGGAATGCCGTCGCTGTTGCAATCATTGGCCTGCAGCTGGCAGTTGTCGTCAATGTTGTCTGACTGGCAATCAGCTCCACCGGTCAGATCTGTATCGCAGTCATTGTCGATACCATCTCCGTCGAGATCACTGTCTCCGATATCGCAAAGACCATCACCATCCGAATCGGTTCCATCTTCTGAGGGGTTATCTGTTCCACTGGTGCAGTCGTCACAACCATCGGCGTCAGTGTCTCTGCAGAGGAAGGGATCGAAGGGAGAGGAGTCCAGAGAATCGGATACTCCATCATTGTCATCGTCAGAGTCTCCGCTATCGCAGAGCCCGTCACCGTCAAAGTCGGCTCCATCACCAGAGGGTGAGTCCGATCCTGAAGAGCAGTCGTCACAGCCATCTCCATCGGTATCGCGACAGGAGAAGGGGTTCAGCGGTGAAAGATCCGCCTGATCTTCAACTCCGTCATTGTCATCATCGGAATCTCCAAGATTACAAAGACCGTCACCGTCGAAGTCATCTCCGTCCGCTGCCGCATTCAAGGATCCACTGCTGCAATCGTCGCATCCATCCATGTCTAAGTCTTGACACTGGAAGGGATCGAGAGGATGGCTGTCGAGAGTATCTTCCAGGCCATCACCGTCGTCATCGTTATCACAACTGTCGATGGTGCCGTCAGAGTCGGTATCCAACTGGCAGCTGTCAAGAATCAGGTCTCCGTTACAGTCGTCGGAAGCGAGTGTGCACTCGTCGGGAATACCATCTCCGTTGCAGTCATTGCCCTCGAGTTGGCAACTGTCGTCGAGAAGATCTGCGTTACAGTCGATTCCGCCCGTCTGATCCAGGTCACACTCATTGGGGATTCCGTCACCATCCAGGTCGGGGTCTGCAGCGTCACAAACTCCGTCACCGTCGGTATCCGATCCATCTGTTTGAGGGTTAAAGGTTCCTGAGGTGCAGTCGTCACAACCATCTGCGTCCGAATCGCCGCAGACGAAAGGATTCGTGCTGTCGATATCTTCACTGTCTGGTATGCCATCGTTGTCGTCGTCACCGTCACCGAGGTCGCAAGTCCCATCTCCGTCGGTGTCCAGTCCGTCATTTGCCGGGTTGTCTGAACCGGAGGAGCAGTCGTCACACCCGTCCGCGTCTGCATCCCTGCACAGACTGGAGTCCAGAGGGGCAGAGTCAGCAGTGTCCTCAACGCCGTCATTGTCGTCGTCTGAGTCGCCAAGATCGCAGAGGCCATCGGCGTCATTGTCAGCCCCGTCAGCGGCGGGGTTGTCGGTTCCCGAGGTGCAGTCGTCACAACCATCCCCATCCGCGTCTCTGCATTGAAGCGGATCGAGCGGGAAAGAGTCTGCAGTGTCTTCAACACCGTCACCGTCGTCGTCCAAATCACAGGTGTCCGGATTGGTATCACCGTCCGTGTCTGTCTGGCAATCGTCGGGAATCAGGTTTCCGTCACAGTCGTTTGCCTCCAGTTGGCAATCGTCAAGGATCAGGTCTCCGTTACAATCTTGACCGGGAGTCTGGTCCAGATCACAGGTATTTTCAATTCCATCGCCATCGAGGTCCGGATCAGCAAGGTCACAGATTCCGTCTCCGTCTGTATCGGTGCCGTCGGTGGTTGTATCTGAAACACCCGAAGTGCAGTCATCACAACCATCCATGTCGACATCTCCACAAAGGAATGGATCCAGAGGATGGCTGTCGTTGAGGTCAGCGATGCCGTCATTGTCATCATCATCGTCCTGAAGATTACAAACCCCATCGGCATCGGTGTCTGTACCGTCATTGAGCGGATCGTCAGTACCGTTGGCACAGTCATCGCAGCCATCGAGATCTGCATCCCTGCAGCTCAGAGGGTTCAGGGGATCAAGATCCTCAGCGTCACTGACACCATCATTGTCGTCATCCGGGTCTGCTTCATCACAGAGGCCATCGGCGTCGAAATCGGGGCCGTCATTCAAGGGGAAAGACGGGCAGGGATCTTCATCGGCACAAAGTCCGTCCTGGTCACCGTCATTAAGGGGGTCGATGGGACAGGGGTCCTGATCGGAGCAAAGTCCGTCTCCGTCGATGTCATTCTGGAAATCAAGCGGGCAGGCATCACAGCCGTCGGGGATTCCATCGCCATCAGCATCGAGCGCATCGCTGAAGCCATTACAGATGTCATCTGGATCGCAAACACCGTCATTATCGATGTCTCCTGTGAGAGCACAGCCGCCACTGGAGCTGGTGAAGATGACCTCCAGGTTTCCGGTTCCGAGCTCACCATTCCAACCACCGAGACGAATCATATAACGAGTCATTCCTGAAACCGGATATTGAATCTCGGCTGTAAAGTTATCGCAGTTCGCAGCGGAATCTCCATTGCAGGCAACCTGAGTCAGGTTGTTGCAATCTCCAGTGTAGAGGACCATTTCCGTATCGTACGTGGTCAAACTGCAAGTGGTGAAGATGGCGATGCCATGGCTGGGAGGGGTGTAGGTGAACCAAATATCATTGCGCAGGGTATCGAGGCCGGATTGCGCACACATCAATGGGTCAACAGGGTAGGTTCCGGTGAAACTACTGGTCGAAGCAGTATTGTCTACCGGAGTCAGACCAAGGCCGACAACGGTAGCACCCCAACATTCGTCATTAGTTCCGTCCCAGCAGGGAGTGCTTTGGTTGGCAAGATTGTGGGGGTCGAAAGGGCATACGTCACAGGCGTCAGGGAATCCGTCCTCATCGGAGTCTATGCGGTCATCGCCCTGGGGGCAGATGTCAGCATAATCACAAATCAAGTCTCCATCGCTGTCGACGCTTCCCAGGGGATCCAGCGGGCAACCGTCGCAAGGATCAAAGACTCCGTCATTGTCTGAGTCTCCTTCGCATGCGTCGAGGAGACCGTTTTGATCACAGTCATTGTCGGTCAACTGACATTCGTCGGGGATTTCATCGCCATTGCAATCGGTGCTCCCACCGGAAGCGATATCAGAATCATCCGGGACGCCATTGTTATTGCAGTCCGGACCATTCGTGGGAGGCGTGATAGAGCCGGTCTGGTTGAAAAAATTTCTGGGACTGTTTGTCGATTGGGCTCCATTGCGATTGATGGAGTTGATGCCATCGGTTGGCAGGGTGGAGTATGTCACCTCGTCACCAGATCCCGAGAAAACCAATGTAGATCCAAAAATCCGCAAGAAATTGTCGGGAATGATGTAATCGGGTGCAGGTGCGCCTGGGAGAGCTGCGAACGCCGCAGTAGCGATCAAAACACTTCTGCCTTGGGTGTTGATATTCGTCGGCAGATTGTTTGGGAAATTGTAGGATGAGATGGAGGTACTCAATGTGGTTGTTGAGAGAATGTGACCCTGATCGTCTCCGTCATCGATCAGTTCAACAAACTGGATGGTTCCATCGGCATTCGAATAGATCTCATTGATCAACCACTTGTGGTTCTCCGCCAGAAGGGTTGAGCTGGTTTGAAAAATGAATACGAACGCTGCAAAAAAATGTATGTAATATTTCATATCACACCTTTATGTGGGTTTATTCTTCTCGCTGAGATAGTAGGGCGATGCGCCCAGTTTGCCTTACTTGAATTTCCTAGGAGCCAAAGCTCTCAGGGCGTCGTTTAAGCCTTTTTGGGATTAAAGCTTGTCCTGAAAGTGTATTGGTCCAACAACAAATATACCGCTCTTCATGATCCCTGACTCACTCCGTGAGACAAGGGGCGAAGTGGGTAATTTAGATATTGGAAAAGTTGGTGTTGAAAGTCACTTGAGTGCACATATTCACTATGCCAAATGTCACGTGAGTCATGTATGGGAAACAGGGTAAATGAAATTTGAGCCCTGCGTGTCAGGGTTTTTGTCCACGACCTTTATCGAGTACCTGATAGCCTTTGTTGATAGGGAATAATTCCTTGGAGCCATCGGGCCATTTAACCTCAACGAGTTGAGGTTTCTTTTCACCACTCAATGGCAGTGTCACTGTTGAAAGTCCTGTGGATTGAAAGGAACTGTTTCTCAGTACCGGGTACTCGACCGAGTTTGCGGTATCCAATATTCGGATCGTTGAACCGATTGCATGAAGGTTCGGCTCTTTTTGGCGGAGCTTTACCGTTGCGCTGAAAATCCCATTTACCTTGTTGGGATTGATGTTGTTTCGGTAAATTTGTGGGGATCCATTCAGGGAAGAGCTGATCGCATCCACGTCTCCATCACGGTCCAGATCAGAGAGGATCAGACATCTTCCCACATGCCTGGTTTGGTTTTCGATCTGTTGGCTCATCTCCT
Source organism: uncultured bacterium (assembly GCA_913056395.1). GTDB lineage: Bacteria > Planctomycetota > UBA8108 > UBA1146 > UBA1146 > UBA12191. The sequence continues at coordinate 64,084 of CAJXMG010000006.1, read as the reverse complement.
TGAATAGAAGATTTCCTTCTTTGGTCGTGCTTCCCATCAGTAACTGGTCCAATTGGCGGTATCCAGGGGAGACTTCAGCCTGATCGGCCTGGGGGTAAACGTGTCCATTGCAGATAAAGAGATCAGGAGTTCCATTCAGGTCAAAGTCCGCAATTCCCAGACCCCAGCCCAGTGAAGACCTCGTTAAAGCAGAAAGACCGCTTCTGGAGGCGGTGTCCTGAAAGGTTCCATCCCCCTGATTCTGATAGAGATTGACGCTTTCTCTCTCAAAATTGGTGACTGCGAGATCCAGTCCGCCAGAGGAATCCAACCCGGCGACAGCGATTCCCATTCCCGCCTGTTCCTGTCCGTCCTGATCGACACCGAGTCCGGAAAGCAAGCCGTCTTCAAGCCAAGTTCCGTCCGCTTGCCAGGACCATAGGTGGTTGGGGCAAGAATCGTTTGCCACGAATATTTCAGGGTGTGGATCCCCATAGAGGTCGATGATGGTCACTGCGAGACCATATCCGGGAGTGGAGTTTCCAAAGCCCCAGTCCTCGGTGCGATCGACAAATTTCCAATCTCCCAGATTCTCGAATACCAGATCACGGGAGGCCGGTAAGCCTCTTGGACCGCAAAGCACAGGTTGGTTTTCCCACAGGCATGACCATTCGTCTCCATTTTCGGGAGGGGAGTCGAATGGGAAATCCAGATAGCGGCAGATAAACAGATCGAGATCCCCGTCCAGATCGAGGTCCCCAAATGCGGCGCTGGTGCACCAGGAATTCGTGACGATTCCAGAATCGTGGATAGGGACAAAGGTTCCATTGTCATTTCTGAGCAACAATGATCCTTCGATACCAGTCAGCAATAGATCGTCGTCACCGTCGCCGTCCAGATCTGTGGCAGCACATCCGGAAGTCCACTTCAGAGCAGGAATACCTGCGCTGTCAGCGATGGGATCCAAATCCAATCGATCATCGATGCGATAGAGCAATGGGGAGAAACCTTGCTCATTCTGATTCCAGCGCTCTAGGTTGGACCCGCAGGTCAGCAATAGAGCCAAATCTTCGTCACCAGTCATGTCCAGAAGAGCCATGCCCGTGGACTTGACGTCCACGATCCATTGAGGGGGATCTGAGCCGTTCAGTTGCTGGATGACATCTTTGGTGGAAGGGGCCAATTGAGTAAATAAAAAGGGTGCTGTTGTCGGGGTGTTGGAAGTTCGTGTACAGCCGCTCATTGCCAGAAGAATCAGGGTGAAGAGGGTCGTGAACAGACATGGGCTGGGGGTGGACTGGAGCCTTCGGCTCGGTTGATTCCAGAGTTCGATGCGTTGCTGAGTCATTTGATTTCCCCCATATGCAACAGGATAACGGAAATGAGACTGCGCTGGGGGCCTCGTTCTCCATTCCGTAAAAAAAACGATCGACTTGTGAGCTGCGGGAGACTGGTTATTGAAACTGCAGGGACAGGTTGGAAACCCGGAATAATCTGCGGGGTTCTATGTGGTGGAGGGCTCTCAATGGGGAATTTACGATCGAGACCTCGTCAGATCCCTTCAGACCGCCTAGGATAGAGTTACCCGAAAAAGGAGCTGTTCCATGCGATCAAATCTGATCCAGAGTCGACTAATGGTGACCGAATGGGTTCGATTGGGCGTCCTGCTGGGATGTTTTGGATTCTGCAGTGCACTCATTGCTCAGGGGCCACCACCTCCACCTCCGCCTCCACCTGGAGGTATTCCGCCGCTGCCCCCGGTTCCCCAGCCTGCACAAAATCCCGGGACGCCGGAAAAAGAGTTGTTGGGGAAATTCCTTTTTTGGGAAACCCAACTCTCAACAGACAGTGCCGTTTCCTGCGGTACTTGCCATTTCCCTGAGGCGGGTGGAAGTGACCCGCGAACTCTGGCAGAGGTCACCCGACATCCGGGTTCTGACGGTGTCTTTGGTAACGCCGACGACGTCATGGGTTCCATCGGAATTCAGCATCAGGATTGTTCTGGCGAAATTTTGGGAGGGGGCATTTTTGGAACCGAGCGTCAGGTGACTTCACGGAAGTCCCAATCGACTGTCGGTGCCATGTATTCCCCAACACTCTTTTGGGATGGGCGTTCTGGTCCCCAGTTCGTCAACCCGGAAACGGGGACCGTCAGCATTCCAGGAAATTCGACACCTGCTGGGGGCGCACTGGAGGCTCAGGCAATTGAACCCTTGCTCTCAGAAGTGGAAATGGGTTGCGAGACTCGGACATGGAATGACATCCGTGCACGTTTGATTGCTGCGGTTCCCTTGCAATACGCCACCAACCTGCCGCAACCGATGGTCACAGCGTTGTCACAGTTTCCCGACTATCCGTCCCTGTTTCAGATGGCATTTGGAAACAGTGAGATTACAGCCGAGAGAATCGCATTTGCCATCGCAGCCTATGAAAGAACGCTTCTGCCAAACCAGACCCCCCTCGACCAGTTCATCAACGGCAACCCCAACGCTTTGACTCCGGATCAGCAACAGGGGATGAACGTCTTCCTCAACAATTGCCTACCATGTCATGGAGGACCGTTTCTGAGTGACAATGTTTTTCACGATATCGGTGTCAGACCCGAAAATGAGGATACAGGGCGGTTTCAGGTCACGGGTAATGAAATCGACAGGGGAAGGTTCAAGACTCCGCCCCTTCGAAACGTCGCTCTCCGGGCTCCCTACTTCCATAACGGGGGCAAAGACACACTTTTGGAGGTCGTCAATTTCTACAATGCGGGTGGAGACTTCCAGAATCCCGAGCAGGGACCGGGTACACCGCCTTTGAATCTTTCCCTGGGTGCCAGGCTGGACCTTGTAGAGTTTCTTGAGGCACTCACTGACCCGAGGGTTGAAGCGGCATTGCCTCCCTTCGATCACCCGTCGATGCCCAAGTTCTTCCGCAGGGGAGACGTGAACCGGGATGGAAGTGTGGATATCAGCGATGCCATCACAGGATTGCAGCACCTTTTCGACAATCTACCGATTACCTGTGAGGATGCTGCCGATACCAACGACGACGGTCAGTTGAATGTTGCTGATGCTGTCCGCCTACTTGCTCGATTGTTTAACGGGGCTGAACCTCTTCCTGCCCCGTCCGAGCTTTCCGAGGGTCCTGACCTAACCATCGACCTATTGGAGTGTCTCGATTAGGAAATACCACAGACCATGGAAAGTGGGTGAGGGGCTTGATTGCCCCTCACCCATTTTTCATCGATGAATCACATGAAATTCCTGACATTCATTGATCAGGAAAAAATCCAAATATTATCAAACATGGCCCTGTTGTAGGATTCGGGTGTTATTCGAAGTTGAATCCGTCTCAGCGTGGAGAGTGGATTTCAGGAGTTATAACCCATGTTTCGCTTTCTGATTCTCATTGTGGTGCTGCTCTGTCCTTCAGTATCTGTTGCTCAAACTCCGAGCGCAGAATTGAGGTTGACCAATGTGCAGGCGAGTCCCGGATTACCCGTCGTCTCCAGAGTCTTTCTCAACCACACCCTGGATTGTGAAGCTTTCTCATTTGGAGTGACCCACGATTCCTCACAGTTGACATTGATGGATCTGAACAGAGGCATGCACCTTGAAGATGCCACACTGGGTGGTGTATCCCCGGACTATCTGATGTTGGAAATGAATCCGATTGGAGGCGGAGGCTACATTGTGGGTTGCCTGTTTGATTTGACTGCACCGATCACAGACCTCGTAGCCGGGGAAGACCGTGAACTGATTTTAGCAACTTATGCGGTCGATCCCGCAGCGACAGGATCGACTCAACTTGAATTTACTGCTGCCCTTCACGTTCCTCCTGTGGAGCTGTTAGTGGTCATGCAGGGACTGGAGATTACTCCTACAACGGTTTCCGGCACGATTGAGTTTATCACAGACTGTAACCTGAACGGTGTTCCCGACGGTGACGACATTTCTGGCGGAAACAGCGTCGATTGCGATGGAGATGGTGTCCCCGACGAGTGTGGGTTTGACCCCGCACTACCGGATTGCAATCTCGATGGAATCCCGGACATCTGCGAAGTGGACTGTAATGGTGATTTGATCGCAGACCCTTGCCAGCCGTCACTGGACTGCGATGGGGACGGCGTACTGGACTCCTGCGCCATCGCGGACGGCCTCAGTCCTGATTGTGATCTGGATGGTCTTCCTGACGATTGTGAGATCGCCCAGGCTCAAGCTCAGGATTGTGATCTCGATGGGATTCCCGATAGCTGTTCGATCGTCTCCGGAGCCGTTCAGGATTGTGATCTCAATGGTATCCCCGATAGTTGTCAAATTTTAGCGGGGGCTTCTGATTGTGATCTGAATGGCACTCTGGATACCTGTCAAATTGTCAATGGCACTGCGTCTGATTGCAATTCGGATGGATTGCTGGACAGTTGTGCGATCGATTTGGGTGTCGCATTTGACTGTGACCTCGACGGCGTGCTCGATGAATGTGAAATCAGTTCAGGTGTATCCAGTGATTGTGATCTGGATGGTCTTCCTGATGATTGTGAGTTGGCTTCGGGGACATCAACCGATTGCGATTTGAACGGTGTGCTTGATGAATGTTCTATCGCAGTTGATTCTTCTTTGGACTGCGATCTGGATGGGGCTCTGGATTCTTGTCAGATAGCAACCGGAGCGGCAGAGGATTGTAATCTCAATGGTGTCCTCGACAGTTGTGATCTCGGAAATGGGACCAGTACCGACGGCAATCTGAATGGGATTCCCGATGACTGTGAAAACGCCGATTTCATGCGGGGGGACTGTAATGCGAATGGTGAATTCAACATCGCCGATGCGATCGTTTCGCTGAATTATCTGTTTGGCCAAGCGACGGTCACCTGTCAGGATGCCTGTGACGTCAACGATGATGAAGTGATCAATATTGCCGATGCCGTTTACAAGCTGGGATCACTTTTCAGTGGTGGGGCAATGCCTCTCGCACCTTTCCCCCAATGTGGACAAGATCCTGCAGGTGTTGAGAATGGCTGCGACAGTTATGGAGCGACCTGCCCCTGAGGTTTACTCCTCACGACTGTCGAGCAGAGACCATTTGGTTTAAGCCTTCTGCCGCTTTTTCGAGGCCTTGCCTCGGTGGAGCCTTCGATGGCGGGCAAGAGCCGCTTTCACCAACAGGCGAGTAAATCCCTCATGACCGTCTGGGTCAAAAGAGAGACAGACATCCGCACTGCTCCAGTCTTCCTTTGGATAATAAATGCCGCAGTTGGAATTAATCTCCAGCATGTAGGTCGTTCCATCATCTGCGACACGGATATCACAGCGTCCGAAGCTGGTCCCCTTGAGTTCAAGGAAAAATAGGGCTGATTCGTCCTGAAGTCTTTTCGATAAAACAGGGTCATCCACTTTCACAGCGGAGAGACCGCTGTAGTCAACCCACTTCAGATCAGAGTGCTTGAAGCTGTCTCCTTCAGGAAAGTTGTACTGTGCAGGTGGATAGGTAATCGGCTTATTGGGGTTCCTTGGATTTTCGGCAACCAGAACAGTGCACTCTTTGCCTTCGATGAATTCTTCGATCAATGCCTGGCCATGACGCGAAATGATTTTTTGCGCCTGAATCCTCAGTCCCTCCGGTGTCATGACCTTGGATCTGCGACTGATATCGACAGAGGCGTAACTGTTGTGGTGTTTGACAAAGAGGGGAAACCTCAGCCGTTTCGCCGCTTTTTCTATATCAGCGTCATTCTTTGCGAAAACATGCTTGGGTGTGGCAATCCCCAATTTTTTGCACGCTTTTTTCATTTCAGAGCGTGTCGGTTCATAGCTTTCAGAACTGGCTCCAGCGAACGGTACTTTTGCTGCCTCGAGGGCATGAATAACCTCGATACCAGGGGAATCTTCGTCTTCGGTTCCATCACACAAGTTGAAGTAAAGATCAAAATCCTGGGAGATCAATTCTTCGACATGAGGGAGGCAATCATGTTTGCCTTCGAGAACGGCAACATGCCACTCCGCTTCGGGAATGAAAGGCCTGGGATCACAGGGCCAATCGTCATCCGGGAATGGATCTTCGTCGAGGTCCTGTGTGGTCAACAGACAGATTCGCAAAAGAAGACTCACTTCTGTTGGAGTATGCTGAAATGTAACAGGCAGGCTTCTTCTTTGGTAGTGGCTGTAATCTGCTCAGCGCGAAGAAGTATTGGAGGACGATCGTGAAGATCGTTTTCTTCGAACAGGCTTGCCGCTGCCTGACGGTCTTCTGCGTTTTTTAGCGCCAGAACCGCCACTTTCCTGATCGGTGTTTTGTCTGCTCCGGTTTCTTCCCTGTCTCGGGCGGCTTTTCGCACCAGATCCGGAGCGTCGTTGGCGGTTGGATCTTGATCCCTGACCTCTGTTCGACGGACCAGAGCTGGTCTTTTTCTTTGCCGTTCTTCTGCGTCCTTTTTCCGGGCGCGTAAAATCAACAGAGTCGAAGCCTGGAGTAAAGATCGTCTCAATTTGTTGTCCAATCACTTTCTCAATCTCCAGGACCATGTCCATATCGGCCTCAGAGACAAAAGTGAATGCTTTTCCATCCCGCTCTGATCGGCCTGTTCTGCCGATTCGGTGAGTGTAGGCTTCAGCAGTATTGGGGATATCCAGATTGACGACATGGGAAACACTGGCCACATCGATTCCACGGGCCGCAATGTCGGTGGCCACGAGAATATTGAACTGGCCCTTTCGGAAACCGTTCATCGCCCGATCGCGCTGGTTCTGGGACATGTTTCCCTGAAGAGCGACTGCCTTGTGTCCATCTTTGCCCAACTTTTCCGCCAGTTGACGGGCTCGTCTTTTGGTTCGCGTGAAGACGATGGCTGAAGAGAAGGATTTCTCCTTGAGCATTTTCCTCAGCAGTTCAATCTTCCGCTTTTCTGGAACGGGGTAGAGGGCATGCTCGATAGTGTTCGCAGGGGCAGTGTGATTGATTTCAGCAACGAACGGATTCTTCAGGATTTGTTGAGCAAGTTTGCGGATCTCCGGTGGCATGGTTGCTGCAAAAAGAAGATTTTGTCGTTCCGCCGGAAGCTCTGAGAGAATTCGTCGGATGTCCGGAAGAAATCCCATATCGAACATGTGGTCCGCTTCATCGAGAACCAAATGGCGAATGTACTGCAGATCGACATGCCCCTGATTCATCAGGTCGAGCAATCGGCCTGGGCATGCGCAGATGATGTCCGGGTGTTTACGCAATTTTTCGATTTGGGGCTTTTCAGAGACACCACCGTAAATGGTCATGGACCTGAGGCGGGAGCCCTTCGTGAGTTTGCGGAATTCGTCATCGATTTGCGAAACCAACTCACGTGTGGGGGCGATCACCAGCACTCTTGGGCTCTTGCCCCTCTTTCGGAGAAGGGATTCAATCGCAGGGATCGCAAAAGCAGCTGTTTTGCCTGTTCCTGTCTGAGCAAGCCCCAGGATATCCTGACCCTCCAGAGCCTGAGGGATGGACTGGGCTTGAATCGGTCGTGGATCCGAATACCCCGCGCTCTCGATCGCCTGTGCCAGAGACGGCTTGAGGTCAAGGTCTGAAAATCTCTCCAGAAGGCTGTCGGCAGCTGCATTCATGTGGACAAGGGCTTTCAAGAGTGGGCAAAGTGTGAATCACCTCTTTTAAGAGGGGCTTCCACATGGAATCCGTTCATAGGTGAAGTATATCTGTGAACTTCTTGGATGTTTCCGATTCTGGGGATTTATAGTCAGAACGACACAACTTCAGCTCTGATCAGTGGAAGTGGCACCATGAATCAAAACTACCCACCCCGCCAAGACTACAATTTCGCAAGTTCTTCTATCAGGGCAGAAAATGTTCATTCCGATCCTGTCGAGCAGTTTCGTCTCTGGTATGAAGAAGAAGAGGCTGCCGGGCATGGAGAACCCAACAGAATTGCCCTCGCCACCACCACGAAATCAGGAGCCCCCTCATTGAGAATGGTGCTGTTGAAAATCTTTGGGCCAGAGGGGTTCTTCTTTTTCTCGGACTACACTTCGAGAAAAGCGGTGGAAATGGAAGCCAATCCTCATGTGGCGATTTTGTCTCATTGGCCCAGACTGCAAAGACAAGTTCGCATCGAGGGGCGGGTTGAAAAATCGAGTCGCGAGGTCACCGAAAATTATTTCAACAGCAGGCCTCGTCTGTCCAGAGCCGCAGCAGCTGTTTCCCATCAGAGTTCAGTCATGGATTCGAGGGATTCTTTTGAGGCCCAGCTCCAATCTCTTGCCGCTGGAGAGAACCCCATCGAATGCCCTGAAACATGGGGAGGCTACCGGGTTGTACCGACACGATTCGAGTTTTGGCAGGGCCAACCCGGGCGGGTTCACGACAGAGTCCAATATGATGTCGAGGGTGACCAGTGGTCGCTGAGCGAGCTACAGCCATAACGGTCATAGGGCGGTGAGGCAGGACTTTGCCAGTATTCCGGACTTCTTTTGGAAACGTTCAACTTCACTTTCCAAGACCGGCTGATCAGGGCATACTTCCAAAAGTCCAGACAAGAGATCATTCGGTGCGCCTGTAGCTCAACTGGATAGAGCATCGGATTTCTAATCCGAAGGTTCCAGGTTCGAGTCCTGGCGGGCGTGCCACCTTTTTCTTTCCTTGTTTCCTAATTCTGCCAACTTCACCCATCGTACCCTGTAGTGGCTTTGCACTTCGGAGTGCTACTATGCCTCGTAGTGCAGTTAAACCTCTATGAGTGGAATGTGAGAAGTGTATGTCCCTGTTGAATACAACTCTGACTCTCCTGCTAATCTCCGGGCCGGTTTCTGATGCGGAGAAACCCCAGTTCCAATTCGAATCACCTGAGAGACTGGTCTCGTCGGGAGAACCGATCGATGTCACGGTGGGGCATGCCGCTCCGTATCTGCATGATTTTGATGGAGACGGCCTGTTGGACCTTTTGGTGGGCGAGTTTGGAAATGAACCATTTCCTCAGGATAGATTGCCATCCAAATATCGAAGCGAACCCGGGGAGCCGAGTGGCTACTCCCAGGGAAGATTGAGAATTTACAAAAATCATGGCTCCGCTTCGTCCCCGGAGTACAGGGGGTTTGAGTATCTGAAAGCAGGAGCGGAATTCGCTTCGATCCCGTCCACGTGATGTATCAGCTTTTCTCCACAGTTTGTGGATTACGACGGCGACGGTGATCTGGATATTCTCAGTGGATCGTACACAGGGGAGATTTATTACTTCGAGTGCAAAGGTGAACGGAATTTTATTCAGGGTCGCAGGCTGACTGATCAAGAAGGGGAAGACCTCAAATCCAAGTCATACTCCATCACTGTTGAAGCATGGGATATGGATCAGGATGGCGATCTGGACCTGGTTCTTGGAACCCGTAGCTCATCGGTGGAGATCTTTGAGAACACGGGGACCCGGAAAAAGCCTGTCTACAGTGGGGAGTCCAAGCCCCTGAAAACCCGAAATGGCAATCCGGTAAAGGGAAGCAATGCCCATATGGCGGATTGGGATGGAAACGGTGCTCTTGATCTGGTCCTGGGGAGTGAATACGGAGGGATCCATTGGTACCCCAATCTGGGGACGACTGAGCAGCCTGAGTTCGGCGAAAAACAGGTCTTGATCGCTAAGGAAGAATTCAAAAGACGCAAACTTGAAGAAGGCCCGGAGGGGGCCGGTTCAAGGACAAAAGTCTTTGTGGTGGATCATGACGGAGACGGGCTGAATGACCTGTTGGTGGGGGACGTCCAGTGGTTGTATACAACGCTTCCACCCCTCACACCTGAGCAGGAAGCTGAAAAAGCCCGGATCATGCCTGAATACACTCGGGTGAACGAGGCTCTGGATGCCGTTTTTGAGGAGCGGAATTCCTTTGTAGGCAAGGAGGGCGGCATCCCCAAAGAACTTGAAGAGCGGCTCGAAAAGCTGCTGGAAGAGTTTCGGCCACTGGCAAAAGAGATGGGGAAATTCGACCGGGAGAAATCCAGCACCCATGGCTGGGTTTGGCTGTACCGCCAGAAGGAAGCACCCTCACGCTGACCCGAATGGGGGATCAGGCCCGGTTGTAATCCTCAGGAAGATGGCGAATTACTTCGCCCTCAACCAGGAAGACGACATCCTCGGCGATGTTGGTGGCGAGGTCGGCGATGCGTTCCAGGTGCCTTGAAGCAGAGAGCAGGTGGATGGCACGACGGATCGTCGTCGGATCTTTCAGCATGATCTCTTCCAGGATCTCAAACATCTGACGATTGATCTCATCGACCTCGTCGTCCTTTGCGAGTACTTTTCGAGCCAAATCCGTATCCAGGTTCAAAAGTGCGTTGAGGCTTTCCTTGACCATTTCACGGGTCAGCTCTGCCATGCGATGGAAATCGAGGGGGACCCCCAGGGGTTCATGGCTGGAGAGGTAACTGGCTCTCTCGGCGATGTTAATGGCGAGATCGCCCATTCGCTCGAGATCGTTGTTGACCTTCATGACACAAACCACAAAACGGAGATCCGTGGCCACGGGCTGGTGCAGGGCGAGAATCTTCAGGCACTCTTCTTCGATCTTCACTTCCTGCTGATCAATGGTGAGGTCCAGTTCATGGACACCGGCAGAAAGTTCTGTATCTCTCTCCTGAAGTGCGGTGATCGCCTGGTTGGAGACTTTTTCCACCAGACTGCCCATATCGAGCAACTGGCTTTTGACGGCTTCAAGGTCTCTTTGTAGGTGTAAGGTCATCCGCGGACTCCATTATGAGGAGAAGTGACATCACGGTTTCAAGTTTCGGACTCAAACTGATCGTTCCGATTAACCGAATCTTCCCGAAACGTAGTCTTCGGTTCGTTGAACCGACGGTTTGGTGAAGATGGTCCCGGTGTCGTCAAACTCGATCAGCACACCGGATTCCATGAATGCGGTGTAATCTGAAACCCGGGCTGCCTGTTGCATGTTGTGCGTGACGATCACGATCGTGTACTGCTTTTTGAGTTCCAGCATCAGGTCTTCAATGTGACTGGTCGAGACCGGATCGAGGGCGGAACACGGCTCATCCATGAGCAAAACTTCCGGCTTCATGGCGAGGGCTCTGGCGATGCAGAGTCTCTGCTGTTGTCCTCCGGAGAGGCCGAGGGCTGAATCATGGAGCCTGTCGGAGACCTCATCCCAAAGTGCAGCACTTCTCAGGGACGATTCGACCAGCTCGTCGATGTCTCCCTTGTAGCCATTGATCTGGGGTGCCCAGGCAATGTTTTTGTAGATGGTCTTGGGAAAAGGGTTGGGCTTTTGGAAGACCATGCCGATGCGCAACCGAACCTCGACAGGATCGATGTCCTTGCCGTAGAGATCCATGTCCCGGTAGGTCAGGCTTCCTTCGACCGAGGCACTGGGAATGAAGTCATTCATTCTGTTAAAGGCCCTCAGCAGTGTGCTCTTTCCGCAACCGGAGGGGCCGATGACCGCAGTGATCTTGTTGGTCGGAAAACGGATATCGACGTTTTTGACGGCCTGCTCCGAACCGTAACTGATGGTCACGTTGTCACCCTTGAGGTGAGCATTTTTCATGTCCGACTCTTTATCAGAGGCTTCCGATGAATTCTTTTTGGGTTCGGGGGTTGCCGGACGCTTGTTCATAAACTCTTCCTCAGAAACAGTGTGAGTTTTTTCAGCGGAACTCATGATTGCGCCTTTTGGGTTTTGTTACGAATGAGGATCGCAATGCTGTTCATCGTGAACAACAGAACCAGAAGCACGATAATACCACCCGCAGCCAATCCCTCAAACTCAGGCTTGGCTTCCCGAGCCCAATTGTAGATCTGGATCGGGAGCGCGGTGAAACCATCGAGAATCCCGGAGGGGGCTTTGCGGACGTAGGCCACAGCACCCACCATCAGGATGGGCGCCGTTTCGCCAATGGCCCGTGAGAGGGCGAGAATCACCCCTGTCATGATTCCCGGCAAAGCAGCGGGCAACACGTGGTGAAAGACCGTTTGAAACTGTGTCGCCCCCAGAGCGTAGGCGGAGAGCCGGATCGAAGGCGGCACCGCTTTGATCGCTTCTCTCGAGGCAATGATGATGACGGGCAGTATCAGTAGTGTCAGGGTCAGGGCCCCTGCGAGCACACTCGGTCCAAACTTGAGAAACCGCACAAACAGGGTCAGGCCCAGAATCCCGTAAACGATGGAGGGGACTCCAGCCAGGTTGGCGATATTGACCTCAATGAAGGTGTTGAGTCGGTTTTTTCGTGCGTACTCTTCAAGGTAAAGAGCTGAGCAGACACCCACCGGGATGGCGATGCAGGCGGTCGTCACGATGATCCAGATGGTGCCCATGAAGGCCGAGAAAAGACCCGCCTTGTGAGGCATTCGCGACGGTGGATTTTTCAGGAAATCGAAACTGACCCATTCCCAGCCGGCGCTGAAGATGTGAACCAGAAGAAATCCGAGAATTCCAATGCACAGCCATGAGAGAAAAGCACAGCAGTTCTTGAAGAGACTGGAAGTGAATTTTCTTCTCTCCAGAGCAGAGTTGAATTCAGAGGGGGGAGTGGCCTGTGAGGTGCTCATTCGTATTGCTCCCGGTACTTCTTCAGAATCCGGTGACTCAGCAGGTTGGCTCCCAGAGTGATCAGGAACAGCATCCCGCCGACCGCATAAAGCGAGTAGTAGGAAACGGATCCATGTTCGATGTCACCGGTAGCGACCTGAACGATGTAGGCCGTCATCGTCTGGATGCTCTCCAGAGGATTCATGGTCAGTTTGGGCGTGGCTCCGGCAGCGAGAGTCACTGCCATCGTCTCACCGATGGCCCTCGAGAAGGCGAGCACAAAAGAGGCGACGATCCCCGACAGGGCTGCCGGGACGACGATCTTGAGGGAGACCTCGGTTTTGGTGCTGCCGAGAGCGAATCCGCCCTCCCGCAGTGCCCTGGGAACGGCCTTCAGTGCGTCGTCACACAGAGAAGCCACCATCGGCAGGATCATGACGGCGACGACGATGGAGGCGGAAAGGGCATTGAAGACGGAGATGTCGTCATTGACGAGCTTCAGCAGGGGGGTGATTCCGGTAAGGGCAAAGTAGCCGTAAACGACGGTGGGAATCCCTGCGAGAATCTCGAGAACAGGCTTGACGATCTTTCGGGTTCTGTCGCTGGCAAATTCACTGAGGTAGATGGCGCTGGCCAGTCCGATGGGGATCGCAATCAATCCGGAGCCGATGACGATGATCATCGTGCCCATGAAAAGTGGGATCACACCAAAGGAACGCGGTTCGATCAGGGCGTTCCAGCGGGTTCCGAAGAGGAAGTCCCAAAAGGGCACCACTTGAAAGAAGGGGATCGCCTCACGGATCAAAACAAAAACGATTCCAAAAGTCGTCAAAACAGAGGCCAACGCGCAGAGGAAAAATCCACTGCGCGTTGCCTCTTCAATCCAACGGGATCTCTTTTTCGAATTCCCTAATGAAAAAGTCGCTATTTCGGGCATCAGATCCTTATTGGGCCGCTCCGCTGTTTGCGCTCGACTTGGCAACAAAGGCGTCAAAGTCTTTCAGGCTCTGCGAGTAGTCAGAATCTGGAAGAGGCACATATCCTACCTCAGAAACGAGTTGGGGAGCATTCTTCAGGTAGAATTTTACAAATTCCTGAACTTCCTTGCGGACTGCTGCAGCACTGCTGACGTAAATGAAGATCGGTCTGGAAAGGGGCTTGTAAGTGCCGTTATTGATCGTCGTCTCATCAGGAGTGACGGCGCTCTCGCCCTTGTAGCTGACAGGAACAATCTTCAGTTTTTCGGCATTTTCCTTGTAGTAAACGTATCCGAAGAAGGCCAGAGAATCCTTGTCACCGGAAACTCCTTTGATAAGAACATTGTCATCCTCACTCTGCATGTAATCGGATCTGCAAAGCTGCTCTTCACCGTTGACGACTTTGGTGAAGTAGTCAAAGGTTCCGCTGTCAGAACCTGGTCCAAACAGCTCAATGTCACGATCGGGCCATCCAGCACGAACCTGACTCCAGTTGCTGACGGCGGATTCCGGGTGCCAGATCTTGTTCAATTCTTCGACGGTAATGGCATCGACAAAGTCATTGTCGGGGTGGGTGACTACCGAAAGACCGTCGTAAGCAACCGCAATCTCGATGTAATCGATCCCGTACTCCGCACACTTGGCTTTTTCCTTGTCCTTGATCGGACGGGAGGCGTCATTGATGTCGATTTCACCGATAGTGAACTTTTTGAATCCTCCACCGGTTCCCGAGACACCCACGGGTACATTCATGTTGGGGTGCAGGTTCTGAAACTCCTCGGCAATCGCCATGGTAATGGGGAAGACAGTGCTGGATCCGTCGACCCTGACGGTTCCCGACAAACCCTCTTTGGAGTTAGTGCCTTCACTGGTGCAACCAGCAAGAATGAAAACTGCTACGAGAAGCGACGCAATTCCTTTGTTATTCATTTGTAAACCCTTTTCTAGGTTTTCGGCAAACTGCCAACATTTAGATGCAGTTGCAAACTGAAACCTCCCAGAAACAACAATCTTAATCAGAACTTCACAGCGAAACGGGTGACGAAACTGGTGACTTCATTGCCATAGGCAGAGGCTTCGCCCGGCGATGCATTGGTCAGGTTGAACATGATTCGGGAGTTCGGATTCAGGTACCAGTTGAGACCGACGGTGACCGCTTCCGCCTCTTCGCCGGCGGTCATCTCTTCCAGGTCGATTTCAGTGATGCGCACTGCCAGTTCGAGAGCTCCCGATCCAGCGTCATCCTGATTGTTGGCCGGCTTGACGCGGCTGAAGACTCCCGACGAAGCCTTGTAGGGGCGACTTTCACCGGTGAGGAAGTAACTGGCCATCAGGTACCACGCCGTGGCATCTGCAGTGTCGAGGGAGGACTGAACCATTTCGGCCTGCAGGCAGAGAGGGCCTTGACTGTAGGCGGCTTCGAATCCCAGCAGATCGACCTGCTCGCTGGCGAGGCTTCCATCGACGATGTCCTCACCGAGGCTGGAAAGGGCGTTGGCGTCGTAGGAGATCGTCGCTCCCGGGTTTTTCCTCGAGCTGAAGGCGACTCCCAGATGAAGGAGGGACCCGTCTTTTTCATTGATGGGGGCCAGGGTCAGTCGACCGGTGACTGCCTGCTCATTGTCTCCCTGTGCATTTTCATAGCCGTTGTCGTCCTTGAAAACACCGAGGGCAAAGGAGCTGTCCATGTTTTCGAAGGGGTCCATGAAGGCCAGGATTCCGGTGTTCCGGCTTGGGGAGAAGACGTCGGTGAAACTGCGTTCGGCAAAAGTGATGTATTTACTGCTGGTGAGTGTTTCCAGACCGAACGGCTCGTACTGCTGACCCACACGGATTTTGCTGATCACGCCAGGCATGGAACCCTTGTTGAGGAAGCCCATGTAGAAATCTTTGAAGTCCGCGTCTCCACCCGAAAAATCGTACTGGGTCTTGAATTCGATGTTGCCATTGATCAGGCCGGAGAGGGCAATTCGGGCGCGGCGCATCCGTACGCCATCCTCTTCCACATCGACTCCGTCCTCTTCAGAAAAGAAACCGGTATCGATCTGCAAACGACCTCCAAGGCTGATCTTGTTTTTGCCGTCTGCGGTAGAGAAGCCGAGTCCATTTTTCCAAATGGGGGACATGGCGTCCTGGGCGGAGACAGGCTGCTGAGTGAACAGCAGAGTTGAAGAAACAATGAGAACGAAAACAAAAAGCGATCGAAGTTGACACGGAATGTCGATTTCCCCCTATTTGGTGGTTTGCTTTAAAACTGTCTTCGAAAAGCGTCTAATAAATTGACGTTTGCGAAGATGGTTTGGAGGGTAGGTAAGCGATATAAGGGTTGCGAATAGTTTTGTGTAAAGGTTTTGCAAAGAGGGTGGGTGGGCCATTGAGGGCCATTGAGGCCCATTTTGAGGTAATCTGAGAGCCTTGAAGGGAAAGAATCTTGTTCAAATCTGCAATCCATGAAGATTTCTGGCCGATCTGGATGGCTCCGCTGACCCGTTCGAGGGCTTCCCAGCCGGGCAATCTTCCGACTGAACTCCATGCGGAGTACTACGCCCAGAGGGCTCACCCCGAAAATGGTGCGGTGGTGATTCTCTCCGAGGCCACTCCGGTCACGCCCGCTGGGCATGGTTATTTTGCCACCCCCGGTATTCACACTCCGGAGCAGGTGAACGGTTGGAAAAAAGTGACCCAGGCCGTGCACGCTGTGGGTGGGAAGATTTTTTGCCAACTGTGGCATGTGGGCAGAGTCAGCCATGTCAGCCTGCAACCGGAAAGTCAACCCCCCGTCTCGGCAACCGCCGTGAATGGTGGGGGAAAAACCTACATCGATGCGGATGGAACACGAAAGGCGGTTTCAGATCCACGTGCTTTGCTGGAGTCAGAAATTCCTGCTGTCGTCGAGGAGTTCCGATTGGCAGCGGCGCGTTGCATGGAGGCGGGTTTTGATGGCGTCGAAATTCATGGGGCCAACGGATATCTGCTGGAGCAGTTTTTACGTTCAGGCATCAACGATCGAACCGATGGGTATGGCGGATCACTCGAAGGGAGAATGAGATTCTCCCTGGAAGTCGCCGAAGCGGTGGTCCGTGAAGTGGGTTCTGACAGAACCGGCTACCGGATCTCCCCGATTGGAGGAGAGGCGGACGGGCAGCGGCATGATCACAACATGCTGGAGACCTACGGAACTCTGGCGGATCACCTGGCCGAAATGAAGATCGCTTTCATCGACGTGGTGGAGAGTTTTTCCGTCGGGGTTCGTGAAGAGGGCCTCGACCGGATCTGCGCCCGCATTCGAGAGGCGTTTGATGGCCAGGAGCGGGGGCTCTATGTGGCCGGGGGAGGCTACACCCGGGAAACCGCAAGGGAAGCCCTCGATTCTGGAAAATGTGATGCGGTCATGTTTGGCCGCGATTTCATCTCCAACCCGGATCTGCGCAGGCGTCTTCGTGAAGACTTGCCGTTGACCCCCTGGGATCGAAAGTCGTTTTATCTTGGAGGGGCGGAAGGCCTGACAGACTGGCCCCTTGCGGAAGAGAAGGAAGAGAAGCGTTGACCCTCGAATTCTTTGCCTCCGCCAGTAAAAACACGGAGAGCGCACTCTGCGATGAACTGCGGGAGCTGGGCTTCCAAAGTGTTCGTCTGAATCGGGGCGGGATCCCCTTTCGGGGGGACTGGAGTGAGGGTTGGCGTGCCTGCCTCGAAAGTCGGATTGCCCAGAGAATCATGGTGCTGATGGGGCGAGGCATGGCGACCAATGCAGACGAGTTGTACCGCGAGGTCCAGGCGGTTGACTGGGATCTGTATTTGACCGCGGAGAAAACCCTGTCCGTCCAATGTGTGACGGTGGGCAGCCAATTGAATCACAGCGGATTTGTGGCACTTCGTGCCAAGGATGCCATCGTCGATCAGATCCGTGAGCGTTGGGGGGATCGTCCCTCCATCGATCGGGATGATGCCGATGTTCGTGTCTTCGTGTATCTCGCCAATGACAAGTTGAAAATCTACCTCGACCTCTCCGGTCAGCCGTTACATCTGCGCGGCTATCGGGCGGAATCGGGGGAAGCTCCCCTGAGGGAAAACCTCGCGGCCGCCATGTTGCGAATGTCGGGCTGGGATCGCCAGTCTCCCCTGATCGATCCCATGTGTGGCTCCGGAACCATCGCCATCGAAGCGGCTCAATGGGCTCAGGAGCTGGCTCCCGGACTGGCCCGCCCCACATTCGGATTTCAGCGTTGGGCCAGTTTCGATGAGGACTCTGAGAATCAGCTCCGGTTGATGAAGGGCGAACTCAGAGGGGCAGCAAGGGGGCAGAGGCCTTCGGTGATTGCGCGGGATGTGGACGGAGAGGTGCTCGATATTGCCAGGGGGAATGCCCGCAAGGCCGGGGTTCGGCTCTCTTTCAAGGAGCAGTCAGTCTTTGATCTGCAGGCGGATGGTCCGGTGATGACCCTCGTCAGCAATCCACCGTATGGCAAGCGTTTGGCAGCAACCCCTGATTTCCTCGATCGGATGGGAGCCGTGTTTCGGAAACTGCACGGTTGGCGAATTGCCCTGCTGGCAGGCAGTCGCGCGATTGAAGAAGCCATGAAGGTGAAGCCAGCGAACAGGATCCCGATCCCGAATGGGGATCTTTCCTGCGATCTCCTGATTTACGAAATCGACTGACCGGGGTCTTCAGTTCTTCTTCTTCCACTCTGCAAGGGCATCCCGCGCCACTTCGCGAAGGAAGTTTCGGCCCTTTTCATTGAGTTGCTGCAATCCTGGTATCTCCAGTTTTTTGGGAGCACGGGTGAGGGGGCTTTTTCCGGAGATCGTCGATTCAATGACGAGCAGGGACAGATACATCCCCGCCACGCTGGGGTGTTCCGCATCCCGGGTGTAGAGATTCAGTGCAGGCTGCCGCTCCTTGCAGAGGGCCCAGGCAAATCCGACCGGAGCGACCTCCACCTTCAGGGATTTACCCACGCGAAAGTGTGCCTCTGCGATTTCCTTCATCGAGATCCAGTTCAATCTCTGGTAATCCCACGCCATGAAGAGAATGGGACGGGCACCGGATTCCCGGACCAATTCGACAAACTTTTTTGAGTAGGTCTGAAAAGATTCGACGGTCGTCTCCGGGATGTCTTCCTGCAAGATCACCACATCGTACTTACCGTTACGGATCTCCTCGGCGGCAGAAGTCCGCTTCCACATCACTTCCAGCGACGCTCCACCCCGGGTGACGGCTTTGGTTTCGTATCCCAGTTCAGGGGACATCGATTGGGAGAGGATTTTCAGATGTTGATCGAGACCTCCACGCCAGAAGGTGAAGCTGTTGCCGATGAAGAGCACTTTTTGGGTCTTTACCTTTTCCGGGGCGGGAGTCGCTTCCGGTTTTTGGGGTGGATTCTTTTCCACTTGGGCAACAGCAGCGGTACATGAGCCGAGGATCATCATCAGGAAGAGGAGGGTTGCGAGCCGCATTGGGGTTTCTACAGCCTGATTCTGTGAATGGCAGAAAAATCTCATGAATGACTCCCGGATTGTCTTTGAAACGGAAAAGTAGACCTGAAGGACGTAATTTAAGGGCGAATTCGCGGATTCACGACCCCGAAGATCAGGCAATTTGTCGACAGCGACAGATAATGGACACAGGTATCCTGAAGAAGACATGACAGTGCCACAAGTTGGAGGACGACATGCCAAAGATCCATAATCTTGAGAGATCCCTCACTTTGCCGACTGATCTCGATACAGCCTGGGAGTTCATCAGTACTCCAAGAAACCTCGATGCCATCACACCGGATGACATGTCGTTTTCGATTCTGACCGATGTCCCGGAGGTGATGTACGACGGTCTGTTGATTGAGTATCGGGTCGGAATTCCACTGATCGGATCCCAAAGATGGTTGACGGAGATCAAGCACATCAAGGATCGACATTCCTTTGTGGACGAGCAAAGGATTGGTCCTTACAGCCTTTGGTATCACTACCATGAAATCAAAGAGGTTGAGGGGGGAGTCCATTTCTTCGACAGGGTGACTTATACCCTGCCTTTCGGCCCTCTCGGATCTTTGGCCCATGCCATTTACGTCAAATCAGAGTTGGCAAGGATCTTTGATTACAGGAAAGAAGCGATGACCAGGATCTTCTCCGAAGATTCGATGAAAAGCGGAGTCTCTGCGGAGGCGGTTCAGGAGTCCGGTTCTTCCGGCTCATGATCGCTAATAAAAAAAGGCCCCGTCGGTGAACACCGGCGGGGCCTTTTTTCGTGTGGGGGCGCCTCTAGATTTCGAGATCAAAGTTCAGGTGGAACCCCGCTTCGTCCATGCGGAAGTTCTGGTTGTAGTACTGGAAGAACTCTTCCACGCTGAAAATGTTCGGCTGGTCCTGCTCCGGGTCCGGACCGACCTGGGTGAAGGGGGCTACCGGAGCTGCGCCTCCACTGAAGAGGTAACTCAGGGTGTAGATCACGTCTCCAATGTCATGATTGCCGTCTGCGTTGGCGTCCGCAGCATTTGCGGGAACCGATTCGGGTCCGCTGCTGAAGAGTTTGGACAGGCTGGCGATGGCGTCAGCGACATTGATCTCCTGATCACGGGTGAAATCACCCCTGCGGAACCAGTCCCAGGGGAAGGGAACCGGAACGAGCCCGGGACAAATCTGCCTTTTGACCGTATCGGGGGTGACGTCCACGATTTCGTGGGCGTTGACCAGAGTGACATTCACACTCTCCCAGTCCGTATCTCTCATCGGCTCCTGAGGAGTTGAGCGGTCGATGTTCAGTGAAAGAACAGGGCAACCGGGAAGGGTTCCGTCATCTTTGGTTCTGACCAGATATTCGTCCGCCGGACCCTGGCACCACGTCGTCGTAACTCCGCTGGCGTAAAGGGTACCGTCGTACAACTCATGAACATCCGTGAGGATCTCAACGTGGTTCGAACCGTATCCGTAGAAGAAGACAATGTTGCCATTGGGTTCGACACGCAGGACCGCACCATCGCGATCAAAGGCGCCGCGACCTGCAAGAATGAACTCGCCATTATTGGTTTCCCGGATGTCCCCATGGGAAATGAATCCGTGGTAGCGATCCTGCTGAAGGAGAATCAGTGAAGCGGGAGTCAGAGTGAAGATCTGCGTTGAGAGCGGGGCACCGGTCGCTTCCTTGACGTGGCTGACCACTTTCACCAGGCCATTTGAGGCCAGCTCGATTCCGCGACCCTTGGAGTCGGCGAAGGTGGGGCCGTAGATTCCACTTTTGAGGACATGGCCACCGGGGTCTGTGCGGACGACGAGAGTTTCTGCGGAACCGGGGACGCCAACCTGACGGGTTCCACCTGTGATCAGGTATCCGTCGGGGACAAACTCCCCGGTTTGGGGGTCCTCCATGGCAGGAATCGCAACGATATCGTCAAAGCCGGCCATGGACCCGATCCCGAAGCCGTTAGTGAGATAACGGACGTCGTGATAGAGACGCATGTAGTTGAGATTCAGGTTGGGCTGGGTATTCAGGATGAAGGGTACGACTCCAATGTTTCCAGCAAACCGGAGTGATCCGACGACAACCAGATTCCCCTGGTGGTCCTGAATAATCTTGTTTCCGACTCCGGATACGGGGGTGAGGTTCGCCCCTGCGATCGGCAGGTTTCCGCCATAGGTCCTGCTTGCGAGGACATGGCCGTTGGTATCTGTGGTGATCACAAAAATGGGATCAGGAGTGGCTGCCTGAATGTTGATTCCTGTGATGGCATAGCCGATCGAGCCTCCGGCGTCATCCACCACCTCGGTAACAGAAATCGGAAACTGATTGATGGATGGAAACTGACCGATTTTTCGAGACCAGATGACGTTGCTGTTCTCGTCGACTTTGGACAGATAGATTTTGATCCCGAGTCCTGCATTGGTGACATTGAAGTTCATGATGGGAGAAACCGTGACGTAGTTGCCGTCGGTGGTGGGGATCATTTCCATCGACAACTCAAAGTTGTTCGTTCCAAAATTGGCCATATGTTCTTGGGCGTTGACAGGACTGAAGGTGAACAGACCCAGAAGCATGAGGCTGATCAGGTGTGCGGCGAGCACTTTGGGTTTGGGGGTGCTGGAGGACATGGGACCTCTTTCCGAAAATGACTTCGGGTTAACTCGGCCCGACTACCGCCTGAAAAATCCTCAGGAGGGTTCAATCCGGGGATCAGGGTGGGAAGGACAGAAATTCCTGAACCCCTCATAAATGCGGTTTATTGGCCAATTGACGCTTCCATTTGACAAGAAATTCATGATTTGATTACCGTATGGGCGTTCGGGCACGGTCGCCGCGGTGTCCCGGGCAGGGATCGAGGGAATCATGGGGAACTGGACGAACTCCGTAATCTGCGGACTCATCGGTGCAGTGGTGGGATGTGTGGCCTACTTCCTGGTCAACAAAGTGGTGGCAGACATGGATCTGTTCACTGCGGTCGGAATCGCCTCCTTCTTTGGAGCGTTCTTCTCGAACGTCTTCACTGCCAACAAGGAGCAGATTCCCGCCTGATCAGGTTGGATCTGTTGAAGTTGGAAGCCCCTCCGGAAATCCGGGGGGGCTTTTTTGTTGGCCAGTCAAAGATTCGCAGATGAATCAGCCCCGTGAGTGTCCCTCAATCAGTGCGAGGGATAAACTGCTCCTTTACCGATACGACCTCGGATAACTGCTGACTCGGGCGGGATGAAAGATGGTCCTGATCATGATGACGACACTGTATGCAATGGGACTCGATGGCGAAGCGGGTGGCGATCCCCAAACCGGTGGTTGGAGATTGAGGGACAGTCCGAGTGCCTATTTGAGAGAGCATGCCGAAAATCCGGTGGAGTGGTGGACTTGGGGCGATGAGGCCTTTGAG
The DNA here is from genome assembly GCA_913056395.1 of uncultured bacterium. Taxonomy (GTDB): domain Bacteria; phylum Planctomycetota; class UBA8108; order UBA1146; family UBA1146; genus UBA12191. The sequence continues at coordinate 41,776 of CAJXMG010000006.1, read as the reverse complement.
GCCGCCCGCAATCTCGATCGCCCGGTGTTTTTGTCCATCGGTTATTCCAGCTGCCACTGGTGTCATGTGATGCGCCGAGAGTCTTTTTCCGATCCTGCGATTGCCGCTTTTCTGAATGCTCATTTCATTTCCATCAAGGTGGATCGTGAAGATCAGCCCCATGTGGACGAGGTTTACATGGACGCGGTGAGAGCGATGACGGGTGGAGGGGGGTGGCCACTCTCTGCATTCCTGTTGCCGGATGGAAAGCCATTTTATGGAGGAACCTATTTTCCACCGCGTCAGCGCTTTAACCGGCCCGGTTTTCTGGAGCTGATCTCTTCGATTGAGAAAGCCTGGCGGGAAGACCGCGCCCGCATGCAGGAGAGTGCAGAGGGACTGATCGAACACCTGGAGGGCCGAGAAAACAGGGTCCATGAAGGTCAGACCCTGGACCTATTCCTCTCAGGAGGGGTCCAGACCGCCTCAGCTACCTACACCGCCAACCCCGCAGGTTTCGGACAGGCTCCGAGGTTTCCTGCACCGAGATTTCTGGAGTTTCTTGCAGGTGAGGGTTTGTCCACGCAGGACATACCCACCGTCAATCGCTCTCTGGCAGTGCTTCGGGAAATGGCGCGTGGAGGAATTCTTGATCAGGTAGGAGGCGGATTCCATCGATACAGTGTGGATGCTGCATGGCAGGTCCCTCACTTCGAAAAGATGCTCTACAACCAGGGCTCTTTGGCAGAAAGTTATCTTGAAGTGGGTCGCATGACCGGTGAAAGCGACTTGCTGGAGATGGGAAAAAATGTACTCGATGCAATGCTGAAACAATTCCAACTGGAAGATGGCAGCTTTGCCAGTTCCTGGGATGCCGACTCCGGTGGGGTGGAAGGATCCTATTACGTCTGGACCCCTGATCAGGTGAATGAGTTGTTGCCTGAGGGTGTTGCAAGGAACGTCTGCGAATATCTGGGGATTTCTGAAGACGGAAATTTTGAAGAACTGGAGGCCAGTGTTCCCCGGCAGGCGGTGACCTATGAAGCCCTCTCACAGTCCTCTGGTCTATCGGTGAGTGAGTTGCGGAAACAAGTCGAGAGTGGAATTGCCCAACTCCTTGAAGCAAGAGAATCACGGGTCGCACCAAAACGGGATGACAAGGTTATTCTTGGCTGGAATGCTCTTTCTATTTCAGGGCTTGCCCGAGGCGCAGCGATTCTGGGAGAAACCCGGTTTGCGGATGAGGCCAGGAGAGCCCACTCCGCGGTGGCCGCAGCAATGGTCACAAAAGACGGCTTCCTCCGGCGAGTCGATCACTTTGTCGACTCAGATGGAAGCCATAGCAGAATCGCAGGAAACGCGGCCACCCTTCAGGATGCTGCGCTCTGGGTGAAATGCTGCCTTGATTTGTACGAAGCGACCTTCGATTCCCGATTCCTTCAATCAGCAGAGGAGGCGGTGAATCTTGTTCAACAAGAGTTTGGTCCCCTCGAAGAAGGTCATGGATTCTATGAGGCTCCCAACAGGATCCAACTCGTGGTCGATCGACGTCGTGACTACTTTGATGGGGCATTGCCCTCCGGGAATGCGACGATGGCGCGCAATCTTTTGCGTATGTATCAACTTACCGGAAATGCGGACCATGAAGAATCGGCCCTTCATTTGGTGACAGCCTCTTTAGCGCGAGTGGGTCCCTACCCAATGGGTGCTGCAGAGTTGTTGCTGGCCGTTCAGTCTGTTTCCAGGGGGATACCGGTGGTCGCCATCGTTGGCGATCCCGACTTGTCCGAAACCCGGGAGATGATCCGGGCTGCCCGCAATTGTCGATTATCCCAAGTGGTGATCGCCTTCCGATCCGACATGAATGGCGATTCGGATAGCGGAGTTGTTCCGGTGTTGAAGGGGAGAAATTCGAAGGAAGGCAAACCGCTGGCATATTTGTGCATCGATCAGGTCTGCGAAGTACCTTTTGAAAATGTGGGGGAATTGACCCTGCGACTCTCCGAATTGGAAAAACGCTCAGGGTCCCAGTCGGCACAATCCAGCGGGAAAGAGTCTGGCGAATGAGTGAGGCTCAGGGTCAAGGACGACACAAGGGGAGTGTCCGCATTGTCGTCGATGCGGACGGTTGTCCCGTGAAGGACGAAGTTGCGAAAGTGGCCAAGAGGCTGGATCTGCCGGTGATTTTTGTTGCCAATCGAGCGATGCGCATCCCTCAAGGGAAGGGATTTCGATTGGAAGTGGTTCCTGAGTTGTTTGACGCAGCAGACGACTGGATCGCTGAAAACTGCGATGCCCGAACAGTGGTTGTTTGCGGCGATATTCCCCTTGCCTCCCGTTGTGTTGCGGCAGGAGCAAACGTCGTTGATCCACGGGGGCGAATTCTGGATGAGGAATCGGTGGGGGAAGCGTTGGCCCGAAGGGATCTCTCGACCCACCTCCGGGATCTGGGATTACCAACAAAAGGGCCGGCCCCATTTACTCCGCGGGATCGTTCCAGTTTTCTTCAGGCGATGGATCGGGTCTTGCAGCCCTTGCTTCGCGATTAGCAGCCCTGGTGAGGGATCAGGCACTCCAGTGGGTCCGTGGTGATGTCTTCTCCACAGGTGCTGTGAGGATCGGCAGGAGGAGCTCCTCCTGTAAACAGATATCCCAGTAACAGAACCGCATCCGCAATATCGACCACTCCATTGTCGTCAATATCACTGCTGTCCATGCAGCCGGGCTCTGCGCCACCGGTAAACAGATATCCCAGCATGTTGATGGAATCGCTGAGATCGATGGTGCCGTCACCACCGACGTCTCCGCGTCTGAACGGAGTTCCTGACAGGTCTGGATATACCAGTTCACAGGAAACAAAGGACAGTGAAAACTCAACACTGAATGCATCGAGTACACCGTCTCCATCGAGATCCGTGTCGACCACGATTCCCACAAACTCGAGTACCTGGGTCATGGTGTCGTAGTTGAAAGGAAAACCGTCAAAAGGAAATGGAGCGGGGATGGCATCGAACAGTTCTGCGGGAATCGCAGTGGGAATCCCTGGTGTGACCGCCGCAGATCCACCCGGTTCGATGGTCAGTTCCAGAGTGACTCCCGGAAGGGAGATTCCACCGGGTCCTTGAAGATCTGCAGGACCTGCGCTCAGTTCTCCACTGACGATGGAGCCGGATTCAAAGAGGACCAGTGGCTGTCCATTGTCATCGACACTTTCGGGAGTGACTTCAAAAAGATTGTTGCCACTGAAGTTGTTGGTTTCATCTCCGTCGACGTCCACTCCGAGAACGGAAGCCACAGAGATGGAGTCATCATTCTGCATCTGAGGGTCATCCAGCTCGCGGATCTCAAGGAGATTGAACTGGGGGCTGGCCCCAATCTGGCTCTGGAGTATGGGGTCAAGCAGTGCGGAGGCGGGCTCCAGTGCTCCCCCTGTGATACTGATTCCCGAGTTCACAAACGCGTCCTCGATCGGCTCACCGGAATGAGCCACCGGAAAGAAACAGAGGAGCAGGAGAAGGCAAGAAAATGCAGAGGGCAGTTTGTTGCGCACGGGGTTTCCAATCTTCAATTTCGGAGATCTGGCAAAGTACCCAAATGTCGTGAAACAAGGACTTACAGACCAACTACCAGAATAGCGTTGGGCGGGGGCAGGGGATACCCCCGGGGTCGAGTTGGCGATATCAGCGGATATGATAGGGAAGACAGCGGAAGTTTTTTCCGGGAGGAGAATCCTGTGACAGAACCACGTTCACTTATCCGACTTCTTTTGACTCTGATCCTGTTCTCGCTGATCGGACTGAGGGGGCCAGTGGCTCAATCTGCTGATATTCCCTTCGTCAGGGGAGACGCCAACGTCGATGGCTCCGTCAATCTCTCCGATGGAATCTGGCTCCTTCAGCATCTGTTTCAATCAGGGCCAGGTGGAGACTGCTTTGCAGCAAGAGACTTCAATGCGGACGGCACCGTGGACCTTGCGGATGCCTTGTCGATTATCCAATTCCAATTATTGGATGGAGCGGCGCCCAAGCATCCCTATCCCCATTGCGGAGACTCCGCCATCGGAGATTGCCAAAGCTATTCCGTATGCCCGGATGTTTCTGAGGTAACGGTTAACCGTGACGAATTTGGAGTCTGGCATATCGAGGGTGGAACACTTTTCGAAATGTATGAGGCCTTTGGTTATGAAGTCGCCGTCGATCGATTGTGGCAGATGGAATATTACCGCCGACTTTGTACAGGAACCCTCTCTGAAATTTATGGGCCTGATCAAATCTCAACTGACATCAGTATTCGCATTCTGGGTTACTCAGATGATGAGTACATGGAGGGTTATCAGGGAATCTCAGAGAGAGCTCAGGAATTGGTGCAGGGATATCTCGCAGGAATCAATCGTCGCATCTCTGAAATCGACCAGGACTCCTCACTCCTTCCCTATGAGTTCGTCGAATTCGGTTTTTCTCCTGCTCCATGGACCGTCATTGACATGATGGCACTCCAGGTGACCCTGCTGAGAAACTTCGATTCGGAAGCGCTTTCAACTCACCAATTGAATAACGCAGTACTGTTGGCAGAACTTCTGGAAAGTCATCCGGAGGATGGTCTTGCGATGTTCAACGATCTTCGTTGGTTGGATGACCCGGATGCCCCGACGATGATTCCACCTTCTGGTGGAACCTCCGGTTTCCTTCCCCAGACAACTTCTCTCCCTGTGCCTCAGGCAGGGCAGTACCAGTTGGACAATCTTCGAGCCTTGCGAGATGGCGTTCACGACATTTTTGAGGGGACGCGCGAGCGTATCTCGAATATTGGTACACCTCCGAGAATGGGCAGTTACGCATGGGTCGTCAGTGGCGATTTGACCGATACCGGATTACCGATGATCTACGCAGGACCACAGATGGGATTCACGGCTCCCGGTCTGGTGATAGAGGGCTCTTTGAGAGGGGCTGGAATCGATGTTTCCGGAATGGCTCTGGCGGGTTTGCCGGGAATCATCATCGGCCGGACCCCCCGTCATGCGTGGTCCGGTCAGGTTGCTCATGCGCATACCGTGGATATCTACCTTGAGGAAGTAGAGGATATTTTTCTCCATCGCACTGAGATGATTCCTCTGGGGAATGACCAATTTCTGAACTTGCCGATTTACCGCAGCGTCCATGGCCCCATCGTATCGCCCATCATTCTCAGCACTGAAAACCTGGAGGGGCCGGTGGCCGCCTGGAAGTATTCCCACTGGAAGAAGGAACTGGCGACAGTGGACGTCAATCTCGATTACGTCCTTGCCCGCAATATGGAAGATTTTGCTGACGCAATGGACCGCTTTTGCGTAAGTCTTCATGTCTGCTATGCCGATCGCCGCGGAAACGTGGGCTACTGGATGGCCGGTCTTGATCCGGTAAGGGTGGAGGGGGCTGATCCGCGCCTGCCTCAGCTCTCGGATGGATCGATGGAGTGGACCGATCCGGTCACCTACAAGGAGCGGATCACCGTTGAAAACCCTGAACGCGGTTGGATTGCAGGTTGGAATAACAAAGCTGCTGAAGGCGATGCGGGTGGCGCCAGTCCCGGTCACGCTTACGGTCGATTCCACAGGGCTCACGCAATGCAAGACAGAATGGCCGTCGCTGTAGAAGACGGACCCGTGAGTTTTGAGTTTGTACGCGATCTGGCTTTGGAGATCAGTGCCACCGATTGTTGCAATTTGGGGAACAAGGGCGGAAATCGCTGGTTCTTTGTCGATCAATTTTTTACCAATTCGGTCGAGGCGGATCTCAATCCGGATCGATTGGCTGCTCTGGAACTCCTGGAAAGTTGGGATGGCTATTTTGTCGAGGGTGGCCCAGAGGGTTGGGTTGGAAACACCGTCAATGCAGACGCTTGGGTTCTCCAGGAAAACTGGATCAACAGGATGATCGAACTGGTGTTTGAAGATGAACTCAATACCGAGACCCTCGGTTGGAATAATCAGGACAGGAATTTGCTGTTCAATGTTCTGCTGCGAGCCTTGCCGGGAAATCAGCCGCAGTTGGCCAATCAGATCAATTGGTTCGAAGATCGTGGTGCAGGGTTCAAGCCGACAGATCCCGCTGAGTTGGTCGTTCTTGCTTTGGATCTCACGTTGACAGAGTTGGGGCCGAGACCCTGGAATCAACCCCGAGCGACCATCGACTATGTGGCTGAAAGCAGTCTGGGTTTGGTCTGGAGTGCTCCCTGGCTGAACAGGTCCACCTATGCCCAGGTTGTTGAAATGGGTTCGGAGGGACCAGTGAGAATTGAATCGATGATTCCACTCGGTCAATCCGGCGATGTTCGCGTTGGACCATCCGGTGAGCCTGTTTTCGATGATCAGTACTTTGGGTTTACCGAAGTTTTTGACGGATTCCTTCACCGTCCTTTCCCACTCTTTACCGGCGAAACATCCGATTGAGGAATTGCCTCGGAGTTCTTCTTCTATTGGTGATGCTGGGGTGCCAAACCTCATGGATCGCTTCCAATGCCAGTGGGGTGGTCTCCCGTATGGCGGGATCGAGGACGCCCAGCGAGTTACTGTCGGAAGATGAACTTCCCGTCGGGTGGCGTTCTGCATTGGAAGAGTTGCCGCTTCTGCTCAACTTCGCAAAAGAGGCGGGGCTCAATGTGGGGGGCGCATACCAGAGGATCGACGTGGATCGTGATCCGGTCAGTTACATCGTGGTTGCCGCCAATCCCCGGAATCTTGAGCTTCACCATTGGGACTTTCCCGTTGTGGGGATGGCCCCCTACAAGGGGTACCGATTTCTGGAGCACGCGGAAGAGGAAAAAAACAGGCTGTTGGCTGAAGATATGATCGCCGAAGTCTATCCAGTTTCAGCATTCAGCAGTCTGGGTTGGTTTCCGGAGACGTTGCCAGGTGGTGTGCTGTCACTTCCCGCTACCCAGAGAGTTCGACTTATTTTTCATGAGTTGGTGCATCGGACGATTTTTTTCAATGGAAGAGCAGACCTGAATGAGAGTCTTGCCAATTACTTTGGAAACTTGCTCGCCCGGCGCTGGTTTGAGGAAGCAGAGGGAAAGAAGGGAAGTCACCTGCTGTTGCTGGATCGGGAGATTCAGGATGAAGAGACCCTGCGGGAGCACTTGTATCAGCTGCAGAAAAGTTGGAGTCCGCAAACTGTTACAGAAGAGTTGGCAGCACTCTCCCTAACACTTGAGCAAGAGTCATGGATGTCCCAAATGGGGCAACAAAATTCTGTCCGAAAGTGGACCCTTCCCACGATACTGATGTGGCAGGTCTACGATGCGGGGGCATGGCCCTGGCAAGAACTCTGGCAAGAATGCGACCAGGACTTTCAGGTCCTGAGATGGCGGATTCGCCAGAATTTTCCCGGAACCCCCTGATATCGGGTCTCGTTGCTTGGATGTCGACTCTGGAGAGTTGTTGGGCTCTCAGGGGCGACAGAAGGGCGAGGAAGGCCCTGTTCCCCGTATCTGGACAGGCTTCTGACCCGCAGAAAGGGAGATCCATGAACAGGACAAGCGAATCAATGAGACAATCGTTCGAGGAGGTCTTCGTGCCGTACCTCGACGATGTTTTTCGCTTCTCACTGGGTCTGACACGAAATCGGGCCCAGGCGGAAGATCTGGTCCAGGATACTTACATGAAGGCCTTCAAGGCATTTCCGACCTTCAGGTCCGGGAGTAATGCAAAATCATGGCTCTTCAGGATCTGTAAAAACCATTTCATCGACCGGTACAGGGTGAAAGCTCGCAGGCCTGTCCATCAATCACTGGCTGCGGATGTTGCCACTGCGGATGCCCGTCATTCCGTTCAGGTTTTTGAGCGGGATGGGATTGAAAATGAAGAGACATTTCTGGATCTTTTCGGTGACGAAGTAAATCGATTTCTCCGGGAGTTGCCCGAGGATTTCCGAAGGGCTTTGTTGTTGTGCGACCTCGAGGGGTTGCGGTACGACGAGATCGCAGAGGTTCTCGACATTCCCGTGGGAACGGTGCGATCACGGATTTCCAGGGCTCGCGCATTCTTGCGAGAGCGTCTTGAGAGTTACGCAACAGAACTGGGATACGGCAAGGGATAACGGACAGGAATCTGGGCTCATGAACGATTGTATCCGCTATCAGGAGAAACTTCACGATTGGGTAGATCAGGAACTCGATCTGCCGACCAGTGAAGAAATTCAACTTCATTTGTCCCAGTGCCCCCAATGTGCAGACGCCGCAAAGGGCATTCAGCACATGAAAGAACTGGTTCGAAGTAAAGCCTGGAAACCGGAGGCACCAGGTAGTTTGCGGCAAGGTGTTACAGAGATGCTGGCCGTGGAATCCGCACGTCAGCCTCAGTACCGTTGGTCTGGACGAACGATCTTGCCCCTTGCGGCAACAGCAGCCTTGATTCTTGTCCTGTTAACCCCTGGTTTCTTTGACCCGGAGGTATCCAATTATCAATTGGATGCAAAAGTGATCAGTGAGCCGGTGTTTAATTCTCACCTTCAGTCGATGAGTGGAGATGACAAGCCGGAGTCCCTTTTCAGGTCCTCAGCGGAAGCATCCCGTTATGTATCCAAGCTCCTGAACTGTGCGGTACTGGTTCCCGAGTTTGATAATTTCAATCTGTGGGGCGTCTCGGTTCTGGAGGTTGGAAAGCATGAGATTCCAAAGGTGTTTTACAAAGGGGCAGATTCACATCTGTCCCTTTTTCTTGTGGGTTTGAAGTATGACAGTTTCTCTGGAATCCACACCCTTCGGAATGGTGTCAAATTCGCCGTTTACTGTTATCCCGGAACCAACTATTGCTGTGTTGTTGCCACTTCTGATCATCCCGGTCAGCATTTGCCAGTGATTGGTCACTGCCATTGTCAGGTCAAGAATTGTTTCGCTGATTGCGATTGTCACCAGGATTGACCCCCACATATTCAGGAAGGGTTGGATATTTCTGATACCGCTGATTTTGTCCCATAAGCCGGTGAATCTCTCTTTTTTTGCACATCCGGGCTCTGATAGTGGGCACCACACCTTTTCCATTACCAAGAAGACTTGCGACTTTCCCCTTTGAGGATCATTCTCTGTGAGAGGGCGAGTGGCGGAACTGGCAGACGCGGGGGACTTAAAATCCCCTCCCCGTTTGGGGGTCCGGGTTCGATTCCCGGCTCGCCCACACCTTTTCTGGTAGAAGGGAGACATTATGTCCCGATTCGGAAATCAGCGATCAGCGGTTTGTATAGTCGTTGGCTTGCTCATGCTTTTTCTTGTCGGTTGTCAGGCTGGCGGCACTGGTACATTGCGCCTTCGTGGGGAGAACTGGTCACCCAGTCCTGGAGGTGCCATTCGGGCTTCCGATCTGGGGTCTGCAGGTGATCTGATCGATCTCGAAGGAGATTTAGGGTTGGGTGAGGAAGAATCTCTCTGGGTTTATGCAGTGGAGAGTGATCTGGGATTGGGAACAGTTGAAGCGACAAGCATCGACTTCTCGAGTGCTGGCTCCAACTTGCTTACAGGGACCCTCGATTTTGGTGGTGAGATTTTTGAAGCGGGGACCATTTCCAGTGACCTTAACGTTGAGTTGACGACAATTCGCAACAAAGGTGCTCTCTTGGGAATGGGTCCAGTGGGCCTGAAGTACATATGGGGCGCAGATCATCTGGTTCTTGATTCGACCCTCACCGGATCAGTAGGGGGGGCTGAGACCTCGGTAACAGAGAGTCTTGATGAGTGGGTCCCGACCTTTGGTCTCGGCGCTTCTGTTGGAATTCCAGTGGGAGGTGACTGGGGACTGGAGTTGGACGCTGAGGTTGCCGGGTTGTGGATCAGTTATGGAGATATTGACGGAACTTATCAGGGAACAACTCTCCGTGCGGGCTTGCGACAAGGATCGGGAATCCTGATCGGTGTGGGCCATAGATCGCTTATCGTCGATATTCAGGATGACGGCTCAGGGACTTCTGTTGATTTTGACCTCGGTGGAACTTACTTATTCCTCGAATGGGCCATCTGATTTTTAAAGTTCTTTTCATAGAAACAAAAAAGGGGAGTGTCCCAAAGGACACTCCCCTTTTTTTGCATATAGTCAGTCTTCAAGGACAACTGACAGCTGCTGCACAATCGAGGCCGTCCGCAGTCGGGTCGGGCCCGCAAGTCTCTGAGCCGGGCGCAGGCATCGCTGTACCGGATGAGAAGAGGAAGGACAAGGTGTAGACCGCATCTCCGATATCGAGGGCGCCGTCGTCATTGGAGTCGCTGGAATCGAAGCATTCGGGCAACCCCACACCACCGAAAAGGGCTGACAGAAGAGAGACTGCATCGCTGATGTCCACGACACCATCGAGGTTACCGTCTCCTCTGCGGAAGAAGGGGTCTTCGCAAGCATCAAGGATTCCATTACCGTTGGAATCGCCGTTCTGGGTCAGAATCTGAACCAGATCCCACGTGCCGTTATTGTCGCAATCTTCCGGAGTTGCCTCATAGACTTGCTCAAGTCCTGAAAGATCGAATGCGTCGACGTCTCCATCCTGATCCAGGTCGTGAAGTGCACAGGGGGAGTCGGCGTTGAAACTGCCGGGGGCGTCCCCGGTCCAGCAATCGATAAATCCGGGAAGATCTGCGTCATCGAGGAAGTTGTTTCCGTCCGTGTCGTACTCTCTTCGTCCCAGAGAATCCAGGAAAGCGACGACCTTGTCTTGCTCACTCTTGTCGAGATTGTTCCAAGCCTGTTGCGAGGCAAAAGCATCACCGAAGTGCCAGTTGACGGCATCGTTGATTCCCTGGTAGAGATCCTGCACGAGGACACGTCCGTCATGAAGAAGTTGTCCGCGAATTCTGAGTCCCCAGAGGGGCGGGGTTTTCATTTCGGTTTCCAGAGCATCACCCTGGGCAATTCCGTCTCCCAGTGCTCCCATGTCATGGAGCAGGAAGTCACTGTAGGGGCGGAAGGTGACGCCGGACATACCTGCTTCCGGGCTGGTTCCCGTTGTGAACTCCGGGTGGTGACAGGTCGCGCACCCGATGTCGGTGAAAATCGTTTCACCGGACATGCCACTGCGAGGTGTTTGGGGAGGAGCTGCCAAGAACATCTGGAAGTCGGTGATCCTTTGCAGGTAGGGAACACCGTTATCCATCGGCTCTTCCGGGTCTGCGACGGAATCGCAGATCGGAAGCAGTGTCGTGTCGCCATTGGGAGCATTCTCGGCGGCGAGAACACTGTTGGTGATGCCCATTTCCATCAGGGTGGCGTCACCACTAAAGGACATCAGTGTGGCAAGCTGGGATTTCCAACCAAAGCGACCGACCGCCAGAGGCGCTGTGGGTGATTCCAGAAGCGGTACCCAGTGAACCATTCCGCCATTGGATTGAAGCGCGACGATATCTGCTCCGTCGACCGCTTCGATCAAACCCGCTCCAAGGATGGAGGGGGTAATTCGATCCGCGATGATCGTGGCATTTGCCGGGACGATTTCGAGACACTCTGTGGAGATGGCATTGGCCTGAAGAAGCGATCCACCCTCTGCATCCAGAGGGTCAAAAGGGGCGCCTTTATCTGCAGCACCAAATCGGGTCACCGTAATGGGACTGGTTCCCCCGATGGGAAGGGCATGGCATGAGGCACAGGAGTCCTGGTTGAATCCTGGGCCGAGGCCCTCTGCTTCACTGAAGGTTCTCAGAAACTGCTCTTTTCCCAGAAAGAATCTTTCCAACTGGTCACTGTTCAGAAAGGGGAGAGGATCGCCTGCTTTGGGTTGAGGAGACTGGGCCAGGGCCGAATTCCCCATCGTCAGGCAACCGAAAACCACACAAATGAACAGACCGGCAGTGATGTGGATGGATCTCAACATGATCTTTCCCTCTATCCCTTGGCCTCAGCGAGGCCGCTCACATAAATGTGCCTGCAATGCAGGATCACGTGGGTCGCAAGAGAGCCTCGCATTCCGCAAGGGAAAGCGATCTGCAAATCGGTCAGCACTCCCGCTCTGACCTTGATATCCGCAAAAAAAGGGCACTCCAACTTTCAGAGGAGTCTCTGAAAGTTGGAAGTACCCCGGCTCAGGTTTGATCCCGACCCGTAGGCCTGTGGCTAGGCCGACGGGTCGGGAGCGTCAAACAGGATCACCCGTGAGGGCGAACCGGGTTGTTAAGGACAGCCCACACCACAGTCGAGACTGTCCGCTGTGGGGTCCTCACCACAATTAATCGGCTCGGGAAGCGAGGCTCCACCGAACAGGAAGCTCAGGGCTGCGACGGCGTCGGCAATATCGATGTTTCCATCGTCATTGGCGTCGGCGGCATCCTGGCAGTTCACAGGTGTCGAGTTGAACAACAACTGAAGCATGCTGACCGGATCACTGATGTCACGGCTGCCGTCCAGGTTGACATCACCCCTTTGGAAGGTGACAGCTCCGGTTCCGTTGCAGCTGGCCTCTTCGATGGTGAAGTCATCGACTCCAGCCTCGCAGAGAGAGTTGTTCGGTGCATCCGAAGCGGTGAATCGAACCTGAGTGTTCACACTCGGGGTCACGATATCGCTGACCACGAACTCAAAGCTTTGCCATGCGCCACCGGTGCCCAGTGCGCCTCCCACAACGAGAGCAGTGTTCCAGGTCACGCCGCCGTCATTGGAAACAGAGACGACAAAGTCGTCGAGCTGGGTCGGATCGGACTCAATGTTGGCGTACCAGAGGTTGAAGCGAATCGTCGCATCGGTTCCCGCAAGGTTCAGGCTGGGGCTGATCAGGTGAGTCGGTCCACCGTCGAGGTCCGCACTGCCTGCAGCTCCTCCAACAGCACCGTTACCAGTGATCCAGCAGAAGTTGCCACTGGCCGGATCCTCGGGCTGGGACTGGATTCCGCCACTGACCGTTCCATTCGGGTTGGCCAGTTCCCACGCACCTGCTGTCACAGATGCATCGGAGACAACAGTCCAACCACCGGTGAGGCCGGTTTCAAAGTCGTCGACGATCTGACTGAGGTTGTCCGCCACCTGCAAAGTGGTGGTAGTGGTCGTCTCCGTTACGCCATTGGTCAGTGAAGCAGTGACGAACCATGAAATGGAGGAAGTGGCGGTATTGCCGTCCAGCACACCTTCGTAGTTGAGTCCTCCGGTTGAGGCCATGGCAGTTTCCACAAATGCCCCGCCGTCTGCGGAGGTGTGCAATCTGACGGTGGCCTGATCAAGGATTCCTCCACCAAATGCTTCAACGCTGACGCTGACCGGAACGGTGTCCGTGCAGGGTACAGAGGTGGGGTTGCTGGGGGAGGGGACGATGTTGAGCCCGATGGGCGCTTCATTCATCCACACCTCGGTACCTGTGCAGGTACCGATGACCATATCGAGCCAGCCATCGCCATTGATGTCGAAGACTGCCACGTCATGGACTCCGTTGGGGCGCCAGAGAGCACCGTCATTTTCCTGACGAAGGGTCACGTTGGGAGCGTCTCCCAGGTTGTGGTAGATGTGCATGCGACGGTTACAGCCTGCAATGTCGACGTCAACGTCGGTGATGATGACATCGTTCCAGCCGTCATTGTCGAGGTCGGCGATGACTGAGTTGCCGCCAAAGCCATCGTCGCCACCTGCACCGGTACCACCGGCAAAGTCGTAAAGGAAACGATTGAAGTTGGCGAGTCCGCTGGCGTCATTGCCGTTGTTCAAAAGGTAAGAATCTGCGCCATCGTCGGTGACCACGATGTCATTGGCACCGTCATTGTTTAGGTCGCCCACGGTGATGTGGTAGGGCGCCATGCTTGGGAAGCTTTCCTTGTGAGCACTAAAGGATCCGACGGCACCGTTGTTGTTGTAAGCCACTCCAACATACTGCGGCGGGTTCAGGGCGGTGTCCTTGATGATGTCCAGGTGACCGTCGCCATTCATGTCGCGGATTGCCGAAGCCATTCCAAAGGCAGACTGCTGGAATGGGAACGCACTTCCTCCGACGACGATGCTGCCGCTGAAGACCAAAGCAGTTCCGTCTGTAAAGAACCCGTTGCCATCATTGAGGAGCAGGCGGTCGTTGAAGTCGAGGGTTTGTGCCCCTCCACTGTCGTAGTCACCGAGGTAAATGTCGAGATCGCCATCCTCGTCGATGTCACCGATGTCCGCGGAGCAGAAACGTGGAGCGTGAGGGAAGCCGTTGGAGGCATTGCCCTCGAACTGTTCCATCCTTGCATCTTCATGGCGGAATCCACCCCATGTGCCTCCGACGAGACCGAGGTTCATATAAATACGCGGGTAGGAGATGTGCTTGGGCTGGCCATCTGCAAGGGTGATGACGGTAACCATATCGAGCCAGCCGTCATTATTGAAATCACCCAGCATGACGTCACGGTCGTTGGTGGGGGTCAGGAAGCCATTGTCTCCCGGAACATCTGAAGCACTGGCATAAAGACTGGTTCTGTCGACAAGAACACCATTCTCATTCATGAAAAGAACGTTGGTCTTGAAGGCACCCACACCACCACTGGTGAAGGGCTGCTTGCGTACGCAGATCAGATCGATGTCGCCGTCGTTGTCGACGTCGCCCCAAATGTAATCCTTCTCTTCAGGATCCGAGGTGGAGATCTGTGCGTTGGCAGAAATGCGCGTGGCAGTTTCGTTGGTGAACTGCACCCAGTCCGGCTGGCCGAAGACAGGATTGCTGTTGAAGGCTCCAGGCAACAGCATCAACGCTGCAAACGTAATGGAGAAAAGCGGCAAAGTGCGCATGTTGGGGACACTCCCTTCCCAAGGAATAAGCTCGCATTCCCGATCAGCAAAATCGTATCTCCCAATGGGATAGAACTTTGCAAGTTGCCGTTACTCCCTGATCAATTCCTCCATGACGGGGGACGAAACAGATTTCGGGCCGCAATCGGCATTTGGAAATGTGAACGGCGAACTACCCCCCCGGGCAGCTCTATAAATCATTGAATCCCGGGGTCCCTCAATCTTGCCCCGGAAATCACCCACTACCGATCGTGACGCGATTGAGCGCTTCCCATGAACGGTAGAGGACACATTATTAACCCACAGAAAGTCCGTCGGTTTCCTGATTATAGGGCTCCAGAGCCAGCAGGGGGATACATTAGGCTTCAGTTCACGGCCCACTGGGTGACCGGATTAACAGAGTTCGGAGTCTCAAAGCCTAGATCGCGGAGACGTGCGGCCTGTGGGGCAGTTTAGAACGGTTCCGGATCGGGCAAATTACCCTGAATTGAGTCGATTTGAGCCTGTAAATCCCTGATGAGTTTTGAGCCTCAACTTGATAAATATCCGCAAATCCCATCGAGGTGGACGCTAAATCCGGAAAAAATGTCCGATATCCTCACATCCCCACGCACTTCCTCTGTTTTCTGCTGAATCAACGATTTGAGGTGGTTTACCGGGTTTTTGTAAAGAGATGTTAGTCTTACCTGAAGGGCCCCGCTTTCCACCCCGGGGAATCACAGGTCTCATCGATGTGCCCACCCCCAATCGAACAATTCGAGGATTCGACTGCTGTTCACCAGATTCCATTTTCGTCCCATGATGGTGATGTCGCTCGAGCACTTATCCGTGCGACAAGCTGTTTTGGGCAAGGAGTTTGGAGTCTTCATTCTGCTATCAATGAAGATCCTGTTTTCCGCATTGAGATCGTCGACGATCTCTTGGTTGATTTAGAGCGTTGTGGTCACAGATCTCTACTTCACAGGGCTTTGCTGAAGGATTCCCTGCTTAAGCAGCGTGATTTGCAAAAGCTTGAGCAACGGGGACTCGAAGAAAAAAGTTGCCCGGGTGTGATCTGTCTCGAGAAAGGAATCCTCGACCCCTCGCAGGCTGCTGATGCAATCGAGGGGGAAATATCATTTGATCTACTAGAAGTTCTCAAGTCGAAAGAAGGATTTTGGAAGGGCCCATTTCTCCAACCGATTGATTCCGGAATCCGTGGTCGAGTTGAAATCGGATTAAACCTTCAACAAGCCTTTTTACGAAGCGCAAGGCGAAACAAAGCCTGGGATTTGATCAGTGAGTTACCACTTCTGCGTGAAGTGATGTTTGCAGGGCCTTCAGCCTTTTCATTGATTCAGCAAGAAGAAATATCTGCAGAGGTTCGATCTCTTCTAGAAATGGCAGATGGTCAAAAAGATTTATTCGAAATGACTCGTCACCGAGCTGATTCATGGCGAGCGCTCGACCGCGCTCTTGACTTGTTTGAGGTGGGGCATCTTCAGGGGCTGAGTGCGATCCAGTTGTTTCAGCTGGGAGAAGCAAAAATGTCAGTAGGGGATTCGGAATCTGCTCTTAGGCATTGGAGAAGAGCTGAGGAGAAAGGCCTCGACGATTTTGACATTTGTGGCCGAATGGGTGAGATTTGCGCTCGAAGTCATCGACATGAAGAAGCTGTACAAAGACTTCGTCAACATGCCCGAAAGTCGACAGAACAACTTCGTTTTGAAGCCGCTCGCCAAGCATGGACTGAGTTAGTCTGTCTCGATCCGCATGACGAAGAGGCGATCGATAGAGCCGTTCAGCTTTGGATTAAGGAGCCAGGATCTGAACTTTCTGAGTGTCTTCGATTGGCGGAGTCTCTCAAAAGAAGCGGTCGCTGGAATGAGGTTGCAGAACTACTTTCAGGTGTTGGGGGGCGTCAGCCGGATGCTCGATTGCATCGGATGCACGGCGAGGCCGCAAGAGCACTTGGCGATGACGAGATGGAACTTAAAGCGCTGTGGCGGCAGGCCGAATGCTTGAGAACCGGAATCGAACCTCTGGAAGCGATTCCCGTCTATCGCGAGTTGAAAAATCGTGATTATCAAGAAGAGTTAGCCTCGCTCAGGCTTGTAGAGTTGCAACTCCACCAAGGTGAGATCTCCGCTGCAAGAGAAAGCCTGGGTGAAGTTCTGAGCGGTAAGTCAGGTGCAACGATTCACGGTTGCGAGGAGTCTCTGGCGATTCTTCACTCTTGTAGTCGTAAGGAATCTGTTCCGATTGAAATCCTCGATTTCTTATATGAAGTTCAATCGGGTCGGGGGAATCAAGAAGTGGCTCGTCAGTATTTGATTCAGATGATGGACTGTGATCCTGACGGGAGTTACGAATCGCTGTTGAACTACAGAGTTAAAAATTGGCTAACAAAGAACGATAGTGATTACTCCTTGTTTGAAAAATGGATCGATAAAATCGCGGATAATTCCCCGAAGTATGAGATGTTGAATTCGATTCAGTTCGTGTTGAACAGGATGAATCTGACTCCCGACCAGCGAGTGGAAGTTGCTGGAAAAGGTCTAGAAATTGATCCGAGTAATCCTTCATTTTTGAGGATTCTTATTTCATCAAAGAGTGCCTCAAGCGAAGAGAAAGAAGAATGGTATCGCAGGTTCAGCCTAAGGAGCCTCGCCGAAGGAGGGGAGATTTCGGTTCAAAGCTTCGACACCTTGAATAAGGGAACAGATTGGCGAACTCCCCTGTTAAATTTGGTCTGTCAGCGGAGGTCCCTGTCCGAGTCGGAATTGGGAGGCGATGTGAAGGCGATTTTGACGGATGGGAACTATCTGCGTAAGTTACTTCTAGAGCATGCCGAAATGGATGAAGAGTTCAGAGGCTGGCTCAATAGTCTGGAGCAGGAAGGAACCGTTTCCGTCGCTTCTTCAGGGAGGGCTACCGTCGTCCGCTCCAGTATCGGTGGAATCACCGAAAAACTGAAGAACCTACACGGTGAGCCCCAAGCGTCCACCACTCAGGTGATGGAATCGGCTGACTCGTCCAGTGCCGACACTTCTCGGGAAGAGACGGTCGCTGTTGCTTCCGGACAAGGAGGGGCTTCTTCAGGGATTCAATCGGCCCTCGATCGCCTGAAAGCCATGAGAAGTCCTGATCCTGCCAGTGCTGGGGCGGGCGATCCCGAAAAATCCGATAAAGATCGGCAAGATATTCCCACTTCAATGGAGGAGCGGAAACCACCGTCGGGCAACGCTCAACCCAAGGTGAATGCGGCCATCGCGAGATTGGGAGCTCTGCGAAATGGTGGGAACTTGGCGACCGGCGTTGACGAAGAACGTCGTGATCCCTAGGATCAGATAAGAGAGTTGAAAGGGGCGGCATCGCCAAGTGGTAAGGCACGGGTTTGCAAAACCCGCATCCCCGGTTCGAATCCGGGTGCCGCCTCCAACTTTCTTACTTGATTCCTTATTCTTTCCTGGTCTGTTGATCCCCTTTTTCAGCCGTGCCTTAAGGTTCCACTTTATCAGATGGACCGGTTTTCATGATTTCAGTTCAAACGGCTGCTTTCATCTCTGCTACAGCATTTCGTCCAAAGGTGGCTGTTTCAGAATCCCCGATCAGGGGATCAGATCCCAGAAGTCGGGTTGGTCGTGAAGAGACTTGAGGTCTGGATCATTGACTGCGTGAGAAAAACGGTCGTAGCCCATTTTGATGGCTTCAGCCAAACTGGCGATAGCGTCATCTGGCAGGTCTGACAATGCCAGGGCACAAGCGAGGTTGTAGTGCGTCGTCGCCCGTGAAGGGGCGAGTTCCAGCGATTTACGGAATTGAAGAATCGCTTCCGGCAATTCCCTTTGGCGCAACAGAACCAGACCGAGGGCATGCCGGGCTGCCGCATCGTGGGGGAGTCGATCATTGAGATCTTCAAGGATCAGTCTCGCCCCGGGCAAGTCTCCTGAATCGCGAAGTTGGTAAGCCGCCCTGATCATGGCATCGCGACTGGCAACCTCCAGGCGATTGGCTCCGTATCTACGTTCCAGAAGCAATATTCGTGCTCCTCTGGAATCACCCAGAAGAGAGAGTAGTTCGGCACATCGCCTTCGGAGGACTGGGTCGGCATCCTGTGTAGCGACATGATGAAGTGTCGGACGAAGGTCTTCACGCATCACTCCCAGCAATCTGGAAAGTCTCTGGAGTTTCTCTTCTCCGCTCAGGGTTTTCCAATCTCCAAGGGGGATAGAGTGATGCCCATCCCACTTCTCGGGAAGCCTGAGAAGGGTTTTAGTTTCCCACTCTTTGATCAGATCGTCGGGGAGACCGGAGGAATCGGGTTCAGCTGCTTTGAGTCGAATAGACTCCACAGCCTGGGGGCCCATATCGAGAAGAAACCGGCGTCCTCTTTTCTCCAGAACGGGATCGAAACTGCACAGGTTTGTCCACGCTTGCTCAAAGGCATCTGCCTGCAGACGTAAATCGAACGATTCACTGAAAATCGATCGGCTCCACTCGGGAAGCGATGAAAGCCAGCGTAGCTCATGCTCAGAAAGTGGCTTCGTCTCAAACTGCGGGTTGTCTGCCAGCCAAATTTGCAGGATGTCATCAAGGATTCTGTCATAGCTCCTGCGAAGCAGTGGAGATCGAAGGGAATTCCACTCCACATGACGGGCGATACTGGCTGCCAGAATTCCTTTTCCGGAACGGGCCGTTTCCAGAAGTACAGAACATCTCTGACGCAGTTCTTTACGCTCCAGTGTCACTTCAGCATTGCCTGGATCTGCTGCAGATCTGACTCGCAACTCTTCCATTTCGAGAATCGATTGATCCACTTCCTCCAAAATCGAACGCAACAGGGAATCAAGTTTGAATTCCAGATAGGCACGGGTTCGCGGATGGGTCGGTCCTTCCAGAGAGGCGACCAGAAGAGGAATGTGGGTTTTGTCGAACTGGTCCAATTGTGACAGGGCGCGGGCTGCCAAGATCGGATCGTCTGAATCGAGGTGGTTCGGGAGATCTCCTGAGAGAGGTGCGGCGTACCCCGAAATGGCTGAAATCAGAAGCACAACCAGCAGGAGTGGGACCGGCAATCTGCTCATTGGATCAAAATCGGCCCTTCTTCGGGAATTTCGAGGGATTCGAAGGCCGCGATAAACTGATCTTTGTCGACCGCTACCTTCGGTGAGATTTCAAGAGTCCGGGAGGGTGATCCGTCTTCATTCCTCTCGAGGGTATAGCCTGCTGCTTCGAGCCAATCCGCCCACAGCATTTGAAGTGCCAATCGGGAAGTCTCCGGTGAATCGTTGCCGTCACGATTTTTCACCGGAGCAAATTCAAGACTGCGCGACGCTTCCACAACGATGGCCTCGTCAGAAAGGGGCAGGACATCAAAAATGAAGGTTTCAAAGCGTACAGAATTGGGGGTCTCCGATTCGCTCCACTCACCATCGAACCAATGCTTGACCGATTTCTTTGCCATGTGAAACGGCATCGGTAATGCAGGGGTGTTTCCGGCTTCATCACCGAGAACAAAGTCCAGGTCGATGACGTGCATGGCGACATTGCCAGCCCTGAAGGACAGTTTCCCATCGTCATCACGTCGGTTCCGCTCTTCGTTACCCAACTCACTGTATTCAATGATTCGCAGGTGCTCACCGGTTTGGCAAAAGACGCCCACTTTTTCATCCGGGTCGGTTTTTGCGACCGCCTTGGAACTGAACTGGGAGCCATGGATTTGATGCAGTCCCACTAGTTCCGGGTCACCGATGGGAGCCAGAGGATTGTCAACCTGATGAGTGTAGACATGCCGTATTCCCCGTTGACGGAAGAGGTCGGCATGTCGTTGCATGAGGCGAATTGCTCCGCCGTGCCCGTCGGGGCTGAAGAGAATCTTTCCGGGACCCTTGCGCAGGATTTTGCCCCTGCGTGGCTCGATCACCGGTAATTCCTCCTGGGGCAAAATGATGACATCGGAGGAGTTGAGGCCGTGAAATTGATGATCCCGGAAGTATTGAAGCGTTTCTTCGTGATTGGATGGGCTGGTCATGATCCACCACGGGATGGCGGTTCCCACCTCCTTCTGCCTCCTCAAGAGTGACTCTGCGAAGAATTGGAACAGTGTCATCTGCGTCAACGGCAGGAGTGGATAACTCCCCTTTGGACCGGGATGACCCAAGCGGGTACCGACGCCGCCGGCGAGCAGCATGACGCCGACTTCTCCACGGGAGAGGGATTCCAGTCCGAGCTTTTTTGCTTCTTCACGCCCCGAATCGTCGAGGGAGATCATGGGCGGGGGAGTGGGAGTCGCAACCGGGAGGCTTTCCGGGTCGGAGGTAAGATGGTCACTGACCAATTGTTGCAGGAATCCCAGATCGATCCTGGAGAGATCGTCCAGCAGTCCTCTTCTGCTAGTCGAATCGAGGTCTTCCCAGTCATCGAAGAGGTGACCCTGGTCTGCCTCGAGAAACTTGGATACCAGAGTTTGATCCTCGGCTCCCTCAACATGAATGCGCATGTTCTATCCCTCCGGAAGACAACTCGACCTCGGCGAGGTCGTGTAGTTATGTTGCTGATGGTACGGTAAATAGCGATACATTCCACCCTATCGGAGGACGGTTCCCGGATTGAAAAATCGACCTTCTCCGGCCCATCAGGGGGAACTTCTCTTGTTCCACTTTGCTCTCTCGGTTTCACTGCAAAAGATGAATTTTGTCAGTCAGAAAGGCAATCCCTGGACAAATAGTGCTGGTCAAGGAAACCCCTGCCTGTGGGCCTCACCGGTCTGTGGGCCTCACCGGTCTGTGGGCCTCAAGGAGATTAGGGGCGGAGATTAGGGGCGGAGATTAGGGGCGGGGAAAAGGGTCAGTGTCGCAAACCCCAATGGATTGAAACCCAGTAGGCAAAAGTCCGGGTGACAAAACCGAGAATTACACGATTGCTGATCAGGCAGAATTGCCTACTTGGCAGGGAGACCAAACTGAATTACGAATCCCACTTCTGGAGTCAGTCGAAGACTCGCAGTGCCCTCGAGCATTGGATCGGGACCGCGTTGCAGGAAGATGCAGCAGGGGAGGATTTGACTGCTCCTGTTCTGCGGAATGCAGTCGTTCCTGCAGCTTCCGGCGAAAACTCATCTTCTGGCAACAACTTCTGCGAGGTGCGAAATCCACTGATCGCCAAGGGTGTGATTACGGCCAAGGCAGATGGGGTGATCTGCGGACTGGAAGCGGTCCTCCAGACATTGAAGCACCTCGATCCGAATGTTCGAGTTGAGGAGACACGGGCTGATGGTTCCGTCGTGAAAGCCGGTGAAGAGATCTTTGTCGCCATTGGGTTGGCCACCTCACTGTTGGCTGGAGAAAGAACAGCCCTGAACATCTGTAGCCACTTGTCAGGGATTGCCACCGCTACCGCAAATCTGGTTGAGATCGCAGGGGGAGTGAAGATCTATGACACCCGCAAGACACTGCCGGGAATACGAAGGTTTCAAAAGTATGCGGTGACGGTAGGTGGGGGCAACAACCACCGACATGACCTCGCAGACTTTCCGATGTTCAAGGAGAATCACCGGGCGATCCTTCAGAAATCCCGCCCTGAACTGGCAGGAAATCCTCTGGAGGAGGTCCGCTGGATCAAGTCCGAACTGACCCGTGAAGGATATTCGGGAACCATCAGTATTGAGGTGGAGGATGAAGCCAGCCTCAGAGCATGTCTGGAAGAGGGAATCGAAGTGATTCTGGTCGACAATATTTCTCCGGCTACTCTGGCAAACTGGATCGATCGGGCACGTCTCGATCAGATTTCTGTCGATGGTTCCCATTTGGAAGCAAGTGGAGGAATCGACGGGAAGACCCTGGCGGAACATGCCTCCAGCGGGGTGGGAAGAATTTCTGTGGGAGCGATCACTCACTCCAGTAAAGTTCTCGATCTGAGTATGTCAGTGGAATTGTTGACTGAGGATTCGGGAGCCGGGGATGAATGAGCCATCAAAAATCGATACAGGTGCCGACTCTTCACCAGAAGATGCATCTCTAGAAGATTCTCAAACAGTGACTCCCAAAGGGACTCCCGCAGAGACTTTCTCGGAGGCGTCGACTTCTATGGAGAACACCTCCGGTATCGGGTTCTGGCGCAAACTGTTGCAGTTGGATGACACTCCGGAGTCGATTGCCCTCGGAGCTGCGGTGGGAATGTTCATCGCATGGACACCGACGGTTGGAATCCAGATGGTCATGGTGTTCCTGCTGGCTCTGGTGATTCCCATGAACCGTCTGGCGGCAGTGATTTTCATTTATATCTCGAACCCACTGACGATGATTCCCTTTTATTATCTGTCGTATCTGCTCGGTTTACAAATCCTGGGTGATCAGGGAATGAGCTACGATGAGTTCCTGGTGTTTTTCAACGAGATTCAGGAAGTCGCCAGCCGGGAAACCTATTGGACCGCCATGAAGGTCTTTCTTGAGCAGTTGGGATATCCGGTGTTGAAGGCCCTGACTTTGGGAGGCACGCTCATCGGAATTCTGACCGCAATCCCCACTTACCCCCTGACTTTGAAGTGGGTGAAGGGTTACCGTGAATCCCGCAGGAAAGCGAACGCTTCCAGACCCCTCAAATCTGAGACTGAAGGGAAGGGATGATGTCCATGAGCAGGGTGATCGATCTTCGACGGGTATCGCTGCTGGCCTTGTTTGCCGTCGCAATTCTATCCGGTGGTTGCCAGCAGAAGGGTGCGGTTCCCATTCAGGCCCGGCCCGGAAAGCACCCGGTGGAAATAAAAGGACACAAGGTCTGGTGCATGATTGCCGCAGACAATGCTTCCCGCCAACGGGGTCTGATGTACCGATCGAGTCTTCCCGATGATGAAGGCATGCTCTTCATCTTTCCCCAGGCCTCTTCCCAAGGTTTCTGGATGAAGAATTGCCTGATGGATATGGATATCGCCTACATCGATGATGCCGGCAAGATCGTCGATATCATCACCATGAAAGCTCCCAAACCCGGAGACGTTCTGTTTCCGCGATATCGCTCAAGTCAGCCGGTTCGGTACGCTCTCGAAACCAATCCTGGCTGGTTTGCCAAACGCGGTATTGAAGTCGGGGAAATGGTGCAGGGTTACCGTGGACCAGGAAACTTGGTGCCGCGCTGATCGCAAATCCAACTTGAACCGCTTCAAGTTTGCTGTGATTGCTATTGCTGTGATCAATCAGGAAAGGCGACGAGTTGAATCGCAATTCGGAGGAAAGTCGCCAGTGGCAGAAAGCTTCACTTCTTTTTTGGCTCATCCTTCTTGGTTTGCATGGACTTCTGATGGGACCACTTTGGCCCGTTGGCGGCTCCGATTTCAAATTGTTGCATGAGGGCAGCGGTGACCGATCGTTTGTAACGGTGGATTTAAGGACGGATCCTCTGGCACGTTTGCAGTTGATCTCTGGAATCGGGCCCGGGTTGGCGGCCAAGATCGTCACCGCCAGGAGTGAAAGAGAGCGAGCGGGGCTTCCCGCTCTCCCCTGTCGTTGTACATTCATGCAGATCCCCGGGCTTCCTGACAGGGCCCTGATGGATGCGGGCCCCTGGGTATTGCCCTTGCCCTGCCCCGGTTTTCAATGTCGTCATGCAGATCAGGCAAAGGGGACCAAAAACTGAACTTAAACACTGAAAGGTGATCTCTGACTGGATCAGCCATGAAGCAGTTTCGATATCCCGGATCACCCTTTGTGGTCCATTCCGAGTTTGAACCCGCAGGGGACCAACCCCAGGCCATCGATCGCCTCGCGGAAGGCATCGAATCAGGTCGGGAAGGCCAGATTCTGCTCGGTGTAACCGGGTCTGGCAAAACCTACATGATGGCGCACCTCATCGCCCGTTCAGGTCGCCCCGCCATCATTATCTCGCACAACAAGACTCTGGCTGCCCAGCTCTACTCGGAGATGAAGCGATTCCTCCCGGAGAATGCGGTGGAGTACTTTGTTTCCTATTATGACTACTACCAACCGGAAGCGTACGTACCTTCACGGGATATCTACATTGAGAAGGATGCAGCAGTCAACGCGGATCTCGACCGCTTGAGATTGGCTACCACCGCCAGTCTGCTGACCCGCCCTGACGTGGTTATCATCTCTTCCGTCTCTTGCATCTATGGACTGGGCTCGCCGGAAGCATTCAAGGGGAAGATGATTCACCTGTCTGAAGGTTTGGAATTGGATCGGGAAGAACTGCTGCGCAAGTTGATCGACATTCAGTATGAGCGTAATGATATCGAACCGGCCAGAGGCACCTTCCGTGCGCGTGGTGACATCGTTGAGATCCATGCAGCCAATGAAGAGGTGGCTTATCGTGTAGACCTTTTCGGCGATACCATCGAGAGAATCGAGGAGTTCCATCCGGTCAGTGGAGTGATTCTCGGACAGTTGGATCAACTGACCATCTTTCCGGCGAAGCATTATGTGATCAATGAACGGGATCTGGATCGTGGGGTGGCAGGAATCCAGAAGGAACTGGGTGAAAGACTCAAGGAGTTGCGGGAGAACGGCAAGGACCTGGAAGCACACCGTTTGCAATCGAGGACCCGCTACGATATCGAGCTTCTCAACGAAGCGGGATATTGTCCAGGAATCGAGAACTATGCCCGCCACTTCAATGGATTGGCCCCCGGGGAACGGCCGCCCAACCTGCTCGATTACTTTCCGGAAAACCACCTGACGCTGGTCGACGAATCCCATGTCACCCTGCCTCAGTTGGGCGGGATGCACGAGGGGGATCGTTCCCGTAAACAGACTCTGGTCGACCATGGTTTCCGGCTTCCCAGCGCTCTGGATAATCGGCCGATGCGATTTGACGAATGGCGCAAGGTGACCGGGCAGACTCTTTATTTGTCCGCCACGCCCGGACCCATCGAGCTGGAAGCAACCCAGGGTGAAGTGGTGGAGGTGATCAATCGTCCGACCGGGCTTTTGGATCCGGTCGTGGAGGTCAAGCCTGCTACGGGTCAGGTTCCGGATCTTCTGGAAGAGATTCGTGTCACCATTGCAGCCGGATACCGGGTGTTGGTCACGACTCTCACCAAACGAATGTCGGAAGACCTGAGCGACTTTTTTCAGGAAACCGAGATCAAGGCCCGTTACCTGCACTCGGAGATTGACACCCTGGAAAGGGTGGAGATTCTTCAGGAGTTGCGGAAAGGCGTCTACGATGTCCTCGTGGGAGTCAATCTTTTGCGGGAAGGCCTCGACTTGCCTGAAGTGGCGCTGGTCGCCATCATGGATGCCGACAAGGAAGGTTTCCTGAGAAGTGAGACCTCACTGATTCAAACGATTGGACGAGCTGCCCGTAATGCCGACGCACGGGTCATCCTTTATGGAGACGTCGTCACAGGATCGATGGAGCGGGCCATCGCCGAAACCAATCGTCGTCGTGGGATTCAACAGGCGTTCAATGAAGAACATGGAATCACTCCCAAGACGGTGATTCGTGATCTGGGGACGACAGTTGAGGAAGAGGTTCGAGAGCGGATCGAGGAGGTTCAGGGGAACGTGGATCACGTTCCTGTTGAAGAACGCGAGGACAAAGCCCAGCAACTGGAGAAAGAGATGCTGGAAGCGGCTCAGGCTCTCGATTTTGAAAAGGCGGCCCTTCTCCGTGATCAGGTACAACGTCTGCGTGGCGAAGAGACCGCACCTGCGACACCGTCCCCGGCCAAGCGCAGGGGAAAAAGAAAAAGACACTGAATACCCGCACCGAAAAGGGTGATTCTTTTGGCGCAAGGCACTCCCGAAATTCCTGGTTTCCAACCCCTTGAGATCCGTGGTGGCGGAGAATTGGGAATCTGGATCGAAGCTCGTCAGATCCGGCTCGATCGCAAGGTTCTGCTGAAGGTTCTTCCTGCGGCGGAGTCTCATCTGGAAGCGGATTTTCTTCGGGAAGTTCAGGGGATGGTGCAGCTGGATGGGCGCGGTGCACTGAGGGTGATCGAAGAAGGGCAGGTGGGGAAAGCTCGATTTGTTGCTTTGGATGAAGCCGGAGGCCTTCGTCCCGCAGCCGGAGACCTGGGGGGAAAAGAGGTTCCCCAACTGGCCAGCATGCTTCTGGCCCTTTACCTCGACGCTCACGAACTGGGCTGGCGTCCCGGCAGAATCCCCGTCGAATCCCTGCGTCATCTACCTGCAGGAGGGTATGCCGTCGGTGAACTGGGCAGGGTGACAGTGACCGACACGAAAGAGGATCCAGATACTCTTCGAGCGGCGGTCTCGGAAACATTGAGGCGCTGGTGTCGCTTCCTGAGTTTGGAAGAGCAAGTTGAACCCTATCTGGAAGACTTGCGACAAAGTGGAATCCCCTTGAATCAACTGCTGAGTCAGTGGCAGTTGAAATCGCTTGCAGGGACTTCTGCACCCGGGGCAATGGGAGGGTGGTCCGGTCCTCGACCACCCGTGGTTATGGGGTTGCTGTTGCTGGCAGTGATCAGCCTAATTTGGCTGTGGCCTGCCGAAGACTCCGTGACTGAGAGGGTTCCCTCTTCGAGCTTGAATTTGTCGCAGGGAAATCAACCCGGGCGGAAAGTCGCTTCAGAGACTCCTCCGAACAAAGAGGACCGGCAGTCGACTTCTTCGGCAGTGTCCGGAGAGGAGTCACAAACCCCGAAGCAAGAGGTGAAGAAGGAGGCTCCTCGGGAGGAACGTGCAGAGCCGCTACCGATGAGGGTTGTGCAGTGGGATCAGCTATTGAGCGATGATCAGCACCGGCAGGCATGGATCCGATTGTGTGAGGAAGTTGATCCGGGTTCTTTGCCGGGGAGCGGTGCCCTGCTGGGCACACTTTCACTCTCTGATACGGATCGGTCAGCGGTAGAAGGTGCAATTTTGTGGCAGGAGTCCCTATTGTTCAAAAGGACACTGGGGGAGTTGGCAAAATATGCTTCCCAGTGCGAAGTTGAGCTTGCTGAATCGCTTCTGAATCAGGTCAGGGATCGGCTGCCCGAGAGTCGATTGCCGGCATTGGAAGACACCTTGCTGCAGGCAAGGAAGAACCTCGCCCTCCAACAGGAGTTGTGGACCGGTTTATTGAGGCTGTCTCTGGAGTCGGTATTCGAGACGGGAAGATTTGAACCACTCGTTGACGAAACGATGCAGGGTTGGTTGCCCGGTACCCGATTCGATTCGCGGAAGGCTGAGTTTGTCGGGGAATTATCTCTCATGGGGGATCTTCATCAGGGTGTGATTCGATCCTTGCGCCAGTCTTTGGCACAGAACGCCACAGTGACGATTCCATTGAAATCCGGATCAAAACTGAAAGCACGTTTGCTGGAGGTCGAATCGGCAGAATTGGTGGTTAAACCCTCAGGAAGAAAAGAGTCAAGAGTCCTTCCCTGGTCCGAAATCGACCCGCAGTGGAGTACGGAGTGGCTGGCATCTTCAGAGGGAGGATCTGCTTCTTCTCCTGATCCACGGCTGGTCCTGCTATGGGGTGGGATGGCAGGGGTGGAGGCAGGAGAGGTTGTTCAGGGACTGTCTCCGGTTTTGGCTGAAGCGATGGCCAGCACAAGGGAGTGGCGATTGGATCAGGCGTGGCAACCACTGAAAGCCCTCGCCGATTCAGGAGATGGAGAAAGGCTGAGAGAATCCGTGGAGGTTTTGATCGATCGCTTCGGCAGAGAGAAGTGGTCCGATTTACGGAAGCGAACCCTCGAAGAGTGGTGGATATTGTCACAAGTGGAAATCGGACCCAGCGCGGCTGGTCTGTTTTCCGGTGCCGCAAAAGTGGAGTGGTCCCGACAGCAGAATTCTGGCGATTTGATTTCAGGGGGGGATTCCCGCTTTGAATTGGATCTCCTCTGGAATTCTCCGGAGGGGATTGCCGCTGATTGGTCCGGTGGCTCAAAGGGGAACTTGAAGGAGGCTCGTGGAGGTGGCGTCCTGATTCGCGGTGAGATCGATCTCCAGTCACAATTGAAGTTTGAAGAGCAGATTCGCCTCATGGTCGAAGGGGCGATCACGGTCAGGGAAAAACCCAATCTCAATCTGGTTCTCTGGACCGGAAGTGACGTTCCACTCTGGTTCGGTTTGGGGTTTCGCCCTCCCGAGAGATCGTCCTTCACTTCCGCGGGTGAAACAGTGCTTCTGCCCGCCCACGGGATCATGAAAGTACCGGATATGGAGTTGCCCGATTCCGACTCGGGAGAAGATCCCCTGCCTTTCCCCCTGCCAGTCATGGGACCCCGGTTGACCCCCGGGCAGTTATTGCAGGTCGAGCTGGTGGACACTCCGGAAGGATCCCGGATGTCGCTGAATGGTCGCGAGGTCTTGAGTTTTCCCCGTGAAGAATCGCCGGGGAGGGGTGGAATCGCCTTTCAGACCTTCGACAGCCCGGTCATGATTCGCGCCATTCGGGTGGAGGGGACCGTGGCAGAGAGCCAGTGGCGAGCCCTGCTCATGAAAAATGCCCAAAAAACCCTCTGGAACCACCCTTGAACCCCATTTAAGGCTTCCGCCAGACTTGCTCCACAACTTACCCTCATCTAAACTTTGATTGGTGTTTTACTTGCGGTGAGGACACCGCCAGATCGGTGATTGTCCAGGGCTCCAGCATGCATCCACACAGGTAAGCATGATGCTGGAACCCGGGGACAAGGATCTGCTACCCGGAGCGTGGATTCGGTCTCTCAAGGAGATCGTGATCCCCTGCATCACTGTGCTGACAAGTGTTCATGATCCCAATTGAAGCGGATCATCACCAAGGAGTTCTGATGTCATTGTCTCTCAATTCAACCCTTCTCCGTGGTTGTCTTCTGATTTGCCTTTGCTTCCTCTGTTCTGCGGACTTCATGGCTGAAACCCACGCCTCCAGTCCAGTTGCTTCCGGCAGTGAGGTCGATGATTTTTCTGCACTGAAGGTCGGTGACCGGGTCAGGGTGGTTCTTCGCCGTGGTGGAAGATATGAGGGCGAGATCGTTGAGAAGAGTGGAGACTCCATCTCGATCAAGCACAAATTTGGCACTGCAAAACTTTCGCGCCAAGATCTTCTCGAGTGGGAAAGATTCAAAACTCTGGCAGAGCAGTACGAAGAGCGCGCCGCAGACTGCAAGACCGCCAATGACTGGTGTGATCTGGGGGATTGGGCTGTTGAGCAGGGTGAGGTCGAACTCAGCCGTCAGGCCTACCGCGAGGCGACCAAGCTCCAATCCAACAACGCACGTGCCCGCAAGGCTTTGGGTGAGGTCGAACACGACGGAAAGTGGATGCCTCTGGAAGAAGCGATGGCGGCCCAGGGCAAGCAGCTTTACGGCGGAGAGTGGCTGACCCCCGATGAGATTGCAGAGCGGGAAGAAGCGGATTCCGCAGCACGCAGGGCCGAATCCCTCAAGGGCAGGGATGCCTATGTGGTTGAACTCCGGGGCAGGGCATGGGCCGAGGTTGAGCCGATTGTGACGACCAACTACATCGTCTATTGCAACTCCACCGAGGAGAACGCCCGTTACTACGCCGATGTGATGGAAGCCCTCTACAAGGCCTACGACAAAGTCTTTATCGAGAAGTTTTGGCCGCGAAAGTTTCGCAAGAGTCCCCGTAGTGATGTCTACATTCACGCGAATCACCAGCAGTTCATGGACTGGACCGGAAATGGTCCTGGAATCGGTGGTTTCTATAATCTGTTGCGTCAGGACGTGACCGGATACCACGGATCCTTCGGTTCCACCGGCAGCACGGAAGAAGTCCTCGCGCACGAGGGGACCCACCAGTTCGAGGGCATGATCTTCAAGGACCTGCGTTTCTTGCCGATCTGGTTTATCGAGGGATTGGCAGTCTACTTTGGTGACGGCTCGAAGATCGGCCGCCGGAAAGTGGAGATCAACCAGATCCCCCGTGACAGGCTGGTTGGCTTGCAGCAGGCGATCGAGGACGGCTCCTACTGCGATCTTCGCAAGTTGTTGAGAGTGCCACAGCAGCGTTTCAGCGGATTCTTCTACGGTCATGCGTGGGGAATCCTTTACTGGTGCATCTACGGCAATCAGGCTCCCGTCAAAGCATGGACCACCAAAGAGAATACCGGCGGCAAGGTTCTCGAGGATTGGCTCTATCACGTCCAGGAGATGGACGGGATGTGCAATTACGAAAAAGAGGCACAGTTCTTTGAGGGCTTGATCACCAAGCACACCGGTTTGTCCATCGAAGAATGGGAAGAGGAGTACAAGAACTGGATCCTCAAGTTGCCAGTGGAAGAAATCGGTCGCAAACGCGGCCGGGAATTCTCCAGCGAAGCGATCAAGTTAGAGATTACCAAGCCAGCTGGCTGGCGCTGGGAAAAATCCGGATCGCTGTACTCCGATGAGGTTGTCGCTTCTACCAGCACCGGTTCCAAGAAACGCAGGGCCTCCACCTATGCCTGGCCCAACTGGCAGCATGCCGAATTGAGTGAGGATTACGCCCGTTCATTGGTGGGCAACATCTTCCGCGATGTGAAATACGTCGATGAGCTTCAAGAGCGTCAGATGGGCGGAAACCCCATGATGGTGGCGGTCTTTGACGGCAAACGTGTCATCGGTCTCGGTGAAAACAACACTCCCCAGTTGGGCGAAGAGCGCCGCTTTGCGGTCGGCTTCTTTGGCTCTCCCGACAAGATCTATGGAAACGTTTTGGAGTGTGAAGCCTCGGACTGGGAAAGCGCTGAAAAGTTCTTCGAAGAGTACACCGAAAAATTCAGATACACGGGCTGAGCCCCCTGGGAAACCATGATGACCACTTCAAAATGTTTTGTCTTTTACACGATCCTGACGACCCTCTTCTTCGGAGGGTTGGGTGATCCGATCTTCGCGAGTTCGACAGAGTCAGAAAACCTCCTTGTACTGCAACTGGGCGAGAGGGTGATCGTCGTTCTCAAGGATGGCAGCGAAGTGGTCGGAGAACTGGTGGAGGAGACTGAGACCGAGATCTCCGTCAAAAGTGTCTTCGGTGTGACCACCATTGAGAGTTCTCGCATTGAAGAAGTGGTCCGCGGTGAAGAAGTGGATCGCCGCGAATTTCGCAAACGGGAAAAAAGTGCCAATCGTCGTGGGTCTGCCAAGGCCTTTCTCGATCTTGCCCGCTGGGCGGATCAGAGGGGACTTTCCGCCCAGTCTGTGAGCGCTTATCAGAGGGTCCTCGAGCTGGATCCTGAGAATGAGTCCGCAAGGATCGCACTGGGTTGGGGACAGACCACAGACGGAGTCTGGAAAAAGCCTTCAGAGGTCAAGGAGCTGATCGCCAAAGGCTGGAATCTGTCCGGTGGCAAGTTGTCCGCACCAGGCGGAACAGGAGAGTCCACCGGTACTCCCGAAAAACCCCCTGTCCAGAATCCCACTCCCCGGGTTCCAGAAACTTCTCCGGCGCCAGGCAGTACCGCTGAAGCTCTCTCGCCAGAGGAAAAGAAGCGCCGGGAGCGAGAGTTGGAAAAGCGCCGCGAGAACCGGGAGAAGTTTGAAGAGAAGAAGAGAAAAGAGTACGAAGGGGTTCCCTGGCCCAGTCGAAGTATCATCAAATCCAGAAATTGGCAGATCGAGTGCAACAGCACTCCTGAAGTCTCCCGAACCTATCAATGGATCATGGAAGCGCTCACTTCAACACTGGGCAAATTGATCAAAGCCAAGGATGTCCGTCGCCAAAAACCGGTCGTCAAAATCTATCGCAATCACGATGAATTCATGCTCAAGACGGGAATGGGACCGGGGGTTGGGGGGTTCTATCAACCTTCCAGTCAAAACGTGGTCGCCTACCACGGGACCTTTGGCCTGACCGGTACCACCTATACCGTTCTCGCCCATGAAGGAACGCATGCATTCCAGGGCAAGAAGATGGCCAATATGGGGAATTACCCCAACTGGTACATCGAAGGGATGGCCGTTTACTTCGGCGATGGCTCCAAGTTGGATTACAAAAAGAAAAAGATCGTCAGTGGATTGATTCCGCGGGATCGCCTCTTCCACATTCAGGACAAGATCCGTGAAAATAAGCACACCCCCCTGTCCAAGTTGGGGGGACTTGCACGCAACCGTTTCAGCGGAACCCACTATGCGGATTCGTGGGCAGTATGGCACTACCTGATCAATGGCCCCGAAAGCAAAAAAGGGCAACGTTTCCTGGCTGAGTATTGGCTTATGGGCGAGAAGCGCAGAGTCGCCCAACGCCAGTTCAACGAGTTGGCAGAAAAGTACTTCGGAAGTGTTGCCGAGATGGAGAAGGATTGGCAAGCCTACGTCCTCTCCCTCAAGCCTGATCCTGCAGGTGAAATCAAGGGCGATGTTTTCACGTCCATGGATTTCATGTTTGAAATCACGCGCCCCAATTCGGAATGGGATTTCATTCTGGAAGACATCGAGGACCGCGACCTGGTGCTTCTGCGAAGAGGTGACACCCGTAATGAGATTCGTGTGCGTCTGCTCTCGAAATCTGAGGAGACCCAATCTGCAGAAGATTGGGTAGAGGCAGACCTGTTGCCTGCGCTGCGAAAAAAATACGATAACGTGGTTCAACTGGAAGGTAAGTTGGGTGGACTGGACGCTTTCGTGTTCGAGTTCGAAGATCGAGCCCCTGAGCCACCAAAGAAGGACGAAGAGAAGGAAGCTGAGAAATCGGGGGATACCAAAATCCGGAATCTCACTCTGCAGGATCCTCCCGACGGCGAGAAATCTGGAGACAAGAAGGAAGAAGTCGCCGAGCAGGAGCCCTTCAAGCCTCTCAAGCACCGTGCCTACGTCCTTGTAGGAGTCAGCAATGCCTACGAGTTGAGAGGCTCTTTCGAACTTCCCGAGTTCAACTCGCTTCTGCCAGATCTCGATTCGGTCTCCTTCTCATTTGAGAAGATCCTCCGCAATCGGTGGTAACTTATTCCTGGCTGATTCATTGACGGGGTGACAGTTTAAGCGTCACTCCGCCCGGGGTATGGGTGAGGTTTTCGATCTCGAGGGGTAAAAATCCCAGCTCACCGACTTGCTGGAGAATCCTGTCGACGATTTTTTTGGCGGCCTCTTCCTCGATGACTTCTCCAGGTTGTTGCGTGTAGATGAATCCCCAGCTGTACTCATCCAGGCGAACGCTTTCGACGACTTTGTTGAGAATCCGGAATTCTCCGGTCATGGTGAAGTTGAGAAAGCGGCCCCGTTTCAGATAATCCTGATCTTCCGCGTCTTCAGGGATACCGAGGCTGACCCTGAGGGAGAGTGATCCATCCGGAGCACTGATACAGTGAAAGCCGCTTCCCACAGCCAGCTTTCCGGATTCGATTCCCTCTTCGATCCAACGTTGAATCGTCAGATTCCATGAGTCCGAACCCGCTGTGACTTCGACACCTCCGCTGTACCACTCTTGTGGAACATCCACAGGATCAGCGACCGTTTCGATGGGGGGCATTGGCAGCGGCTCCCTAGGGAGCCCCCCTGAGGTCACCATCCACAGGGCAATCAGTAAACCCACCCCCAGAGTCAGGATCAGAACGGTGGCACAACCGATCATTTTGAAGAGTGGGCGAGAGGTCTGGCCCACAGGCTGTGGTTCGGGTTTGGGGGGCGATTCGGAGTTCATCTGGATCCTCTTCCTTCCGACGTGGATATCATGTCCTGAGGGCTCTTCCAGAGGTGGAAATCTCGGAATATGGGCCACAATTATCGGTCAATTCCCTCCCAGAATTAGGCAGAAATCGATATAAGCAAAGGTAAGACCGGTGGGGTTTGTCAGATTTCTCCAGGACCGCCGGTTCCTTTCGTGACCAAAGTTGGATCTCGGGGGACTCGATGCAGAATGGTGACAGCAATAATCGCTTTCAGGGACGCCTTGCGGGGCTCGTTGATCCAGCAGATTCCCATGTCGTGGATGACAAGCTTGCTCCCTTGCTCAGGGACTTTCTTGAGCAATATGACGCAGTTCTGGATGAACTCGACGATGAGAGCGTCCTGCGCCGTCTTGCCGGCGATCTGCTGGCAACCTTCAACCTGTTCCTCGATCGTCAGAAAGATCAGATACTGGTCAGGATTACTTCCGAGAAAAAAAGTGGCAGGAAATCTGCAAGTACCTTCATCGACGTGGTGTGCAAGGATCAACCCTTCGTCGTTGACACGATCCAGTTGATTTTGGAAACCCACTCTTTGGCTGTGGTCAGTAAGCACTCAGCCAGTGCTCCGGTGATTCGAAACCAGAACGGGCGAGTTCGGGCCATCGATGGAACCGATTCTGCGGCCGTCGATGAAATCATCTGTCACTTCGAGGTGGCTCAATCTTCTGACGACGAGCTCTTGGCGACTCTCCAAGCTGAAATTCAAATGCGGCTGGAGCAGGCTTTTGTCATCGTTCGCGATTACAAACGCATGAAAGCAGTGATCCAGGATTCGATTCGCAACATCCGCAAGCTCTCCAGCAAAAACTCTCAGCAGAATATGGTTGAGACCCGTGAACTTCTGGAGTGGTTGTTGTTGGACAACTTTGTCTTTTTCGGGGTCGAGAGGTGGGGGGGAAGAGCTCAGTCAGCGGATTCCCTTCAACTGGGAATCGAATCTGCAGAGTCGAGTGACAGGGAGATCCTGCAGCAAGGGCAGGTGACGCTTCAATCGGAAGACTGCCCCAAAGGCAGGCTGATCGCTTTCAAAGGCTTTGAGGAATCTCTCGTTCACAGAAAAGGAAAGCTGGACCACTTTCTCCTTCTGGAGGAGGGACCGGATGGAGAATTCCAGTTTGTTCATATCTGGGGTTTGTTCACCTTCAAGGCTCTTCAGGTCCCCGGAGTAAGAATCCCCTTTGTACGTGAAAAACTGGAAGAGGTGGTTTCACAGCACCCATTCCCCAAGGGAGGATTGCGGTACAAATCTTATGAAACCGCATTCAATTCAATCCCTGTCGAGTTTCTCTTCGAGGCTGGAAATGGGGAAATCGAGGGTGTGATTCAGGCGATCCACTACGTTGAGAGATCGAGGGAGATCCACGGTCACATGGTGATGGGGTCCGATCGCCGGCGCGGGTTGTACTTTCTCATCACACCACGTGAAGGATATTCGGAAGAGCAGCGGTCAGGGATTGAAAAGATTCTGGTCGAATCCATGGGCGCGAACTATTCCGACTCAAGATTCCACATCGGAAAACATGGAACGGTGCTTTTGTCGTTCTTCCTCACAGCAACCGATGCCTTGGCCGACGTTGAAGAATCGGTGATCCAGGAGCAGGTGAAATTGCTGACCGGAACGTGGTCTGAGCGGTTTCATCGATATCTTGAATCGGTTTCCGAGGAGGACTCTGACGCACTCTTCATGAGATACAGGGATGCGTTTCCTCAGGAGTATCAGGTACTTCACAGTCCTCATGAAGCTTTTGTGGACGCAACCTGTCTCGAAAGGGTCCGTTCTGATACCGGTCCTGAAATGGAGTTCAATCTCTTCAGAACAGAAGACGATGTCAGTAAAAACTCCGCAAGAATCAGGCTTTACCAACGGAAAAATCAACTCCTGTCGACCACGTTGCCGATTCTGGACAATTTCGGAATCAGCATTGTCGATCAAAATGCATACCGTGTTCGCCCCAGTTCAGGGGACGTCTTCACCATTGATACATTCCAGGTTCATGGAATCTATGACGACCAGCATCCACTGATTCGAAACAAGACCGAATTCCTCTCCGCTCTCAGAAGCATTTTTCTGGAAGGTGGAAGCAGTGATGGACTCGATCGTCTGGTGATTGAAACCGGGCTGTGCCATGAAGATGTGGAATTAATCCGCAACCAATTGCACTTCATGCATCAGTTGGGATTGTCGACCACGGTGGCGTTTGCTTCCGATACACTGTGCCAACATCAGGAAATCACCAAAAGCCTCCTTTATTACTATTCATTGAGGTTTAACCCAGCCTTGGGACTGGATCTCAAGAGCAGGAAACAGCAAGCACAGGAAGTCTACGAAGATCTGCAAAGAGCGCTGATCGAGGTCCGTTCCAGTGCCCAGGACCAGTTCCTCAGAAAGATCATCGAAGTCTTTCGGGCGACCCTCAGAACGACACGGTATCTGGAAACAGATCCCGCACTTCAAGCCTACAAATACCAATCCGGGGCTCTTCCCCATGGTCCACAGCCCCGACCGTGGCGTGAAATCTATGTCCATCATCCTGAAGTGGAGGGAATCCATTTGCGTGGGGGACCTCTCGCGCGGGGTGGACTGCGCTGGTCCGATCGGGTGACCGATTTCAGGACTGAGGTCTACGGTCTCCAGCAGACTCAAATGGTCAAAAACGTGCTGATTGTTCCTGTGGGGGCCAAGGGTGGATTTGTTCTGCGGAAGCCTGCAGGTAATCGACAGGAGCGTCGGGAGCAGGCGGATCGGGTCTACAGACTTTTCATCAAGGGCCTTCTCAAAATCACCGACAATGTGATCGACGGTAAGGTCGAGCACCCTGAAAACATCATCTGCTGGGATGGTGAAGATCCCTATCTCGTGGTTGCAGCAGACAAGGGAACGGCCCATCTCTCTGATACTGCCAACTCCATCTCAGAAGAGCATGGTTTCTGGCTGGATGACGCTTTCGCTTCCGGAGGCAAGCACGGATACGACCACAAGGAATTGGCCATCACTGCCCGCGGAGCATGGGAAGAAGCAAAGATTCACTTCCGCAGATTGGGAATCCGCGAGGAAGAGACACCTTATTCCGTAGTAGGAATCGGTGACATGAGTGGCGACGTTTTTGGAAACGGAATGATACTCGCCAAAAAAGGAAAGTTACTCGCCGCTTTCAATCATTTACACATTTTCATCGACCCGAACCCCGATCTTGAAACCTCCTACGCCGAGCGCTGCAGGCTTTTTAACCTTCAGCGATCAAACTGGTCCGACTACAACACGGACCTGATCTCTCAGGGAGGCGGAGTCTTTGACAGAACACTGAAGACCATTGATCTGCCTGAGATCTCGCGCGAATTGTTGGAGCTGCCCGCGGAAGAATCTTTCACGCCGGACCAGATCATTCAGGCGATCCTCAAATTGCCGGTGGATATGGTCTTCAATGGTGGAATCGGTACCTATATCCGGGCGGATGAAGAACGAGACCAGGACGTGGGTGATCCGGCGAACAGTGCCTGCAGGATTCCCGCTTCCTCCGTGAGATGCCGCATGCTTGTCGAAGGGGGTAACCTTGGTGTCACTCCCAAGGGTCGGATTCAAATTTCCAGTCAAGGCACCATGCTCAATACGGACTTCATCGATAACTCCGGCGGTGTGGATTGTTCAGACCACGAGGTCAATCTGAAGACCTTGCTTTCACAGGAAGTCCGTACGGGAAGATTGAATTTCGAAGAGCGGAATGCAGTGCTTGAGGAAGTTCAGGACGAAGTATGTGAGTTGGTTCTGGAAAACAACCGTGAGCAGGGACTCCTGTTGGGACTTGATGAAATCCGGAGTCACAGCGATCCCTTCTCGTTTGAGCGCACGATCTCTGTTCTGGAAGACCGTGAAATCCTCAATCGATCAGAGCAGTTCTTGCCGACTCCAGAAGAATTGGCCAAGCGTCATGCAGAGGGACAGTCTCTGACTCGTCCTGAACTTGCGGTTATCGCTGCTCACGCAAAGATGGATGTATACCGCAGATTGCTAAAGCAGCCTGTGGGAAGGATCGATGAGGAAAGGTTGCTCTTCGATTACTTCCCAGAAGCGGTCAGAGATAGATTCCCCGAAGCGGTTCGACAGCACCAACTCAAACGGGAAATCGCCATGACTGTGGCAACCAACCGGATTATCAACAGGGCTGGCTCCTCTTTCTTCACCGATATGGAGCGAGAAACGGGTCGATCCGTAGGGCATGTTGCTCAGGCTTATCTGGTCGCAGACGATCTGGTGGGCGCAGAAAAGATGCGCAGGGCAATCTACGCACTGACCGAGATGGATTCTGAGACCGCGGATCAGGCTCTGGTAAGGATCGAGGAATGTCTACGCCGGGCTGCGGCGTGGTTGCTCAGCACTCATGATGATGATCGACTTCAAAGGATTCAGTCTTTGATTCTCGAGGGCGTCAGCCCTTTGGAAGAATACGAACAGTCGATCCCATCTTGTTTGGCCCTCCCGGAACATGAACGGTTCAATGCCTACGTCAACGAGGCTGTGGGGGCAGGGTTTCCGGAAGATCTGGCGACCAGACTTGCCAAGTTCGAATACCTGACTGCTGGTGTGAGAATTTTGGATGTCAGTAATACTTACAGTCTGAGAGTGGACCACGTAGCCCGACTTTATTATCTGTTGGGTAACGAGAGTGGATTACATCCGTTGGTTCGCAAGTGCGATGAATCTGTTCTTTCCGGTCGCTGGGATTCACTTTCGATGCGTATTCTCCGAAATACGATTCTGGATGGATTGTGGGCCCTGGTTGCCAGAATTTGTGAGTCGAACCCCGACTCCCAGACTCCGGGCTGGATCGAGGAAAGCATCCGTGAGTTGCGTGCCAATCCCAGCTTTGGGGCCCTTGAGTCTGATATCCGCAGAATTGGATCGGACGAGTTGAGTATCGCATCCGTGCAGGTCTTGAGTGTGAGATTCCGCAGACTGGTCGAGTAGGGGGCTCGGTTTTGACCCAGCATTCCGCGGCAGTTTCGAGAGTATTGTGGCTGACATTGGGGGCCAACCTCATCGTTGCTGTCTGCAAGCTCGTCTTCGGATTCATGAGTGGATTGGCCTCGGTGATTGCAGACGGCTATCACTCGCTGCTGGATGCTTCGAGTAACCTGGTAGGCCTTGTCGGTATCCGAATCTCAGCTGCTCCTCCCGATGAAGATCACCCCTACGGTCATCAAAAATTTGAAATCTTCTCGTCGATGGGGATTTCTCTGTTGCTCTTCATCGCAGCATTCAACATCGTTGGCGAGGCGATGGAGCGCTGGCAGTCCAGCGAAGTGCATGAAGCATTTTCATGGGGATACCCTCTTCTTGGCTTGACGTTGGTTGTGACCTATCTGTTGCAGCACTGGCAGAGAAAGAAGGCTCGTGAGCTTTCCAGCGCTATTCTCCATGCGGATAGTGAACACACCCGATCCGATTTCCTTGCCACTCTGGGAGCTCTGTTGGCAGTCATCGCGCTGGATATGGGCTATCCGGAAGTGGATGCCATCGTGGCTCTTTGTATTGGACTGGCGATAGCCCGTTCCGGAGTTCTGATCGCTTTGCAATCAGCGGGTATCCTTGCCGACAAGGCCCCATTGCCTGCCTCAGAGATCATTCGCAGGGTGGAGGGATTTCCGGAGGTCCGATTGGTCAGGGATGTTCGGAGTCGAGGATTTGGCAGCGGTATCTTTGTGGATCTGAGTATTCAACTTGATTCGGATCTGAGCCTTGAGTCCGCACATGAGATTGCCCACAAGGTCGAAGATCGATTGAGGGCTGAGATCCCGGGCATTCACGATGTCGTGATCCATGTGGAGCCCTATGAGCTCGGTAACTGAAACTGTTCAGCGCCGCTCAAATCAGATCAGCTGAATCAACCACCAACAGTATGTTCCAAAAAGCAATACTCCGGCAGCTTTTACGGGCAACCTGCCCTTGATCAGTGTGCCAAGCATGACCAGCAAACCTGTCATGGCAGCCATCACGATCAAATCCACGGAGAGAGCACTGATGTTCAAGGGGAGGGGGGCAACAACAGATGCTGCTCCGATGATGGCAATCGTATTGAAGATGTTCGAGCCGACAATATTGCCCAGGGCGATTCCGGTAGAGCCTTTTCTGAGAGCGACGATAGAGGCGAAGAGTTCAGGTGCACCGGTTCCCGCGGCGACAACGGTCAGACCTACGACGGTTTCACTGATCCCCATCAGTTGGGCGAGATGACTGGCTCCAGACACGAGCAGGTCTGCTCCGATCCATAGGCCGAGCATTCCAGCAATCAGTTTCAGGTAAGTTTTGAAAGTACTTTCATCCGCAAGGAGTTCGTCAATTTCGCTACCTGCTCCCTGAGCCCTACCCCGTAAAAAGTTCAAGACCAGTAACACTGCGAAAATCAGTAGAAACACACTTCCTTGTATGAGGCCCAGATTGGCCACTCCCGCGTCATCCTGCATTCCATAGATCAGTCCAAGAAATCCAAGCGTGAGCAGTGTGAGAACCCTGATTTCCGTCTTGCCTCCGACGAGCCCTTTTTGATCCTTCCAGATGAAGACCAGCCCCAGAACGACTCCAATATTGAAGATGTTGCTGCCGATCACATTTCCCAGAGTCAATCCGGAACTGCCCTCTAC
Organism: uncultured bacterium; assembly: GCA_913056395.1. Lineage (GTDB taxonomy): Bacteria > Planctomycetota > UBA8108 > UBA1146 > UBA1146 > UBA12191. The sequence goes on along the minus strand of CAJXMG010000006.1, from coordinate 933 downwards.
CTGGGCAATGACGGCTACGACAAGTTCAGGAAGGGAAGTACCCGCAGCAACGACAGTCGTCCCCATGAAGATGGGGGAGAGATTCCAGCGACTTCCAAGATTGACCGCTGCGGCGATCAGCCAATCTCCAGCAAACATGAGTAGCAGGAGACCTGCCAGTAAAGAGGAAATCGCATAAAACCACTCCATTGAAACCCCTTAGAAAGGTGCGAAGAGAATGCTGAAGAAAGCGGTCACCGGCTCTTGTTCACGCAAGTCTTCAGTGGAATCACGCAAGAGGGTCAAGGTCTCCCTCGCATCATTGAAGAGGCTGGGATCCTTGATCAGGCTGTACAAGGTACCTGGACCATTATTGATGTCCTGACTGATTTGGGAAATTGCTGCGATTGCTGAGGCAACATCGTCACCGAGTTTTTTGCTGTGAATCAGGCGTGCAAGCATACCGGCGCCATCCGGTCCCAGCTCTTCCGTGGCCTTGCGAATTGACAGTAGTGATTCTTTCACTGTGGTGACAAACTCTTCGTCATGAATGAATGCTCCGAGAAGTCCCCGGGCATCGGCTATTGCGTCGACAGATACGGTCAAGTCAGCGATCGTCCTTTTGAGATTTTCGCGGGTTTCAGGGTCTTTGAGAAGGAGTCCCAGCGTTCCCTCACCGGCTTCGATGGCTCCCAATTCGGAGTCGAGTCTGCTGATGACACGATTAAATTGAACCTGTTGATCAGATCCCTCCAGGAGCAGTGATCCGACGAGACCCTCACCGGCCTTGAGTCTTGCGGTCAGGATCTCCAGATTTTCAACAGAGTTGAGAAACTGGGTTTTGGCTTTGTCACTGGTCAACAGACCACCAAAGATTCCTTGGCCAGAATCAAGTTTTTGTAGCAGGCTGGACAAGGAAGCAAGTCCGTCTTCGATGCTGCCTCGAGTGTTGTT
>CAJXMG010000005.1 GCA_913056395.1 uncultured bacterium | reverse complement strand
GATTCTCCGGGAGCGGGAGTAGACGAAATCGTTTGCCAGTTAACAACGACAGGCTGGTCCACTTGCGGAGACATCAAGTCAGCCGGGCCTTCAATGAGCGTCAAAGTCAGTGTGGCTAAATCTGGACAAGCCAATCCACCGGCATCTGCTGCTGAACAGATTTGATTCCAGTTGGGAGAGCCATTGTTCAGATCTCCGTCATCGTCATCCGCTGTCAAGACTTCCAAAATCATCTCATCACGAATTGGATAACCATTGATTCCACCCAAGGTCAGGGCTGACCAATCGACAAACAACTCTTCAAGCACCTGTTGTCCAGCGGTCGTGCCAAGATCTGCTCGCAGGTTGTTTCCCAAATTGAACCAAAATTTCCCCAGCGCCTGACCGCAGAAATGGATACTGGAACCACACGGAACTGTCACAGATGAACCGGAAACATTTCGAACATGATTTCCAGGCCCTGAAAAGTCCCTGCCAATAATACCTTCTTGAAGGTACACGATTGCCAGAGCGTCACCGTATCCTTCACCAAACGCACCCTGAGAAAGATTCAGAGAATTGACGACGTGGTGCCCGAACTCATGCAATACAACACTTGAGTAAGCGCTATCGACACAACCTCCACCCGCACGCAGAAAGCGTAGAAGTTGTTGAGATGGGTCGTAGTAAGCATTGCAAGTTCCAGACATCCCCGTCGTCGCACTGACTGGCGATGACATTGCGGGAAAGCCACCTGCAGATTCCATAAAGAGTCGATACCCCTGATCGACGTAGTGGAAAGCATTTAACTGGGCGATGAGATTGGGATCCCCGCCGCCATTGAAAACCAGATCCTGAGTCGGCCCTGAGGCTTGCTCAGAAACTGTCATGGCTGGAGCGATTTGACTGCTGACCCCTCCCCATTCTCCCTGCAATTCCGCCAGTACAGTGAAACTGCTTTGGGAAGAAATCAGGGAGTAATCGCCATTCACACTCGCATGGGTCGTGTCTCCCCCACCGGTCAGCCGGACTCCGCTGATCGATTGGATGCTGGTGCCGGCACTTCCCTGAGGCCCAGTTCCAGAAGTCCGCTCGGCAAAGATCGAACCACTGACATCGAGAGAGCAAACGATTTCCTCTGCAGCGATTCTTTGCCCATTCAGTGCGGAATAGTCCACTCTCAAGGTGCTATGGAGACTTTCATCGATGGAACTGCCGTAAAGAACCCATACCAGCTCGGCATGCTCACCTTCGCCCCGAATATATTCCAGTTTGGGCGTGCTCCATTTGCGCTCCGGAAAGTCCGCCTCGGGATCGAGCAAACTGGGGGAATAGAGATCAGATTCTGAGTGTGCCTCTTGCCATTTCACTACCACAAAAGCCCGGTACTGACAGAACCATTGACCATTGTCAGCTTGGACCATCCACATTCTACCGACAGCCTCGCGAACCGGCACTCCGCCGATCGCCTGAGACCATGCCATTACAACTCCCCTGCCGGGTAATTCCCGCACCCATTCAAGTTCAAGAGTTGCGGCTGTCGCCTCCCCAAGATGTAAAGTCGCATCTGCCAGAGCTGCAGAAGAGAGAGAATCTGCAGATGGCCCCTTGCCCGTTTTTTGAAGAGTGAGCGATGAGGCAAGCAGTGAGTCCGAGCAGGGAGTGAATACAGTTGTAGCCACCAAGATCGACAGAACCCGCAAAGAATTGTTCTGAAGAACTCGTGGATCTACTCCATGCGTTTTTGGAAAAACCTGATCCAATAGGCAATTCAAAAAAGATTTAATCCGGAAAGTCAGGTGTCTAAAAATCTCCACCTTGAGTTCCTATATAAGTATGGCATTAAGATAATAAGCTCTGGGTTCCTCGCCTTGGCCGCTCGAACCAGAACTTTAAATAAGTTATTCCCTGTCACATGTACCTAATGTAACCGGTGGCATGACACGGTGCGACCAACCAATGCAAAATTCAAATCAACCCGTCCAGAACCCCTCGAGCGCCCACAAGATCAATAAGTGCAAAGGCTTACAAAAAAAATCAACTGGATTTAAGTCGGATTCTTGATACCGCCATACTCAACCAACTCATGATCATTCCAAATCCGCCGACGGGGGCGACCGCTCCCCAGAATGACGCCCCTCCCAGAGCCAGCATGTAGACAGCTCCACAAAAAACTGCAGTAGAGGCGGCCATCATGACACCCTGAAAAAGCATAACCGGCTTCGCTGAACAACAAATCCAGATCCCGATCGAATGCCAAAACAGAATTCTCGTTGCCGTCGCAAACTGCCTGGGAGCATCTGCATCGTGCCACTGGTCCTTCAACAGGTGTGCGCCCATCGCTGCGCAAATCACTGCCAAAGCGGCATAGAAGAAAGCCACAGATTCCAGAATACGGACATTCATGAAGGATCCACCACTGCTTCCTCACTTCGGTCCCGGGTGGCAACAAACAACCATTCATGAACTTCATCGGCGGACCTGCCAGGTGCTGGACGGAAGGTTCGCTTCTGCACACCGGGCTCTTGCGGTTTGTGCGCATCGCTACGAAACCTGCGATACGGAATTTCCATCAGTGTCAGCGAAGATGCCCCCCCGGTTCCTGACCATTCCTGAAGAATCTGCTCCAACTCGGATCGATTCAAAATACCTTCTTCGCTGTATGAGAAGACAACTATGTCAGCCTTCGCTTCTTTCAGCATTTGACGCATTGACTGGAAGCACTCTTCTCCTCTTCGGCTACAAAGTGGAGAAGCCTTGTCTTTCCAGGGAATCAACCCCGTTTTTCCATAGATGGAATCTTCGAGACGTTGTTCTGAATCCTCGAAGGGCAAAAGAGAAATGATTTCGGGAAGATGATAATTCGCTGGATACTGACGCTGATTATAGGGGGGATCTACGTAGAGTAACTCGCACTCGACTGAGGAGATCCACTCCAGCGCATCTTCACGGTGAGCCACTCCAACCGGCCCTGTTACGAGTGCGGGGATACGCAACTCCAGAGATCGCATGGCACTCCCCTGCATTTTCTTGAGATATGCACCGTAAGTGCCCGAGATGTTGGCAACTCTGTCCGCAGCATCGATGCAACTTGCAAGAAGGATGCATAACTCGTTTTCAGTCAGGGAAGCGGAGATTCTCCAAGCTCGCAACTGATTCAGTATTCCGTCGAGTCGTGCCGCATTTTCCGGTGAGAGGTAATTCCTCTGCGCTTCCCCCGCGGCAGAAAACTGGCGGTATAGCATTCCTTCTTCAGGGGGGAGTCCCTCCTCCAAATATCGAAGCAGCTTCAAGAAGGGAATCCAGGATTCCCCTGTTTTCTCTTCAAGGTTTGCGAGTCTCGCTTGAGGAGCCGGAGACAGTTGCTCCCAATACTGTTTCAATCCCTCAAATCGGGGTGCCCCATCCGATTCAAGATACGCCTTCTGAAAAACGTGGGAACAATTCATCAAATCGGTCGACAAAACCCTGCAGCCCTGGGCACGAAAAAACCGTCCTACAGAACCACTCCCCGCAAACAGATCGCACACTGTCCCACCCTTGAATCCTGCTTTCAGGGCTGCAGCGTGGATTTCAGCGAGAAGAGGGCCTTTGTTACCCAGCCAGCGCAATGCCTAGACCTCACAAAGCAGGAGAAGTTCCTGCACGGCTTTGTTGGTATCACCTTGTCCAGAGTGCATTAACTTTTGCTCTCGGACTTCGACAGTATTGAAGTACTCCAACAGGAGATCGCGCATTTGGGCAACCGGTTGTGAATGTCCTTCGCGAGTCCATTTTTTTGTCAACAAGCCGGTATCACCGGAATATGAAATCAACAGGCTTGCTCCCCTGCTGACACAACCTTTGGCGACTTTTCGAAATGCCTCTTCCACTTGCGATCCACTGCAAAAATCAGAAGTGAAGCGGGTCTCCCTAATTGGATATCTTCCCTTGGTCAGTTCATCGCCCCTGCATTGGAGCTCCGGATAATCGTATCGGGCGAGTGTTTCCAGTACATGATAGAAGCGACTGTAGTTGTCTGAGGTATAGGGGGGATCAAGATACACGAGATCCACTTTCTCAGTATCCAGAGGGCTATCTTCTCCCAACAACTTGAGAACGTCGGAGCAGAAAACCCGGTTACCGGACAATCTTGGTCGCTCCAGAACTTCACGGCGAATGGCATCCAGTGCCAACTCAAACTGCTCTTCGATGTCGATCGATCTTCTCTTTGCAACAGCCACCAACTCCTTGTCCTTCTCCACAGATCGAGGCTGCGCAAAGTGACTGGTTCCCGAGGTACTCACAGAGACGGCATGAAGCAAGGCTGCCAGATAGATGGATTTCTTCTCATGCGAAAAGTCAGACTCCATTGGGATCTCAATTATCGCCTGACGGATAGAATCGATGGTGATGGCTTGCCTGATTCCAAAGTACACCTGACCCCAGTAGGCGACACACATCAGCGCGGGCAACGCCTCTCTTGCACTTCGTCTCTCACTCAATAATTCGGGAAGAAGCGGCCGAATCTTTGAGTAAGGATCGTCCTGCAGATCCTTTTGCGGATTCTGAAATGGCACAGGGACAAGTGAACAGAATTGGCGATACTCTGTCAAAAGCGCGCCCTCTATCGGATCAGTCGTGAGCAGTTGGTCGAGGAGTTCCGCTTCTCGGGTCAGGGATTCGGCGTAAAGGTTTTCAAGGGCTTCGACATTACGATCCCGGGCTTCAGCCAGGTCTGATTCAGGCTCGAGCCGATCCAATCCTTTGGCCCAATCTTCGGACACTTCCAAATGGGCTCGAGCAATCACTGAGGAAAATTCTTGGGCGTCATTGGCCAGAACACGATAGTCCCCAGCAAACCAGCGTCCCACAGCGCCAGTCCCGGAACATGCGTCCAGTATCGTCGCACCCGGAGAGACCAGATCCCTGACTGCACCGTCGATAAATTCCTCACACAACCGGGTTTTGGCACCCATATACCAGAGTGTTCTCAGAGGTGTCATTGGGGCACTCATCCGTAGCTTCCAATCTGTTCCATACTGACCTGCAAATCCGCAAGCCACTTCCTCTGGCATTCGGCACACAAGGAAAGAGCTTTGCCTTGACCCAAACCCACAAGCCAGGCGCTCCACCCCTGCCAACTGACCAAAAATTCCACCCATGTTCCTGAAGCATCATGCCCCAGACTGATACATGCATCACTCCGCAAGGGCCCCCAGCCTGAAGTCCAGACCAACTGGTAGCAATCCTTCTCCGACCCTCCGTTGCTGCTTCCCCTATCATTTCGCACGGAAGACCAATCAGCTCCCTTGCGATTCAGGAGATGACCGAGATTCAGGAAATGACCGACCTTTCGAAAGCGAACTTCCTCAGGATCTTTCAGCAATGCGATCGCTCCGCCCCGGAGGGGTGCTGGAGGCCGGAGCTCCCAATCCAGTTTCCAGTGGACTCCAGGGGTCAGGTCCCGCAGATTTCCCGGGCCGGAAACCTTCACCGCATGACACCAATCTTGCCATGAAGCCAGATCTGTCAGGTGTGACCAGACCTTTTCAGGGGCGGCATTCAACCAGGCTGTTTCCCTGACTGATACCACTCTCACAGTAGCCCCTCCTGTTTCTCCCCACTCTGGCTCCCGGTAATGGGGAACCTGCAATGGGGTATACGGCGTTTTCTATCATGAGACCCTGCTCCATCAGGGTCAAGGAGAGCGGGTTGCGCCATTTCCCGGGGTGGATACACCGGGCTGATCACAGTAATTTGGGATGGAACACTTCGGGACATCCGCGAATCTTGGTACGATCGATTGATCACAGGGACCTGACCGCGACCGTGATGCCGCAAACATGATTCTGTGTTTTGAGACATGCCACCGGAAGAAGGACTTCTTGACGAAACCCCTCGTACCCCTTGTGCAGGCCATTCTTCTGTGTGATCGAGTCTACAAGGATGACGACTCAACCAAGTGCGTACTTGCGGGAACCTTCAACAAGGTTCGCCTGGCAGAATTTCCGGCAGAATATGCACCGGCCACCCTCTACATCAACCTGAGTGATTTCTCCGGACTGCACAAAATTTCTTTCCGGTTCAAAAGACTCGTCGACGACATGATTCTTGAAGAGAGTCCAGAGTTCGAGATCTACCATGACGATCGACGGGAACATCACGAGTGCATCTTCGAACTCCCACCCATGGAATTTCCCGAGCCGGGTCGCTACACCTGGGAAGTGGTCTTCAACAGAACTGAAATCCTCGGAACCGCTGATGTGGAAGCCGTCCTGATGGAAGAGATCAGCCCCGATGAATTCGAAGAGCATCGCGGTGAAGAGAATGGCGGAACCGAAGATCGTGGGCTTTGATTCCCGGAATCTGCCCCTCGCCTGATCAATCTGGCCGCTCAGCCTTCCTTCGCCTTTTGTGAAATTTTGCTGAAGTGGTTTCGCAACAGGGATTGCTTTCCCGGTTTCAGTCCACTGAGTTGTTCTTCAAACAGGTCCCTTAAATGCCAGCGCGCCAAAAGCGAAGTGATACGGGAACTCACTCTGGGGCTCGGGTCCCGAATAGCAGGGGCCAATGCCTTCACCTGCTCCTGTGTGAGTGATTCCCCCAGCAGCTCTTTCAGGATCTGTTTCTTTTCCCGCCCTTCTGATTCCAGAAAAGAACGGATTTTCTCATCGATACTCAATTCAGTAGATCCAGAAGGTCGCTACTGTCCTTGTCCGCTGTCGCGGTCCAATGGAAAATCACCTCTTTGCGTCCCCCCGCGGGAATCTGAAGATTCCATCGACAAATCCCATCACGACTGATCTCCGGTTTGGGTTCGGTTTCCTCTCCCAGATCGATCTCCAACTCTTCCACCAGACTGACAGGAATCCTGGAAACAAGTTCGATGACGGCGGGCTTATCAAGGTACGAGGTCACTGCATAAAGTGATTTCTTCTCAAACCGGGGCCGGGAAAAGGCCGATCCCGATGGCGATCGGATTTCTCCCAAATTCTGCACATGAAGCTTGAGTCGTCCCTCAAAACCGAAGAACTGGACGAACTTCTGACCGGCAGCGGTGGTCTCCACATTTCCCAACCCCACATAAGTGCCGGATCGGAAGCACTGGACTTCACCTTTGAGCAATAGACCAGGCCCTGGTTGAACCAATTGGGCCTTTCTATAGACACCTGCCCCCAATACAGGAATTGCTTCATAGGAGAGCTCCGCCTCTGCTTCCCAGGAATGGATTTCAACAGCGTGAGCACTTCCATCAGAAGGCACGTCGGACGGAGTTTGGATTCGGAAAGAAACGACCCCACCAAAACCGGTTTCCATCACCGGGGCTGCCCAACCGGATGGATCTGCACTTCGGGAATCGTCGAAGGTCTCTCCACTTCTCCCCTGGAATGATTCGGAGTCTATGGAAGCCTCTGCGGGTGCTGAGACCACTTGTGCATCCCTGTCTACCGTTCTTTCAGCCAGTGAAACTTCAATTGGAATCAGTTGGCCCACACTCAGTCCCAACGAAGAGCGCAAAGTAGAAAGTGTCAACTCTACCGAGGACCAGTCTTCCCCTGAAGACTGGGTCACTTGTGCGCCCTGTTTCCATGTCACCTTTCCAGTTGAATCATCCAGACGGGCTTCGTGTACCGGTTTCCAACGCGCCGAGGGCACGTCATAAGAGAGATTCAAATCGAGCGCACAATCCTCCAAAACCTGGCAGGTTACAGAGGCGATCCAGTAACTTCTTCTGGCCTCGCTTTGATATCGCCTGAGATCCGCCAACAGATCCTTTCGCTCACGCTGCAGGGATTCACGCTCCCGTTGAAGCAAATCGATCTCTTCAGAGTTTTCCACCTCATTGGTGAACAGCCACTGCTGGATCTCACTGACTTCCTGCAAACTCCACAGGGGGCGCTGGGGATCACCTGCGGGGGCAGAGACGACGGCTCGAAGAATCTCTGAATAACGTTTCAGAACACGAGTTCGAAGATCCGCGATCTGCCTTTTCCCCTGATTCACACTCAGTCGTTCACCGACCTTTTCCAATTTCTCCAACAGTTCCGCTTCCTGCACATGATTGACCTTCAGCGGAAACTCTTCTTCGAGTTGCACCCCAAGAATGAGTGCCTTCTCCTTGGCCGCATCGGCAACCATGGCTCTCAGACTGCCTGGATTCAATTCCGCTGGCAGCTTTCGGAAAACCACCTGATGAAGACCAGCGGTCAAATCCAGATTTCGTTGACGTGTCACCCTTGCCCGGTTTTCAAAAACTGTCACCGCATGAGGCTTGTCAATCTCGACGGGTTTGGCCTCCTGTGCCGGGGTCACAGAAGAAAAACCTGTGGTCAGCGATGTCACGAGAATGGTTTTTAGAAGGATCCCCGAAAGACGGCTGAAGAACGTTTGAAGTAACATTAATCACCCCCCAATCGCCCAGGTGCTTCCCGGCGCATGAGGACCTTGTCCTTGGGTATCTGCATCGTCCAATTCAAACGAAGTTCTCGGGACTTTCCCGGTTCGACAGTCACGCTCCAGCGCAGTATTCCATCCACGGGTTTAAGATTTTGTGGTGCTGGTTCTGTTTTTGCTTTGTCGATCTCGATAGTGACCGATTCGTCGTCGCTGACAGGGATTCGTTCAAGAATCTCGATCGTTTCCACTGAATCTCCGTAGTTCTCCAGCTTCAATCTCGTCTCTGTCCGGTACTCAGTCAGCCTGCTCAGTAATCCTCTGGTTTCTTCTGACTCCACAGTGTTTCTGCTCACAACGATCTGATCCATCGTTCCGAGATCCAGTGCCCATTCTTCACCGGGAGCAACAGTGTTTTCGATACGGGCCATTCCCAGATAATTTTGACCGGCAAAAACTGAAACTTCTCCTGCCAGAAGTGGCTCTTCCCCATTCAACGAAAGCACCAGGCGGCGAAAGACGGCGGTCTTCAATTCGGGAACACACCGGTGAACAGCCTTGAAGGGAAGTGTATCGATGGAATAGAGACGTCTATGTGGTGACCCATTGGACTCTACCTGCTCTGCATGGATCGCTTCGAAAGCGGTCAGGAATCCGCGGTCATCCAACTCTGCTACTGCGCCTGCTTTATCTTCTCCTTCATAGAAGAACGCCTTTCCCCGATCGAAGTACAATCCGCCGAGAATCTGGGGTTGCTCGCGGATAAGCCCCCGTTGCAGTTGTTCGGGTCTTCTCCTTGGAGACTCTTTGTAATCGACACCGTTATTCGCAAGAGGTTTGGACTTACGGCTCATGACCGGCTCGGGCTGCACAAATCGGGGCCGTTCAATTTTCAACGCAGCCAGACTCCCAGGCTCTGCACCGGATTCGGGAAGGCTTGTCGAAAAAAACATCGGAACTGCAGGCCAATCTTCTCCGGTCCACTGAATCACCTCTGCATAACTCTTCAGTTGGATCTGATCTGTATCCTCTTTGACATGAACTTGATAAATCGGCTTCCAGATTGCTCCAGTGACCTGGTACTCCACTCTGAAGACTCCACCTTTCCCGGAGAGATCCAATGACTCGATCTCGATCACAGCCTTGTTTCGCCCGGAGTTGACTTCATAGGTTGCCAGCTCCTGCTCAAGTTTCTCCAGTGTGGTTTTGGCAACAAGAATTTTCGGTGCCAACAGGATCCTCTGGTCCGTCGCGTTTTTCATTCCGCTGAGGATCAGTTCGGTCAACCCCTTCCATGCTTCCTTTGACAATGGACTGTTCACAGAAGAACCCGGTTTCTCCGGGACCAGTCCTTCATAACGGGCTTGATGGGAAGCAAGGGTTTCATCTTGTCGCTGAAGGGCAAGAAGAGATTTTTTTGCTTCTGCGATCTGACCACGCAGCTCCTTCAGCCGTTGCGGTTCTACCGGATCTCCGCTCGATCGACGAACCTTGACCGACAGGACCTGCAATTCTCCTTCAGTGTTTACACGAATCGAAGAGTCGCGAAGGCTTGAAGGCAAGGGGCCCAGTTGCAACAAACGCTGCCCGGGCTCTCCATCAGGTAATGCCACTGTTCGCTCGACGTTGGCAATTCCCGGGTAAACCGTGACTGACGTAATCGTCCCTGGTCTGGGTTGCTGCGAACTCACCTTTACAGGAAAGCCCCATGAGGCGAGAAGCAGAAGGAAACTGGCTGCTACAATTTTACTTTGTCCGGGATACATCACTGCCTCCTGGCTATGTGTCTTCAAAGTCGCTGTGAGTTTTCAAGTTGGGCAATCCGCTTTTCGAGAGCCTCCAGTTTTTCCTCCAACTGACTCAATCGATCCATTGAAGGATTCATCGGAGGATTCATTGAAGGAGAAGAAGTCGACGAGGAGGTGCTTGAAGGTTCCGGGGCACTTTCAACCACAGCATCGAGCATCGAGGCATCCTGCAAAAGGTGGCCCCAACGAACTCCCCGTTGAATTCCCGGAGGCGTCAGACGACGAGCCAAAGGTTGATCTTTACCCGCAAGCCCCTGCAAGACTTCGTTGAGGGCTGCCATGTCGGGGATGGCTTTCATTCTTGAGGCACGTGTGCGCAACTCACCGACCGTTTGCGCACCTCTGAGCAGAAACTCGGCCAGAACAGCCATCTCCTGGCCATTCAATTCGAGCATCCCCGTCAGTTCCTGACGGTATTTCCCTGTCCTTGAGCCCGAGGCAAAGACCTGTGTCGCCAATCCACGGTTTGCAAGCGTATTCAAGATTCCTTCGACCTCATCTTCCATCATCGACATCACCGGATCCCGGTTCGACTTCTGATTACAGGCAGTCACCACCTGGTTCAGGGTCAAAGGGTAGTACTGGGGTGTAGCGAGAGATTTCTCGATCAGCACGCCCATAACTCTTTGCTCTGCAGCGTTCAACAGAGGAGGTTCAAACATCAAAAATTCCCATTTCCTGAATGCGGGTCTGAAACCCGAAAAGTTCACTTGTCTGGCAACAAAGGTCAAATACCACTGATCGCTCATCCTAACTGAAGCATGCCGGTCCCTCTAACACGCTTTTCGGGGATCGATGACCTGTCCCTCTCCGGTTACCGTGATCCACTGATCCCGGTCAAACCCGATACTGAATCCTGTTTCCGCAAAGGAGAGAGCCTTGAGCCGCAAACGACGCCTCGATCAACACCGGGCAGATGCGGATTCCAGAGAACAGCGCCCCCGGCCTGATTTGGTTCTCATACTCGACAATATTCGCAGCCTGACCAATGTCGGTGCCATCTTTCGGGCCGCGGATGGCTTCGGGGTGAAAGAGATCTATCTCTGCGGAATTACTCCGACTCCACCCCGACCCGAGATCGCGAAAATTTCCCTCGGAGCGGAAGAGACGATTCAGTGGCATCAAATGGAGGACCCAGCGGTCGCGGTACGCAAACTTCAAAATGATGGCTTTACCGTTCTCGCACTTGAACAGACCCGTGATTCCAGGAGCGCCTACGATCAGGAATTCCCGCACCCCCTCGCCATCGTTCTGGGACACGAAGTGGTGGGCGTGGATGAACAGGTGCTCTTCCTATGCGACGGCAGCGTGGAAATTCCGATGTTTGGCTCGAAGCATTCACACAATGTTGCGACCTCTTGTGGCATCGTTCTGTCGGAAATCCGTCGCAAGTGGCTGAACTTCGGCGATTCCCCACCATGGCTTCAGGGTTCCGGATCGACGGGAGGAACCGCATGACTTCGACCGACAAAAATCATTGGATCGCAGGTCTCGACGAGGCGGGATATGGGCCCTGGCTTGGGCCCATGGTGATCGGATTCGTTTCCCTCAAAGCACAAAAAGGTACATGCCCCAGCGCTCCATGGGATCTGGTACCGAATCTGGGCAGGGCGGGTCGCAGGGAAAAGGGCATCATCTCTGTTGCAGATTCAAAAAAGTTGCACCGCCCCGGTAAAGGGGATCTCACCCGGTTGGAGGAAGCGGTCCTCGCCTTTGTCACCATCGACCGTGGAGAAATCCCAAAAACGTTTCGTGAACTGGTAGACCATCTGACTGCCGGTCGATCCGACTACCTGGATCTTTACCCCTGGTACCAGAATCAGGATTTGCCCCTTCCCTTTTCCGCCGAACCGATCGATTTGTCGGGCAAGAGCCGAAAGCTTGAACGGGGGCTCGAGGCGGCGGGAATGGCGGTCGGCGAAGTGCGGTCGATCCCTCTGGAGGTTCAGGAATTCAACTCCGAGGTGAGCTCCCGGGGCAGCAAAGGTGCCGTCGATGCCTGGGCGATGGGTCGCTTCCTGCATTGGCTGTGGATGATCGAGGATCGCCACAGCATTGAGGTCTGGACCGATCGGCTGGGTGGAAGAGAGAGGTATGGTCCATTCCTCTACCCCCTCTTTCCCGGCTGCCAATTCAAGATTCTCGAGCAAAACAAGGATGCCCAGTCCTACAGGGCGGACAATCCCGCTGGCAAGACTCTTGAAGTTCACTTCCGCAAGGAATGTGAAGATCACAGTTTCTGCACTGCTTTGGCATCCATGACCGCCAAATACCTGCGTGAGTTACACATGGTTCTGCTCAATCGCTGGTGGGCAGAACACCTTCCGGAGCTGAAGCCGACCGCCGGCTACCCCCAGGATGCCCGTCGCTTTATCTCTGAAGTGGATGAAGTGAGATCCGGATTGGGGATCGACAAAGAGATCCTCGTTCGCAGTCGCTGATCCCACAAAATGGCCTCAGTGGCCCTCCTGAGGGTAAAGTTGATCCTGAGGGGCCTCTCGGCTACTTTCAGTGGTTGATCTTTTCTCAAAAAGGAGTCCACGGTGGCTGATAAATCCCCATCTTCCGACCTCGAAATCGCCCGCTCTGTCCCCCTGAAGGACATCCGGGAGATCGCAGCAAATTACGGAATCGAAGAATCCGAGTTGACCCCCCATGGCCGTTTCATGGCCAAGGTGCCCCTGTCGATTCTCGATCGACTTTCTGATCGCCCCGATGGCAAGTACATCGATGTCACCGCCATCAATCCGACTCCGTTGGGTGAGGGCAAGACTGTCACCACCATCGGTCTTGGACTCGGCCTGAATCACATTGGCAAAAAAGCGGTCTCAACGATTCGTCAGCCATCCATGGGCCCTGTTTTCGGAATCAAGGGCGGAGCTGCTGGAGGAGGTCACAGCCAGGTCATCCCCATGGAGGACTTCAACCTTCACCTGACCGGAGATACTCATGCAGTGGGCCTGGCCAACAACTTGCTCGCGGCCTGGGTCGACACCTCCATCCTGATGGGCAACCCCTGTGATATCGACCCCGCCACAGTCACTTGGCGTCGTTGTCTCGATGTCAACGATCGAACCCTGCGTCAGGTCATCACAGGACTCGGTGGATCCAAAAATGGAGTCCCCAGAGAAACCGGCTTTGATATCACCAGCGCCAGTGAAGTGATGGCGATTCTCGGTCTCTCCAGAGACGCCGCCGATCTCCGGAAGCGTCTCGGTAGCATTATCGTCGCCAACAACCGTGCGGGAGAGCCGGTGACCGCAGAGGATCTGGGTGCCGCCGGTTCCATGGCGGTGGTACTCAAGGATGCGATCCACCCGACGTTCATGCAGACCCTCGAAGGGACCGGTTGTTTCGTACATACAGGTCCCTTTGCCAATATTGCCCACGGAAACTCCTCCATCGTCGCCGATCGAATCGCCCTCAAACTGTGTGATTACGTCGTCACAGAGAGCGGTTTTGGCGCAGACATGGGTGCTGAAAAATTCTTCAACATCAAATGTCGCGTCAGCGGCCTGAAACCGGATGCCGCAGTTGTCGTGGCAACTATCCGTGCTTTGAAAGTCCACAGCGGGCGCTTCAAGGTGATTCCAGGAAAGCCGCTTCCGGAAGAGATGCTCAAGGAAGACGTCTCTGCCATCGAAGAAGGCATCGGAAACCTTCGCCGCCACATCGAAAATGTGGGCAAGTTTGGCGTTCCCGTGGTCGTTGCCCTCAACCGCTTCCCCACCGATTCCGATGCGGAAGTCGCCGCAGTGATCGAACTGGCCAAGGAATGCGGAGCCTTTGATGCTGTGGTCTCGGACGTTCATGCCCGCGGTGGTGAAGGCGGAGCGGCTCTTGCCGAGGCAGTAGTTCGTGCTTGTGAGGAAGTCCCCTCAAAATTCTCCACCCTTTACCCGGATGAGATGCCGATCAAGGAAAAGATCCAGAAGGTCTGCACCGAGATTTATCGCGCCGATGGAGTCGACTTCAAACCCGCTGCCCGCAAGGCGATGAAAAAATATGAAAAGTTGGGCCTCGGTCACCTGCCCGTTTGCATGGCAAAAACCCAGTACTCCTTCAGCGATGACCCCAAGAAGATCGGAGCGCCGGACAACTTCCGCATGACGGTTCGTGATGTTCGTCTCTCTGCAGGAGCGGGATTCCTCTACGCCCTGACCGGTGACATCATGACGATGCCAGGTCTCGGATCGAAGCCGGCCCTGCTGACCATTGACCTTGATGATCAGGGCCTGCCCCAGGGACTCTTCTAATGACCCGATTCTTCATGGGATTTCTTTGGCTCGGGATCACTCTCGCTTTGGGTATCGGAGCGAGTTCCGCCTCCGTTTTCGCCGAAGAAAAGCCCTATTCGGGTCTGGTGACCATCCAGAAGGTCAACAAAGCCGAGGGTGCCCAACAGATCATCGAAGTCAAAGGGAAAAAGGGCACTCTTCAGGTCACACTGAGCAACGAAACGGTCATCGACCTCCATTCGCTCATTTCCCTCAAGGATGTGGAGGCCGGTTCAACGATTCATGTCCTGGCCAAGAAACAGGCTGAACAGCATGGGTCCGGAGGCGCCCGATACCCGCCGATGCTGGTGCAGATTCATGCGATTGTCACCGGATCCCTGAAGCCGCCCTTTGTGCCTGAAAAGCTGCAGGAGCAGGGCCTGACCTGGGTCAGCGGAACCCTGAAGCAGGTCGAGAGCGGACGCGAAAGGGAAGTGGACGGATATCGACTGGGAACTTCTCTGGGAACGGAAGTTTTGAAAGTGGAACGGGTAAAGAGCTCAAAGCTGAAGAAACGCATGAAAGTTTTTATCAGCGGTTATCTCGATGAATCGGATCGAAAAAACAAGACTCTCGATGCGGTGGAATTGATTTCCATGGCCCAGCGCTGGAAAAAGTACCCGTCGACCCACGACTTCTCCAAGCGCACTCCGAAACCCCGCAAAAAGAAAAAAGACGACTCCAAAGAGGACGACGACCTTCCCTTTTAGGTATCGCTGAAAAATCGGAACAGGGTTCCCTGACGCCACTTTTTGGAGAGTTCCTCGATCCATCCTGCGGCTGGCTTTGTGGTCTCCCCGTCTCCGCCAATCTCTGCATCAGTTTCCTCGTGGCAAATCAAAATGCCGCCACATCCCACATGCAGATAATCCCGCTTGCCCCTGGCGATGGAATTTTTCAGCCGCGTACTGACTTCAAGGGATTCGTTGCACTTCTCACACTGGACCGGGTGACGTCGATGGCGCCCCCTCGCCCGCATCTGATGGGTTCTTTTTCCATTGCCACCCAGTTCGAGAAAAATCGATTTCCATTCATGTCCATGGGCCTGAACCCGGGGCCCGGCAATGATGTGGGCCAGTTCGTGCAGGACCGTATTCCGATACTCACCGCGATTCTCGGTCAGACTGAAGATGGGAAGACTGAGACCGATCTGTCGGCGTTGGGGACAGGCATTGCCCGCACTGCTCGTCAGACGCCCACTCAGTCGAACCGTCGTCCCCTCCAGTCGATCCCGATATTTGGGAAAACGTTCCAGAACTTCGGACAGGATCTCTTCTGCCTCCATCTGGAGGTCCGCTGCGAGTGCTTCAGAGGTAGTAGAACTTTTTTCCGTCACAATCCGATCCCTATTCCGCGGATCGATCGCTGAGTCGGTCTACAGCGGAGTAAAGAGCCTGGGTTCCCAACTTGGCTCCCCCGGATTTCATCACTTCCCCGTAGAGCTCTCTCGCCAGCTGGAGCCCCGGTAATCGGATCCCCATCGATTCACACTCGGAAAGAGCGATCTCCATGTCCTTGACGAAGTGTTCAACGAAAAAACCGGGATCAAAGTCCTCACGAAGGATACGCGGAGCCAGATTTGTCAGCGACCAGGAGCCTGCAGCTCCCCCGGACACACTTTGCAAGACCCTTGCTGGATCGAGCCCTGATTTTCTGGCGTAAACCAACCCCTCACACATGCCGATCATGGTGCTGGCGATGATGGTCTGGTTGACCATCTTCGTATGCTGCCCCGCCCCCGGGCCACCCTGGAGATGAATCTCTCCTCCCAACACTTCAAGGATGGGAAGAGCTTCCTGAAAGGCATCTTCATCGCCCCCCACCATGATGCTGAGGGTTCCGTTGCGGGCTCCCACGTCACCGCCGGAGACTGGAGCATCCAGAAACGAAACACCCGCCTCACGACCTTTATCGTGGAGCGATCTTGCAAGGGAAGGCTGGCTTGTCGTCATATCGATGACGAGACGGCACTTTCGATATTCTTTTGTATCGGAAAGCACTCCCCTGTCACCGGTGTAGATCTGTTCGACATCGTGTGGATAGCCGACGATGGAAATGACCACGTCGTGCTCGGCCGCCAGATCCCTGGGGCTGTCGTACCAGCGCGCTCCCGAATCGATCAGTTCCTTCGCCCGGTTTTCTGTGCGGGTAAAGACTCCCATGGGATATCCGGCCTTGAGCAGATGGAAAGCCATCGACTTCCCCATGACTCCGGTACCGATCCAGCCCACTGATGCTTTCAAGCCGTCCTCATTTCCTCAATCCGGGCGATTCCGCCCCTTTTTTCCTGAAAAGGAGTCTACACCCGGAATGCTCTCCATACAGGGGGAGTCCTGACCTCGACAAATTTCAGGTTCTGTGGCATGATCGACTATTGGGTTCGCGGTATCCGGGACCCATTTGACTGATTTTCTTTTCCCGAAGAAGGACTCGATGCTCTCTGCAAAAGTCAAATTTCTGGGTGAATACCTGGCCAACCCCGGGCTGATCGGAGCGGTTGCGCCGAGCGGCTCCGCACTGGCGGCACGCATGCTCGATGGGATTTCCCTGACACAGGCCAAAACCGTGGTCGAACTGGGACCCGGAACCGGCGTCTTCACCCGCGAGATCATGAAGCGGATCCCTGATCCCTGCCGCTTTCTGGCCATCGAGAAAAACCCTCTCTTCGCTGAAGAACTTCAGAAGAGCGAAGACCTGACCGCACTGACTGAAATTATCGAAGGAGATGCGGGCGATCTGGGCCCCCTGCTTCAGGAGAGAAATCTGGAAGAGGTGGATGTCGTCATCTCGGGGTTGCCCTGGGCTGCATTCCCCGGACCCCTGCAGGAGCAGGTGCTGAATCAGGTTTCTGAAAAGCTCTCGCCCAAAGGTTACTTCGTGACCTTTGCCTACGGAGGGATTCACCTACTTCCCAAAGCTCGCGCCTTCCGCAAGGAACTCGAAAAACACTTCTCAAAGATCAGCAAGACCAAAACCGTCTGGAGAAACCTGCCGCCTGCCTTCGCCTATCAATGTCGAAAGTAGAAGATTTACACCATGGGCTCATTTGAGTGGATCGTCATCGCAGGCAGTTTCATTGTCTCGGTTTCCCTCGCGTGTTTCGTCATTCTCAAGGCGATGGCTCGGCAAAATCAGGCAAGAACTGAAAGCCTGCAGGAAGCTCTACAGCAACTGAACCTCCAATATACAACTGAAATTGGCACTGAAAAATCGGAGCAACTGGACTCAGTTCTTTCGATCCGAAATTTACAGACCCAAAAAAAGTTATCCTTGGCAAGCGGTGTATTCCATGATCAAAACATCGATCTCCTCACTCTGGAAGATATGGTCTACACCGGAAATGCAGCAGTCGCCGTTCGACAGTCGGTCTGCCTGATTCCACTGAACAAATCAGTTCCAGAGATGACTCTTACTCCATGGAATATTTTTCACGCCATCGCATATATGTTTGGATCAGAATCGGTTTCTTTTCCAACTCACCCGGACTTCTCCAAAAAATATTTGGTCAAAGGTGAACACCCCGACTTGATCGAGAATTTCATGACCCCACAAATCCTCGAATTTTTTGAGGAACGACCAAAAATCCTGTGGGACGTGACAAAGAATACGCTGCTGTATTTTCATCCTGCAAAAGAATTGACCTCACTGGAAGAAATCGAGGAGTTTCTCAACCACGGGACTCTTCTGGCTTCACACCTGAACAAATCGTGAGTTCATTCCTTTCGGAGCTTTTCGAATCGCTGATCCAGATCTTTCATCGTCATACGGCGACAGGCGATCCACGGAGATTCTCCCGGAGTCCAATGACCGTAAGTGATGGTGACAATGGTTCCGTCCGCCTGCTGAAGGACCGCCGGATAGGCGCAGTCGCCACGGACATGGTTGTCCATGATCCTGATGCGATACTGCCCTTCCCGACCCTCCACGATGTCTTCCCAGGTCCCCACCCATGCCACCCAATCACCTTTGGTGGAACTCTCCAGCGTGGTATCGCGGAATGAAATAAAGAGACGACCATCGCCGGTGTGAATCGCAGTATGACGGTCGCCGGTCAGCGCTGCGGGAAGCTGCCGCGGCTCTGACCAGGTCTTGCCTTCATTTTCGCTGAAAATGACGTAGGAATTTTTGCGGCGGCTGTTTTCACGCAACAGAAGAGCCAGCGTTTTCCCATCCGGAGAACGGACAAACCCTGGCTCGCACAGATGGACATTCGGCAAATGAGCGATGGCCACCGGATTGGACCAGGTCAATCCCCCATCGCTGGAGTGGGTCTGAAACACATCAAAGCGTGCGGGGCCCCGCTCCTTCATCAAAAAACGGCCGTCATCATGAAACCAGGCGGCGTGGGTTCCATCCGCCAACTCGGCGACCGAACCCATGACGACGATCCCACCCCAATCTCCCACCGGTTTCAGGGGGGACCAGTTGGCTCCGTCATCTTCGCTGACCGCCAACCTTGCCGGGTGAAGACCGGACCACATGATCAATCGTTTCTTTCCCTGGCGATCGACCATGCGATGAATCGTGGGAACCTCTTTGGAAGTCTTCCAATTCTCCGGAGTGGGTAATCGGTCGGTCCAGGTTTTTCCACCGTCCATGCTTTTGCGATAAACGATGGAGCCTCTCCCGTGTCCCTTCGGATAAACACAGAGAATCGTCTGATCGTCCTCCAGAAGCACTGCGGTGGGATGTCCGAGATACTGGCCCGCTTCACGGTCCACCGTGATCACTCCCGGTTCAGAAGCGAGGTCGACCACCGGTATCGTGTACCCCTTGGAGGGATCCCCAACCGTCTCGGAAGAAAGACCCAAAAGACAGAATGCCCAGAGCAAACCTGAAAACATGGGATGACCCTCTCCTGCTTCCCTACTTCTTCAAATCTCCGGATCTCCAGAAGCCGTATCCTGCAGCCAGCACCAATCCGATGACGATGGCGGTTCTTCCTGCGGGTGTCGTGCCAGCGCCACTGGAGGCAAGGCCCAATCCATGACTCAAGGCACCGCCAAAGAGAATCCCCATGACGGCCATGGCCGCATCGCCATTGCCCTCTCCCGTCATCACCAGTTGACGAACGGGACACCCTCCTGCCAGGCAACCGCAAAGCCCGACGAGAGCCAGGGCGAGGGCAGACCAGAGAATGTCAACATGAGCCGCCGGCTGCCCCTCAAAAGAGATGACACCCTTGCCGGTGGAAAATGCGACCGCGGCATAGCCAACCATCATCGCCAATGTTGCCCACAACATGCGGCGATCCTTCTGGAAGATCTGACGTGCTGCGGTGACCGCACAGAAACGGGTGGCAGAGAGCAATGCCCCTCCACCGAGAGCCAGCCCCAGGGACAGCTTCCAGTCTGCATGTGCGGGAGCTCCCACTTCACCGGGCCCCGGGCCCGACAAGAGTCCCTGCGCCCACAGAACGCCGGCCCCCAG
Organism: uncultured bacterium; assembly: GCA_913056395.1. Classification (GTDB taxonomy): domain Bacteria; phylum Planctomycetota; class UBA8108; order UBA1146; family UBA1146; genus UBA12191. The sequence continues at coordinate 90,665 of CAJXMG010000005.1, read as the reverse complement.
TATCAACAGCGGACCCAACAGTCCGACAGGGGCAGGGGCCACTTCAGTCTTGCCGACGTTGTAGCCCCGTTTTTCGAGCCACAGACCGAACCCTACACCGATCACAAATCCGGGGACCGCTGCCCATGCAGAAAGATCTCCGCCGGCGATGCGCTGGATCATACGGAAAGGGCAGCCGAGGAAGACGAGACTCGAAATGCCCATCCAGACACCAAAGAAGAAGCGGGTGGCCGCATGGGATCCGGATCGGGCTTCCCATTTACTTCTGGCAAACATCCACGCCATGGCACCAAAGACCACTCCAAGGACTTCCGGCCGCAGATACCTGAGCTTTGCAGGTTCACTGAAGAGGTTCAGGGCACCACTGCTGTCGCGCAGGAAACACGCACCGCAAATTCCCATGTTTCCGGGGTTGCCGTTGGCTACGAGAATCCCACAAAAGGTACCGACTACCAACATCGCCAATAGACCGCGAATAAAGTTTCCCCGGTCGTAATCTCCTCTGAGCATCACATTCCCCATCTCCCCAAAGGGACTTCAATTGACAAACACCACCTCGAAAGCGAGCAGAGTTGAATACTCGGAACTCTCACCCTCAGCGTCCGGCCAGAAAATTCTTGGCGCCAGTTCTACGTAGAGCCATTCGTAGAGTGTCTTTCTTCTCCATGCCACCTCAAGGGCAGAACCCGCCAACTCCGCTTCCGCGTCGAGGAAACCGAACTCCGTCGCCGTAAATCGAATTGTCGAGTCCGGGTTCAGGGGAAGATAGTGATCGATGGAAAAGAGGGACTCTGCAGGATCATCCGCGAACTGGACCCCCTCCAGAGAAAACCTCAACAATCGATCCGAGATCAGGCGTTCCCAACGCAACTCTGTCCGGATTCCCCGCCCCAGTTCTTCCCGATATTCGAGGCCCTGAACAAAACGCATGTTCCATTCGTCGAATGCCTGCCAGTCATACTGCCAACGCAGGCGAACTCGAGACTGTGGGTCTGAGGAAATTTTGAGACCCCCATCCAGAGTCCAACGCCCCGGGAAATTGCGGAAGAGAGAGAACCTCAACCCGGATACGTTGTCGTCAGCCAGAGGGTTGTCGGGGTCTCCCTCGGTGGACTCATCCCCCAACACTTCATCGAAATCACTGAGAAAGTCCTGCCGCAGTGATTCGACAAAGAAGCCCAAACGCTGTTGGGTTTTGGGGAAGACCGCATTCGCCCGAATCTTGAAACGAACTTTGGCTTCTCCCCCCTCAGGGATAAGGAACTGGGATCGCACCCTCAGTCGGGTCTCCACCGGTTCATCTTCCAGACGACGATCCCCAAAGAAGTCATCCACCCTTTCGCTGATCCGAAAGATTCTTCGACCGACCCTGTCATGGAAGTCGTTCACCGCTTCGAGGCGACGTTGGGTGGGAGAGAGTGGAATCTCCGGCTCCTGAGCACCCAGAAATGAAGTCCACAGAAGCAACACGAGGGGAGCCAACAGACCCAACGGCCTGTAAAAAATTCTGCGCGACTGGAGGTTGGAGAAAAGGCGACTCACGTCGGAAGGATAACCGACCCCACTCACAGAGGAACCCCACAGCCACTCAGCAACCGAGTGAATAATGCTCCACCTCAGTCGTCGAGGTGACCCACATCACTGTTGCCCATCTCGACTCCCCCACCGGGGAAGTACTCTTTCCAACGCTGGGAGACTGTGGCAGAAGTTTCCTCATCACAGAAGAGTTCATCCGGATAGCCGGGCTTCATACGCGAATCGATGGCAACAGGGCCAGCATAGGCAATGTGATTGCGGCGAATCTCTCCGGATCGAGCGTGAATGTCCGCTGCGGGTTCGAAGCGTGTAAAGGTCGACCAAAGGAATCGCGCTTCTGTGGCCGTGGCCGTTTTGGCATCATCGACCAGAATTACCAACGGCCAGTCATCGAAGGCACTCGACTCGACCAGCCTGCGAGCTGCTCCTGGCTCCTTGGCATAGTCAGGACCATCGACCACCAGGCAACCCCGACAGAAGACTCGGGCATTTTCAAATCCTGCGGGAAGCTCACCTTCGAATTGATCACGCAAATCACGAACCGGGTCGCCCAGCCCCATCAGGAACCCTTTCGATCCCTCATTCACTTTGGGACCGGCGTAATCGAGGGTGTCCATGCTGGTGCAGCCAATGACATGCAAATCGGTTGCGAAATCGGTTCGGGCGAGAACGTATTCGAGGGTTCCCGTGAAATCCTTGAGATCGACGTCTCCGTCGGTCATCAGGAGAAACTTGGTCAGGGACAACTGTCCCTCTCCCAAAATCCTGAATGCGGAAACCATCGCTTCCCGGGGATAGCGATCCTTCACCACCGCCCCGGCGAGGGAGTGATAACCGGTCTCTCCGTACGACCAGAGATCACGAACCGTCGGCATCACCAGAGGGAACAGGGGTGACAGCAACTCCTGCAGGAAATCGCCGAGGAAGAAATCTTCCTGACGCGGTTTGCCAACGACAGTCGCCGGATAAATGGCATCGCGACGATGGGCAATCTCCCGAATCTTCATCACCGGGTATTCATGCTGCAGAGAGTAGTAGCCGTAGTGGTCACCGAAGGGGCCCTCGGGCCAGCGTTCCTTGGGCAGGGCATACCCGTGAATGGCAAATTCACACTCTGCCACAAACGGATGGGCATTGTCCCCCGCCTGTGCCAGCTTGAGCGGTGCGTCCTGCAAGAGTGAGGCGAGCAACAGTTCGGGAACATTCTCGGGCAGCGGAGCGATGGCGCTGGCGATGAGGGCAGGCGGTCCTCCGAGGAAGCAGGTCACCGGGAAGGGCTTCTCCAGACGCTCCGCTTCCATCAGGTGATAACCGCACCCCTTGTGAATCTGGAAGTGCAGACCGAGGTGCTGAGAGTCGTGGGCCTGCATCCGATACATGCCCAGGTTGTGGCGACCATCCTCCGGGTGCTGGGTGTAGACCAGCGGCCATGTGATGAAGGGCCCCCCATCCTCCGGCCAACTGGTGATGATCGGCAGATCATCGAGGGACGCAGAACGATTGCGCACCTCCAGTACCGGCCCGTGGGTTTTCCGACGCATGCCAACCTTGAAAGCGGCCGCTGCCAGATCACGAGCCTCCCAGACTTTCTGGAAGGTCGGTGGCACGATGGTCTCCACAGTGTGAACCAGTTTTTTGAGGAAGTTCTGACCGTGGCGACCAAATCCCATTTCGACACGCCGGGCATTCCCGAACAAATTCATGACGAGGGGAAAGCGTGCACCTTTTGGATTGCGGAAGAGGATGGCCGGACCACCGGCGGCAATCACCCGACGGTGAATCTCTGCCACTTCCAGTTTGGGGTCAACGGGAGCATCCACCTCCACCAGTTCCCCAGCGGAGCGAAGTTCATCAAGAAAGGTACGCAGGTTTCTGTGCATGGAGGACTCCCGGGTTCATCTGACCCTGACTCCATGATGCTGACCTGCAAAGGAGAAGGTGTCCAGTCCTTCAGAGGGGCTACCCCTTCAGGATGAGCACTTCGGAAGGACCAGAATTCCTTCCATGCGATCCAATTTTATCTCCGCCCCGTCTTCCTCTTCGATGGTGATCTGACAGTTATCGAAGAGCTCCCCGGTGAGTTCCTGCTGCAGGGCTTGACGATACTGATCCAGAGGCATACCAATCTCACTGCCGACCGACACCCAGATCTGGGTGACGAAGCGGTATCCGCGGATCATCGCCTGTAAACGGAGAGTACGGACCAGTTCAACGACGGGAAGCAACGGACACACCTTTTCGGCCCGGAGATTCCCCCATGGAATCGGGCGGGCATGAAAGAGTGATCGGCCGTCTTCCTCTCGAAGTTGAGGATTTCCTTTAAATCGCCCTCAGCCCCGGGAATTCATGCCTGATCCGCCCCCAATGCGAGGGAAATCCAGGTTCTGACCCCGATCGACATCGCCGGATCGTCGACCTGAAAGCGGGGATGATGGCAGAAGTGCACGATGCCCTTCTCCTCGTCCCGGTTACCCAGAAACATGAATGCGGCAGAGACCTTTTCACCGTAATAGGCAAAATCCTCTCCCCCCATGCACGGCGTCCCCTCATCCGTCATCGGCACCTCTTTGGAGACGGATCTCTCCACCTCCCGACACGCTTCCGGGTGATTGTAGGTCACCGGGTAGCCTTCGATGATTTCCACACTGGCCGTGCACTCGTGGGCCTGGGCCACCGACTCGGCAATCTCTTTCAGGCGTCGACGCGCCATGTTGCCGACCTCTTTTTCAAAGGTGCGGATGGTACCGGTAAGCTGAACCTTTTCCGGAATCACATTGTCCGCGCTTCCCCCGTGGAACTGGGTAAAGCTGACCACACATGCTTTCAGAGGATCAGTGTTGCGGGAGACAATCTGCTGCGACGTCGAAATGATCTGGCTCGCCGCCACGATGGGATCGCGACAGGCATCCGGAGCTGCAGCATGCCCTCCGACTCCGGTGATCTCCATCGTAAAGGTATCAGGCTGGGCCATCGTCGGGCCTTCCACCACGGCCACCTTTCCGGTGTCAAAAGCGGGCCAGACATGCATGCCAAAGATGCGATCAACCCCTTCGAGGCATCCATCAGCAATCATCGCCGGAGCTCCTCCGGGGAGCGCTTCCTCATTCGGCTGGAAGATGAAACGGACCGAACAGGGCAGGTGGTCGCGAATACTCGCCAGAGCCTTGGCCGCACCAACCAGCATGGCGGTGTGGGCGTCGTGGCCACACATGTGGGCCGCACCCGGAATCGTGCTCTTGTGGGGAAGATCTGCCTCCTCGTCCATCGGCAGGGCATCCATATCTGCACGGAAGGCGATGCGTCTCGTCGCTCCAGGAACATCGATGTCACCGACGACTCCGGTCTTGCCGATCTGTTCACGGGTCTCAATCCCTGCGGCTCGCAGCTGCTCGGCGACCAGTGCGGCAGTGCGCACCGTATCGAAGCCGATCTCGGGATGCTGGTGGATGTCCCTTTGCAGGGCGATCACCTCATCGATGACCTGATCCTTGAGTTTCTCAACATCCATTTCACGAATCGTCGCCATCGGAGGCTCCCTTCTGCGGTGGAACCCCGATTCTGAACCAGAATGCCTCCTCAGGAAAGCGGCTCACGTTGCCGATTCGGGTGTCTTGGGCTACTCTCAGCGTTCAACGTTCCAACGGGAGGACCCCATGGCTGCAAAACTGACGCCCCCATCCGAAGACTATCCGCGCTGGTACCAGGAAGTGATCCAGCGAGCCGAACTTGCCGAAAACGCTCCGGTACGCGGATCGATGATCATCAAGCCCTACGGATATGGGATCTGGGAACAGATGCAGTCGGTTCTCGACCGCATGTTCAAGGAGACCGGGCACGTCAACGCCTACTTCCCGGTGCTAATCCCCGAGAGCTTCCTCAAAAAGGAAGCGGAGCACGTGGAGGGTTTCTCCCCCGAACTGGCAGTGGTCACCCACGCTGGTGGCAAGGAACTGGAAGAGCCTTACGTCGTCCGTCCCACTTCGGAGACGATTATCTGGGATACCTACCGCAACTGGATTCAGTCCTACCGTGATCTTCCGCTGCTGATCAATCAGTGGGCCAATGTCATGCGTTGGGAGATGCGACCCCGTCTCTTCCTGCGGACCACGGAGTTCCTGTGGCAGGAGGGTCATACCGCCCACGCCACCAAGGAAGAGTCCCACGAGGAAACCCTGCGCATGCTCGAGGTCTACGCCCGCTTCGCCGAAGACTACATGGCTCTTCCGGTGATTCAGGGTGAAAAGACAGAGCGTGAGAAGTTTGCCGGAGCGGTCAAGACCTACTCCATCGAAGCGATGATGGGAGATGGCAAAGCCCTTCAGGCCGGCACCAGTCACGACCTGGGCCAGAACTTCGCCAAGGCGTTTGACGTCAAGTATCAGAGTGCCGAAGGCAAGGAAGAATATGTGTGGGCCACATCATGGGGAGTCTCCACCCGACTCGTCGGTGCTCTCGTCATGGCCCACGGAGATGAACAGGGACTCGTGTTGCCTCCTCGACTGGCACCGATCCAGACGGTGATCGTACCGATCTATCGGGGAGAAGAGCAGATGGCAACGGTCCTCGAGGCGTGCTCCAAGATGGAAGCAGAGCTGAAAGCTGCCGGAGCCCGCACCCATCTCGACGACCGCGACCAGTTCCGTCCCGGCTACAAGTTCAATGAGTGGGAACTGAAAGGAGTCCCGGTCCGCATCGAGGTCGGCCCCCGGGATCTGGAAAAGGGCGAGGTGGTTCTCGCCTTCCGCCACAATGGTGAAAAGAAAACCCTGCCCCTCGAAGCCGTGGCCAAAGAGGTGCTGAGTGTTCTCGACGAAGCACAAAAGGGCCTCTTTGAGAAAGCTCTGAAGCGTCGGGAAGAACGTACCCACAGCGTTGACAGTTACGACGAGTTCAAGGAGCGCGTCAACGGTGGTGGCTTCTTCCTCTGCCACTGGGACGGCACCACTGAAACAGAAGAAAAGATCCAACAGGAAACCAAAGCCACGATCCGCAACATTCCCTTCGACGCCCCCGACGAGGCGGGCGAATGTATGGTCACCGGAAAACCGAGTGCCCGTCGGGTCATCATTTCGAAAGCGTATTGATCCATGGGAGCCATCGGACTGATTCTGGCAGCGGTTTTGTCGACGAACTCCATTGTCCCTGAGACCGCATTTCAGGATTCACCGGCGGCGACCTATCTCATCGATCTGCAGGATATCTCCCGCCATCGCATCCACGTCGAGATGACCTGCGCCCGCAGCCCGATCGAGGATCTGGAAATCTGGATGCCGGTGTGGACTCCGGGCTCCTACAAGATTCGCGATTACGCGCGCCACATCGAAACCCTCTCTGCGATGGATGCCTCCGGGAACGAAATCCCGGTCACCAAGATTCGCAAGAACACCTGGACTATTTCTGCCGGCCCCGGTGGAACGGTTCGCTTGAGGTATACCCTCTATTGTCGATTGATGACCGTGCGCACCAATTTCGTGGAAAAAGACGGTGGGTTCCTCAATGGAGCCGCCACCTTCCTTCTTCCCCGAGGGGCTGACGGTCCATTTGATTTTGCGTTTGTCGACCTGCAACAGGCTGCGGAGTTGGAGAAGATCTGCACCCTCCCCCGTCGCGGCAACAGTTGGCGTGCCGCCGATGTCGATACCCTGTGCGATTCACCGATTCTGATCGGCAAGCCACAGGTCTTGCCCTTTGTGGTCGAGGAAGTTCCCCACGATCTGATCCACATGGGGGACACCTCCACCTGGGATATGGAAGGAAGTCGTGAGGCCATCGAATCCCTGACCCGGGAGATGGTTTCCTTCTGGGGAGAGATCCCCTACTCCCGCTACCAATTCATGAATGTCATCTCCGAAGCGGGGGGTGGACTCGAGCACAAGGACTGCACTTTGATGCTGACCAGCCGCTGGAGCTGGAAGGATGAAGATCGGCGCCGCAGCTGGTATGGCCTCGTCAGCCACGAACTCTTCCACGCCTGGAATGGCAAGCGTCTGCGGCCCGTTGCACTCGGTCCCTTCGATTACGAGAAAGAAGTCCTGACCCCGGATCTTTGGATGGTGGAGGGATTCACCAGTTACTACGACGACCTGATCGTTGCCCGGGCGGGCCTCATGAACAGTGACCAGTACCTCAAACGCCTCTCCGATCAGATCGAAGGCATCCGCAATTCCCCCGGACGACAGGTGCGTCCCCTCTCCGAGGCGAGCACCGATGCCTGGATCCGCTATTACCAGCAGGATGAGAACGCCATCAACAGCCAGATCTCCTACTACACCAAGGGGGCTCTCGTCGCCTGGCTCCTCGACGGCACCATTCGTGAAGCCAGCAATCATCAGCGCAGCCTCGACGACGCCATGCGTCTGGCCTTCCAGCGATACTCGGGAGAAGCGGGTTACACTCCGGAACAACTGCGCGAGGTCTTCGAAGAGGTCGCCGGCCAATCCCTCGCCGACTTCTTTGCGCGATACATCGACGGAACCGACGATCTGGACTATGCAATCGTTCTGAAAACTTTTGGTCTCCGCTTTGACGTCCCCGAAGATAAAGGCGATGACAAAGACGAGGACGAAGAGGAACCGGAAAAGGGCTGGCTCGGCATCGATGCCCGCGATCGCTCCGGTCGCTGGGTTGTTTCAGAGGTCCGACGCGGAACCCCTGCCTACGAGGCCGGGCTCAACGTGGGTGATGAGATCGTCGCCCTCGATGCCTTCCGCGCATCAGCCGGTTCCTGGTCCAATATTTGTCGGCAGTATTTACCGGGCAGCAAAGCAAGCCTGACCATCGCCCGTCGCGGACGGATCGAGACTCTGGACGTGGAGTTTACTGCCGAGCCGAAGGACCTGTGGAACCTGAAAATCGACGAGGAGGCCCCCGAAGAAGCGGCTCAGCGTCGTGCCGCATGGTGGGGCAAGGCCGAGCCTAAAAAGAAGGAAGAAGAATCCCCCGAGGAGAAAACCGGGGACTGACTCCTTCTTCAGCCGGCCATTGGATTTCCCGATTGGCCGAATCTCTCCCACCATCCTAATCTCCTTATGGAGCGGTATGGCAATTCCATATCCGCCCAGACCCACGCACGCCTCGCGTGCCCACGGAGCCCGCCTGTTCCGAAATCCCAGGAGGTCGCTTTGAACACGATGATCGAAAGCTTTACCACCCGGAAAGAATTCGTGCGTCTTCACGCCGAGTTTCCGGTTCGTTACAAGTTCCTTTCCAAAGAGGTCGAAATCCAGGAAGACGCCATCTTCGAAGGCGTCACCGCTCGCATGGGCGGCGATGGACTCTTGCTTCACGGTAAGATCCCCAGCTTCAATTGGATCCCTGCCCTGTTGATGGGAAAGATCCACATCGGCGTCAACATGCTGATCCCATCCCTCGACACCGCCATCAAGGGCCTGTGTCAGGTCTCGTGGATCGAAGAGATCACTGAAAACAAGGAGCGCTGCAGCATGGGCCTGCGCTTCATCGAAATTTCGAAGGAAGATCAGGACCAGGTGATGAAATACCTGATCCGATCGCAGGTGCGGAAGTCCTAAAGCAACCCGACAGCAAAAAACCCCTTCCGGGCCCATGGCCCGGAAGGGGTTTTTTCATTGAAAGTGATCACGCAACATCAGGGCTCGGGACAACTCGTGAAAGTTTCGCAATCCAGACTGGGATCTGCCGCATTGGGGTCCTCACCGCAAACCACCGAGACTCCTAGATGAGACGCTAGGGTCGAGAAGACAGCATTTAGAATGATCCGCAGTTTTGGACGATGACGCGAAATTTTCACCTTGTGGTGTTATGCAAGCTTTTATTAACAAAACAACTAAAGACTGTATTCTGAATTGCGAACTCAAATACTATCGGAAGGTGAATAAGGGTTTTTTTTCTGTTGAACCGCAAAATGAATAACTAATAATATGCTGAGAAGATGGGAAATTAGTTTTTAGTAATGAAAGCTATGGAAAAGAGGTCGGTGTGTTTAAAAATTTAGTTTTGGGTGTAGCACTTTTTTCAATATTCTTTGGCACAGAAGTTTCTGCTCAATCCGGGTATGTAGAGTTTCTCGCTGGCCAAAGTGAACTCTCAACCGGATTTGACTCCACCAGTGTGAGTATTTACGGAGGCTCCTCTCTATCAGAAAATTTCGCAATCGAGGGTGGATTCATCGACTACGGATCATTTACAGACCTTGGAATCACTGCTGAAATAAGTGCGTTCACAATCGGTGGTAAGTTTTTTTTACCACTGGAGGAAAATTTTGCTGCTCACTTCAAAATGGGCATGGCGTTTTATGAAATTGAATTACTTGGCCTCACAGATGACGAAGAAGACTTGTACTTTGGTTTTGGTGGAAGTTATAGAGTTTCAGACAAAATGGCACTTACATTTGACTGGATGAAGCATGATTTCGGTGCCGCTTCCATGAAAAACTTGGGGTTTGGCCTCGCAGTGGATTTCTAAACCTTGTGTACGCCCTTCAATGGAGCAACATTCCGAACGAAAACCATAATCGATCAAGGAAATCTTTTTCCTTGGTCGATTTTTTTTCGGCACACTCAATTCGCCTTAAGAATGAATCTGTCGAAATAATCCAGAGTTTTTTACTACTGAATCGAGGCCTTTATGAGATTTCTTGGATTTGCACTTGTCTTTGCAACATTCTTTTTTCAGTCCACAACTTTATCTGCACAGTTCTATGGGACTGTTTCTTTCGGAGAAGGAAAATTTTCGCTGGATGGGGCCAGCACCACGGAGAATAGCTACTCCCTTTGGGGAGGCCATTCTTTCAACGAACGTTTTAGCCTGGAACTTGGGTTCTCGTCGGTGGATGAATTCGTCATTACAGACGGAATCGATTCCATCGGGTTTGATTTCAGTTCTTTGCACATTGGCGGAAGAGTCAATTTAACCACTGAAGATACCCTCAGTGCGTATCTCAGGTTTGGTCAGGCATTCTGGGAAACAGACTTATCCGGCACCATCTTCAACGGCAGTATTGATGATGATGAGTTTTACTATGGATTGGGGTTGAGTACTTCACTATCTGAATCCAGCAGTGTTGATTTTTCATACCTGCACTTTGATGCCAGTACCGCAAAATTTTCTAATCTCTCTCTTGGTGTACAATTTTATTTTTAATCGCTCAACAGACTCGAAATCCCGGATAAGGATCTCACTTGCCTGCACTTGGCGTCTTTTTTCTGGCTCTGATCCTTTGGAACCTGACTCCTGATCTTCAGGAGATTCTAGGGCTGAATGGTTGGGGTTCGGAAATTTGGGGAGTGGCGCGGTGGGTGTGGCCTCTGGTTTCATTGGTGCTGATGCCCGCTTTGGTCAGTGGATTGCTCCTTTGGCCCGATTCGTTGGGTCGCACGGGTAAAAGACCGCTGACACGGCGACGTTGGGTTCGAGCCCAGATCTCCGGATCCCTGACTTCCCTGTTCGCGTGGGCCGCCTCCCTGTTGGCCTTTGACTGGTCAGGGACCGTTGCTTCCGTCATTCCGAGCGGAGCTTACGGAGTGACGATGCTGCTGGCATGTCTTCCGCTGCTGGCAGGGCTCGCCCTTTTGTCCCTTCCGCAAGGCCGTGCCTCTGGTATCGCCAGTGCCTCTGGCCAGCGCGCAGAAATGTGGAGAGTCCTGCGACCCAACCTGATCGTGTTGATGCCCTTTGCAGTGATTCAGGGTCTGGAAGAGTGGACCCGCCTCAATCCAGACCTGTTTATGGCTCTCCCATCGCCGGCTCAAATCTTTCTCATTGGCCTTCCTGTATTGCTGATTTTGGGTCTGGCACCCTGGCTCTTTGAGAAGATCCTGAAGAGCACGCCACTGCCTGCCGGGTCGATGAAGGATCGCTTTCTTGCCCTGTGCCAAAAATCCGGCCTGCGGGATGTCCAGCCCAAGATCTGGCAAACCGGCCAACGGCCGATGGCCAATGCCATGATGACCGGACTCCTCCCCTACCAGCGCAGGGTCTTCATGACCGATGTCCTCCTCGACTCGCTAAGTGAAGACGAGCAGGACGCGGTCCTCGCCCATGAGTTGGCCCACGCCCGCAGGTTTCATCTTTGGATCTATCTGCTCTTTTGCGGTGCTGTGGTTCTATGGGCAGGGCTGGCAGATGAATGGCTCGCCAAAATCTTCCCCGAAGACATGGTTTTTTGGATCACGCCGTGTCTGTTTCTAGCCCTGTTTTACTTTGGTTTTCGCAATCTCTCACACCATATGGAACACGAAGCGGATCTCTACAGTGAATCTCTTTGTGAAAAACCGGGCTCCATCATTCAGGCCCTCCTGAGATTGCGGCAACACAATCCCCAGCCCCTTGAGAAATCCAGTTGGCGGCACCCCTCCACTCTGCAGCGAATCCGCATTCTCCATGCCCACCGTGGAAATCCTGATTTTCGCAAACGCTTTGACGGTAAGGGACTCTGGATTCGCCGGCTGATCCTGATCGCTTTGGTCGGAGGGGGAAGTCTGGTGAGCTGGCAATCCTGGCAAGCCCCTCAGGTTCCTGAGTGGCAGGTGACCGCGGAAGAGGCGATCGACCACCTTCTTGCCTTCCAGGAACGGGTTCAGCGCCCCAATAACGAATCTGCCCGTATGCGCGAGCTGATCCTCGCTACCGAAGAGCGGCTCGTGAAATCAGTCACAGAGTTACGCACACTCAACCCAAAACATCCGAGCCTCTCCCCCCTGCTTCTGCAGTTGGCAGAGATTTACGATCAACTCGACCAGCCATGGAATGCCCTCGCCTGCCGGCTTCAGGCGAGACTGTGAGGTTAAATCAAAGGCCTCGAATCTAGATTTAGAATAATGAGACGCAGTTTGCCATTCTCAAATTTTGCTAAGGGACTGTTATGAACCATCAGGCTTTAGTTGATTTCATTTGTAATAAAATGAGCATGTCACATATCTATCAACCATTACTGATAAAGGCATTACTAGAATCTGGTGGAACTTCTTCTATTCGTCAACTCGCAATCGCAGTACTGAATATGGATGAAGCACAAATCGCTTATTACGAAGATCGAATCAAAAAGATGCCTGTACCCGTATTGAGCAAACATGAAATTATTGAAAAAAATGGGGATTTTATCTCACTCAAATACTCAACAAAAAACCTTGAAGAAAAAAGCGAGATAAAGTTGCTATGTGAACAGAAGATTCATGATTTTATTCGCACTAGAAAAGGAAATGAGTTTTGGGACCGATTCACCCCAGAACCTATTCCAGGAGATGTGCGCTATGAAGTACTGAAACGGGCAAACAAACGATGTGAGCTTTGTAAAGTCAGCGAGGGTGACTCCCTTTATGAGGAAAGGCTTCCACTACACATCGATCACATCATTCCAAGATCAAAAGGAGGCTCAAACGACATAGAGAATCTGCAGGTTCTCTGTCGGGCGTGTAATCAAGGCAAAGGAAACCGTGACTCCACAGACTTTCGAAAATAAGCATTAAAAAAGGCCCGTCGCTCACTGAGCGACGGGCCTTTTCTTTGCGATCTTCGACCCGATCAATTGGTGAAGACGTAGAAGGTACCGAAGTTCTGCGCCGCAAGGAGTTGCATGAAGCTGATGCCTTCGGAGTCATCGTTGATGTAGATGGTATGAATCGGAACCTGCTGCCAGTTGGCAGAGGTGATCTCCGAAAGGGCCGTGTTCGAAGTGTCGACACTGTCGCAGGTCGGAACCCCATCACTCAGAATGATCATTTGGCGCGAAGGCTTGCTCGATTGATTACAGATCTGCAATGTTGTAATTGCAGCCGGTGACAAGCAGGTCCAGCCGTCCGGAACCAAGGTATTGAGCCAAGCGATGGCCGACGCCTTGTTGCCAGAGGTAGCCCGCTTCGGTTGTGGAGACCAGATCACAGTGTTGGAGCTGAAAGACACCAGGCTGAACTCGGCCTCGGGGCTGAGGGAATTGACGGAAGCGGTGACCTCCTGCTTGAGGTCTTCCATGGCTCCGCCCCAATCCATCGAACCGGACTTGTCGAGGCACCAGAAGAAGGCATCACCCTCGTAACCGTTGCCGTAGAAGAGGATCGTCTCTGGAGCATCCTCTTCATCGTCGGCGGAACCTCCACCTCCAGAAGGCAGATCGAGGGGGCGGGGTCGACCCTCCGGTTGCTCAAGGGAATAGGCGGTAAGGCCCATCGATCCAAGCAGGAACAAGGTCATGAAACAAATGGCCCATCCTCGCAGGGGGCCTGGGGACATCATGGAGGACATCGGGTCTCTCCCTCTCTCTCCGAAACTTGTCTGACGATTTCCGGCGCAGACCCGTTGGGGATTAGCCCTGCGGATCACGCTGCCGTGACAGTTCTTTCTGTCAGAGAAGTTTCGCCCTAACCCCCTTCATCAGCCCACTTTGAGGGGAAGTTGGCAGGCACAGGAGTTGCCCCTGGAAGAGGAGTTGGGGAATATGTTCCGGCTTCAGGAAAGTTCGGAATAGAGGGACTGATGTTTCTGGAACATCGATTCGAGTCTCTCGCGATCGGGAAGTCCCACGATGGCTCCCGGTTGCTGACTGACGAGGGCCCCCACCATGCTTCCACGGATCAACTGATCCCGCAGGGGTAACCCATCAAGACCTGCATCGATGCACCCTGCGATAAATCCGTCACCACAGCCGGTGGCATCCACCTCCTGCACTGAAGGAGCAGGCAAGGACCCAGTCCCTTCGCCGTCGACCCAGACCAGTCCATCCTCACCGCGGGTGACGACCACTGCCTGTGCCCCCATTTGCCTGAATCTTTCGGCAGCGGTTGTGGCTTCCGATTCACCGGTCAGGGCCAGTGCTTCCTGTTCATTGGGTGTAAAGAGATCCACGTGAGGAAGCAGGGACTCCAGCTCCTCCAACAATGGCCGGCCGGGAATCCGAATGATATCGAGAATCACCCGGGTTCCACCGGCCCGTGCGGCTTTGAACCAGGTCAACAATTCATCGAGATGGGGACGATCCGCCAATCCATGGGCATGAACCGAAATCACAGCAGCGTCATCCAGAAGGCTATTGGAAACCTGCTGTGGCCAGTCGCCATCATTGGCACCGGTATCCGAGATGAATCGGCGGTCCTCCCCCTTGGTGTTGATGACAAAAGTACTCCCGGTGCGATGCCCTTCGCGAACCTGGAAATGATCCAGGAGGACCCCCTCCCTCTGCAGGGCATCCTTGAGGAAATGGCCAAAGGGATCAGCCCCCACCGCACCGCAAAGGTGTACTTCCCTTCCGAGGCGTGCCAATCCGGTCGCACTATTGGCGGCGCATCCTCCTATATGCAGGGTGATCTCGGGAGATCGAGCAGATCCTCCGGGTGCGGGCAGGGAAGTGACGGGCAGTGCGACCAGATCGGCGACGACCGCTCCCATACAGATGACCTTTTTTTTCATCACGATCCTCTTCCCTGAATCTTCCGACAAAAAAAGGTCGAAGCCCTGAAAGGACTTCGACCTTTGAATGAACTTCGAACCCGCCCTACTGAGGCTGGTAGAAGGTTCCGTTGTTCTGGGCAGCGAGCTGCTGCATGAACTGGATACCTCCCGAATCGGAAGCGATGTAGATGGTGTTCACCGGAATCTGCTGCCAGTTGGCGGCGGCGACATCGGTGAGGCACTGCGACGCCGTATTGGTGCCGTTGCAGTAGGGCTCACCGTCGGAGAGCACGAGCATCTGCTTCATGGCTTTCGAAGACTGGTTGGCAATGTTGAGCGTTTCCACGGCCGCGGGACCCAGGCAGGTCCAGCCGGCGGCGTTCAGACTGAGCACCCATGCGGTGGCCGCACCCTTGTTGGCAGGGTTGGCACGCTGGGGCATCGGGTTCCAGACGATATGGCCTTCCGAGAAAGCCACCACTCCGAACTCTGCTTGCGAAGAGAGGGAGTTGAGAGTCTGGGTGAACTCCTGTTTGAGATCCTCGATCTCACCGTTCCAGCTCATGGAGCAGGACTTGTCCAGGCACCAGAAGAAGGCATCGCCTTCATACTCGCCTCCCCAGAAGTTGATGGTCTCCGGGGCGTCTTCTTCATCGTCTCCATCTCCCGCTCCTCCGGAAGGAAGATCGAGGGGGCGACGGGCACCATCGGGAGACTGGGCAGTCATCCAACCGGCGGTGGTCACCACAAAAAGAAACGCAAAAATGAGGGTCAGGATACGCATGACGTTCCTCTCTCTTGATGCTGGCAAAGCCAGCTTGGGCTCTGAAACGGGTCAACCATTCATTCCGAAGGATCGACTGCCCTAAACTGTATCAAAAGGCAGATATCCCCGGGGAATATGGTTTCTCAATAAGTAAGACGGTCTTCCGGTGGAGATCCCTCGCGGAATTTCCACACTTTTTGAAATCCTTCTCCACTCACGAGATGTCCATTGTTCACCAGAATGAGGTGAATTTGTAGTCCTTTCTCGGTCCGGGATCGGGGTTTATGGTGATTCTGAAAGGCGGTTTTGACCGATGAATTCTCCCAAAATGCCCGCAATTGGCGTTCTGACCATCTCTGACAGGGCCTTCAGAGGGGTCTACGAGGACAAAGGCGGCCCCGAAGTCCGCCGCTGGCTCGAGCCCCGTATCCCCTCTTCCCCCCCCTTTGAAATGCGTATCGTCTCGGATGAGCGGGATCTGATCCGTGAGGCCATCGAGGAAATGTCCGAAATTTGCTGCCTCGTCATCACCACGGGCGGAACCGGATTCGGTCCGCGGGACGTGACCCCCGAAGCCACCGCCGACGCCTGTGAGGTGCTGATCCCGGGATTTGGCGAAAAAATGCGTGCGAAAACGTGGGATAGAGTCCCTACCGCGATCCTGTCCCGTGCCATCGCCGGTCGCCGGGGAACCTGCCTGGTCATCAATCTGCCCGGAAACCCGAAAGCCATCGCTGAATGCCTGGAAGAGATCTGGCCGGCGATCCCCCACGCCATCGAGACTGCAGGGGGTCCCGATATCGAAGCGGAAGGTGCCGCCCCGGCTCCTCACGATCCGCCGGAAAAGAGCTGTCCGTAAAGTTCTTCATACTGGGAGATGACCGGATCCCAGCGGAATTGATCCTCCACCCTTTGACGCCCTGTGCTCGCAAAGAGGGATCTTCGTTCTGCAGCTTCCAACAGCGTTCGCGCGCCCCGGGAGAGGGCTTCAATATCCCCGACCGGGGCGAGGAAACCGGTCTCGCCATCGACGATCACTTCCGGCATTCCACCGGAAGCGGTGGCGATCACGGGCAATCCACACGCCATCGCTTCAAGGGCGGCCAGTCCAAAGGACTCGTTTTCACTGGGGAGAAGGAAGAGATCAGAACTGGCAAGCAGGGGTGCGGTGTCATCGATGATACCGAGCCAGTGAACCCTGTCCCAGACTCCCAGTTCTTTGGCGAGACTCTCTGCGGCAGCCCGATCTGGTCCGTCACCGATCATCAACAATCTGGCGGAGAGGCCCGCTGTTGCTTTGGCGAAGATGCGAATGACATCTCCCGTGCGCTTGACCGGCCTGAAGTTGCTGACGTGAGCGAGAAGTAGCTCACCCTCCGGAGCAAATCTTGCCCGCAGTTGATCACAGCCCCTGGAGGCTGAAAACGCCTCTGTATCCACGGCATTGGGGATCGTCTCAACCTGCAGATGCGATCCGAGCTCATGGTGGGTTTCATGGGCGAGCCAGTCGCTGACACCGGTGACACGATCACTTTCTTCCATCGCCCAACGGGTGATATCCGTATAGGACGGGTCTGCACCGACAAGGGTGATATCGGTTCCGTGAAGGGTGGTCACTACCTTGACCCCATGATCCGCGTTCATGTTGCGCGCCAGAATCGCTGCCAATGAATGGGGAATCGCATAGTGGGCGTGAATGATATCGATGTCGTGATCCTGGATAACCCTCGACAACTGGTTCGCCAGAGCCAGGGCATAGGGCGGATAGCGAAAGAGCGGATACGAAGAAACATTGACCCGGTGATAGTGAACTCCCAGGGTCAGCGGGTCGAGTCGGAAGGGTCTCTCGTGGGAGACGAAATGAATCTCGTGCCCATTCTTTGCCAATCGCATTCCCAACTCGGAAGCGATCACACCACTTCCTCCATGGGTCGGGTGACAGACGATGGCGATCTTCATCTCAGATACCCCCACCTTCGCGAGCACTCAAGCCGCGGCCATGAATCATGTCGACGGGATTGGTGACCGCCGGTGGATCCTGCCACTTGAGTGCTTCACCGAATTCGACACCGACCCTTCCCCCCAGATCCCGGGCACGACCCTCGACTGCCAGCATGAACTCGGGTCTGGAAATCTTGGTCGGTGGTCCATCCTTGCCAGGCTGATGAAACTGGGAGGCATAACACTGGACCGCTTCACACTTGCGAACCCAGTGATCCGTGACATCGACGATGACACTGGGATCAAAGGGAGTGTGACACATGTAGTATCCCAAAGTTGCAGGTCGGTGCTGGGTCTCCGCGGGGGTTCCCCCAGGATACATCTTCACACCGCCCAGATAGAGACTGCGATACGCCAGCAAGCCTGCTCCGGCGTGATCCGGATGCAGGTCATCTCTCCAGGGTGCCAGCATGACCCGCGGGCGGGTATGACGAACGACCGCCACCAGCTTTTCCCGGGCTTCGTCCGTATCCCTGACTGAACCATCCGGCAGATCGAGACAGACGCGGTAATCGATCCCCAGAACTTCTGTCGCTGCAGCCGTTTCCTGAGCGCGCAGCTCGGGGGTGCCACGACTCGAGAGTTCTCCCCGGGTCAAATCGACGATGCCCACCCGGTGCCCACTGGCAAGGGTGGCGAGGATTGTTCCGCCGATGGAGATTTCCGCATCGTCGGGGTGAGCAGCGACCACCAGCAGATCCAGAGGTTCATTCATGGGCTCAAGAGGGTTCATTCGGACTCTCCGATTCACTCTTCTCACTTGATGACGTCAAACTTGATGACGCCAAAGGCCAGGGACTGACACGGCCATCCCAGCGTGTGATGTTCCCGGAGATGAGAGTGATCATCTCCTGTAAGGCACCGAGTCCCTGCCAGGCCAGAAGATCGCACAGGTTACGGCTTCGTTCCGGTTCCACTCCCCCCGGAAAAGCCCTGTCGACCCACGCCCTGGCACGATTCCGTTTTGCCTCGACCTCGAGGTCCAGACCCAGATCCACCGATCTGCCGAGATTCTCGAGTTGTTTCTGCCAACGGCTTCGCAGACGCTCCGCTTTTTTTCGCAGTGCGGGATTGGAAAACCGATCCGTAGCGAGGGACTGCAACTTTTCAAAGAGTTCTGAAGAGGCCTGGGACAGCTCTTCCCGTTTCAGTGCACCCTTGTCGTTGGGAATCTGGAGTGACAGGTCTACTCCCGGGACCAAACGGTCCAGCCCCACTCCCAGTTCCGTCAACGCCTCGATCAGATCAGACTCAAGCGGACGCAATCCCGGGCGCGGTAACCACAGCGGCTGGGTGATCTCCCAACGCTTGCGATTGAAGCGCGTCTGCAGGGTGTAACACCATTCGGTCGCCCCAAGGATGACCGCTGCAGGTTCCAAAATCGCATCCTGGATGACCCCCCTCAGGAGCGCATCCGCAGAGAGCCTCTCTGGATCTGCAAAAAGATCCATCTCTTCGGAGGACTCCGGGCGAACTCTCTCACCAGCGGTATCGATCACAAAGAATGGAGCACCATCACGGGAACGAACCGGTGCCGGAATCCCCTGCTCCACCTGCTCTTTGCTCGCTCTTCTGACCTCCTGTTGATAGAGCGCGGATTCACTGTGGGCTTTTTGGATCCACGGCAACTGCAAGCGGCGAAGCCACTGCGGGTGGATCGGCAACCACGCTTCTTCCGGAAGGAACTGCCACAGGAGATTACAGAATTCTGCTGACGGCGATGGATCCAGAGCCTTGCTCATCAGTGAAAGAACTTCGGCCGAATGGGGAGCGCCCTCAAAACAGCCTTCGAGTTCCTTGATCCGCTCTTCTGTAGAGAGCGGATGGCGCAGGCCTGAAATCGGTCGCCGGCCGCGTTCGAAAGGAACTCCAAGCTGGGAACCATTGCGAAAACTTCCCGGATTGAGCTCCCCGACATCGTGATCTTCATCCGCGATCCAGAAGAGAGCGACTGCGGGGATTCCCCGCTCCTCCAGATCTGCGGCCAGAGCGATGGCCGACAGAAGCTTCACCGTGCTCAAAAGGGGCCCCGCACACAAAGCCGGTTGCTGACCCGCCAGGATGATCTGGCAGGAAGGATCCTGCAGTTTGTTCAAGGCAGACCGGGGGCCATTCGGCAATGGAAGGCTGTCCCAACGGGGCTTCAACTCCTCAAGCCACTCGGTTCTGCGAGCCGGATCCCAGTGGTGATTTTTCACATGACGGGCAACATCATCCGCATCGATGGCGACAGGCCCCATCACCGCATCCCGCCCCGGTCCCCTTTTCAGGCGAAGGTCGAGTGCGTTGTGAACAGTGGGTTGGCCCGTGCGGTCATTCATCACTCGTGTAGCGCCGATCTCTCTGCGGTAAAGATCATCCGTGGTGAGATCCCGGGGATCTGATCCGATCCATCCCAGTCTCCACGGCAACCCAACAGAGCCCAGCCACTCTCTTCCAGCATTTTGGTCACTTCAGATTTTGTGAACAGTCGGACCGACTCAATGTAGTGACTCTCTCCCGCTGGCCCCGTCAGGGTCACTCTCTTTTCCACTCTTTTTCCATCGGTAGTGATACTGCGCTCCTCGAGGATCGACTTGTCACCGACGACTTTTTCGCTGACAGGAACAAGCTTGTTCACGATCAAATCCCGGTCAGGAAGATCGAGCAAAAAGCGGCCGCCCTCCCTCACCACACGGGCGACCTCTTTCAGGACCCCCTGATTTTCTTCATCGGTTCCGAAGTAACCAAAGGAAGTGAAGAACATCAGCACTGCATCAAAATGGCCCACCTCAAAGGGCAACTGCCTCATGTCCCCCTGATGGAGAATCACGGACTCCTGCAAATGGCGGCGGGCTTCCGCGAGCAGTTCTTCAGAAAGGTCGAGGCCGTGGAGTTCGATGGCAGATTCCTGCAGCCAACGGGAGTGACGCCCCGCTCCACAGCAGAGATCGAGGACGCGGGCTCCCTCCTCAGGGCTGAGCCAGTCGAGAGCGGCGGCGACTTCTGCCTCGGCGGATTCGACGCTTCTCCCCGGGTAGACCTGCAGGTACTCGGACCTGAAGGCCCGCTGATACCACGGATCGGTGCCCGCCCCGGTTCGACTCATGATCTCCTGCCTTCTGTTCTTGAAACGCTGAAGCCCCAAATTTGACTCCAGAAGTCCATTTTCCATTTTCCCGTGCAGATTTCACTCCCACAAGAGAACCGTGGGCCAATCGAAGGTCGATTTGAAGGCCCTTGCCTGCCCTCCCCCCAAGCGTTACTGAGAAGGGTCGCAGGGGGATTTTCCCTTCAGATTTGGCCTGAAACGGGGAGCAGATTGAAGAATATCGCCAGGGTCGCCATTCCGGTTCCGATCCATGAGGCCTTCGATTATCGGATCCCGGATGAAATGCTGGGGCAAATTGTCCCCGGAACCCCTGTCCTTGTCCCCTTTGGTCCCAGCCGTCGCTACGGCTGGGTGATCGAGACCACAGACCACTCTGTGCATCCCAAATTGAGAAAAATCCACTCTGTCGTCGAGGATGGAGCCACCCTCTCCGAGGAACTGCTGACCCTCCTCGATTGGACTGCGAACTACTACGTCTGCGGAATCGGTGAAGCCATCGAGACGGCACTTCCCAAACCGGTTCGGGAACGAAAGGTTCGCCAGGTGCGCTGGGTCCGGGGTCTCGAGGGGACACTCCCCGACGAAAAGGGTGGTGGTGCCGACGCCCGTAATCGGGTTCTCGAGTTTTTGCAACAACACCCCAAGCCTGTTCCCCTGCGACGACTCGTCGAAGAATGCGGGATCAGTGACAGCCCCATCAAAACTTTGGCGAAAAAGGGGCGCATCGAGATCTTTGAAAGTCTGCCTCCGGAATTCGGTGTACCCGGAGAGTCCCTTACCGATTCGATTCCCTGGGATCAACCCGCTCCCTTCGAACCGAACGATGAGCAACAGGCTGCCATCGATCGCATTCGCGAACAGATCTTCCTCGAAAAATATCAGACCTTCCTGCTTCATGGAGTCACCGGCAGTGGAAAGACGGAGGTCTACATCCGTGCCGCGCAGACCGCATTGGCGGCCGGCAAGGGGGTCCTCGTTTTACTGCCGGAGATCGCCCTGACGCCGCAGGCGATTGAAAGATTTACTGAGCGTCTCGGTCCCGTTGCGGTGCTGCATTCGATGCTCCCTGATACCGAGCGTGCCGTTCACCATGAACGACTGCGCAAGGGAGAAGTCAAACTGGCGATGGGAGCCCGCAGTGCGGTCTTTGCGCCGGTTGCCGATCTCGGTTTGATCGTCGTCGACGAGTGTCATGAGAGCTCTTACAAACAGGAAAACAGCCCTCGCTATCACGCAAGGGATGTGGCGGTGATGCGGGCCCATCAGTTGGGCATCCCCTGCGTCCTCGGCTCGGCGACCCCTTCGATGGAATCACTGGAGAACGCCCGTCAGGGACGCTACGAAAAACTGAATCTGGAGAATCGGGTCAGTGACCGCGACATGGCGACCATCGAAATCATCGATCGTCGAAAGGAAAAGGGGACGGGAGACAGTTCTGGCCTCCTCTCCAGAAGACTGATCGACCTTATCCGCCAGACCCTCGATCGGGAGGAGCAGGTACTGCTTTTTCTCAATCGTCGTGGCTTCGCACGGGACGTCCATTGTCGCCAATGCGGATATTCATTCCGCTGCAACAGCTGTGATATTCCCCTCACTTACCACAAACACCGGGATATCGCCCAATGCCACTATTGTGCGGAGCAACGGGGTATCCCCGATCGCTGCCCCCAGTGCCAATTCACGGGATTGCGTCAGCGCTCCCCGGGAACCGAAAGGGTCGAGGAAACTCTCGTATCCCTGTTTCCGGAGGTACGTGTAGATCGACTCGACAGGGACACCGTCACCAGTGGCCGGCGGATGGAACAGATCCTGCAAAAGTTTCGTGATGGAGAAACACAAATACTGGTGGGAACACAAATGGTCGCCAAGGGGCATGACATCCCCGGAGTCACACTGGTGGGAATTCTCGATGCGGATGTCGCACTCGGACTCCCCGACTTCCGGTCGGCGGAAAAAACTGCTCAACTTTTGTGCCAGGTTGCAGGCAGGGCTGGGCGGGGAGATTCACCCGGACGGGTAGCACTGCAGACTCGACAGCCGGAGCACTACGCCATCGAATGTGCCGTTCGTCAGGATCTGGATGAGTTGCTCGAGCATGAAAACTCGGTTCGACAGATGCTGCATTATCCGCCCCATGGTTTTCTCGCACGCATCGTCTTCGAAGATGAAGATGAAAAAAGAACTTTGGAAACTGCTGAAGCCCTGACGAGCAAATTGAAAGTCGAAGGCGAAAACAAGGTACAGGTACTGGGCCCTGCACCGGCCCCCCTTGAGAAACTTCGAGGGAGATTCCGGCACCATGTCCTGTTGAAAAGTAACAGCAGAGAATCTTTGAGAAATGTAGGCCGGTTGGCACAGACGGAAAAACCACGCTGGTCTTCAACTCGTATCACTCTCGATATCGACCCTCAGAACCTACTATGAAAAAAGGGTGATCACCCCGAAGGAGTGATCACCCTTGATTCCGATTCAAATCGAATCGATCAGACCATGTCCTTGAAAGTCTTGGACGGCTTGAAGGCAACGCTCTTGGAGGCCTTGATCTTGATGGTCTCACCGGTCTGAGGGTTACGACCGGTACGTGCTGCACGCTTGCGGATGCTGAAGGTTCCGAAGCCCACGACCTGGACGCTCTTGTCCTTCTTGACACCCTTTTTGATTCCGTCGATCACAGCGTTGACGCAACGCTCTGCACCGGCTTTGGTCTCATCCAACTCTTTTTGCACGAATGCAATCAGTTCACCCTTGTTCATGGGGTACTCCTTCTATCGAGATTGTCCCGAAATCATTGCCCGGGCTGAATCCCAGCACCGGTAGCTCGATCCTGTCATCCCGGGGAAACCCTTGTAGAACAAGGCCCCGAGCCGGGCCTCAGTATGTTCCCTGAGTGATTTCCTGCAATAGTAACCCGGCAAATTTCTTGGTTAATCACCTGTTACAAATGTCCACCGGGAACCATTTGACAACCCATCCACGTTGGAAAAATGTTGTCCTTGGGTATACCATCTGGACATGCCGGTCCGGGGGGATGGATCTGCCGTGTGATCCTTCCATTCCCGAGCAGTATTGGAATTGGAGATCGCATTGTCACGCCATAGGTTCATTCGCTTGAATGACTTGCTACTGACACTGATTTTAGCCCTGTGCCTGCAGGTACCAGTTCATGCGGGTATTTCTGTGCCCTTCTCCCCTACTGTTTGCGCCATGCTGGAAACCGTCTCCGACACTGGAGATTCTGGCTCGCAGAAAAGCCCAGGGGAGACTCCGGTCCCACCCATTTCTGAGGAAAAAAAAGTCGAAAATTCCTCCGATGAACCCGCCCCGGCCCCCGCAGTAGCCGTCGAATCCCTTGCTGGAATCGAGCCTGCAGCCCTGCCATTGGGCGAACGTCTGGTCTTTCGGGCGACCGTCGAATGGAAGGGCGCACAGGTTCTTGTGGGTCACCTGGAGCTCGGCTCATTCCATGATGAAAACAACACCACAGTTCTTCATGCACGGGGAAAGGGTGACCGATTCGGTTACACCATCGATCAACAGATCACCTCCAGACTCGATCGGAACAGTGGGCACCCCATCGCATACACCAATGTTCAAAGAGGGACTGAGCACCACACGAAACAGTTGGATTTCGAAGAAGGCAAGATCACCTATTCAAGGCGAGAGCATTGCCGGGACCCCGAATGCAAAGACAAGAATCACGATGTTGCAGAGGTGGAATGGAAGGGCCCGATTCCCTGGGGTACCCGCTCCAAGCATTGTGGGGATCGTGATTGCGGAACCGCTGCCCATGAACTTTGGGTCACCAAAAAAGTTCATGAAGTCGACGAACCCTATGTGGACCTGTTGACTTCTATCTACGTGGCAAGAACTGCGTCATTCCCAAAAGATGGTTCACCGATGATCATTCCTGCTGTCAACGACGACCACCGCTGGCTGGTGGAAGTTCGCCAGATGCAGCAAAAGGAATTGACGGTCAGTGAAGGCACTTACGACGCCATCGAACTCAGCCTGACTCCCCTCGCATCCGACGGGGACACCAAGAAACGCTTCAAGGGGCTCTTCGGAATTCATGGAACGCTGAGAGTCTGGATCGATTCGGTCACTCGCAAACCCTTGCTGATTCAGGGTACACTGCCGATATCGGTGCTCGATCTCAAAGCCAGAATCGAGTTGATCTCCACAGGAGATGCCGAAATCATCAAGCTGCGTCGGGCCTCCACACAAAAGGCCCTCATGGATCAATCCGCCGAAAGGCCTCGATAACTCCTGCCGAAGGACTTCGATGACCCCCACCGAAATCGGTGCCCTGCTGAGAAAACTTCCGCAAGTGGATCGGCTGATGAATTCCACTGCCATGGAATCCCTCGTGGCCACCCATTCACGCTCTCTCGTTCTTTCAGAATGCCGTGCGCTACTGGACTCGATTCGTGCCAATGCCATCGCAGGTTTGGCTCAGGAGAGTGATCTCGAAGAAGCCTCAATTCTGCAAAAACTCGCAGATCGCCTCAGCCAGCGACAGATGCCCTATCACCGCAGGGTGATCAATGCGACCGGCATCGTCCTTCACACCGGTCTGGGCAGGGCCCCCCTTGCCGACGAAGTAACCGATGCACTCGTTGAACAATTGCGTCACCCGGTGCGGGTTGAAATCGATCTGGAAACCGGACTGCGTGGCAGTCGCGATGAAGGGTGTGCTGATCTTCTCCGGGAACTGACGGGAGCGGAGGACGCCACCATCGTCAACAACAATGCGGGTGCCACCCTGTTGTTGCTCTCTGCATTGGCAGAGAACCGCGAAGTTCTGGTCTCCCATGGGGAACTGGTGGAGATCGGGGGATCATTCCGAATCCCGGATATTATGGAACAGGGCGGAGCACGTCTCAAAGCAGTCGGCACCACCAACCGCACGAGAGCCAGGGACTACGATCAGGCCTGCAGTGCAAACTCGGCGATGATCCTCAAGGTGCACACCTCCAATTATCGGGTCGTCGGCTTCACAGAAGAAGCGGAGATCGGCGAGCTTTGTGAAGTGGGCAACTCCCATTCGGTGCCTGTAGTTCACGACATGGGATCGGGTTGCATGGTTGATCTGGCATCACGGGGATTACGCGGCGAATCATGGGTCCGGGACAGTCTCGAAAGTGGCTGCGCCCTGGTCTGCTTCAGTGGTGACAAGCTTCTTGGAGGTCCTCAGGCCGGAATCATCGCCGGCTCCAAAGAGATGGTTCAAAAGTGCCGAAAGCATCCCCTCTACAGAGCCATGCGGCCGGGCAGGATGACGTATATCGCCCTCGAGCAAACACTTCGTGTTTACCTCCGGGGTGAAGAGGAATCGATTCAGACGATTCCCTCTCTGCGCAGGGTTCTGGAATCTCCGGAGAACCTCGAAAAACGGCAGCAGGCCCTGCTCAGGGATCTCCAGACCATCGACCACCTCGATTGCCAGCCCCTCGACCATGACGGATATGCGGGCAGTGGGTCTTTGCCAGCCCGCCCCATCGATTCCAGAGGAGTACAACTCTCCTCCCCGCTGCTTCCTGTTCAGGATCTGGCTCGCCAACTCCGCACCGGAGAACCGTCGATCCTCCCCACAGTTCAGGATGACAAGGTCATTCTCGACGTCAGGACACTGGAGGAGAGCGAGCTCGCGGAAATCTGTGCCCGAGTCAAAGAGATTATTGCCTCTGCAGGCTGATCGCTCCCGATCTGCAGCCCGACGGTCGACTTGCTCTTGACCTTGCCGGATCAGCGGGGGATCTTTCCACTTCCAGAGAGGAGAGCACCATGTCTGACGAACCAATTCGACTGACCAACTACGCGTCCTGTGCGGGCTGAGCGGCCAAGCTCTCACCCGGGGATCTGGTCGAGGTCCTCTCCAATCTTTCGATGCCCACCCGTGAAGAAGTTCTTCATGGACCGGACACACTCGATGATGCGGGTGTAATCCGTATTCCCGGGTCCGATCGTGCCATCGTGCAAACCGTAGACTTCTTTCCTCCCATCGTCGACGACCCCCGGGAGTTTGGTCGTATTGCTGCGGCCAACAGCCTTTCGGACATCTTCGCCATGGGTGGCAGTCCACTGAGCGCACTCAATATTGTCGGTTTCCCGGCCGATCTGCCCGTCTCCATCCTTGGCGAGATACTCGCCGGTGGTGCTGAGAAAATGGAAGAAGCACAGTGTGCTCTCCTCGGTGGACACAGTGTCCGCGATGCAGAAATCAAATACGGTCTGGCAGTCACAGGTACCATCAACCCCGATCACATGCTGACCAATGGCGGGGCCCGCGAGGGAGATGTGCTCGTTCTCACCAAAGGGCTCGGAACCGGAACTGTCAGTACTGCCCTCAACAAATCGGAAGTGGACAGCGATATCGTCGCTGCGGCTTCCCAATCGATGGCAACTCTGAACGCCACAGCTGCACGACTGGCTCTCGAACATCAGGTTCAATCCGCAACCGATGTGACCGGCTTCGGCTTGGCTGGCCATGGCTCCGAAATGGCTTTGGCGAGTGGTGTCGACCTGGTGATCTCTGCCGGAGCGTTGCCACTCCTCCCCGGTGTTGCAGATTTGGCCAAAGCAGGATTCTGCTCTGGAGGCTCTGTTCGCAATCGCCAGCACCTCGGTGAAAAGCTGGCAGTGGAAGATGGCATCGAAGACTCCCTCGTCTCCCTGTGTCTCGATTCAGAAACCTCCGGTGGATTGTTGCTGTCGGTTTCTGCGAGTGAGGTCGAAGCACTCAGAGACAGTTTGAAAGCGGCGAATGTTTCAGAGTATGCCGTCATCGGAGAGGTCGTGGCGGCTTCACCGACTCCCACGGTTCATATTCGCTCCTGAGTCCTTCAAAAAAGGTGTTTGAGCAGGATTTGGCAAGTTCCCCCGCAGGGGTTCTTGCCAAATCGTTGCTGAGTGGCCACACTCTTGTTTCCACTCAGGGGGTGAATGGGTACCTGGTGGGCCTCCTGGACTTCAAATCCATGGTGCGGCGCGAACAACGTCGTAGGTCGGTTCGATTCCGATGCACCCCCGCCAAGTTTTCTTCGGTAGGCGCCTCTATCGGCGCGGCACCCAGATTTGGCGCCCCTCCAAATAATAATCGGTGACCTTTTCGACAAACTCGGATCGCTCCAACGCGACATAATGGCGATCGAGAATATCCTGAATTTTTCTGGGGAAGGATCTCACACTGTTGTACGTCCATGGACCAAAGTAGGGCCGCCCTGTGTTTGGGTCGATGCCCGCATACACCCTTTGTTTCGATCGAATCACAGCGGGATATTTACCCTCTTCGATGGCTTTTCGAAGGTCATTGGCATCCCACACATCAGATTCGTACATCTGTCTCGCGGTATAAGGCTCGATAACCAGAGGCCGCCCCGATTCGACCAGCACCCAGGGCTCCTCACTGAGAATTGGCCCTTCAATCTCGTTCAGTCTCTTGGTCACACGAGTTCGCTCTGCCATCTCTTCCAATCGTTCCGGATTGAACTCGGTGATCTTCCCACTGCGATAAACACCAACCAATACCTGCAATATGACCAGCAACAGGATTGTCCCCTTGAACCAATCTTTCTCTTCTTCTTGCCGCAAGATGTACTGCAGTGGAATCAGCAACATCAACAGCGTGGGTTCAAAAAGATAATTCAGATCTGATCCATCTCTGGCAATCAGCAAGGTAAAACCGAGGATCGCCAAAGATCGAACTCCGTCGAAGGCTCCTGCGGTGGATGGGCGCAGGATGACCAGGGCGAGACTGGTAAACACCAGAACCCCGTGTGCCCCCAACAAAAAGCCGAGATCATCTTCTGTCATCGTCCCACTACTGAATGAACTCCAAAACACCGGTAGCGTCAGCGAGACCATTCCTGTCAACAAAGTCCACGCCATCGCCCGGTATCGGGGAACCGCTCGCAAGTGAAGAAACAGCGCCATGTACATCGCCAAAAAGACGGGAGTCTTCCATTGGGGAAAAGAACCCAGATACTTTTTGATTCCGTATTCCCAATTCATGGGAAACAGGTTTGAAGCGACCGCATGGCGATAAAAGCCGCCATCGGTGGAGATGTTCAGGCCGACAAAGAAGAGCAGTCCTGCCGCAAGAAGGCCGCTCCCCCAGCGAAACGCCACTTTGCCCTCACGGAGATAAAGCTCGGCATAGGTCAGGAGAATCATCGCCAGCATCGTCTGTCGGGTATAGACCGCCAAAAAGAAACAAGCTGCCCCCAGCCAGCGCCAGCGCGGGGCAACTCCCAAGGTCAACCATGCACCAGCGACCGTCAGTCCCAATGCCATCGCATCGATTCGCATCAGATAACCAAATTGAATGAACTCCAGCAGGGAAAACACGCCGGCAATTGCCATGAGAGCGGCAGTCCTGGGTAGGTACTGTCCCCTTTTTTCTTCTGCAATTTTCTTTGATTGATCGAGGGAGAAGTCGCCGGTCGATTTAACCCAGAGCGCCAAAAAGATTGCCGCGAGCATGGTGAAGAGAAGGGAGATCCATCTCCCAGCTTCGTAGGGAGAATCAAACAGCGGTTGAAAGAGGCTGACCAATACCGGGTAACCTGGGGCGTATTGGTCAAAAAGCCACGGTTCAGCACCAATCGGCGGGTAAAGCCCCGGGTCTTCGGAAACTCTGCGGACCTGATCCACGACCACCGCTTCCCCATATCTCAACTGATGGGGAAAAGAGATCAGTTCGAACGCTTTAGGGAGATATTGACCGAGAGATAAAGCAACCAGAAAAATGGCCAGATAGAACCCGAGCCCGTGGAGGAGCTCTTTCAGGAAAATGACGGGAGCCAGCATAATCCATGCTATGCCACGCAAAAGCCCGTTCGCCTCTTCATCGTTTCCAGACTTAGAATCAGAGCCTTGAGCCTCACCATCAATATGCGGCTCGTCTTCCGGTGGCATTTTTGGATCGATCATTCGGCACTTCCCTGTGAGGGCACGTTAAGTACACCGAATGGTATTTCAGAGTCGAAAAATGATCAATCGGTCGCGAAATCTTCCGCTCGGTGACCGAAAAGTTGCCTCAGCTTGAGTACGGTTCTCGAGTGGAGTTGGCAAACCCGGGATTCGGAGAGGCCTAATCGCTCACCGATCTCCTTCATCGTCTCACCATTCCAGTAATAGCGAATGAAAATCTGCCGCTCACGTTCATCCAGCTTCTCATTCAGAGCCTGCATGATGGTTTCCATCTGCAGATTGGATTCCGGCGCTGGAGTTTTTGCATCATTGAGCATATCTATTTTGCGAAGTGATCGGGAATCAGTTTCGTCAGAGACATGGTCTGTCAATGAAACGATGGAAGCCGCCGAAGCTTCGCGCTGAAGTTGCTCGTATTCTTCTTCCGTCACTCCAAGATGATGAGCCATCTCAAGATCGGTCGGCTCTCGCCCCGATTCCAGCTCCAACTCTTTCCAGGCTTTCTCCAGACGATTGGCCGTACTGCGCACCAGTCTTGGAACCCAATCCTGAGCACGCAGAGAATCGATGATCGATCCATTCACGCGGGTGTTGCAGTAGGTCTCAAACTTGACACCCCGCTCGAGGTCATAATTCTCGATCGCGTCCATCAAACCAAATACACCTGCACCGTAGAGGTCATCCACATCCACCTGTTGGGGAAGTTTTCTGTGCAAACGGTCCGCAGCGTAACGAACGATGGGAAGGTACCTCTCCAGCAAATCATTTTTCAAATCACTGTTCTGGGTCTCTTTGTAGTGGATCCATTTGCGCTCAAGTTCGGGGTCATCGCTCAACCGGGTCTTGCCGACCAGGGAATGAGTGCCCGGGAAATCTTTCTGGGTGGTGTCTTTTCCGGCCTGAGCCAATTCGTTCTCCTGTTCTTCTACACTTCAGTCTCGTTGGGAATACTCGTCATGAACCAGCTTCCCCCTGACTCAAGTCCCGCTCACTTAAGGCAAATCACGGACCCGAAACATTGCTGCACACCCTCACTTCAGGAATGACATTCGTCACTCCTTTAATGACAACGCTATCGGGCCCCTCCGATATCCCCCACAAATACCTCTTTCAGTCGATTGAGGAATCCACCTCTGGATTCCTGAACCTTCTGAACCCCCAACGTAGAGGCTAATTCGCGGATACTCCTTGAGGCCGGTGAGGCGGGATAGGCCCTCGTGAAGTGCTGTCTTTTTCTCACAGAAGCCGACACACGCGGATCAAACAAAACTGATCCGGCATTTTCGACCTCGAGAGACAGGAACTTGTTGGCCAGAGCAGTGATCCTGGATGCGACTTGCTGGGCTTCGCCCCTGGATTGGGCCTGATTGACGGTCAACCAACACTTGGGTGTCGGAACATCACACGAGAAAACCTTGAGCATGGCATACGCATCAACCACTGCTGTCGGTTCAGGTGTGGTCACCACCAACACCTCTCCCGCGGCCTGACACAGGTCAATCACAGATCTTGAGATTCCGGCACCGGTATCGATGATCACCAGCTCATGGCTGTGTACCAATTCACCCATGGCATCGAGAAGCCGTTGCTGTCTGGTGTGACCCATATCCGCAACCTGGGTCAATCCGCTGGCACCCGGAAGGATACGGATCCCTTCTGGACCTGTTACCAGGATTTCCCTCAACTGAGCTTCACCCTCGACCAAATGACCCAGATTTTTCTCTGAGTGAATATCGAGAATGACATCTATGTTGGCGAGTCCCAGATCTCCATCTATCAGTACGGTGGAAAGGCCGGAGCGGGCAGCACTCAAGGCAAGACCAACAGAGACGTTGGTCTTCCCCACTCCTCCCTTGCCGCTGGTCACGGCGAGAACCCTTCCCCCGCCATTCAAACGAGTGGGGCTCTCAGCCAGTAGCGATCGAAGTTTCCACGCCTGATCCCTCATTCAACTCCGAGGATCATGTCGCGAATCTCCTCACGGGAGGCGGCATCGAAATCTTCCGGAACTTCCTGTCCGCAGGTGACATAGGAGATCGGTTTCTGCATGACCCCGAAGAGATCCCAAAGGAAACCCTTGCTGTAGGACTCATCGCGTTTGGTAAGAATCACATGGTCGTAGCCGACGATCCGGAATGCATCCGCAGTGGCCATGAGAGCTTCAGGTGCGGCTCCCAGAGAAAGACAGAGGTGAATCTCAAGATCGTTGACATTGGACAAGCAGTCTCTCACCTCTCTCAGGCGATCGACGTCTTTTTGGCTGCGCCCCGCAGTGTCGATGAACACGATGTCATATTTGCTGAATGACTCGATTTCCTCGCGAACCTTTTCTGGCTGATCGACCGTCTTGAAATTGAGACCTATGATGTCTGCAAAACGGCGAAGTTGCTCGATGGCTCCCAAGCGGTAGGAGTCGAGGGTAATCAAACCCACCTTTTTCTTTTCCACCACATGGAAATAGGCGGCGAGCTTGGCAAGAGTTGTCGTTTTTCCGACACCGGTCGGCCCCACCAATGCAACAAAACGGGTCTTGCCAGCGGTGTTTGCCAACGAGATTCCGCCTGCTTGAGGAATGCGGCCCATGACACAGGCGCCGACACGATTTTCGATCAGGGTGTCGAGAGCGGCCTCATCCAGATTGTCAGGAACATTGGCGCTGCTGACTGCATTTTTGATTTCCCGACATGCATTGGCAGAAAATCCGCATCTCTCCAGCACCGTGGAGACTTTGCCAAGGAACAGCGGATCATCAAAGACGCTCTTCTCAGCGGCAGTTTCTTCAGAGAAGGAAGCTATTCCGACCACATCTGAAGTCGTTCCCGTCGATCCCTCGCTGGATGTTTGCCACGGGTCCGGTGCTCTGTGGAAGGGTGAGGCAGAATTGAAGGCTCTCAACTCTTCCGCGATGCGTTGCTTGGAATCTTCCAGTCTTGCTGAAAGAGAGTTAAAGGATTCGTGGCTCACAGTGCCCTGCTCTTTCACGGAAGCAATCGGGTTAAACCCTTCCTGCTCCTTCACTTCTGTATTCAGAGTTACGGAGTCTGTCGAAGTAGGCTGACTGGTGTTGGAGTCCTGATTCACCGACTCACCGAAAGAAGCTTCAGTGTTCTGATCTGCGGAAGCGAACACATCAGACTCGGAAACCGAAACAGTTGGATTCGTCATTTCCTCATTCACCCCGGCGACCAATTCTGTTTCCATCGCTGAAGTCAACGTCGGAGCATCCACGACGTCGATGGAATTCAGTGATACCAGAGGTTCCGGATTGGAAACCTCCGACTCAGGCACCGTGGATTCCATTTCCTCGCTGGAGAAATCCCCGGCCAGAACAGGAATCTTTTCCTCGATCGCAGCGTCCAGCTGAATTGGCGTCGTCAGAATATCGTTACTCGATTTTTGGGTTCTGACGATCACCACAACATCAGAGAGACCGATCCAACCCAGAATCCCTGGACGGCGAACTTTGCGTGAGTGAACGACGGTCCAGTCGCTGCCAAATCTTTCCTGCAGGATACGAACAGCGGTGGCGTAGTCAGGTGCCACGACGCGGGTGTGCTCCGCATCGACCAAGTCGTTAAAGTCATTCAAAGGATGCTTCCCTTTCCCCTGTGAGCGAAGAATCTGCTGAGCAGAAATCAACACTCGCAATCCCCCCGGATTTCACGGTGAACCCGTGAGCGACTTCATTGTAGGAGAGGACAGCGGCCGTTGGCACTTCCTTCTCCAATAACTTCTGGATGGAACTTCTCAGCTCCGGAGTGCACAAAATCACTCCAGATTTTCCGCTCGCCAGCAGATTTTCCAGCTGCCCACGAATCGCCTGAAGAATCGCCCGGTGTTCCACCGGAGCCAACTCCGGGACCGCCCCCGGGATCCCCTGAAGCCGGGCTTCGTGGATTTTCTGCTCGATCTCCGGTGCGAGAGTGACGGCGTAGATCACCCCACCATCAGTGGCCAATGGGGCGCAAATCGACCGGGAAACCCGGTTTCTGACCTTTTCAACCACGGCCTCCACCGGTCTCCGACTGGCTTCAGGCCACTCGATGGCGACCTCACCGAGGGCTTCGAGGACCTTCTCAAGGTCTCTCAATGAGACCCTCTCTGCCAACAATGCCTGAAGGACCCTCTGGAATTCCGCCAGAGAGAAGACCCCCGGAATCAATTCCTGAGCGAGGGGCTTTGCCCCTGCATGGAGGTGATCCAGCAAGATCTGCACCTCGGACCGGGTCAGCAAATCCGGAGCATGGGACATGGCGACCTCTTCCAAGTGGCGCAGAACAATCTCCTGCCCACTGTCACAGGGGCTTCCCAGGCCCTTGCGGATGATCGCCTCCTCGTTGTCGACCCACTTTCCACTTTGGCCTGTGACCGGATGGGTTCCGGGATCTCCAGGCACACCGGCAAGAGATCTACCCCCTCCTTCACAGAGGAAATTCATCTCACCCTCGATTGTTCCCCTGCCAGCGATGATCTGCCTCAGGGAGATCTGATAATCACGACGGCCCAGCTTTGAATTCGTGGCGATTTTGACCGCCGGCAAATCGATTCCCAGGCGCTGGCGGAGCTTCAGACGCAACGACTCCACTGCCACTCCGATTTTCTTGCCATCCTCCGGTTCAATCAGAGGGTACAGGCCAGTCCCGAACTCGATGGCGAGGGGGTATCGATAAATCTCCGAATCGGAGGAGATCGTTGCCATTTCTTTCTCGATGGGCTCCACCGAAGATCGGCTGTCCAGCGCTGGTGTGCGACCGCCAGCCCCCGAGACTTCGGTGCCATTTCCACGGCTGCCTTTAAAGAACGCTACCGCCAGCAAGCAAACGGCCAGTCCACCCAATGCAACGGGGGACAAACCGAAGGATCCCAGAAGAATCAGAATCACTGCAGTGATGAACAAGGCTCTGGGATTGGCGAAAACCTGCCCTACTAGGGCATGCCCCACTTGTCCCTGCGACGAAGCACGGGTCACCATCAATGCAGCGGCAACACTAATGAAAAGTGCCGGCAACTGGGTAGCGATACCGTCACCAATGGTCAGAGTGGCGAAAACCTGAAGTGATTCAGTGAATCCCATGCCGTAAGAGAAAACACCGAGGCAGATACCACCCAAAATGTTGATGGTGGTGATCAGAACCGCGGCGATGGCATCTCCCCTGACGAATTTACTGGCACCATCCATGGCTCCATAAAAATCTGCCTTGAGAGCAAGGTCTTCTCTGGCCAGTCGGGCCTCGGAGGCACTGATGTTGCCAGCGGTCAAATCCGCATCGATGGACATTTGCGCCCCTGGCATCCTGTCGAGGGAGAAGCGTGCTGCGACCTCGGCGATTCGGGAAGCACCCTTGGTCACCACAAGAAATTGAATGACCACCAGAACAGAAAAGATGATGAATCCGACGACGGCGTTTGAACCGGAGACAAATTCACCAAAAAAGTTGACCACCTTGCCCGCAGCCATCGAGCCTTCATTCTGAGCCTTGCTCAGAACCAGACGTGTGGTGGCGATATTGAGAGCCAATCGGTAAAGAGTGGCGATGAGCAACATCGACGGGAAAGCCGCAAACTCGAGGGGTCCTCTGAGGTAGACCACCGTCAGCAAAATCAACACCGACACGGCAATGTTCACTCCCAGAAGTGCGTCCATGACAGCACCAGGGAGGGGAACCAGAATGGCGACGAGAATCCCACCCAATGCCAGGATCAGAGCGAGATCCCGGTTCCTGTCGATGGAACTGCGCAATTCTCCTGAATCAGGAAAGCGGTTCAGTGGACTTTGATTCATTGGGATTTCCCCTCGTCGGTTCTCAGTGAAGCGGGGAGGCTCCCCGACAATGCAGAGATCAATTTTCGGTGGGACTGTTTCCGTTTTTTCCGAATGAGCGGGTCACCATAGGTTTCCCTGCTCTCTTTCTTGAGTTCTTCAGGAGTCATATGCACCGAATCCCACCATATTTTTTGCTGCCAAAGGCGATCGATGACCGCAAAGACAAGGATCACCATGCAGATCTGGATCAAAACTCCCGGGTAAATTGCGAAGGCCTCAGAAGCGGTGACTTGCGGACTCCCCGCTGTGGCATTTCCGGAGACGTCGACCAACTGCAGCAAGCCATACCAGGCGATTCCTACAACAGCAGCCATGCGAACCAGTTGAAACAGCAATCGAAGGGGTGTGGTCACCGATACCAGCTGCTCCCAGCGATTTGCCGGATTCCAATTGGCTGAAGGATCCGAAAATGCATTTTTGCGAGCCACTTTGGGTGACTGAATCCATGACACGACCAATGAAATGAACCACACCGTCAATGCAAGCGGAGCAACGAAACCCAAAATGAGCATGGGGAGATCGTTCATCACTGTTTGCACATCCGTCAACTCAGCAAATGAAGTCGAATAAAAATCTCGGTAGAAACCAACAAATTTATCCGTCAGGTTTTGTGCGATGAGGCTGACCAGAATACAGCCCGTGAGAAGCGCCAGTGCCACTGCCAGATCAGAGCTGTAGGGGAATTGCCCATTCTCCGCAGCATTGCGGAGTCTTTTGGAACTGGGCTTGTGAATTTTGTCCTCTGACAGGCTCATGACTACCCACCTGCCAATCGGTCCAGAACGGCACCCGTTCCCTGCAGACTTCTTTCGACAACGAACGAGAAGACTTCAGCGATAAAGGGCAAGAAGAGGAAAATCATCGCGAACCCCACACTTGTCCTCAGTGCGAAGCCCGTAAAGAAGACATCAATTTGGGGTGTGACACGGCTGAGGATTCCAAGAACCAGCGTGATCAGCAACAGAACTGCAACCGCGGGGAATGCAATTTCCAAACCGATCAACCAGGTTTGTTGCCCCACTGCTCCGGCGGCAGAGGCGGCCTCTTCACCGAGCTCAGTCATATTCCCCGACATGACCGAGGCAAAAACACCCGCTGGTACTTTCTGGAAAGAGTCGATCAGCATCAGCATCACCAACCGATGTCCGTCGAGGCCAATGAATGCAAGTGTAGCGAACAGGGTCAGCAAAGTGGTCAGCGGAGACTCACCGGTTTCTTCTTGTTGTCCCGTCGAAAATGCTGCGTCACCTGTGAACGCACCAAGCCATGCGGCACCCAAGCGGGCCCCCCAGATCACCAAAGCAAGCGCGCAACCCAAAACCCAACCCAACGCCAACTCACCACCAAGTCCAACGATGGCTGAGGCCGGGTCAGAAAATGCGAGGCTCGCACTTTGCCCTGAGAGATCCATGGGAGCGACGATCAATGCGAGGAAAAAAGCGAATCCAAATTTGAAACGGAGTGGGATCGTATTTTCGGAAAACAACGGCAAGACCAACATGGCTCCGAAAAACCGGGCACTGACCAGCAGCCAAGTGCTCCAGGAAGCGGTCGAGATTTCAATCAGTTGATCCATCCATCACCTGCCTGAAAGAAATCCACCCGAAACCTGCAAACTGTCCTTCGTGAAACTGACGATCCAGTCGATCATCTCCGGCATCATCAAAGCCAGCACCAATGCAACTGCGATCATCCTTGGAACGAGAGACAAACTCTGGTCCTGAAGCTGAAACACTGCTTGAATCAAATTGGTGATCAGGCCAACGATGATGATCGCCAATAGAACGGGGATCGACATTTGCAGTGCCATGGCCAATGCAGCCTGCAAAAAATCGAGTACACGATCCAGCTCCATCAGGCCACCGCCCTGGAACCTGTGAAGAGCAACTGCTCCACCACCAGCGACCAGCCATCGGCCAAAACAAAGACCAATATCTTGAATGGCAGCGATACCAAAATCGGTGGCAGCATGAACATTCCCATCGCCACGAGAATCGCACTGACAACCAGATCAATGACGAGGAAAGGAATAAAGATCATGACACCCATTTGGAATGCCAACTTCAACTCGGCCAAAACAAATGCAGGAACAACGACGGTCAAAGGCAAGGCATCCGCAAACTCGCGTGTCACAACTGCGGCCTCTTCATCGTAGAGATCGCGGTAAGTCTCCGGTGCACCCACCTTCGCCATGAGGATCAAGTCCTCTGGGCTGATGAAGGGGTACATGAATTCCCGGACGCGGGCGTCAGCATAAGAAAATGCTTCATTTGCTGTCACCACTTCACCGGTGACTGGTGAGATCTCCTGATTGGAGTAGGGCTGAATCGAGTTCTCGTATATGTCGGACCATGTTGGTCCCATCACCACGAGAGTCAAAAGCAGCGATAATCCGAAAATCACCTGATTGGGTGGAGCATCCTGGGCACCGATCGCCCTGCGAACGAATCCCAAAACAATGATGATTCTGGTAAAGCTGGTGGTCAAAAGAAGCAATGCCGGGGCAACTGCCACCACCGTTGTAATCAGCAACAGCTTGATGGAAATCCCGAAGCTTTCCGGATTTCCATCGAGCACTTTGCTGACGATATCAGAGGTTTCTTCTGCGGCCACTGCTACTGGAGATCCCAGTACCACAGCCCCCAAAACCCCAAACCAAATCATCAGTGTTTTGAAACTTGTTACATTCAACTTCTTACTTCTTCTTCCGTTCGCTCTCCGTAGCCGTCAAGTCTCTCTCTCAGCCACTGGATTTCTTCACGTACTCCTGTATCCGTGGCTTCAGGCTCGTACTGCTCAGGAAACTCATCGTCTTGAGTGTCGATTCGAACCCGCTCCAACTCTCTGGAGAAATCGGTTCCATAACTGAGGTTCTGTACTTCTTCCGGATCACAAATCTCTGAAAGCAGATCTACTCGGTTGGGAGACTGGGCCACAACAAGGACTCGCTCCCCCACTCGGAACACCACCAGGTTTTGGCGATTTCCAATCGGTAGTCGAGTCAAGACCTTCATTCGTGCATCGGTTCCTGGAATCACATTTGGGAAATACTTTCTTGCCAGCAGCACGACCCCAACTCCAAGACCGGACAGAATCAAGATTGTTCCGATCGCTTCGAGTAAAGACTGCAAACCTGGAGAGTTCGTAGATCCATTTGCTGAGGGCATGGCTGTGTTGTTTACAGCTGATGCGGAAGAAGATCCGCTGGTTCCTTCCGTAATAGGAAACAACTGCGAATGGGCTTCTCCCGTTCCCAACATGACGAGAAGCAAAACGATTGAAACGATGTGGAAGATCCTGAATCCCTGATTTTTCATTCCCCGACTCCCTTTCCCCGATGTTGAACTGATTCAACCTGTCTGTTGTGACTGCTGATCAATCAGATCAACTCGCCTCACCTCTGAGTCCTCTTGTGACAAACTGCTGACAACTTTCGCCATCCATTTGTCTTTCTTCTGATTTCTGTTTCTTCAACAGGTCGTCTGCATTTTTCCGTTTGATCAATGAATCCACTGAAGCATGCCTGTTGTGAGCCGATTTGACCCGCTCTCTTGCGACATCGACGGTTTCCTGAAGACCCGTGATTTCCTTTGTCAGTCGCAATGCTTCTCGGCGCAGTCTTGCCATGAATCTTCCGTGTAGTACGGGGTCATGACCTTCTGCATTTTCATAGATTTCGGAAGAAGCCTTCTTCTTTTCAGATTCCAGCGTTTTCAGTTTTGCCAATCCCTCAAGAAGACCCGTACGTTTTTCCAAAAGCCTTGAGACCGCAGCCTCCAGCTCTGCTTCCCTGACCTTGAGGAGGGCATTCATTCTTTGAGCCTGAGTCTTCATGCTGATTTCACCGCCTCATTTTCAGAGACAAGCGCGATCAGACGATCTCGAGTTTGTTCATACCCGGATTGCTCTTCCGGTAACTGTCGCAGGAATTTCTCAATCTGCGGCTTGAGTCGTGCGGCCCGATCCGCTCTGGCATCCTGACCTTGCTTGAATGCACCCAATCGAATCAGGTCCTCGATTTCAGAGTAAACCGACAGCGATTCCCTGAGACTCCTTGCCGCCGACAGATGGTCTTCCGTCACAACTGCCGGCATCGTTCGACTGGTACTGACGCAGGGATCGATGGGAGGAAACCAACCCTTGCTGGCGTAGTCTCTGGATAGCCAGATCTGCCCATCCAGAATTCCCCTTACGGCATCGCCAATCGGGTCATGCTGGTCATCCGCCTCAACGAGGACCGAATAGAATGCCGTGATACTGGCACTTTCTCCCGGACCGGTCCGTTCCAACAGTTTTGGCATCATTGCGAAAACACTCGGCGTATAGCCCCGGGTAGCGGGTGGCTCTCCCGCACTCAAACCCACTTCTCTCTGGGCAAGTGCGACGCGAGTCAGGGAATCGACCAGTAACAGGACGTCCCTGCCACTGTTTCGAAACCATTCGGCAATGGAGGTAGCGACTTTTGCCGCTCTGATTCTAAGAACCGCTGCTTCATCGCTGGTTGCGACGACGACTACCGTATTTTTGAGACCTTCCGGCCCGAGGTCTCGCTCGAGAAACTCCCGGACCTCACGGCCGCGCTCTCCGATGAGTGCGATGACCCGAATCGGCAAATCGGTGTTTCGGGCGATCATCCCGAGGAGAGTCGATTTGCCGACTCCGCTCCCGGAAAAGACACCCAACCGTTGTCCTCTACCCGCGGTCAAGACTCCATCGATGGCTCTAACTCCGGTCGACATCGGCTGCTCGATCAAAGACCTCTTCAGTGCAGGAGTCGGTTCATTCTCAATGGGAAACCGAATGGTACCTGTGATGGGGCCCAGGCCATCAATCGGATTCCCCCTGGCGTCGATCACTCTTCCCAGAAGCTCTTCCGATACGGGAACCGAAGGAATCTCACCATCATGAATCACTTCATCCATGGGGCCGATTCCATCAATTCCACATTCTGGAAGAAGGTGTGTCCGCTCACCGGAAAAGCCCACGACTTCAGCGAGAGTTCGGGTTCCTGATCGCGACACAATTTCACATTCCGCACCGACAGGAAGAGCGATTCCTTCCGCCTCAACGAGAACTCCCGTTACGGCGACGACCCTGCCCTGAACCCTGGCGAGTCCATCGTTGCCAAGGCTGTCCAGTGCGGAAATAAGATTCATCCGGACACCTGAGTGTTTCGGATCAATGCGGACTCAATCAAATCCAGTTGAGTGTCGATGCAAAGGTCGACATGACCTGTCTCACCTTTAACGCGACAGCCACCACGCTGGATCGCCTCGTGGCCGATGACCTCCGCAGCTTCGGCTCCCCGAATCCGCTTCCCCAATTCAGGAAGAAACTCGATGACCGATTCCAGATCTGCGGGGTGAACTTCAATACACAATCTTCGACGATCGGAGATTCTCTGAATCGCCACTTCAATGTTTT
Organism: uncultured bacterium; assembly: GCA_913056395.1. Taxonomy (GTDB): domain Bacteria; phylum Planctomycetota; class UBA8108; order UBA1146; family UBA1146; genus UBA12191. The sequence continues at coordinate 49,733 of CAJXMG010000005.1, read as the reverse complement.
CGAGTACCAGCTGAGGGAGACGATCGATCTCTCGTCTGAGAATCCTCTCAGCAATTCCTCTTGAGAGGGCCACAGTGTCCCTGCGCATCTCGCCGACAGTTCCACGCCATACCCGATCAAAGTCACCGAGGCATTCATTCAACATTGCGGGAACAGTGCCACAGGATTCACCCAGAATCTCACGCGCAGCCTTCTCGGTATTCTCTCGAGCGATCCGGCGACTCTCCTCGAGCCCCCTATGAACGCCTTCTTCATAGCCGAGTTCATAACCCCCGCGACGTCCCTCTTCGGTAGCCTCTTTGCGAAGTGACTCGCATTCGACCAGAGCCTGCTGACGTATTTTTGCAGCTTTGGCGTTGGCTTCCTCGATCTGGGTTGCGATGCGTTCTCTCTCCGCATCCCGAGCGACTTGAAGGCGCTTCTGCTGCTCTTCGCCTTCAATCCGCAGTTGTCCCATCAGATCATCATAAGCCTGTCTCAATGCTTCGAGTTCCAGTCGCGCTTCAGCGATGGCCCTCTCTTCAGGCTCTGCATCCAACGGAGAATCGTGGCCGCGAGGTTCGTTTTCCATTAGGAAACCTTCCCTGAATCTTCTCCACGTGTCTTGGAAATCACTTCTGCCAAAGCAGGATTATGATTTCGAATATCTGCGATGACTTTCTCATCAATCTCTGGACGGGTAGGCACTGTCGTGACAAGAACGGGGATCTCGCTTTCCTGATTCAAGCCAGTGGTAATCAGTTCGAAAGCGGCAAAGGCGTCTTCAATTTCTTCAGAGCCAATGGGTCCGGTGATCCCATCGATCAACTGGAAGAGCACTTCACATTCCTCATTCTTCAGGCACTCAAAGATCTCTTGACGATTTTCTGAAAGGTCAAAAATCATCAGAGCAAGAACGTCGCTACCAGGAAGATTTTCCTCCTGATTGCTGACGATGGCCCTGAGAATCTCCAGACGCTCCTCGAATGTTTTGTGATTGATCTGTGTAACGACGGCAGGATATTCAGAGGAGGACACTGCTGATTTGAAATCACTTTGGGTTCTGACGTTATCCGCCGATCTCTCGATGAACCCGCCGTGGAACCCTGTGATCGAATATCCCTTTTCGGCATCCTTCGGCCCGTCACGGAACATCAGTACGACAAAGAGAAGTGCGATCACCGAAAAGAAGAAGATTGTCGTATTTTGTGAGGTTTCACCCGCTGCAGCCCCGGTGCCGTAAAACTCAGCGACTGAGAAGGCTGAACTTGCAAGTTGACCATTTTCGCCGATCAGATTGACCGGAACCACGCGGGCGGTGACATCGTCGCCACGGAAGGTCGCACGAAGGTGCTCCTCCAGGTGGCGTGCGATATCCCGGGTCATCGACTGAAAGTTGTCCTGTGCAGGAATCGGGATGACCGGATCAAAGTTCAGGTGCTGCATGGGATCTACCGGATCGAGTACCGCTTTTGCAGGACCGCGATCGACAAACACGGTGACAGCCACATTTCGGGTGGAATCTTCTGCAATCTGATTCCAGCGTGAGCGGGACTGGGCATTTTTCAAGGCATCAAGAGTGACAATGTCGCTTGGGAGGGGGCCTGTTACCGGGGTCAATTGAATCAGCTTGTCATTGATCTGATCGATGCTGGGCCACTCTTTGGGAAAGTTGTCTCCAAAGACAGCAGGATCATTCGGTAAAGCGGGAGCTCCAACATCTACCTGAATCCTGTAAGTACCCTCTTCAAGGATGTTCGCCATGAACTTTGCAACCCTGTCTTCGATTACATTCACTTTATTGCGAAGATCAGCGGCGGTGGGCTGGCTGTTTCTGACGTCGTAAAATCTTCCGCTTGTGTCAGAAATCTGCACAGCTACAGCAGGAACATCCAATGCGACACTGACATGCGACTTGATCAGTTTGACCATCCCACTGTCGAGACCGTAATCCTTGCGGCCTTCATTGAGTTCAAGCTGAACACTCACCCGATTGATTCGGGTGAACTTATTCTGAGAATGCCTCTCTGCTGAAATCCTGTTTGGAACAATGGTCGCAGCATTGATACCTTCAAACCTTGCGACTTCTTCTTCTGCAGATCGAACGATGTCATCGATCCTGCTATTGGATCTCTGGGACGCCTTGCCCCGGAAGTTTGTCAGCTCAGAGAGAGAATTTCCAAATCCGGTCTTTGCAATCGCAGTTTTCATTTCAGGCTTTTGAAAACCGACGACAAATCGGTCCAGAAAAGCGACGACCTTGGGAGTTTCACTCTTTGCGACCCTGAGGGTTCCCGCGTCGGTGTAGTCGTAACGGATGTTTTCCTCTTCGAGGAACTGGACGACCTGAGTGTGTTGTGCACCCGGAACTTCCACCTCGGGAATCTCAATCAGACGGTCACCGTTCAGGAAAAACCCGTAAACGAAGAGAACCATTCCAAGGATCAGGATGACCCTTGCCCCTTGTCCCAGTTCTTCCCATGTCTTCTGAAACTGATGGGTGCTGGAGAGCGACTCTGAAGTAGACCTCCTTGAGCCGTCGAATTGCTGCGTCATCCCATTCCCTCTTTCCCGATCATGTCTTCACTGGCGGAAGACTTTCCCCTGATTCCGAATTTTTCACGGGTGATCCGGGGCCATCTACCCCATGCAGGCACCGTGCCAATCCGGTCGAAATTCGAATTCGACCTGTCGCACACCTCAAACCTACTTCTTCACACCCTATGCTGATTCATTGCGGACAATTCCATTGCCCTGTGTTGGTGCAACCCTGCTCGTATGTGCACAAAAGTGCCCCAACCCGGTGAGAGGGTGACACATGCTTTATAAAGTGTAAAGTGCAAAATGCTCCCCTATGGTTCCGATAACTCGGTTTTGTTGGGGTTGAGGCCCCTCCTGTGGTGGTTCCGGGTATCCTGTCGAAGCCTTTGTGCTGGATTTGGGAGTTCTGTGACCTATTTGCTGATCGTCGTCTTTTTGACCCTGGCGATTTCCTTTTTCTGCTCTCTCCTCGAAGCAGTCCTGCTTTCCGTTTCCCTGGCCAGCCTCGAAGAACGGCGGGAAAAGAGCCGGGGAGTCGACATTTTGTACTCCCTCAAGAAGGATCGGCTCGATGATGCCCTCGGGGCGATTCTCATTCTCAATACCATCTCCCATACCGCAGGGGCTTCCTATGCAGGATATCTGGTCGGCCAGCTGTCTCAGGCATGGGTGGGAGCCTTCTCCGCAGTCCTGACCTTTCTCATTCTGACCACCTCGGAAATCATCCCAAAAACCATCGGAGCGGTGCATTCCAAAAAACTCTCAGGACTGGTCGGGTACTCTTTGAAATTGCTGACCATCCTGCTGCGCCCCCTCGTTGCATTGACCAGCCGGTTGACGCGATTTTTTGGGGGTATCAAGGGCGAACACGTCTCAAGAGGTGAAGTCGAGGCAATGATTGACATGGCCGGAGATGAAGGCACCCTCGCCCACCACGAAAAAGCTCTCTACAGAAACATTCTCCGACTCGACGAAATCCGTGTGAAAGACGTGATGACCCCCCACACCGTTCTCGTCGATATGTGGCAGGAATCGACCGTTGAAGATCTCCTGGCTGAAAACAAACGGGGAAAACTGCCGAGCAGAATCCCTCTCTACGGCAAATCCAGGGACGAAGTCAGTGGGTATATCCTCCTGCGAGAGGTCCTGACCGCCGCCCTGAGTGGAAATACCCATTCGACTCCCCTCGTGGAATTCCGCCGGGATATCCGCTTTATTCCCGAATTGGCGACTCTTCGCAAAACCCTCGACGATCTGGTCAGCGGCCAGGATCCCATCGCCATGGTCGCCGACGAGTTGGGAGGAACCTGCGGAGTGGTGACCACAGAGGATGTTTTCGAAACCATTCTCAGTATCGAGGTGGTCGACGAAAAAGACCGGTTCGAAGATCTTCAATCCCATGCCCAGGAACTGCGGGACAAAAGGATCGAGCGGCTTAAGAGAGAACGCAGATTCCTCTCCAATGAAGAAGAGAACGATCATGACAAGGGTGGTTCCTGAGCCGGGATCCAGTACCCTGTGTGACGAAGTCGTGGACCTGTTTTAAACTTCGGCCTGGTCTACGGTCCATGTACAAGAAAATGCATGGATAAGAAAACAAGGCACCGAGAAGTGATTCTGAGCGGTGGGGTGGCAGAGTGGTCGATTGCACCGGTTTTGAAAACCGGCGGGGTGTAACAGCTCCCGTGGGTTCGAATCCCACCCCCACCGCCAACTCCATCGGTAACATTCACCGTCTCATGACGACTCTTTCCTTTCCAATCCCGGAGATGCACGCATTCAAAACTCAAAAGGAGGCGAAATGAAAACGGTCACCCTTGCCGTCGGTCTCTCGACTCTTGCAGTTCTCGCATTCATGATCCTCGGCGACACGGCCATCTCATCCAGAGTCAACGAGCTGGAGGGAAAACAAAAAGAAATAGATGCCAACTTCGAGGAAATTAAATCTTCACAAGAATCCATGGACGGAACCCTCAAGGAATCCGCCAGGCTCATCGAGCAAAATCGTCTGCAGATTGTGGAAGCCCGCAAACAGCAAAAAACTCTCTCCGACGATTTGAAAGAAACCCGTGAGACGCTGAATGGAGAAGTGGATCAACTGCGGGAGCAGGGGAACTCGCTCAAGGAAGTACTCGAGGGGCTGGACAGCCGCCATCAGGAACTGGCAGCGGCACAGCAAACAGCCGGTGAAGAACGGAGCGGAATTCAGGCCCGGTTTGATCAACAACTGGAGCAGTTGAGATCGGATCTGGAGACCGCCAGGTCTGCCATGCAACAGGCAAGAACAGATGATCAGAAACTTGTCGAATCATTGAAACAACAGATTCGGGACCTGGAACAACAGGTGCAATCATCCAGTCAGGACCGGGTCGACCTTGTCGTTCGGCAGGGCCAAATGCAAAAGTTGCTGGAAGAGCTGATTCAATCGCAGGAAGCGATGCAACAAGAGCTCGAAATTCTGAAATCCCGTCCCTTGCCCTGATCCCGGGGAAGCTACTAGTCCACTCTCAACAGGCCACTTTCAATCTGCACCAGATCACTATCCCTGCTCTCGGACCGCATTTATATTGAGAAGCAGGTGTGAACCCAAACAGGAGCAGCCCCAATGACCTTTGATCCAGCCCAAATATCCGGTGCTGATATTCGTCAGAAATTCATGTCCATTCTCAAAGAGCGGATACTCGTCATCGACGGCGCGACCGGTACTGCACTGCAGGAATTGGACCTCACCGCTGAAGACTTTGGCGGTGAAGAACTCTACGGTTGCAATGAAAATCTGATCCTGACCCGACCAGAGGTGATCCGCTCAGTCCACCGCAGTTATCTGGAGGCGGGTGCGGACTGTATCGAGACGAATACTTTCGGTGCAACACCTCTGGTGCTGGATGAGTACGAATTGGGCCATCTGGCCCTGGAAGTCAATGAGGTCGGAGCGCAACTTGCCCGCCAGGAAGCGGATGCCCTGTCAACGCCCGATCGCCCCCGATTTGTTCTCGGATCGATGGGCCCCACGACAAAAACCCTGTCCGTCACCGGAGGCATCACCTTCGATGAACTGGTTGAGAATTTCAGAGTCCAGGCTTTGGGACTGCTGCGTGGTGGAGTCGATATTCTGCTTTTGGAAACAGTTCAGGATGGACTCAATCTGAAAGCGGCACAAATCGGCATCGAGCAGGCAGAGAAGGAACTCGGTTTTTCAAGACCGGTGGCGATCTCCTGTACCATCGAACCGATGGGAACGATGCTCGCCGGTCAAACCATCGAAGCCTTTTACACCAGCGTGGAGCATTTCGAACCGATTTTCATCGGCATGAATTGCGCCACTGGTCCCCAGTTCATGACCGATCACCTGCGAACCCTTGCAGGTATTTCCAAATATCCGGTTTCCGTTTACCCCAACGCAGGATTGCCCAACGCCGATGGTGAATACGAAGAAACCGCAGAAATTCTTTCTGCAAACCTGAAACCGTTTTTTGATCAGGGCTGGGTCAATGTCGTCGGCGGTTGTTGCGGAACCACAACTTCACATATCCATGCCATCGCTGAAATCGCCAGCGAAGCAGAGCCTCGCGTCATCGAACCCAACAACTTTTTGACCATCTCCGGCATCGAGGCCGTGGAAGTGACAGAAGACACCACTCCCCTCATCGTCGGCGAGCGAACCAATGTCATTGGCAGTCGCAAATTCAAGAAACTGATTGCCAGGAATGAATTCGAAAAAGCAGCGGAAATCGGTCGCAAGCAGGATCGGGGCGGCGCTCACATCATCGATGTCTGCATGGCCGATCCGGATCGGGAAGAGCTTGAAGACATGCTCGCCTTCCTGCCGGTTCTGACTCGAATGACCAAGGCTCCCCTGATGATCGACTCCACCGATTCGGAGGTGATCGAAGAGGCGCTGAAACTGTGCCAGGGGAAATCAGTCATCAATTCCATCAACCTGGAGGATGGTGAGGAACGGTTTGAATCCGTCGTTCCGCTTGCCCGCCGTTACGGTGCGGCTTTGGTTGTCGGCTGCATCGATGAGGATCCGGATGACGGCATGGCGGTCACGGTCGAGAGAAAACTGGAGATCGCGGAGAGATCCTATGACCTCTTGACCAACAAATATGGTGTACCACCCGAAGACATCATCTTTGACCCTCTCGTGTTTCCAGTTGGAACCGGCGATGAGAAGTACACCTCCTCCGCTGCTGCCACCATTGATGGAGTCAAAGCGATTCAGGAACGATTCCCCCAATGTGGAACCGTTCTCGGAATCAGCAACGTTTCATTTGGCCTGCCCCCTGCAGGCAGGGAAGTCCTGAATTCTGTTTTCCTCTACCACTGTGTTCAAGCCGGATTGTCGATGGCCATCGTCAACTCGGAGCGCATGGAAAGATACGCAAGTATCCCCGAAGAAGAGCGGGTGCTGAGTGAAAACCTGATCTGGCAACGGACCGCAGATCCCATCGCCGAGTTCACTGAGTTTTATCGAGGCAAAAAAGTCGCAGCGGAGGGGCAATCACCTCTTCTCGAATTGCCGATCCCTGAGCGACTCGCCCGAAACATCATCGAAGGGACCAAGGAGGGTCTCGAGGAAGCACTCGCCATCGCTCTCGAAACCCATGAGTCACCTTTGGCGATCATCAATGGTCCATTGATGACAGGCATGGCCGAGGTCGGACGCCTCTTCAACGACAATGAGTTGATCGTTGCCGAAGTGCTGCAGAGTGCAGAGGCGATGAAAGCAGCGGTCGCATATCTTGAACCCCACATGGAAAAAGCGGATGCGGCCTCCAGGGGCAAGGTTCTCCTCGCCACCGTGAAGGGTGATGTTCACGACATTGGCAAGAACCTTGTGCAGATCATCCTCTCCAACAACGGTTTTGAGGTGGTCGATCTGGGGATCAAGGTTCCTCCGACCCAACTGATCGATGCGGTCAAAGAGCACCAGCCGGATGCCATCGGGCTCTCTGGCCTTCTGGTCAAATCAGCACAACAGATGGTGGTCACGGCCGAAGATCTTCAGTCTCAGGGTATCGACCTGCCGATTCTGGTAGGCGGTGCCGCACTCTCTGAAAAGTTTACAGCCACCCGCATCCAGAAGGTCACCGACTCGACTGTGATCTATGCCAAAGACGCCATGGACGGTTTGAGGATCGTCAATGAACTGCTGGATGAAGAAAAGCGGGATGAGTTCATCGAGTCAGTGCGCCGTGATCAGGAAAAAATCACTGCCGCTGGATCGCCTGCCACAAAAACCGCAGTGGCAGAAATCACCATCCCGGACCGGTCTCCCGAAGTCCGGGTTCTGGAATCGGCTCCACCGATTCCGGATACCGAGCTGCACTTTGAATCCAACATTGATCCACGGGAAATCTACCCACTGATCAATCCGCAGATGCTCTACGGTCGCCACATGGGATTGCGTGGCAACTTCAACAAAAAGTTGGAAGCGGGCGACTCGAAAGCACTGGAATTGAAAACCCTGATGGATCAGTTGCTGGAAGAAGTGACGCGCAGGGACCTGCTGTTACCGAGAGCGATGTGGCGGCACTACCCTGCCAGCTCGACCTCGAAGATGATCCGAATCCATTGCCCGGAGTCGGGAAAAATTCTCGAGGAGATTCCCATGCCCAGGCAGCAGAAATCTCCCTTCCAGTCGATCTGTGACTATGTCCTGCCCGCCGCGGCCAATGGTGATCCCCAGGATCATATCGCCATCATGGTGACTACCGCCGGATCAGGAGTCAGAAACCAGTCCCGTGCGTGGATGAATGAAGGGGAGTACCTGAAGAGCCATGCGATTCAGGCTCTCGCTGTGGAATTGGCTGAGGGTCTGGCTGAACGGGTCCACCGACAGATTCGCACCGATTGGGGATTCCCCGATCCTGAAGGGATGCCCGCCCTCGATCTGTTCCGGGCTCGCTACCGCGGCAAGAGATATTCCTTTGGCTACCCAGCCTGTCCGGATCTTTCGTGCCAGGAATCGATCTGGCGACTGCTTCAACCGCAGGAGCATTTGGGAGTCCAGTTGACGGACGGCTTCATGATGGATCCCGAAGCCAGTGTTTCCGCTCTGGCCTTCCATCACCCGGACGCCAATTACTTCGGGGTCGGAGGTCGGGAGGTCTGATTCGGGATTCGAATCAACGCTCTCCCAGAACGACCTCAAACTCCAGAGTTTCGCCGCCACGGACGATCTGCAGTCGAACTGTTTCTCCAGGCTTCAACTTTTTGAGCAGTTCTGAATAGCCACGAAGGTCTTCGACCTTCTGATCATTCAACAGCAACAGGCGGTCCCCAGCCCTCAGGCCCGCCGCTTCCGCAGGCGAACCGGTTACCACGTCTTCAAAGAGAACTCCAGCCTGCGAGTCGGTAAAGTCCGGAACCGTTCCCAGATAAACCCTGCGGCTTCCACTCGACCTCGGTGCAGGACTTGCTGACCCGTCACCCAGAGTAGAGGTCAGCGGTTCGATCCGGTTTCCCAGATAACCCAATGTTTCATTCAGCCATTGGTAAACGAGAACCAGGCCATCCCCATTAATCTTGTCGGCGGTATCACCCGGACGATGGAAATCTTCATGGGCCCCGGTGGTCAATTGTACTCCGGGGACACCCAATCGATGGAACATCACATGATCGGATCCGCCGGGATCTTCATTCACGGAGGTCGCCTTGATGCCGGTGGTAAACCCCACACCCCTGACGATATGCACCCACTCTGTGGCAGTACCGGCTCCCAGGACCAGCAGAGATCCATCCTGATAACGACCGACCGCGTCGACACTGATGGCAGTCAGGGCTTCTACCAGAGGAATCACACACCCTCCGGAGACCAGCCGCTGGGAGCCCTTCAGCCCCCACTCCTCACCGGATGTGGCAACGAAAAGAATGGGACGCTGGGGCCGGACGGTTCTTTTCATTTTGCGGGCAACTTCGACCATGACCGCCACTCCGGAGGCATTGTCATCCGCTCCCGGATGCAGTTTCCCCTCATTGCCAGCGCGCACGTCAGGCCAACCCATTCCCAAGTGATCGATGTGAGCCATCACGACCACCGGTTTCTGGGAGAGTGCAGGGTCCGTTCCAGGGATCATTCCCAGAACATTTTCCAACTGCAGCGATTTGCCCTGATCATCGGTCACACTCCAGCGATCGATGTAGCTGCCGTCGGGAGCGGCAGGCTCGAGACCCATCTCTTTGAATCGATCACCGGTCCATTGGACCGCCCGCGCCAAACCCTCTGATCCATTTCCACGACCCTCCATCTCTGGAGAGGTGAGCAGCCGAATGTGACTGAGCATCTTTTCCGGATCCAGAAGTTGCCCCGGTTTGCCCAGAGGGGTTCGCTCCGGAATCGACATGGAGGGAGGGGTATCCATCACGCTCATGGAGAGGGCGGATCCGGTAGCCGGCCACTGCCCCTTGATGAAGTTGCTTGGCTCAGAACCCTTGAAGGCCAGATAGGAGTATTTGCCGTAGTGGGGCAACTTTCTTCCGAGACCGGGAATCGCTTCGGAAACGGGTGAGGTAACCCAACCCACAACCCTGCCCTGCGCTTGATGAACACGAATGCCGGCAACCTCTTCAGCGTTGTATTCCTCTTCGGGGATCGTCAGAGCCGTTTCAAATTCTTCTTCGGCCCTCACACTCTCCGAACCAAAAAACCAGAGGGCTTTGCTGGCTTCGATCTTTGCTTCTGTATCGGGGTCATTGTCCTCGATCACTTCGAAGTTGCCGGTACGGGCCCACTGTGTCGCCACTTCTTTCCAAAGAGCCAAATCAGTACTTTTTTGCGGTAGAACGATCAACCCCTGATCGGTACCAAAAATGTCGCCCAAAGTAGGTGGGGTTTCTTCCGGCTCGAGTTTCCTGAAGACATCGAAGTGGGGATCGATTCGTACACTGACGACTCCTGGCCCCAGGTCCACGGTGACCCGACGGGGCACATCTTTTACAAGGGGAAACTCGACTGCACTCATCTGCCATTGATCGGAATTGAGAGTCTTGAAGTAAACAGGAACCCGCAACGGAAAAGGTGATTCATCCTGTACCTGCTCAAGGGTGATCTCCGAACTTTGGTTGCCCAACACAAACTGCATTTTGAATCGGGGGGCACCGCTGTTCGTTGTCCAGTGCTCAACAAACTTGGGGATATCCCAATCTTCAGCTGTTGAAGCCTCCTGAAGACAATTCGCCAGATCCGAGAATGAGGCTCTCTTGTAGCGGAATCGCTGATAAAAATCGCTCAGCCCCTGCAGGAAAGACCCGTCCCCCATTTCCCTTCGAATCATGTGCCAGAGCATCAGACTTTTTCCGTAGCCGACCGCTTCGGTCGCCCCGGAGTGCCGACTGCGGAATTCGGTGAGAGGGAAATCCTGGCCTTCCTGAACGTAGGATCCGTATTTTCTCAGAACATCCCTGCGGTACTCATGACCGAGGCCGTCCACTTCTTTCATCAGGTGATCGGCCATATACGCAGTCAGACCTTCACACCAATTCCCGGTATCGACATCGACGTAGACCGAGTTCCCCCAATAGTCATGAAGAATTTCATGGGGATAGGATGACCGAAGGATGAAAGGGAGTCGAATCACCTGTGGGCCCAGGAGTGTGAAGGACGGCATCCCGTACCCGGTCTCCCAAAAGTTTTCGACCAATGCGAACTTGGGCTGGGGATAGGGGCCGAGCATGTCACTGTACATACGAATGTATTGCTGACTTGCCTCCAGATATCGGGAGGCGAGAGCCGAGTCGTCCTCACGCAGAAATGCCATCAATTCGACATTATCGATGCGGTCCGTGTACTCAAAGAACCGTGCTGCAACGAGGTAAATTTCTTCTTGGGGTGAATCACACTTCCAGTGAACCCTGGTGCCCTGATCGGTACGTGAATGTTCTTCACGTTTTCCCTGCGACACCGCATCCCAACCTGCTGGCAAGGAAACCCTGAGATCGAAGGTGACCATCTCGCCTACGGGCTGAGGGATCCACGCACTCGAACCGGCGAGAAAAACACCCTGCTCCTCGATGGTTCCTGCCGTCGATGAAAATGAGCGACTCGATCCGCCCCCTACTTCTTGCCGCTCTTCCTGAATCACTCCCTTTGCACTCAATCGAAATGGAGCGCCTTCAGCGGGAGGGGTCCACAACCATCGATTGCGCGTGATTTCTGGCCTGGGATCGATTCCGGGATCGTGATCCCTCGGTCCCTCGGAAACCCGGGTCAGGGTTCCAAACTCGGGAGGATCCAATTCCAATCCGGCATGAAGGTCAAATTCGAGAGCCTCTTTCAATGAACCGGAGGTGTCTGCACCTGCTGGAGAGAGTTGGACCGTCCACGAAATATGGCCTTTTTCCGGCTGTAACTCGATTTCACCACGACTATGCCAGAGGGTTTCTGAGTGGGTGGAGGGAGAGAGGCACATCACTGCCAGCAACCATGGAAGTAGCACGAAACGGCCACCTTTCAGCGCTATCAGGAGGGATCCAAACCGATATTCAGGCTCGGTAACCCCCCTTTGACTCAGTTCCTGAGCATTCTCCCATCCCTTACACTGGAGGGCCATCGAAGAGTCCCAAACTGTGCTTCCCCATGCCCGGAACACGTCTTTGATGGTCAAATCCTGACCCACGAGCCATCTCATGGAGTGAAGATGAACGACTTTGACAAGGCTTTGATCCAATTGGCCCTCAAGCAAGGGCTGATTGACAAGGCAGCAGCCGAATCCATCGCCGAAAGCCACACATCAGGCACGACTGTCAGCGCCCTTCTCATCGAGAAGGGTCTGCTGACCCGTGATCAAGTCCAACGGCTGAGCCGGAAGATCCGTGCGGCACTGCCACCGGAGATCCCCGGCTTCGAATTTATCTCTCCACTGGGAGCGGGAACGACCAGTGTTGTCTGGAAAGCAAAGCAGGAGTCACTGGGAAAAATCATTTCACTCAAAGTCTTTCTCAATAGTGACAAGGACTCCGACTTTGAGGATCTGATCGCAGAAGCGAGAAATGCCGCCCGTTTGAACCACCCCCACATCGTCCATGCCCTCGATGCGGGCAAAACGGACGAGGTCTGCTGGTTCTCCATGGAGTATGTCGAGGGGGAAACTCTTCAGGACAAACTCAAGCGCAGAGGCCAACTCTCCGAAAGGGAAGTCAGTGAACTGGCCTTGTGCATCAGCCAAGCCCTCAATCACGCCCACAAAGCCGGACTTCTGCATCGCGACCTGAAACCTGCAAATATTCTTATCGCTGAAGATGGCACCCCCAAAGTCACCGATCTCGGATTGGCTCTCGCCACAGATCAGGCTCAGAATCTGGAGAAACAAGAGCTTCTCAAGGGAACTCCACATTACATCTCTCCGGAACAGATCAAGGGTGAGAACGTCGACGAACGCAGCGACCTGTATGCTTTGGGAGCAACCCTCTACCACTGCCTGACCGGCAAGCCCCCCTTCGAAGGTGACTCCAACCGGGAAATTCTGAAAAAGCATGTCCGTGAAGAAGTGATTCCGATCGTGACCCTGTCTGGAAAAGAATCAAACCTCGACAGTCTTGTTGAACAACTGCTCAACAAGGCTCCCGCTGACCGTCCGGGTAGCGCTGAAGAGGTGATCTCTGTTCTCAATGATCTGGAAAACTCGAGTGCCTCACCCCGCAAAGGGAAAAACGCGGCAGCAAAAGCCCGACGGCCGCAGAGGGATGTTCACGCTCCTGCAGGTGGAAATCGTCAGGTTGGGGGCGCAAGCCGAGCCGATCTCCGAAGCCGAAAAACCCTGCTCACAAAGATCGGTGCGGGACTCGGTGTTCTCATTTCTGTCTTCATGGTGATCTCTGCTGCATCTCAGGCCTCCAAGGGTCAGCCGAATTTTGAAGAGCTGATCGATGATCGCCTTGCGGAGATCAGTAAGATCAAAATCGAGCGACGAAAGAAAGCTGACCAGGAAGACTATGACCGTCACGAGAGTGGAGCCCGAAGGGTTCTCACCACAATTCGAGCCAAAGATCAGGACATGCAACTGCGCGAATTGAAATTTGCCATCAAGAACTACGCCGATACCGCTGCAGCAAAGGAGATGGTGGCCGAGCTGGACGCACTCGAATCTTCCCAGATTGCAGCAAGGCAGGCAGATGGCCGGGAAATGATGATGCAGGCCACAGGTATGGTCGAGTCTGGAAAAATCTGGGCAGCCATCGAGTTCCTCGACGATCGGCCGAAAAGTGCACGTCAGGATGAAGAACTGAATGTGGAAATCGAGCGGTTGCTGTCAGTATGGAGTGACCAGATCGACTCCCAATATGAAGCGGACAGCCAAAAGGCAGAGTTCCACAGAAATCGTCGTGAATTCGATCAGGCTCTGGCACTGGTTGAAAAAATTCGCGGCTATGCAGACCCAGATCTGGTCGCAGAAGCCGAAAAACTCGAAGAACGGGTGATGGCAGAAAAAGCCGAGTTCGTCCGTGTCGAAAATGAAAAACGATCTTCTGAGGAGTTGGCAGGTTACAAGGCACTTTGGGCTGAATACCGAACCCTGTCCCAAAACCGCGACATCAAAGGCATGATCAGTGCCGCAGTCGGACTCGACTCACAGATGGTCCTCGATGAAACCAAGTCTCGTATCAATACCGATCTGGAAGCTTTCCAGATTCTCGACGGCTTTTTCAAAATGTCTCTGGAAACACTGCTGGAGAAGGGCGAAGACGGCAAGGAAGTCACGCTGGTTCGGATTCCCCTTGCAGGAAGCACCCGTGAACGAAAAGACAAGGGAGTGGTCGATCGAATCGATCGTGAAAATATCTGGCTGAGACTTTCTGATCAGAATGCCGTGATGCCCTTCAAGATCACTGAAGTGACCGACCGATTTATCTTCCAGCAGGTGGCCGACAAGTTCGGCAAGAGTTCAGCCGAGTACAGAATCCCCATGGGATTGCTCGCTCTGTATCGGGGTGTTCCGGATGTGGCGGGTGAACACTTTGCCGTGCGTCAGGCAAAAGGAGCCATGCCCGATTCCTGGTTGAACCTGTTGAAATGGTATGAGAAAAACATCGGTAGCTGATCTTTGCTGAGGCTCAGATCCGATTTCGTATTCTCTCCCAGTCCTGGAGATCATCCACGTCCTCAAGGATCAGCGGATTGTCGGTGACCTCATGGTGAAGACTCAGGTGCGGCTGTCCCAACAAAGCCCTCAAGTGCTCTGGGCCATCTTCAGTGGCCAGTGAGGAGAGCACTTCCTTGCGTACCATCACCGGATGCCCCCGTCTCATCCCATGGGACATGATCCAGGCATCGTGATCCGGATGTTTGCGACCACTTTCAATCAATCCCTGGACATCTGCTATTGTAATTCCGATGACATCCACGGGATGGATCAACAACAGGTCCCATTCACCCGGTTCCCTGATGCCGCAAATGATGCTGGAGACCGGCCCCCTCTCCGGATCGGCATTGTGGATCGGTTCAATCCCGATTCTCTGACACTCTTCCAGCAGTTCAGGAGTATGGCACCCACCCACTACCGGAATAACTTCATCGACTCCGCCCGCTTTCATGACACGTACAAGGCGTTCGATGAAGGTCTCTCCCGAAATCTCCAGGAGCGCCTTGGGTTGGCCCACGCGCCTCGAATCTCCAGCAGCGGTGATAACACCACGAACCTTCACGGCAACATCTCTTCAACGTCGTCGATGGCGAAGAAACCTTCGATGGAACTTTTCACATCATCCCACTCCGCCTGAACCCTTCGGCAATCAGGAAGGCTGGACAAGAATCTTTTGCCGTAAGGCCGCTTGATGATTCGCGTGTCGGCGATGACCACCACTCCGCGATCATCGATGGTACGAATCAGTCGACCAAATCCTTGCCTCAACCCGAGGACTGCCCGCGGAAGTGCAAGATGGGCAAAGGGGCTTTTCCCCCGCGACTCCAATTCTTCCGCTCTTCCCTGCTCCAGAGGATGATTGGGAATCTTGAATGGCAATCGGGGGATGACGACACAGGAAAGCGCTGCTCCAGGAACGTCGATGCCTTCCCAATAGGATTGATTGCCTAACAGAACCGCTCTTCCCGAATCAACAAACTGACGCAACAACTCTGTGCGCGGTGCTTCCCCCTGAACCAACAAGGGCATCCCCTGTGCCTGCATAGCTGGGCGAATCGCCTCGGCACATCTCTTGAGCGATCGGTGGGAAGTAAAGAGAACAAAAGTTCTTCCTCTCGCCCCTCTTACCGAATCGAGAACGATTTCATGAATCTTTTTGTCGTACCCCGATCGGTCCGGCTCTGGAACATCCTCGGGTAATCCCAAAAGAACCTGTCGGGGCCAGTCGAAAGGTGAATCGAACTCCTCCTGGCGAAGACGCTCTCTTTCCACCTGTTCCCAACCCAGACGATCCGCAAGAAAAGACCAGGATTCTCCCACTCTCAAAGTTGCGCTGGTCTGGATCACCGTTGAGAGAGGGCGATACAGATGTTCTGCCAGCAATTCGTCCACCTTCAGCGGAGCGGCCCTGAGCATCAGATGTTTTTGAGGGCGACTCGACAATTCCACCCAGGGCTGAATCGCCCCGGAGGCATCTTTGACAAAATCGATGGCCCCGATCTGTTCGACGACGGATCTTTTTGCGGAACGCAGTTCTGCAATTGCTGCCTGATACTCGACCTCCGGTTCGAAGGGATTATCCTCCATCAGATCGAGACACTCCTGCAACAATCCCTTCAATCCATCGAGAGAGTCTCGGGCGTCCAGAAGTGGCGGTGTCACCACTGTCATCGGCATGAAACCCTTTTTCTCTCCCAGTCTGGCCATCAAGGATCCATCCCTGCCACTTTCCTCGATCAGGTGCCGTGAATCTTCAAGTCGTACCTCGAGCCTCTGCAGAGCTTGCTCCACTTCCTTGCGAACGAGGTGGACTCTGGGGATCACCTTCATGCCCAGGAGTTCGTGGACTTCACCTTTGTGATGTTTCGCCAACTGGGACTCAAGCCAGGGCAAACGTCCTCCCTGCCTTCTTCTCTTCTTGCGAGGGGTCAGCAGTCGACCCAGAACCTGCAACATTCCACGCCTGGAAACTTCAGAGCCCAGATGCTTGCTGGCGACATCTTCCAGATGGTGTGCTTCGTCAAAGATGACCTTTTGGTAACCGGGGATCACCAGGTCCGATTCATAATCCCCTCTTCCCTTGCGCAGATTCAGATCTGCAAAGAAAAGGTGATGGTTGACGATGACGATGTGTGCGCCGAATGCTTTTCGGCGAGCCTCATAATAGAAACACTCTCGGTAATGGGGACATCTTGCCTTCAATGATTGGTCTGAAGTGGACTGGAAGTCATTCCAGATCTCTTCGGGAACTTCCCCTGGCATCTCCTGACGTGTCCCAGTTTTTGCTTCTGCAAGACGATCGAGAATGTCTGCAATCCAGCCTTCGCGCTCATCGTCATCGGCGAAAATCTCCGGTTCAGATGAAACCTGTTCCGCCTTGCGACGACAGGCGTAGTTTCCCCGCCCCTGTATCAGTGCAAACTTGAAGTCCACCCCGAGGATTCTTTGCAGTGTCGGGAGATCCCTGTGAGCCAACTGCTCGCCCAACGGGATCGTTGCAGTGGAGATCACCACACGGCCACGATTTTTCACAGCCCATAAAATCGCAGGAACAAGGTAGGCAAAAGATTTGCCGATACCGGTTCCCGCTTCCAATACAGCGACGTCACCATCATTGATGGCCCGATTGACCGAGTGAGCCATGCGCAACTGACCGGCTCTCTCTTCAAAGCCTGGGAGGACTTTCCCGAAGAGTCCATCCCCACCCAATACCCCATCAATTTCTTTCGCATCGACGGGGATCTCTTCCTTCTCGGGGAAAGGCTCAACGACCCGATTTACCCGGGTTGCCTCATTGTTGATGATGAAGAAGCCGAGACGACGGGCTCCCGCTTCGGAAGCGATGGAAAGGTCTGCAGGGCTCGGGGTCAGATCACCACCGGGATGGTTGTGGATCAGGACCTGAAAGCCTTCCTCTGCTCTCTCAAGGAAAACAGGGACAGCGTTGGCAGTTCCGCGGGCAATCACCTCGATGCGATCCAGAATGCCAATTTCATCGAACGAGCCCAGAAAAAAGACTTCGTTGGAGCCCGCATCGAGGATGGCCTGTGCCATCCTTTGGGTCACCTCAGGAGCAAACAATTTACGGGTGTCGAGTCCCTCAGTCTTGCCCAACGATTCTTCTTTCCGGAAGGGATCGGACTGCCCGATTCCCGTTGGCCTTTCATATCATCCGGGCGATTGAATAACTCGCAAGGGTGACCACACGAAATCGAAGGAAAGAAAAAGCCCCACCCGGACAATCAGTCCGGATGGGGCTTTTGAATCAGACATGTTCAGCCCGAAATCAGCAACCGCCAGTCGGGTTGAGGCAATCGAGAGGATCAGTGTCGGTCGGATCCACTCCGCAGTTGGTGCCCGGAGCCGGCGGCTCGGCAGAACCACTGAAGAGGAAACCCAACAGGGAAATGGCGTCCGCAATGTTGTTGGCACCGTCGTCGTTGACGTCACCCGCATCGAGGCAGCCCGGAGCGGCAGAACCACTGAAAAGGAATCCCAACAGTGCGATGGCATCTGCAATGTTCAGCGCCGCGTCACCGTTCACATCACCGCGACGGAACTGGTTTCCGGTAGCACAGTTTGCGTCGGTAGCACAATCAGGATCGTCACAATCCGCAAGGCTGTCGCCGTCGTCGTCAATTCCGTTGGCACAGTTCTCAACCGGAGTCGGTCCACCGGGCCCGAAATCGTTTCCGTAAAGGACACAGGAAATGCCCGTGAAAACAAATTCCGCAGAGTAGGACTCATTGGTTCCATTATTGTCGGCGTCGACGTCCGGGAAGATCCCGAAGCTGTTCAGCACGTCCACGAGAGTACCTGAGAAGGGATCCGGTGCCGGCAGGGTTACAAGGAAGGACTCCGTCAGGAATGCGGAAGTCGGGGTCGAGGTGAACTCGTAAATTCCTGAACCCGCGGTGGTCTCAGAGAAGGTCGCTGCCACTGTGAGGTTATTCAGAGGAATACCGGAGATCACAATTGTTCCAGGACCGGCGGTCAGCAGGTTATTGACGATGTCGCCCCCTGGGAACTGAGAAACGATGTTTCCATTGTCATCGTACGACTCAGAATCGATGACGAACTCGTTGGTTCCGTCGTTGTTATTGAGAGGATCTCCATCCACATCCATGCCCCCGTATGTGTTCAGAGTAATCTCCGGGTCATTGGTGTAGGTCGGATCGTCCAGATCAGCCACTTCCAGCAAGAACGGGAAGTTGGTGAGGTTACTGGCCAGCAGTGCATTCAATCCGTCCGTCAAAATCGGATTGGTTCCCAGGATTCCACCGGTCACGGTTTGACTGGTCGCAACAAAGCCATCGAACGGAGTCGGGTCGATCGGGACGATGTTGCAGGAGATACCAGCAAACACAAACTCGGCGGAGTAGGAATCGTTGGTGCCGTCATTGTCGGCATCCACATCGGGGAAGATTCCAAAACTGTTCAGAACATCCACCAAGGTACCCGAGAACGGATCCGGAGCCGGAAGGGTCACAAGGAAAGATTCCGTCAGGAAAGCGGCCGTTGGAGTTGAAATAAACTCGTAGACTCCAGGAGTAGTCGACTCGGTGAAGTTTGCCGAAACGGTCAGGTCATTCAGGGGAATACCGGAGATCACGATAGTTCCGGGCCCTGCGGTCAGCAGACCGTCGGTGATGTTTCCGCCGGGGAAAGTAGAAAGAAACTCACCAGTCACCGGATCCAGCGAATCGGGAGTGACAATAAAATTGTTGGTACCGTCGGCATTGTTAGTGGGGTCACCATCCTCATCCACACCGGAGAAGGCGTTGAGGGTGATGTCCGGATCATTGAAGTAGGTCGGATCGTCCAGATTGGCGACCTCCAACAAAAATGGCGAGGTCGCCAGGTTTGCTGCGAGCAATGCATTCAAGCCGTCTGCAAGAATCGGGTTCGTAGCAAGAATTCCTCCAGTGACTTCCTGACTGGTGGCAACAAAAGCCGGACGAATGTGGTCGGCATGAACCGAAGCGGTTCCTGCAATAAAGAGGCAAGTCAGCAGAATTGACTGCACCTTTACGTGAATTTGATTCATGGGGTCCTCCTCCAAGGCGATAAGCCTGTTGATTTCAAAAATAGTATTTCAGAGCGAGGTTCGATTATCCCCCTCCATTGTCAGACGATCAACGATATTGACTTTCCTGTCAGGAATAGGGGGCGGGTTTCCCCAGTGCGGCTTCTTTTCCCATAACGCTCGTGCATGCCTTCACTTAGAGCACCGAAACATAATGAGCATGCCTGGGTCACAAAATAAAAACCGGGTCGGAGCCCCAAGGCCCCGACCCGGTTCAATGCCGTTTTGTGCTTCCTGAAAGAATCAGGACTCCTGAAGACCCTCTGCAAGTATCGAAACGTGATTGTCGAGAACTTCCATGAACCCTCCCCGAACGGTCCACTTTCGCTCTCCATCACTTTCCGTCTTCAGAACCAGAGAACCCTCACCCAGAGCTGTGATCAGGGGAGCATGGTTGGGAAGAATCCCGACCCTGCCGTCGAGAGCGTGAGCTCCGACGAAAGTCACCTGACCGTCGAATACAGCCCCTTCCGGAGAAAGCAACTGGCAGTGAATCATGTCGGCCATTCCTAGCCCTCGGCTTTCATCTTGTCAGCCTTCTCGACGGCTTCCTCGATGGTGCCCACGTACATGAAGGCCTGCTCCGGAAGATGGTCGTGCTTGCCTTCGACCAGTTCCTTGCAGGAACGGACGGTATCCGCCACCTCAACGTACTTGCCCGGGAATCCGGTGAAGACCTCGGCCACGCTGAAGGGCTGCGAGAAGAATCTTTCGATCCGGCGTGCACGGCCGACGAGGATCTTGTCGTCCTCCGACAGCTCGTCCATTCCGAGAATGGCGATGATGTCCTGAAGGTCGCGGTAACGCTGAAGAATCTGCTGTACTTCACGGGCCACTGCGTAGTGCTCTTCACCGACAACCTGCGGGTCAAGAATCCGCGAAGTCGAGGAGAGCGGATCGATCGCAGGGTAGATTCCCTTACCGGAGATCCGGCGATCGAGCACGGTGGTTGCGTCCAGGTGGGCGAAGGCGGTGGCCGGCGCCGGGTCGGTCAAGTCGTCCGCAGGCACGTAAATCGCCTGCACCGAAGTGATCGAACCTTTCTTGGTCGAGGTAATACGCTCCTGCAGCTGTCCCATCTCGGTAGCCAGCGTCGGCTGGTATCCCACCGCACTGGGCATCCGTCCCAGAAGTGCGGACACTTCCGATCCGGCCTGGGAGAAGCGGAAGATGTTGTCGACGAAGATCAGCACGTCCGATCCGGAGGTGTCACGGAAGTGCTCTGCCATCGTCAGCGCAGACAGTGCCACGCGAAGACGAGCTCCCGGGGGCTCGTTCATCTGTCCGAAGACGAGAACGGTACGGTCGAGCACGCTGAACTCGTTGCCGTCGTCAGTTTTGACGACCGCTTCCTTCATCTCGTTCCAGAGGTCGTTTCCTTCACGGGTTCTCTCACCCACTCCTGCGAAACAGGAGTATCCCCCGTGCTTGGTTGCCACGTTGTTGATCAGTTCCTGAATCAACACCGTCTTGCCCAGTCCCGCACCTCCGAAGAGACCGGTCTTTCCTCCCTTGGAGTAGGGAGTCAGCAGGTCGATCACCTTGATGCCGGTTTCGAAAACCTGAGTCGAAGCCTCAAGTTCATCGAACGCGATGGCGTCGGTGTGAATCGGACGGTACTCCTTCACCTCCGCGGGGGGCAACTTGTCGACCGGTTCACCCAGCAGGTTGAACACGCGTCCGAGAACTTCCTCACCCACCGGAACCTTGATCGGCTCTCCGGTATCGAGAATGTCCATGTTGCGAACCACACCGTCGGTGGAGGCCATGGCCACAGCACGAACCCGGTTTCCTCCGAGGTGCTGCTGCACCTCAAGAGTCAACTGGATGTCGCCCTGGTCAATCTTCAAAGCATTGTAGATCGGCGGAAGGTGTCCCTCGGGGTACTCGGCGTCGATGGTCGCACCGATCACCTGAACAACCTTGCCAACAACTGTATTTTCACTCACGGGTTCGACTCCCGTCTCTCCAACCGGCATTCGAGCGCCGGCATTGTGTTGATCAGCTCATCACCTCCACGCCACCGATCACCTCCAGGATTTCCTGGGTGATGCTCGCCTGACGTGTGCGGTTGTAAAGCTGGGTGTATGTCTTGGCCATATCCTCGGCATTGTCGGTGGCGTTTTTCATAGCCATGCGACGGGCAATCTGCTCACCCGCAGCCGCTTCCACCAGTGCCTGGAAAAACTGCATCTTCAGGGAAAGCGGCAAAAGCCTTCCCAGAATCATTTCCGGATCCGGTTCGAGAATGAAGTCCTTGCCTCCACCTTCACCATCCTCGGAAACCTCGATCGGCAGGAGCTGACGAAGATCCGGGGATTGACGACTCGAACTTTCGTAGTGGGTGAACGTCACGTGTACGCCATCCACCTCACCGTTTTCAAACTTTTCGATCACCGGCTGGAAGACTTCCTCGGCCTCTTCAAAGGTCGGCTTGTCTTCAAACTGGGTGAATGTTCCGGCCACTTCCATGCCCAGGTAGCGAAAACGGGCAATTCCCTTTTTACCGAGAATGTAGGCGTCGACTTCGATGCCTTCCTTTTTCTTCTCGGCAATGAACTGCTCTGCACGCTTGAGGACATTGGTGTTGTAGCCCCCACAAAGACCCCTGTTCGCGGTCACCACAAAAAGGGCTTCGCGACGAACCGTCTCGGGCTTGCGAAGGAGCGGGAACTCGCCCGACTCCGCATCCCCTCCGGCTCCGCCGAGATCCTTGAGGATTTCATTGAGCTTGTCACCGTAAGGCTGTGACTGCTCGATCCGCTTCTGACAAACGACCGCCTTGGCGGTGGAGATCATCTCCATCGTCCGGGTGATCTTCTTGGTGTTGTTCACCGAGCGAATCTTGTTTTTCAACTCTCTGGCATTGGCCACGAGTTTCTCCTCTGTTTCGGGAAGCCCGCACGGGCCTCCGATTCATTACTGGGGCAGCTTGGCTGCGAAATCCTTGCTGAAGTTTCCAGCCACCGACTTGAGTGTCTCTTCCATCTCGTCGTTGATCTCTCCGGTGGATTTGATCGACTCGATGATTTCAGGGAACTCGGTGCGCACGTGCTCCAGGAACTTGGGCTCGAAATCTGCCAACGAGTTGACCGGCAGGGAATCGAGGAATCCGTTCGATCCACACCAAATGATGAGGACCTGCTCCGAGATCGGCATCGGCTTGTACTGCGGCTGCTTGAGGATCTCCACCATGCGGAAACCGCGATCAAGCTGGGCCTGAGTGGCCTTGTCCAACTCGGTTCCCAACTGTGCGAACGCTTCCAATTCACGGAAGGCGGACAGGTCCAGTCGCAAAGAACCGGCGATCTTTTTCATCGCCTTGATCTGTGCAGAACCTCCCACCCGCGACACCGAGATACCCACGTTCACCGCGGGACGCTGTCCAGCGAAGAACAGGTTCGGCTCGAGGTAGATCTGACCATCCGTAATCGAGATCACGTTCGTCGGGATGTATGCGGACACCTCACCCTCCTGGGTCTCGATCACCGGCAACGCAGTGAGAGATCCACCGCCAAGGTCATCGGAGAGCTTTGCAGATCTCTCGAGAAGGCGGGAGTGGAGGTAGAACACGTCTCCGGGGTAAGCCTCACGTCCGGGAGGACGACGCAGAAGCAGGGAGAGCTGGCGGTATGCCGCGGCCTGCTTGGAAAGGTCGTCGTAGACGCAGAGGGTGTGTCCCCCGTTGTACATGAAGTGCTCAGCCATGGCGCAACCGGAGTACGGTGCGATGTACTGCAGCGGAGCAGGTGCGGACGCCGGAGCGCTGACGACGATGGTGTAATCCATCGCGCCCTCTTTCTCGAGGCGGTCCACCACACCGGCGATGGTCGAACCCTTCTGACCGACCGCCACGTACACAC
This sequence comes from uncultured bacterium, assembly GCA_913056395.1. Lineage (GTDB taxonomy): Bacteria > Planctomycetota > UBA8108 > UBA1146 > UBA1146 > UBA12191. The sequence continues at coordinate 26,181 of CAJXMG010000005.1, read as the reverse complement.
AGATCACACCACTGTCTTTCTGGTTGATGATCGTGTCGATGGCGATGGCGGTCTTGCCGATTCCGCGGTCACCAATGATCAGCTCGCGCTGACCACGACCGATGGGAATCGTCGAGTCGATCGCTTTGATTCCGGTCTGAAGCGGCTCGTGCACCGACTTCCTGTCGGCGATACCCGGAGCCGGGGATTCCACCGGACGGTAGGTGTCGGTCTTGATGGGGCCTTTTCCGTCGAGGGGGTTACCCAGCGGGTCCACCACTCGGCCCAGAAGAGCCTCACCACAGGGAACCTGCATGACGGTTCCGGTACGCTTGACGGAGTCACCCTCCTTCAGCGTGGAGAAATCACCCAGAATCACCGCTCCGATGGAGTTCTCTTCCAGGTTGAACGCCAGGCCGTTGGCACCATTGGCAAACTCGAGCATCTCTCCTGCCATGCAGTTGGAGATACCGTAGATGCGGGCGATTCCGTCACCCACCTCGAGCACGGTGCCCACCTCGTCGACGGCCAAGTCAGACTGGTAGTTCTCGATCTCCTTCTTGAGGACTGAGGAGATTTCGTCGGCATTAATTTTCATCGATCAGGTCTTTCCCGAATCGGGTTTGTAACACTTCCTGACGAACCCTCTGCAAATGACTGCGGAGAGATCCGTCGACGACCAGGTCACCGACCTGAATCGTCAATCCTGCAAGGAGTCCGGCGTCCACCACTTCGGTAGCGACAACCTCCCGGCCCGTTTTTGATTTGATGCTGGCCACCAACGCATCCCGCTGTTCAGCAGGAATCTCGGTGGCACTCGTGATCGTGGCCTTGACACGACCGGCGGCGACATCTTCCAACTCCCCGTAGGTGTCAGCGATGTCCTCCACCAGGAACTGACGTCCCCGGTCGATCAGCAACTTGAGCAGGTTGAGAACCGGCTCCGCCACCTTTCCGGCCAGTGCGGCCTGAAGTGCGGCTTTTTTGTTTTCCCGGCTGATTTTTGGGCTTTCGATGAAAACCCTCAGCTGGGCGTCATCCGAGATGGCATGGGCCACGGCGTTCAGTTGATCGCCGTAAGCGGAAGCCTCTCCCTGGGCAGTGCCAACCTGAAGCATCGCTGATGCGTAGGCCAGAGCTGCCGGATGTCGCTGTTTTGTCGAAGCCGCCATCGGCTCCTCCTCGTCAATGAACCAGTTGATTCAACTAGTCGATTTTTTGGTACTGCTCGATCGCTTCCTGAGCGATGCGCTGGTGATCGGATCCATCGAGGGAACGACCGATCAGACGCTCAGAAATGGTCAAGGACAGGTCCACAGAAAGTTTGTGGACTTCGTCGATGGCCACGTCTTTTGCGCGACTGATCTCTGCCAAAGCCTTGTCGGTCATTGCCTGCGCCTCTTTGGCAGCAGTTGCCTTGACCTGTTCAGCCACAGCCTGGGCATCCCTTTTCCCTTCAGCAACGATCTCACTGGCCTCGCGGCGCGCCTCACGAAGAATCTCTTCATTCTCCGCTTTGGTCTGCTCCATCTGGGCCTGCATGCGATCTGCTGCTTCCAGGGATTCCTTGATCTTGTGCTCACGCTCTTCCATGGCCTTGACGATCGGTCCCCATGCAGCCTTCTTGAGGATGAGGAGAGCCGTCAGGAAGATTCCAACGGTCCAACCGGCCGTCTTGAAATCAAAGTCCATCGGACCTTTGCCACTGGTGTCCGCAGCGTATGAAACCGCGGGGAAGAGGATCAGAGCCACTCCAACGATCAGGAAGGAGAGCTTGCTGCTCAGTTTCCGCATTAGGCAGCAGCCTTGGTGGCGTTGATGATTCCGGACTGGATGAGGAAGCAGATCACGGCAGCGAAGAGGGCCACACCCTCGATGAATGCTGCGGTCAGGATCATGTTGGCGCGAATGTCGCCAGCTGCCTCGGGGTTACGTGCGATGCCCTCCATGGCGGATCCGGCCAGGCGACCAATACCCATGCCAGCGCCGATGGCGGCAAGGCCAGCGCCGATACCGGCACCCAGGATGCCGTAGTTGAGGACAGAGCTGTCAGCTGCCGCAAATGCGATGAAACTCAGAATCGTTTCCATGGTTTCCTTTCTTGATCACCCTCCGGGTGATCCACGAATCACTTCCCTGTGAAACGCATTGATTGATCAATTGAGGTCTTCCTAGTGCTCCGGATGCAGAGCGGCTCCCAGGAAAACAGTGGTCAAATTTGTAAAAATGAACGCCTGAATCATGGCGACCAAAAGTTCAAGGAATGTCAAGGCGACGGCTCCCAGTGCGGAGATCAGCGAAATGCCGCCCCCCACCACAAGGTTGTCCAATGTCGCCACGGCGGTACCCGACATGATCACGGCGAGAAGAATGTGCCCGCCCATCATGTTGGCGAAGAGTCGAATCGCCAGAGCACACGGTTTGATCAGGTGGCCAGCGGCCTCGATGATGATCATCAATGGCCACAGAGGTGCCGGACCCACGAGGAGGTTGTCTTTCCAATAAGAGACGACCCCATTTTCCTTCATGCCAAAGAAGTGGTAGGTCACGAAGGCGATTCCTGCGAGTGCTGCGGTCACACTGATGTTTCCGGTGGCCGTGGCGGAGAAGGGAATCAATCCCAACAGGTTGCAGGTGACGATGAAAAAGAAGTAGGTCCACAGAAGCGGAAGGAAACGATAGGTGTCCGCTCCCAAAGTGGGCTTCACCATATCATCGCGCAAAAAGACCAGCATCGCTTCGAGCATACTCGAAAGAGTGCCTTTGGATTCCCCGGTCTCAATTTGCTTCGCCAGCCCCTTGGCCACACGGCTGAAGAGGAAGACGCAGATGAGAGTGGCAATCAGCATCATCATGACATGCTTCGTCAGCCCGATCTGATCCAGAAAGGGATGAAGTGACTTATCGAGCACATGGCTCAGAGGATCACCAGCAGCAAATGTCAGCATCCCGCACCTTTCTGCTCGCAGAACTGGTCTCGATTCCCGCGTCTCGTTTCACACGTCTCATTTCACACGAGGGATCAAGACTCCTGCTGCGATTCCGTTTCCTTGGGCAAATCCGGCTCTTCCGCCGTTTCCGCTTTCTTGTTCAGGACCGTTTCCTCTTGCAGATACTGCTGCAAAGAGAAGATCTCGACTCCCAACACGACGAGGTAAAAACACACCGCCGCAATCAGGGTTCGGCCACCGGTCTCGTGGCCGTACATGTTGAACACCGGTACCTGACTGGCTGCCAGAACCAGAGCTCGCAAACCCATCCCCAGGAAAACCTTGCCTACCGCCCTGTCCGCTTCGGAACGCAGGATCGATAACAGGTTTCGTATCCCCAACACACCCAAAAGGGCGGCAACGGCCATTCCGTATCCGAGAATGGGCACCGTTTCCTCTCCCCAAAGGGATGAAACCGGCACATACGCCAGGGCTCCAATGATCAAAAGAAGACCCAGAGTCCTCAGCAGAAATCTCAGCGTCAATCGCGAGAGTCCGCTCAAGGGATCCTCCGGTCTTTCGATTTCGTTTCACACATCCAGACTTCGCCGCATCAACTGCGATTCGACTCTTGTTGGGCTCGCACGATCAGAGCGATGAATCCAAGGAGACATCCTCCGAGCACACCCCACGGTTCCGAGTCGTACCGACCATCGATCCACCGGCCCAGGGCAGCGAAAATTACAAAGGTGAGCAAAAGTTGCCAACCCAATGAACTCCACGCTGCAGACCGGGCCAGGTTTCCACCAAATCCATCTTCATCCCGTGTCGGGGATTGGGGATCGGGAGAGTTCGGCTCGTCATTCACCACGTTGAAGTGATCCTCCAGCAAACCGCAGCGACAACGCCAACGGGGTTGATCTGTCAGAGGAAAAACCCTGTCGAAAGATTCCGGACCCATCCGGAAACCCGTCGAAATTCCTCTGCACGGGAAGACTTGATCCACGTGGAAAAGTACACGTCTGGTGAGGATAGTCGACCCCGCCAAATGGGGTCAAGCGAATCAAAATTTGCCTGCAGATTTGCACAAATCCATGCCCCCCGGAGGTCCACTATTGGGCAATCTGCCAATCCTTTGGAAGGCAATTACTCTTTCAGTGAATCGACCACCTGCTGGGCCCTGACATTGGCTGGATCGAGCATCAGGGCACGTCTCGCCCATTTGAGGGCATCGGTGTTCTCTCCCAGTTTCCACAGCACCCATGCCAGATCCGGATAAATCTCCTCCATCGCAGGAGTCTCGAGGGCCAACCTCAACTCCAGCTCCCGACGGGCATTCTGCCAATCCTCCAATTCGAGGTAGGCACGACCCAGAAGAGCGTGACTCTCATCTCCATAGGGAGTGATAAAGGGAAGATCCCAGGCGGCGTCGATCACACCCTGATAATCCCCCGCCTTCTCCATGCTTTTTGCCAGAGCCAGCCGGGTGTTCGCATCGTCACGATCATGGAAGATCTGCTGGCGATAACTTTCGATCGCCTGGGCATCGAGATCCAGGTCCTTCTGAAGAGTGGCCAATTGAACCCATGGACTTCCCGGACTCACCGGCGAACTGGTCGCTGTGGGAGCCTGAGCGGTCGCCTCTTCCAACATCTTCAGAGCTTCCTCCGTGTCGCCCCGCTTGCGCAGAATACTGGCTTTCAACAATCGGCTACGCCAACTCCAGATCGAGTCTCCCAGAATTGCCTGGCCTAAAGATTTGAGAGCCTTGTCGGTCAAACCCTCGTTGAGTTGCATCGAGGCCTTGACGACTGCGAGATCCGCAGAATCGGGATCAAGTTTCTCTGCTTTACCGATGGCCAACTCCGCATCCGCAACTTTCTTTTCTGCGAGGTAAGCGGCGGCCAACCAGACCCAATGACGCGCAACGTTGGGTTCATCTTCGGTGCGCTCACGCAATTGGTCGATGTGCCTGCCCTGGAACGCAGGCCCTACCCCTGCGGCCTCCACTTTTTGGCCCAACCACTCCATGAAAACACGGTCAAAATTTTCTGCCGAGGTGCCGAGGACATCGCGGAGGACTCTGCGGGTGTCATGACCCTTTGCGTAGGATTCCAGCATCTCATTGATCTTGGCCATGCCGTGCTGCTCATGGATCATTTCGCAGATCAAACCGCCCTGTACATAACCCACCAGGATCTCACCGGGCCAACTGGGATTCATGAATGACTTCTGCAAATCTGCGATGGGGCGCAATGCACCGGCATGAAACTCGGTGGAAACCATCAATGGTTCATGCCTTTTCCAGCGGGGGGTCCGGCGCGCTTCCTCGAAAACAGACAAACCCTCACCAAACCAGCGTGGGATACGGTGGCGAGCCTTCTGCAAGGTCACCACGTGCGCCAACTCATGAACTGCTACTGCTCCCCAATTGCCCGGAAGGGCGTTCGGTGTCGTCAGGGTTACCAGTCGCCCAAAACAAACACCACTTGCAGCGAGGCCCGGCAATCCAATCGAACGCGCACTGAAGTAGGCATGACTGGAAAAATCCTCGATGGTCAGAGGACGATAAACTTCGAGTTGGTAATCCTTTTCAAAACTCTTCCGCGATTCTTTCATCAGAGGCATCAGATAAGGCATGAGGTACGGACCTTCATCCGACTTCATGCGAATCACCAGTCCATCCTCTTCGCGGGTAATAAAGTTTTCATCGATGTGCTTCATCAACGTCCGAGTATTTTTGACCCAAACGTTGTAGCGATCCTTGCTCCAGGCTTCCTCAAGCTTCTTCTTTCCCTCTTCTTCAAGACCACTGCGCAGTGCATTGATGGAAAAGATGGCATACGACTTCGGTAACCCGGAATCGAGTTCGATGGCCTTGAGTGAAAACTCGGCAGACTCCCGATAGAAGAAACGGTCTACCAGTCTCTCTGCGAGTGTGACGTAGAAGAGTGCTGGAGCGGGGTGCCCCTCTTCCACCTCCTTGCACAACGCTTCAAACTCGTCGAGTCGAGCGACCGCATACAGAATGCTCCCTAGCAATCCCTGGGCGACCTGGTGCTTGGGCAGAATCTCCAAAACCTTGCGGTAGCACATCTCCGCACGGCTCCAATTCTCGCTGGCGAAAGCGATGTCCCCCTCCAGCAACCATCTCTCAGGGTGGTCGGGCCAGATTCGGCTCGCCTTCGAGAGCAGTTGGGAAACCTCTTCTCCCCGTTCACCGGGGAAGGCGTAGTCGGTCCATGTTGCCCTCGCAAGGCCCAGAATCGCTTCCACATGATTGGCGTTCGTTTCAAGCGCATCGCGAAAATGACTGCGTGCATCGGGGTAGTTGTACTTGGAAAACAAGGCGTGACCACTGGCCGTGTGGGCCGCTGCAGATTTCGGATCCAGGTAGAGGGCGCTGTCGTACATCACCTCGTAGGCATCCCGAAATCTCTGCAATCCTTCGCAGGCTTTTCCAAACCAGACGAACGTTTCCGGAGAAGACCTTTGTGCCTCTTCTCTGGACATGTCCTTGTAGATCTGAATCACCTTGCGCAGTAATTCCTGGCCACTCTCTCGCTGACCCTGATCGATGCGATAGAGGCCCAAGCGCGCCAATGCCTCGACGTGCTGGTCGTCGATGACGAGGGCTTTTTTCAAAAGAGATTCACCCTCGACATACTTTCCTGTTTCCAATTTCAAGCCCGCCAGAGCAGCAAGTAAATGAGCGTCTGCCCCCTCAGCCTCCCGGGCTTTCTCAAGAGCAGAGATGGCATCGTCGAGGCGCCCTTGCTCCCGATAGATTCTCGCCTCCAGCAATGGAAACTGGCCCGGCTCTTCCTCCACCCAATCGGTCGCTTCCTGATAATCACCGGTTTCGATGAGGATGCGCAGCTCGCGGGCATCCTCTTCGGTGGACTGACCATTCACAGGGTTTGAAGAACTGAATATGCACCCAATGAAGATCAGAACAATAACACTTCGATGGAGTGGGAAGTGGAAGATTCGGTTCATCATTTCTCCGTCTCGGGGTCTACCCTACCTTGAAATCTGTCATGAAGAGCTCATGAGAGACTTCCAAGGGACTTGAATGCAGATTCAACCGGGAATCGCAGAGGGCCAATATACACAAGATGGTCACCATAGGCATTTATTGGCCATCTATGAACTTTTTGGGCTGAACGGTTCGGCGCGGATTTGTCGGCTTCCGCCTGACCATCCTATTCTCCTATACAGGCGATGTGCCTGCTTTCGTAACCCAGGGAGGGAGTCCCGCTCTTGGCCGTCAAATTCACCGAGAAAGCCGAAAAGGTCCTGCAATTGGCAGGGAATGAGGCCCGCCGCCTCGGTCATGGCTACATCGGTACAGAACACATCCTGTGGGCACTGTTACACCAGCCGGATTCTGTCGCCGTACAGGCGATCCAGAAATGTGACCGTACCACAGACGAATTGCTTCGCTCTCTCAGGGAAAGTCTCGATCGCATTCCCGCCAGCAAAGGCAAGCACTTCGAGGAAACACCCTATACCCCCCACGCCAAACGCTGCCTTGAACTCGCCAGAGAGAAGGCCGTCGTTCTTGACCAGTACTACATCGGAACCGAACACCTGTTGATCGGACTGAGTCAGGAAGAGGAAGGGGAAGCTTCGAGGATTCTTGCAGAAAGAGACCTCGGCAAAGACAGACTTCAAAACGTCATCCAGAGAATGCTTGGAGGAGATGTGGACAGTTCACAGGGAGCAGCCGTCAAACGGTCGGGGATCGCAACGCCAACACTGGATTCCAATGGTGTCGATCTGACCGCTATCGCCGCACAAAACCGCCTCGACCCGGTCATCGGTCGTCAGAAGGAGATCGATCGAATCATTCAGATCCTCTCCCGCAAGACGAAAAACAATCCGGTGGTCATGGGTGAACCAGGTGTCGGAAAGACCGCCATCGTCGAGGGACTTGCCCAGCGCATTGCCCAGAGTGCAGTGCCCGAAGTTCTTTCGCGCAAGCGCGTGGTTTCCCTCGATCTCGCTTCTCTTCTTGCCGGTACCAAGTACCGCGGAGAGTTTGAGAAGCGCATCAAAGCGATCATCAAGGAAATCTGTGAATCCGGAAATGTGATCCTCTTCATCGATGAGCTGCACACCATCATGGGTGCCGGAGCATCGGAATCGAGTCTGGACGCTTCCAACATCCTCAAGCCGGCTCTTTCCAGAGGTGAGATCCAGTGCATTGGTGCCACTACTCTGGATGAATACCGCAAACACATCGAGAAGGATGGCGCCATGGAGCGTCGCTTCCAGCCGATTATCGTCGATCCCCCCAGCAGGGACGACGCCCTCGAAATTCTCACCGGTCTTCGTGACACATTTGAGGCTCACCATCGTGTGCAGATCACCGATGAAGCCCTCGAAGCGAGTGTGGATCTGTCGATACGCTATATCTCCAACCGGTTCCTTCCCGACAAGGCCATCGACGTTCTCGATGAAGCCTGTTCCTGTGAGCGGTTGCAGAAGACCACCCGTCCCCCCGATCTCACCGAGATCGAAGAAGAGATCGACCAGCTTCAGCAGGACAAGAATGAAGCGGTCTTCTCACAGGACTTCGAACTCGCAGCACAGATCCGGGACAACCTGGAGAGTCGCAAGAACTACAAGGAGCAACTGATCTTCGAATGGAAGGCCAGCTCCAAAGAGGTCGACGGTCAGGTTGACGGCGCCAGCATCGCTCGCACCGTTGCAGAAATGACTGGTGTTCCCATCTCCAATCTTCAGGAGGAGGAAGCCGCCCGACTGCGCAAGATGGAAGACACGCTCCACGAGGACGTGATCAGCCAAGACCATGCGGTCCACTCCATCAGCCGTGCCATTCGCAGGGCCCGTGCGGGACTGCGCGATCCGCAGCGTCCCATGGGATCCTTCGTCTTCGTCGGTCCTACCGGTGTCGGCAAGACCCTGGTCGCCAAATCCCTCGCCAAGTTCCTTTTCGGAACCGAGGACGCCATCCTCAGCATCGATATGTCCGAGTACGCGGAGAAGCATTCGGTGTCTCGTCTGATCGGATCTCCTCCGGGATACGTCGGCTACGACGAGGGCGGACTGCTCACCGAAAAGGTGCGCCGCAAGCCTTACATGGTTGTGCTCTTCGATGAGATCGAAAAAGCGCACAGCGACATCACGAATACCCTGTTGCAGGTGCTGGAAGAGGGGCGTCTTACCGACGCCTTCGGACGCCAGGTCGACTTCAAGAACACCATCGTCATCTTCACCTCCAACCTGGGAGTTCGTGAGGCGGAGAACAAATCTTCCCTTGGATTCACCGAGGTGGAGGAAGATGGCAACACTGCTTCCCGCCTTGCGGTCCTCGATGCAGTCAAAACCTACTTCCGCCCCGAATTCCTGAACCGCGTGGATGAAGTCGTCGTCTTCGACGAGTTGAAAGAAGATGATCTGACCGAGATTCTCGACCTGGAAGTGGCCAAGCTGGAAGCGCGCATCGCCGGCCTTGACCTGAAGATCGAAATCGACTCCGCGGCCAAGGCACTCATGGTTAATGAGAGTGCCGGCCCAGCAACAGGAGCACGTGGCCTGAGAAGGACTTTGGAAGACAAGCTTCAGGATCGTATCGCCGACCTGATCATCGACGGCAACCTCAAACAGGGTGGAACTGTACAGGTTTCTCTCGACGACGAAGGTCAGATCGTGATCACTGTCGAGGCTGCCAGCGAGGTTCAGTAAAGAATCCGTTTGCGATTGTGTGAATGAATTCGCATCATCCGTGGCCACCAAAAAAGGTGGCCACGGATTTTTTTTGAAGGGATCGACGATGATGGATTGTCCACACTGCGGTGCAGAAGTTGCCGAAGGCCGATTGGCCTGTCGTGAGTGTGGCAGCGACATCGAAACCGGCTGGGGAGATCCAGCCGAGTTGGACTACCAGTCCGTCGATCTGGGAGAAGATTATTCAGAAGAAGAAAAAGACCTCAAAAAGGGAAAGCAGAGGATGATCGCTTCGATCCTCATCGCAGGCTTGCCCGTAGGTCTGATTTTATGGTTCATGCCGACGCAGAAAGCCCTCGGAGTTGGAGTCGCCATCCTTCTTCTTCTCGGCGTGCTTTCCTCGAAAAGAAACTATTGAGAACCGGAATCCGGATTTACCGGCTCTTTCGACAACTGTTCACTGTTTCTCGCAACGATCATGATCCCTGCCACTACCAGTGGTCCGCCAATCCAGAATGATGTAGGCGGAGCCTCCTGGATCACCAACCACACCAGAAGCGGTGCTCCGGCCATCTCCCCCAGATAGGTGGTCGACACCACTGTAGGTGGCAAACGCTTGAGTGCCGCATTCAGCGGAGTGTGCCCCAGAAGAGTGGGAAACAGTGCCAGCAGAGCGGCATATCCCCAACCCAACCCTGTTTCTGGAATCACCTTTGAATCCATCGAGAACAGCCATATCAAAAGACCGAATGCTGCCACGGCGTACGCTCTTGTCGCATATGTGACCGTTGGCATCTGTTGTGTAGCACTTCGCCCCGCCAGGAGGTAACCGACGAAAGCCAGGGAACCGACGACGGAAAGCCCCATTCCCCAGAGCCGATGATCGTTTTGCACCGACTGACCAGAGTCCTCCGCAAACAAGGCAAGAATCGTCGTGCCGCAAAGGGTCAGCAATACTCCACCGATGCAAGGCACCTTTAGAGTCGTTCGTCCCCGCATGACTTCGATGGCGTAAATGATGACCGGGTGGAGATAAACGAGCACCACTGAAGTGGCCACCGACAGGTAAGCGAGGGAGGCCATCCATGCGCCAAAGTGCAGTGCGAGGCATGCACCCGCGATCAATATTGAAGGGCCACTGCACTTCAGTGGGACCGGTTTCTCTCTCTTCCCCAACAGCCACAGGATCGGGATGGCGAGGGCAAGTCTGAGAAACGCCAACTGAACCTCGTCCAGGTCTCCCTGGGCGGTCCCGAGCCGGATCCACAGCGTCGAAGTCGAGATCCCGATGATCCCGATGACGAGCAAAGTCCATGTACCGACGAATCGATTCAACTCGAGGGTCCCCCGTGCCATTCCCCATCCAATCTGAATGGAGTACCTGATCCGGAATCAATGGAGAGATCTCCCGGAAGAAGAGAATCCGGAAAACCCTGCCAGCAAACCGGCCGCTGAAATCTCTCCAGAGCAGACATTCCCACAGAAGTCCAGCGAGAGTCGGTCGTCGCCGGCCACGGGCCACCGTGCTGCATCGACTCACCCACTTCCACTCCCGTGGGAAATCCGTTGAAGATCAGGCGGCCGACCCTGTCCTCCAGGCGGTCGAGCAATTGGGGATGATCCGCCAACTCATTTTCTGTGGCGTGGATGGTGGCGGTCAACTGTCCTTCGAGGACAGAAGCCACCTGAAGCAACTGTTCGAGATCGTCACACTCTACCAACAAGGTACTCGGGCCGAAGATTTCCGCCTGCAATACAGGATCGTCGATGAAACGACGTGCATCGGCGGCCAATAATCCCGCTTCCGCATCGCAGCTTCCGGAACTGGCGGGTCCTTTGCCTACCAACTCCACACCATTTCTTTCGGCGACTTCCTGTAGTCCTTTTTGGTAACCGGCGTGAATCCCCCGGTGAAGCATCGTTCCAGCGGGCCCCTGAAAAAGCTCTCTGGAGAGGGAAGCCTTGAAAGCCTCACTGTTTTCATCGCGAACCAAAATCAGAATCCCTGGACAGGTACAGAACTGCCCCACTCCGAGTAAGACACTCGCCGCAAGACCGGCTGCAATCTCTTCGCCTCTCTCTATGATCGCTTCAGGCAAAACAAAGACAGGGTTGGCACTGCCCATCTCTGCGAACACCGGAATTGGAACTTCTCTTTGGGCAGCGATGCGCCACAGTGACAATCCTCCCGCTTGTGATCCGGTGAAACCGACTGCGGATATTCCAGCGTGCGCTGTCAAACCCACTCCCACGTCAAAAGATTCTCCGTGGATCAGACTAAAGGTTCCCGACGGCAAGGCTGCTTCCTCGACAGCAGAAGCAATCGCTTCCCCCACCAATTCACAAACTCCCGGGTGAGCGGGATGACCCTTGACGATCACGGGGCAACCCGCAGCAAAGGCACTCGCCGTATCGCCACCTGCAACTCCGAATGCGAGGGGAAAGTTACTCGCTCCGAAAACGGCCACCGGTCCCAAAGGAATCAGCCGTCGACGCAAATCAGGCCGCGGCAATGGTTCCCTCTGCAGATCTGCACTTTGCATCACCGGTTCACGGAAGAGTCCCGTCGAAACCGTCTCTGCAAATTGCAGCAACTGGGAACAGGTTCTTCCCATCTCCGCTTCAAATCGACCCGCCGGCAATCCGGTCTCGAGAACTCCCCGCTCCTGAATCTGCGGCAAGGCTTCTTCGAGATTTCTCGCTATTGCTTTCAGCAGTCGGACCCGTGCTTCTGCAGGAAACAGCATGCGGCTTTCATGAACCGCAACGGCAGCCGCAACAGCAGAATCGATCTGATCCGACGTTGCCTCCGGAAACCCCGGCTCCAGACGCTCGCCGGTGACAGGGTTATTGGCATGAAAGAGGTGATCTCCAGAAACACTCTCGCCTGCGATCCAATGGACACCCTTCAGCATCATTTTTCTCCCTCGAGCACTGACGGTCTCTTCTCCAAGGCCTCGCGAATCACCGCAATCGCTCCCTCTCGCAAAGCTCCCACGACCGGGATTCTCGGTGGCCGGACATTTTCCGAACCGCGCTGAACCTCCTGCTGAACCAACTTGATCAACTGGACAAACTCCGGCACACAATCCAGGCGCAACATCGGCAGGAACCAGCGATAGATTTCATCCGCTTCCAGTGCACTCGGGCGATCTTCCAGCCCAGCGACAGCCTTGTCGAAGAGCAGAACCGATTCGCCCGGCAAGGCATTGACGAGTCCGGCAACCCAGCCGACCGCTCCCTGTCGAACCGCTTCGACCACCATGTCGTCGAGCCCTGCGAAGAGCGCCAGTCGATCACCCACCAGAGAACGTACAGCGGTAATCCTGCGAGCATCGCCACTCGAATCCTTGACCGCTTTCAACTTCTCCTGACGCTCCGCCAGATCGGCAATCCACCCAGGGGGAAAGTCGACGCCATACGCAACCGGATTGTTGTAGAGCATGCACGGCAGATCGGTTGCCGCCATCACCGCCTCGACGTGTGCTTCCATCTCGTGGAAGGGACCTTTGTGGATGTAGGGCGGTAATACCATCAACCCCTTCGCCCCCATCACTGAAGCGGCGGCGGCGAGCCTTCCGGCTTCGCGGGTGGAGGCTGCAGCGATCCCCGGGATCACTGGAACCCTGTGCCCGACCGCCCGCACACAGGTATCGATCACCCGCTGTTTTTCCTCCAGTGAGAGAGTGGCCCCCTCACCCAGGGAACCACAGGGAATGATGCCTGTCGCCCCGTGATCGACGAGCCATACCGCGTGTTCGGAAAGGAAGGCGTAGTCCACTTCTCCCGCATCATCAAAAGGAGTGGTGATGGCGGGCATGACTCCAGCCCAATTCAGATCGGATTCCATGGGGTTCCTTTCCCGGAAATTATCATGTCAGAGGCATCATGATCGGAGATGCGTGCAACCGAAACCCATCCCCCCGATCAGGAGGATCAACGTTGGCGAGATCGGCGAATCACCAGCAGAAACAACAGGGGCGCACCGATGGCAGCCGTGATGACTCCCACCGGAACTTCTCTCTGATCGAGAAGAATCCGGCCCAGACTGTCGCAAAGGGGAAGGAATGCCAGGCCCAGACACATCGACGCAGGGACGAGGAAACGGGGTTGTCCCCCACCCCACAGTCTCATGATGTGCGGGCACACAAGGCCGACAAAGGCGATGGGCCCAGCCATGGCCACCCCTGCGGCCACACCCAGCGAAGCCAATCCCACACCCCATGTCCGAATGCGGGGAACATTCACTCCCCTTGTCCCCGCCCGGTCGATGCCGGTGACCAGAACGTCCAGCGGTCGCAGCAACATCAGCATTCCCAGCATGGAGACGAGAAGGAACGGCAGTGCCAACCACAATCTTTCAAAGCCGATCAGGGTCAAACTTCCAAGGGACCAGCGTAAGGCATCCAATGCCATCACCTGATCAAAGCCGAGCCTCAATGCTGAAGAGATGGCACCGGTCATCAATGTCAGGGCGATGCCTGCCAACAAGACATCTTCTGTCCGCGTTCGATGACGCGAGGCGACCAGAACGATGATGGAAGTGACGGTGAGTGCTCCTGCGAAGGCAGCCAGTGGCAACAGGGGAATTCCAAAGAGTGCACTTTCCACTCCAAACAACAGGGCAAGAATCACTCCCAAGGATGCACCTGCCGTGGTGCCGACGGTTCCCGGAGTCGCCAGGGGGTTCTGCAGGAGAATTTGCAAGACTGCCCCGGCACCTGCGAGGACGGCCCCCATGATCATTCCGGCCACAGCCCTCGGAATACGCAACTCATGAAGGATCGCCTGTCCCAATTCTCCGGAGATCTGCGGCCCGATCCATGCAGACGCCATTCCGATGAGCATTGTCAAAACTCCCCAAACGAGGAGACGGGTTGCTCCCCAGGGTTTGCGTCCCATCGCTTCCGAATCCACAGTCGGTTCGCCACTGCGATCTTCACTCCAGACACGGGATCGCCAATCTTCTCCCAGTTCTTGCGGATCCTTGCCGTCGTAGATGACTCGGCCCTCCGCAAGGGCGACCACTCTGGGCTGGACTTCGTTCAACTCTTCCAACAGTGAGATGTCGTGAAGCACCACCACCACGGTGGTTCCCTCCAACACCCGTCGCTGCAACTCCCCCAGCAACCTCGATCTCCAAATAGGATCCAGATGGTTGGCCGGTTCGTCGAGCAGCCACGCCTTGGCTCCCTGTGCCTTCAGGGTTGCGAGTTCCACTCGCTGCCTTTCACCGCCGGAGAGTTCATTCCACCAGCGAGTCGAGAGACCCCCTGCACCACACTCTTCCAATGCAGCGCGGGCCTCCTTCAGGGCGTCCGGTCGCGGCTCATCCATGTGGTAGCGAGCGGCGGCAACCACTTCCTCCACCAGCAACGGTTCCGCTGTTGGGCTTTCCTGTGGCAACCAGGCGAAGGACTGCGCCCGTTGCTGATGGGAAAATCGGGTAATGGACTGGTTGTCGACACGAACTGTGCCTGCAGTCGCCTCGACCTGTCCCAGAAGTGTTGCCAGAAGGGTCGACTTGCCAGAGCCATTGGCACCGACGATGGCGATCAGCTCGCCGGCGGAAACCTGAAGGTCGATGCCTTTCAGAACCTCCTTGCCGCCGCGCTTGGCAGTGAGATCCTCAATATGAAGCCAAGGTTCATCGGTCTTGTCACTGGTGTTCTTGTCAGGCGTGTTCTTGTCAGGCGGGTTCAACGATTCGCCTCCCCGGACTGCTGGCTGAGATCAGCGATCTCTTTGCGCAGTTGATCGACGAGGACCAACAATCCGGGACCCTCATCGAGAATCTGCGGATCATGGATGGCACCGATTCTGCCTTCGACCCACGCGCTCAAACCCGGGATGCCGGAGTAGGAGTCGTGAACCTTTTGACGTCCGCTACCATCATCCTCCTCCGGAATCAGGTGCACGATGACATCCGGATCCAGTTCGATGAGTGATTCCACGGAGAGCTGGGGCGCACCCAGCAAGGGTTCCTGAAATGCATGTCGATATCCGGCAGCCTTGAGAGTCTGTCCATGAAGGGAATCCTCGCGGATCACCCAAGGCCCCCCACTGCGATCAAGGGGTCCACCGATGACCAAAAGGACTCGGGGACCAGTTCCATCATTCCTGGGTGCCAGTCCTGTTTGCAGATCACGGGCCAACTTGTTGGCGGCCTGCTGACAGCCGCTCAATTCGCCGAGGCGAAGAACACTGTCACACATCTCGCTGACGCTGGACCAGGGCAAGACCACCGGTGTCCCCACTCGACGGATGGCATCGACGGGCACCCCTCCCGCAGCACGTGCGAGGACCACCTCTGCTCCAGAACGCATCACCCTTTCAAGATCCGGTGACAAAGCGGTTCCCCCCCTGGGAAGTTCCTTCACCGGTGGACAATAGTCACTGATCAGTGTGAGGCGATCTTCTCCGCCCAGGGCAATCAGGGTCGAAGTCAGGCAAGGGGCCAATGAAGCCAGCCTGTGATTTTCAGACAGGGGATAGGATGATTGCTGACTGTGACTGCCGGAAAACCCCGAGAGGATTGCCGTACCGAGAGCGAGAAAGGTCAACAACAACAGTGTTTTGCGATCGATGACATCCTCCTCTCTCTCCGCTGGTGACACTTCGATGATGACAGAACGGCTTCTTCAGGTGGTTGGAATCAGGCCTGCCTCACTGGGCAGAACTGATATCCTGATTTTCTCCGGGAACCACGGTCCACGGAGGACGGATCGTATCGGATCCGGAGAGGGACTGACAGAGAGCAGCACTCTCGCAAATCCTGCCCTGACACGGACCCATTCCCACCCTGTGGATAAGGCGTGCTTCACGAATCGAGGAGATCTCTGAAACGTCTCCCACCGTCACGTCTTCGCAACGGCAGAGAATTTCACTGTCGCAGGCCAGTTTTCCCAAATCCTCACGCAACGGATGCGCATCCTCGAGGGCCTGTCCCCAAAATCGATGCCGCCGAACCCGTGCGAGCAAACCGGCTTTGGGTGTCTTCCCCGCAGCAGCGATGCCTGCCACCAATCCCTCATCGATGGCCGCTTCACAGCCCGCGATTCCGGTCGGTTCTCCGGCACAATAAATTCCCGCAATCGAGCTTTGCTGAAGAGAGTCGACCCGGACTGCCCCGGTGGGTTCAAGGTCGCAACCAAGACCGACCGCCACCCGCGTCTCCGGAATCAGGCCATATCCGATGGCCAAGCCTTCCACCTCCATCACCCGATCGCCGGCCGGAGTTCTGAGCACCACCTCTTTCAGTCCCGGGCCTCCCCTGGCTTCCGTGACCCAGCTGGATGAATAACGCTCGATGCCCCCCAGTGCTTTCAACAACTGTCGAGCGGGCTTCCAGCGTGATGGCGAAAGCAACAGGGGTATCGCCAAGCTGCTGCGATCAGCCAGAGAGGATTGCTCTGCGAGGATCACTTCTGCTCCCGATTCTTTGGCCAATCGGGCGACCGCCAGCAACAACGGTCCTGTTCCTGCAACCAACACCCGACGACCATCGATGTTGAGCCCTCCCTTGATCAGGGATTGCAGTGCACCCGCACCCACCACACCGGGAAGAGTCCAGCCCGGGAAGGGAAGGAATCGCTCCATCGCTCCCGTCGCAACCACCATCGATTGACAATGGATACGAACCCTTTTGCCATCCGTGACTCTTGCAACGTCCAGTATTCCTGCTCGTCCACTGAAGACCGAATACCCCTGAAGTTTGAGAACCCCGGCTTCGCGGGCACGCTCAAGCCAGCTTCGGGCAGCCAGAGGGGGATCGTGACGGTGACTCCAGATTCGTCCTCCGGGCCCCATCGATTCATCGATGATGACGACCTTCATTCCCAACTCGGCAGCGGCACAGGCGGCGGCCAATCCTGCAGGCCCGGCACCGATGACGGCGAGCCCTGTTTCGATGACCTGCAGGGCACCGCCTTCATCACCGCCTGGAGAAGGCTCAAGGGGAAGTCGGGAGAGTTTCATCTCGCGCTCAACGCGAAGGCCTTCCTTCACCGGAACGAGACAGGTTCTTACTCCCCGTACTCCATCCACGGTGGCTCGACACTCATGGCACGAGCCCATGGCACAAAGGGCTCCCCTGGCTTCTCCCGAGGGAGATCTTCGAATCGCAGAGACCCCCGCCATCATCAGCGCTGCGGTCAGGGATTGCCCCTCTTGAGCCAACAGTGAAGCCCCATCGACAGTGATGCGTACCGCTTTAGTCACTTCGACCTCCTGCAGACAACACCGGCATCCGCCCAGGATCCCATGGGCCCGCATCGAGGGTGCAGGTCTCCGCGTGAATTCTTTGGGCCAACAACTCTGCGGCAGCAGGAGCCTGGGTGATTCCCAGTCCCTCAAAGCCACCTGCGAGCCAGGTTCGGTTCCAACCGGGAACAGGACCGATCAACGGTTTGCCATCCACAGTGGCAGCGCGTGCTCCGGTCCATGTACGCAGGATGGGCAGACGGCGTACTCCGGGAACAAATCTTTCACAACGATCGATCACCTTCTTCATGACCCCAGGATCAACGGCTCCAGCCCTGCCCGGCCGGCGGGAAGAACCGAGGCACAACTGGTCCGTCGGTCTGGGAAGGATGGCACAAGCGATCGCCTCCTCGACTACCCCATGCGCCCCTTTCTGGTATCCCGCTTCCACCACATGATGACGCAATATTCCCGTGCCTCTGGCAGTGATCGCCAGATGCCCTTCACGGGGCAGAATTTTCAGGATTTTTTTCCACCGGGAATCCTGCTCTCCATCGAGATTTTCCAACAGGGAAACTCCACTGGCGATGACGACGGCATCCGCTTTCATTTCCGTGCCGTCTTCCAGGGTCACCACCCCATCTCCGACACGAGTCACGCGAGTACCGAATCGAGATTCCACTTCCGTTGCCTGGGACAGGAGCCGGGCTGTCACTTTCGGAGCGTAAACCACACCGTCATGGGGAATCCGCAATCCTCCGGTAAGGTTTCTGTTGAGGGCCGGCTCCAGATCGAAAAGTCCGGCCCCCTGAACCGTGTGGCTCTCGACTCCTGCGGAGTGAAGCCGGTCCCGGGCCCTTTCAAGGCTTTGCAATTGTTCTTCATCTTCAGCGAGCCAAAGAGTTCCGGTGTTCCAGTACCCCCGGTCTCCCACATTCTCTTCCAACAATTGCCGCCACATTTCACGGCCACGCAAACACAACTTCAGCAAGTCGGGATCACCGTCGTTGACGACGATATGGCCCATCCCCGCAGCGGTCGCTCCCTGAACACCGGGCCCCGGGCCTGCTTCGATCAGGGTGACTCGACTGCCCCGTTGGGAGAGTTGATGGGCACAGGAAACTCCAACGATGCCGGCTCCAATGATGATCACATGGTGTCGATCCATCAGTGAACCTCCATTGCCCGTTGGTAAACAGCTTCCGTCTCCCGTGCGCAACGCTTCCATGTGAATCGACGGGCATACTCGCGCCCTGCCCTGATGTCTTCCCTGGAAGAGTTCATAGCAGACTTCAGGGCAGCAGCGATGGAATTCACATCCGCAGGGTCACACAGGTGCCCATGCCCGCCCGCCACCTCAGGTGTTGCCCCCGACCGGGAAATCACTACCGGTGTGCCACATGCCATCGATTCGAGAACCGGCAATCCAAAACCTTCATAGTGGGTGCAAAACAGAAGAGCCCTCGATTGCCGATAGATGGCTGCGAGAATCTCCTGATTCTGCCAACCGATTCTCAGGATTCGCTCTCTTGCCTGGCGAATCCTGGACTCCAGTTCCCCGGAGCCAAACGTGGATTCACCCACGAGTAGCAAGGGGTGGTCCTGATCGAGGTCCGCCGCCAGATACCCATCGACGATCCCCTGCAAATTCTTGCGGGCGGAGACATCGCCCACATAGAGAATGCCACCTTGCGGGATTCCCAGTGACTCAAGAATTTCCGCATCATTCCCTTTGGTTTCTTCAAGGAAGTGAGCATCGATTCCGTGATGCACCACTTCCACTTTCCGGGGATCGCAATCCACGTGTTGCATAAAATCGGTTCGGGTTTTTTCACTGACACAAATGATGCGATCACACTCTCTGGCAATCTGCCGATATCGATCGATTTTCTTTAGAGTGAACTCCTCGGTGGCGTACAGTCCCCCATTTTGAAACTCAGGGAGGATATGAAACACATCGTGAAGGGTTGCGACTCTCGGAGTTCCCTTCTTCAACAGTGGCCAGCGCGGCACTCTGGCATCGGTGACATGGAGTACATCCACACCTTGGACCAGTGGCCAGATCGGCTCCTGGATCCAGAATCTCTTGGAATCTGAAATCTGCAGACGGTGATTGCGATGGTGAAAGTGGGAATAGCGGGTGCCGATCTTCAGCCGGATCGCACGTTGGGAAAGCGCCGTTGTCAGACCTTCGGTGTAGCGCCCGATCCCGGTGGGTTTCGGGGTGCATGCGGCCGTGGCATCGATGGCGATACTCAACACGATGGTCCCCCTTTCCCTGAACACCTTTTATCCAGACTGCCTGCCCTGAACTTCCCGCGTGCTGCTTCGACTCACAGGCACTGCTTCCATCCTCTAGGAGTGGAAACCGTGACGAAAGGGATCGCCCTCTTCAAAAATCAATTCACCCTGTGAGCAGATCCACGCACGCCCGCGGATCGTCGGCACAATACCCTCAATCCCGGGTCGCCAGGTCGCCTCAAATCGACCACCCGGAAGACTTTCCTGAAGCCAGATTTCACCCTCTGCCAATAAGCCCCGATCTGCCTGACAGGCGACGGTCGCGCTGGTGCCGGTCCCGCAGGGAGAACGGTCCCATTCCATTCCTGGGCAAAGAACGAAGCAACGAACACCCTTTTGTCCTTCTTCAGAATCCCTCTCACTGAACGATTCATGGACTTCGATGTGATCGATGGTCTCGCCGTCCTTGCCGGTGATACCCGACTTTTCCAAAGCGTTGCGAATCGAAATAGTGAAGTCGATCAATCGGGACAAATTTGATTTTTTCAGGGTGATTTCACAGTCGTCGGAGATGAAGAACCAGTTTCCTCCCCAGGCAATATCACCGGTGACCTGCTGTCCACTGGCCAACTCGACGGTGACATCCCTTAGATAGCAATAACTCTCCACATTGATGACAGAGACTGAGCCGTCTTCCTCCAATGAAGCCTCGACGATGCCCGCAGGGGTTTCGAGGGTTACTTTTTCAGCGGTGATCCTGCCCATCTCATGAAGGGCCCGAACAACTCCGATGGTGCCGTGACCACACATTCCGAGAGGCCCCACATTGTTGAAAAAGATGACGCCGTGATCGCAGGCGGGATCTTCTGACTCCAGCAGGAGTGCTCCCACCATCGCCTCGTGCCCTCGTGGCTCACGAACGATTCCGGAACAGAGTTGAGAGTATTGGTCCTGAAGACGTTGGCACCGCTCACGGATGGAGCCTGATCCCAGATCGGGAAATCCGGAGGTGACAACCCGGGTGGGTTCCCCCTCGGTGTGCAGGTCGGTATAGCGAATCAAGTCACCTCCTGCTGCAACAGGTCAACAAGTCGGAGAACCGATCCCGATTCCGCAATCGAATCGGGATCGGTTCCCGGTGATCAGGAAGCCTGACCGCGCTTCGCCTGGAGGTTTTCATCCAGCTTGGCGAGGAACTCTTCCGTGGTCATGAAAGGAGTATCTCCACCGACCAGAAGTGCCAGGTCTTTGGTCATGTGACCCGCTTCCACGGTTTCGATACAAACCGCTTCCAGATCCTCGGCAAACTTCTTCAGGGCATCATTGCCGTCCATGCGGGCCCTGTGGGCAAAGCCGCGGGTCCAGGCAAAGATGCTGGCGATGGGGTTCGTCGAAGTCGGGTTCCCCTTCTGGTGCTCGCGGTAGTGGCGGGTCACAGTTCCGTGGGCGGCCTCTGCTTCAACGGTATTGCCATCGGGGGTCATCAGCACGCTGGTCATCAGCCCCAAAGAGCCGAACCCCTGAGCCACGGTGTCGGACTGGACATCGCCATCGTAGTTTTTGCATGCCCAGACAAATCCGCCGGACCACTTCATGGCACAAGCGACCATGTCATCGATCAGGCGATGTTCGTATTCGATTCCGGCATCTTCGAAGGCAGCCTTGAATTCACTGTCGAAGACTTCCTGGAACAGATCCTTGAAGCGACCATCGTAGGCTTTGAGGATGGTGTTCTTCGTCGAGAGGTAAACGGGCCACTTCCGCTGCAGACCGTAGTTCATGCAGGCACGGGCAAAACCACGGATCGATTCATCCAGGTTGTACATGCCCATGGCGATGCCGGGAGCCTCGAACTGCATGACGTCGAAGTTCATCGGATCGCCCCCATCTTCGGGGGTAAAGGTCATCGACAATTTGCCCGCACCGGGGACCAGGAAATCGGTCGCACGGTATTGGTCTCCGTGGGCGTGACGGCCGATGACGATGGATTGAGTCCATCCTGGAACGAGACGCGGCACGTTTTCACAGATGATCGGCTCACGGAAAACGGTTCCTCCGAGAATGTTGCGGATGGTGCCATTCGGTGAACGCCACATCTTCTTGAGTCCGAACTCCTCGACCCGATCCTCATCGGGAGTGATGGTCGCGCATTTGACTCCGACGCCATACTTCTTGATCGCCTCGGCGGCATCGATGGTGATCTGGTCATCGGTCTCGTCACGCTTTTCGACACCAAGGTCGAAATACTTCAGCTCGACGTCGACGTACGGAAGGATCAGACGATCCTTGATAAATTGCCAAATGATGCGGGTCATTTCATCGCCGTCGAGTTCGACGACGGGGTTGTCGACCTTGATCTTCTCCACGCTGGACTCCTTGAATTTCAGGACCTTTGGGGTCGGGAAATGTCTGTTTGTGTTTCAAACTTGCAATGGGCGATTCTAGGACTTGTCCACCACCGGGGAAAGCGGACCTGACGAAGGGTTGGCTATCTCTGGCATCCCCTGCAGAAGAAGATGGAACGCTGGGAAACCACGTCGCGGACGATTTCCCGGCCACAGCGGGAGCAATCCTCCCCCTCTTGCCCATAAACCTCGAAGGTGTGCTGAAAATATCCGGGCTCTCCCTCTGGATTGACAAAATCCCTCAGCGTGGTGCCCCCCTTCTCAACCGCCACCTGCAGGACGTGCTGGAGATCTGCGGCCAGACTTTGATATCGCTCACGGGAGACGCGTCCGCAGGCACGATCGGGACGGATCCCCGATCTCCAGGCCGCCTCATTGGCGTAAATATTGCCTATTCCGGCGATGATTCGCCCATCGAGCAGATAATCGCGGAGGCGCTTCTTTTTGCCCCGGGAGGATTGATAAAGGTGCTCCGCCAGATCAGTGGTCGTGATGCCATCGATCGGCTCCGGGCCCAGATCGCCGATCAGCGAATGGGGCTCTCCGTCCACTTCCGCCCAGGTGACGATGCCAAATCTGCGCGGATCGTGATATCGGAGCTGACGATCCCCCTGAAGATGCCAGATGATGTGATCGTGCTTGCGATACTCATGGGTCGGATCGGTGAGGCGCAGACTGCCGGACATTCCTAGATGCACCAGAATCGTCCCCGCAGTCGAATCGAGGAGAAGGAATTTGGCGCGCCGGCGCGTCTCCTGCCACTGAGCCCCCTCGAGCCGGATCGCCAGGTCCTCGGGAATCGGCAGCCGCAGCTTTGGTCGCCGGACCTCCACCGATTCGATCCGCAAACCCCGAATCAGCTCCGCAATGCCCCTGCGGGTCGTCTCAACTTCTGGCAATTCGGGCATTCGAGACCTCCAGCACCCCATCTGTGGAATTCTTCCGGAGTTTCCGAAAATCCCCGTATAAGGCCATTAACGGTCGAATTCACGCCGAATTAACCAAATTGGTTCTGCAGGTGATAAAAAAGATCCCTTGCAACGACCCCCAATGAAACGTTACCCGTAATTAAACGTCGCCTTGGCGTCGTCGCTGAACCTGAAGGGATGGCCGGTAAAAATGGCAAAACGGCTCGTGATCGTCGAATCACCCACCAAAGCCAAAACCATCGAAAAGTACCTCGGCGGAGATTTCGTCGTCGAGGCGAGTGTTGGCCACATCCGGGATTTGCCATCCAAGGCGAGTCAGGTTCCCGAGGAGTACAAAAAGAAACAGGTGGTCACCGGCGTCACCGACGAGTTCGAGGCGATCTACATCATCGATGAAGACAAAAAGTCGACCGTCACCGCCATCCGCAAACAGATGAGGGAAGCGGAAGAGTTGTTCCTCGCCACTGACGCGGACCGTGAAGGAGAGGCCATCTCGTGGCACCTGCTTCAGGTGCTGAAGCCCAGAAAGGGCCTCCCCGTCAAACGCCTGCGCCTGGGACAGATCACCAAGAGCGCTCTCGAAAAAGCCATCGAGGAACCGGAAGAGTTGGATACCCAGCTGGTCGACGCTCAGGAAGCACGGCGTATGGTCGACCGCCTCTATGGATACCCGGTCTCCAATCTGCTTTGGCGCAAGGTCGCCCAAGGGCTTTCCGCTGGTCGTGTACAGACCGTCGCGATTCGCCTGCTGGTCGAACGAGAGAAAGAGCGTCTGGCATTTGTTCCCGCCGTCTATTGGGACATGGACGCCACTTTTGGTACCGAATCCAAAGAGACGTTCGACGCCAAACTGCTGACCCTCGGCGGCAAAAGCATCGCCCAGAGCAAGGACTTCGGCGACGACGGCAAACTGAAGAATGAATCTTCCGATTGCATCGTCCTCGACGAGAGCCGGACCACCGCTCTGAAAGAACGATTCGAAAACGGTACCTTCAAGGTGTCCTCACTGGAGGAAAAACCCTACTCGCGCAAACCACCCGTGCCCTTCATCACCAGTGGCATGCAGCAGGAAGCCTCCAACCGCCTCGGATTCTCCCCCTCGAGAACGATGCGGGCAGCCAATGCGCTCTTCCAAAAAGGTTTCATCACCTACGTGCGTACCGATAACTACGTTCTTGCACCGGAAGCGATGCAGGCGATCGGATCCCTGATCACCAAAAAGTACGGAGCGGACGAACACGCCCCGAAAAACTTCGAGCATCTCTCCAAGGATGCGGGTGGTGAACACGAACCGATCCGCCCTTCCGATTTTGACGATCCCGCAGAAGTCGCCACCAAGGTGGGCGACGACGAAGCCCGTCTCTATGACCTGATCTGGAAGCGCACCGTCGCCAGTCAGATGAAGCCGGCAACGGGCCGAACCGTCATCGTCGAAGTGGAAGAGCAACATGAGGAAGCCGCCCGCTACCAGGCTCGTGGAACCGTGATCGACCACAAGGGTTTCATGCTGGCAGACCCGGCTGGAACCAAGGAGACCCTTCTCCCTGCGGTCGAGGTCGGAAACACAGTTTCCCTCGCAGAACTCGATCCCGAGGAGCATCGCACCCAGGCCATCGGTCGCTATACCGAAGCGGGCCTGATCAAGGAGATGGAAAAGCGGGGTATCGGTCGACCCAGTACCTACGCTTCCATCATCGATCGCATCCAGTCCGCCCAGTACTCCTTCCGCAGGAACAAGGCACTGGTTCCGACCTGGACCGCCTTTGCGGTCGTGCGACTGATGGAAGAACACTTCTCACAGATCATCGACTACGACTTCACCCGCCGCATGGAAGACGATCTGGACGGCATCGCCCAGGGCAAACTCAACACGCAGGAATACCTGAAGAAGTTCTGGGCCGGAAATGGAGAAGCGGGCCTTGAGGGCTTGCTCGAGTCTGGAATGGAAGTGATCGATCCAGCTGCCATCTGTCGTTTCCCGATGCCTTTCGCCGGCGGGGACCCGATCCGCTTCCAGGATGAAGACGTGGTCTTGCGAGTGGGTCGCTACGGCCCTTACCTCGAAGCGGGTGAAGTTCGCGGAAACATCCCCGAAGAACTCCCTCCCGACGAGCTCGACGCCTCGAAGATCGACGAGATCATGCAGGCGGGCGCCCGCAAGGATGAACCTCTCGGCCACTGCAGTGCCACCGGCAAACCGATCTTCCTCAAGAGCGGACGATTTGGCCCCTACGTTCAGAGGGGTGATACCGACAGTGAAGAGAAGCCGGAGTTCGCCTCCCTGTTACCCAACATGGAACCGGAATCGATCACCGCAGAGATCGCCATTCAGTTGCTGATCCTCAAGGAAGGTCGTCCGGTGGGAACATCCCCGGAAGGGGAGGAGATCCGCGTCTTCAACGGGCGTTACGGTCTCTACCTGAAAGCCGGCAAGGAAACCCGCAGTCTCGAGGAGGGAGACGATCCCTTCACCGTCAACGAGGAGCGCTGCCGCTTCCTTCTCTCCCAGCCCAAACGCCGTGGCCGAGCCGCCGCCAAACCGCCGATTCAGACCTTCGAAAATGTAGTCGAGCTGGAAGGTGCCACCATCCAGATCAAGGACGGTCGCTTCGGTCCCTACGCCACCGATGGTGAAACCAATGCCACCCTGGCCAGCGGTATGGACCCGGCGAAAGTGACCTCTTCCGAAGCCGCCCAGCGCATCCTGGAAAAGCGCGAGCGCGATGCCAAAAAAGGCAAAAAGAAGAAGAAGAAGAAAACTGCCAAGAAAAAGGCGAAAAAGAAGGTCACCAAAAAGAA
>CAJXMG010000004.1 GCA_913056395.1 uncultured bacterium | reverse complement strand
GTCCACGGCAAGTCTCGACGATGGTGCGCAGGGCCAAAGCCTGTGCACGGCGGCGAGTCACTTCCACCGGAACCTGATAAGTGGCACCACCCACTCGGCGAGAACGAACCTCTACCTGTGGCATGACGTTTTGTACCGCTGTCAGGAAGACGTCCAGCGGCTCTGCGTCGCTGACCTTTTTCCCGAGCAGGTCCATGGCATCGTAGAAAATGCCACGGGCGATGGCTTTCTTGCCATCCCACATGAGACGGTTGATGAACTTTGTCACCACCATGCTGTTGTACCTTGGGTCGGGTTTTTGGAACCGCTGCGTTGAACGGAACTTCTGTTTCACGACCTTGTTCTTGCGCTTGGCCAAGATTCTCTACCCCGCTACTTCTTGTTTTTCTTACCGTACTTGGAGCGTCCCTGCTTCCGGTCATCCACACCGGAGCAGTCGAGTGTGCCTCGAACCACGTGGTAACGAACCCCGGGAAGGTCACGCACACGTCCTCCTCTGACGAGCACGATGGAGTGCTCCTGAAGGTTGTGTCCCTCACCCCCGATGTAAGCCGTGATCTCCTTGCCATTGGAAAGGCGGACACGAGCCACCTTGCGCAATGCCGAGTTCGGCTTCTTGGGAGTCATGGTGTGAACCTTGAGGCAAACTCCGCGGCGCTGCGGACAACGGTCCAGCACCGGAGACTTGCTCTTCTTCAACTTGTCTTTGCGGCCCTTGCGGACCAACTGATTGATCGTTGGCATTCGTTCTCTTTCAGGGACATTGCAATCCGATCATCGTGATCAAATCGCGCACCCTTTTCTGGTCTCGAAGGATTCCTGAACAGCTCTCAGCGGCCGCTGGAATCGACTCGCCGCCCCGGTTTACCCCCGGAGCGGCCCCTCATACTAACCCTCAGAATTGTTTTCGTCTTCCGAATTTGGAGTTTCCTCACCGGACTCTTCGGGGACAGAAGGTTCTCCCCCGATCAGAAGATCCGGATGGGGCTGAATCTCGTCATCACTCAGAACCGGCTCAGAAGCGGGCTCCTGAGCAATTTCAGAGGTATCTGGCGTTTCAGCAGCCTCTTCGGGAGCCTCAACCTTGACATCATTGCCCATCAGGAAGTCCCTCAACGGATCTGCAGAAGCGGACTTTTCAGCCCCCTCCTCCTCCGCGGTCGCCGGATCACCGATCAGAACAGACTCCAACTCGGGCTTTGCCGGTACGGGTGGTTCCCCGAGGTGGCGAACACCCTTGTCGAAGTAACTGCGGTAACCGGTACCTGCCGGAATCATGTGACCCATGATCACATTCTCCTTGAGGCCGACGAGACGATCCTTCTTGCCGCTGAGTGCTGCTTCCGTCAGAACTTTGGTCGTCTCCTGGAAACTCGCAGCAGAGATGAAACTGTCCGACTGAACCGCAGCCTTGGTGATGCCCTGAAGCATCGGCTCGGCGGTCGGAGGCATCATTCCGTTCTCAGCCATCTCTTCGCAAATCTTGCGGAAGCGATGACGGTCAATCACGGTGTCGGGCAGCAACTCACTGTCACCCGCTTCCCTGATCATCACGTTGCGCATCATTTGGGAAACGATGGTTTCGATGTGCTTGTCATTGATGGTCACGTTCTGGGACAGGTAAACGCCCTGGACCTCTTCGATAAGGTAGCGCTGAACTTCTTCAGCTCCCTCAACACGAAGGATGTCTTTGGGGACCTTGTCACCGTCGGTGAGCGGCTGACCATGGACCACCTGGTCTCCTTTGGTCACGCGGTAGTGCTTGCCGGAGGGGATCACGTGCTCGTGGATCTCTCCATTCTCGGTAACCACATTGATGATCACCTTGCCGCGTTTCTTCTCACCGAACTCAACGATTCCATCCACTTCGGCGATCACAGCCGGATTTTTCGGCTTGCGAACCTCGAAGATCTCCGTGACTCGCGGCAGTCCACCGGTGATGTCCTGGGTACCGGAAGCCTGACGGGGAGATTTTGCCAGCAGGTCACCCGGGGCCACCTTGTCACCGTCCGCGATCTGGATCATCGCCTTCTCGGGTACGGGGTAAGCGGCAACAGTTTCCTGGCCAGCCTTGTCACTGCAGATTCGAATCTGCGGCTGCATTTCGCCCCTGTGCTCAGAGATGATTCTGCGTTCCTGATTCGAAACCGGGTCGATCTCAACGTTCAGGGTTGCCCCCTCAACGATGTCCTCAAACTTTGCGTATCCGACGACGTCGGTCAGAATCGACACGGAGTGAGGATCCCAGTCAAAGAGGGCCGATCCCTTGCGGACAGTGGCACCTTCCTTGACGTGAAGGATCGTACCGAGACTCAGCTCGTGGCTTTCCAGTTCCTTGCCATCCTTGACGATGGTCAGAAGACCCCGTCGACTGATGACCACATCCTGACCCTCCTGGTTGACGACGTGGCTGGCCTCCTTGAGGACCACTTCACCGGCGTTGTTCGCCTTGACGGAAGATTCCTGAACCGACTTCGAAGCCACACCCCCGATGTGGAAGGTCCGCATCGTCAGCTGGGTACCGGGCTCACCGATCGACTGGGCAGCAACGATTCCCACTGCCAGGCCCTGCTCGACCAGCTTGCCGCTGGAAAGGTCCATTCCGTAACACTTGGCGCACACACCCAGAGGACTGTCGCAGGTCAGGGGACTGCGAACGAGAATCCGCTCGTAGCCCAGATCCTGAATACGGTCCGCAATCTGCGGAGTGATCAGACCATCCGCCTCGACGATCACTTCTCCGGAAACCGGATCCTTGATCTCGGTGACAGAGGTACGCCCGCGAATCCTTGCGGCCAGAGGAATCGCTTCCTTTTCACCGCGCTTGAGCGCTTTCTTGGAAAGTCCGTTGCGGGTTCCGCAATCCAACTCATTGACGACCACATTCTGGGCGACGTCCGCGAGTTTGCGGGTCAGGTAACCGGAGTCCGCGGTCTTCAGTGCGGTATCAGCCAGACCCTTACGGGCACCGTGAGTTGAGGAGAAGTACTCCAGAACTTTCAGACCCTCACGGAAGGACGCCTTGATGGGCGTCTCGATGATTTCACCGGAGGGTTTTGCCATCAGTCCGCGCATACCTGCCAACTGGCGAATCTGGGTCACGGATCCCCGTGCACCGGAATCCACCATGACGAAGATGGGATTGACGTACTCGTCACCGGGACGGGTGTCTTCCTTGAGACGCTGCATCAGCATCTCACCCACCACGTTGGTGGTTTGGGTCCATTTGTCGATGATCTGACTGCTGCGTTCGTCGTTGGTGATCACACCATCTTGGTGACGCTGCTGAATCAGATCGACCTGACTCTGAGTCTTCTCCAGCTCATTCAACTTCTGTTCCGGGGTTCTCAAGTCAGCAAGGCTGAAAGAGAGACCGGAGCGGGTGGCCGCCTTGAATCCCAGATCCTTCATGTCATCAAGGAACTTGAGGGTGGCACGGCGACCGCGAATCCGGAAGCAGTCAGCGATGACCGACTTCAGATCAGACTTGGCGAGCGCGAAGTTGTAGAACGGCATGTCTTCATGATCGAGAAGATCATTGAAGATGATGCGACTGGGGGTTGTACGGTAGAAACCGTGCTCGTCGGGTGACTCCACTTTTCCGAAGGAATTGTAGACCACCTTGCCTTCCGGCAAACGAACCTTGGCCAGAGCGTGGCCGTGAATTTTTCCGGCACCGAGTGCGGTATGAACCTCTTCAGTGCTCGAGAAAATGATGTCGTGCCCCAACATTTCTTCTTTGGCGACCGTCAGGTAGTAACAACCCATCACGATATCCTGGGAAGGCGCGATGATCGGGTTGCCGTGTGCCGGCGAGAAAATGTTGTTGGTCGAAAGCATCAGGTTCTGTGCTTCGAGCTGCGCTTCAACAGAGAGCGGCAGGTGCACAGCCATTTGGTCACCGTCGAAGTCTGCGTTGAAACCTTCGCAGACCAGCGGGTGAACAAGGATCGCGTTACCCTCGATCAGCACCGGCTCGAAGGCCTGGATTCCCATGCGGTGAAGGGTCGGTGCGCGGTTCAGCATCACCGGGTGCCCCTGGGTCACCTCTTCGAGAATATCCCAAACCTCGTCGTCCTTGCGCTCCAGCATCTTCTTTGCGCTCTTGATAGTGTCGGCGTAACCGAGTTCCTTGAGTCTGCGAATGATGAAGGGCTGGAAAAGCTCCAGAGCGATCTTCTTCGGCAATCCACACTGGTGCAGTTTCAACTCCGGGCCGACCGCAATCACGGAACGGGCAGAGTAGTCCACACGCTTACCGAGGAGGTTCTCACGGAAACGTCCCTGCTTGCCCTTGATCATGTCGGTCAGGGACTTGAGCGGACGGTTGTTTGAACCGAGGACCGGGCGACGGCAACGGTTGTTGTCAAAGAGTGCGTCGACAGAATGCTGGAGCATCCGCTTCTCGTTGCGAATGATCACTTCAGGTGCGTTCAGGTCGAGCAACTTTTTCAGACGGTTGTTGCGGTTGATCAGACGGCGGTAAAGGTCGTTCAGATCACTGGTCGCAAAGTTGCCACTCTCGAGAAGCACGAGGGGACGAAGGTCGGGCGGAATCACGGGAACCGCTTCGAGGATCATCCACTCCGGCTTGTTTCCGGATTCGATCACCGTACGGATAATTCCGAGACGACGAATCAGGCTTGCCTTCTTCTGCTTGGAACGAGTGGTCTCGTACTCTTCCTTCAGCTCATCGAAAAGAGCCGGAAGATCGAGGTTGCGAATCATGGTGCGAATCGCTTCCGCTCCCATGTCGGCCTCGAACTCATCTCCGTACTTCTCGCGGGCGAAGCGGTACTCTTCCTCATTCAGAAGCTGCTTCTCCTTGAGAGGCGTGTCTCCCGGATCCAGAACCATGTAGTCCTGGTAGTAGATCACCCGCTCGAGGTGGGTGGTCTTCAGTTCCAGCAGATTGCCGAGACGGGATGGCATCGCCTTGAAGAACCAAATGTGAACCACGGGAGCAGCGAGATTGATGTGCCCCATGCGCTCGCGACGAACGCGGGAATGGGCCACCTTGACGCCGCAGCGGTCGCAGATGATGTCCTTGTGCTTGATACCCTTGTATTTTCCGCAGGCACATTCCCAGTCCTTTTCGGGTCCGAAAATTCGCTCGCAGAAGAGTCCATCCTTTTCCGGACGGTAGGTCCGGTAGTTGATAGTCTCAGGCTTTTTCACCTCTCCGTGGGACCACGAGAGGATATCCGTGGGTGATGCGAGGCGGATGTTGACCGCTCCGTAGTCATTCACCTTGTCGTATACGGGTTCCATCATTGGATCACTTCTTTTCCAGTTCGAGGTTCAGACCCAGGCCCTTGATCTCATTGGTGAGCACGTCGAAGGAGACAGGAGTTCCTGCCTGCAGACTATTTTCACCCTTGACCATCGACTCGTAGATTTTTGCCCTGCCGTCGACGTCATCCGACTTGGCCGTCAGCAGTTCCTGAAGGATGTGTGCAGCACCGTAGGCTTCCAATGCCCACACTTCCATCTCTCCGAATCTCTGTCCTCCGAACCTGGCCTTTCCTCCCAGCGGCTGTTGCGTAATGAGGGAGTAAGGTCCGGTGGCTCGGGCATGAATCTTGTCGTCCACCAGGTGATGAA
This sequence comes from uncultured bacterium, assembly GCA_913056395.1. Lineage (GTDB taxonomy): Bacteria > Planctomycetota > UBA8108 > UBA1146 > UBA1146 > UBA12191. The sequence goes on along the minus strand of CAJXMG010000004.1, from coordinate 134,038 downwards.
GTTTGAGCAGGTACATGCGACCAACGGTCACCTTCTGCTCGAAACGCTCACCGGTACGGCCGTCGTAAAGCACCGACTTTCCGTCGTCGGTCAGTCCGGCCTTCGTCAACTCTTCACGAATCTCTTCTTCGGTGGCTCCGTCGAAGACGGGGGTCACCGCACGGTATCCCAGTTTGTCCGCAGCCCAACCGAGCTGGGTCTCGAGAATCTGTCCGAGGTTCATTCTCGAAGGCACACCCAGCGGATTGAGGATCACCTCAACCATTTGTCCGTCTTCGAGGAAGGGCAGATCCTGCAGCGGAAGAATCCGCGAGATCACACCCTTGTTACCGTGACGTCCCGCCATTTTGTCACCGACGGAAAGGTTGCGCTTGGTAGCGACCCAAACCTTGACCATTTCGATGACTCCCGGAGCGAGTTCATCACCTCGGGTCATGCGGTTGATCTCACGGTTTCTGGAATCCTCCAGTTCTTCCATCTTCTGGAAGCGACGGAAGAGGGCGTCCTTGATCTTTTGGTTGTTGCTCTCGGAAGAACCGAGGAACAGCTCAGGGTTGAGCGCAATCTTGACCGAGTGCACGTTCCTCGTCATGAAGAGTTCCTCGGCCTTGAAGACGCGGCCGGTATCCGGGTTTCTAGGTGAGGACCCGGTGACATCGCGAATCTCGCCCAGGAGAGACTCCAGCTCGAAGATGATCTGGTCGTACGTTTCCGTCTCCAGCTTCTCCATCTTCGTCTTCATCTCGCGGCGATCTTCCGGAGTGATCTCATTCTTGCGGGAGAACTTCTTCGATCCGATGACGACGCCCTTGACTCCCGAACCGACGGTCAGGGATTCATTTTTGACGTCCTCACCTGCACGACCAAAGATGGCGTGAAGAAGCTTCTCCTCTGGGGAGAGCTCACTCTTCGATTTGGGAACCACCTTGCCGACGAGGATGTCGCCCTGAACCACCTGGGTTCCGGTCTTGATGATTCCGCGCTCATCCAGCTTGGAGAGCACGCGCTCGGAAACGTTGGGGATATCGCGGGTAAATTCCTCGCGACCCAGCTTCGTCTCGCGAACTTCAATCTCAAACTCGTCGATGTGGATCGAGGTGTAGATGTCGTCGCGAACCAGTTGCTCACTGACGATGATCGCATCCTCGAAGTTGTATCCGTCCCAGGACATGAAGGCGACGAGCACGTTGCGGCCGAGGGACAGAATGCCATTCTCGGTTGCGGCTCCATCCGCGATCACATCACCTTTGGTGACCTTCTGTTCGAGGATCACACAAGGGCGCTGGTTCTGACAGGTTCTTTCGTTGAGGCCGCGGTACTTGCGCAACTCGTGACGCTCGCCGTCAATCTCAATATGAGTCGAATCGACGCTGGTCACGGTGCCGTCCTTGGGCGCACGCAGCACCATTCCCGAGTATTTGGAGACGTGCTCTTCCATACCGGTTCCAACCAGCGGCGGATCGGTGCGCAGCAAAGGCACCGCCTGACGCATCATGTTCGATCCCATCAGGGCCCGGTTTGCGTCGTCATGCTCGAGGAACGGAATCAGGGCAGCCGAAACACCGATCAACTGCTTGGACGAAACATCCATCAGTTCGATCTTGCCCGGTTCCACCATGATGAACTCACCGTTGTAGCGGGCGAGAACCAGATCACCAATCAACTTGCCGTTCTCATCCAGCGGTGAGTCTGCGGGTGTGAGGTACTTGTTCTCCTCTTCGTCCGCGCGCAGGAATTGGATTCCCGTCTTGGACAAGTCCGCTTTTCCGTTCTTCACCGGGAAGTAGGGCGTGATCAGGAATCCGTATTTGTCGATGGTCGCAAACACACTGAGACTGGAGATCAGACCGATGTTGGTTCCCTCGGGAGTCTCGATGGGGCAGATCCGGCCGTAGTGGGAAATGTGCACGTCCCGCACCTCGAAACCGGCACGTTTCCTGTTCAGTCCCCCGGGTCCCAACGCACTGAGACGGCGTTCGTGGGTCAACTGGGAAAGCGGGTTGGTCTGGTCCACCACCTGCGAAAGCTCGCCACGACCGAAGAAGAACTCGACGGCACTGGAGATGGTTTTCGAGTTGATGACCGAACGGGGTGTCAGATTCTCCGGCTCCATCATGCTCATACGCTCCTGAACGGTGCGCTTGAGTTTCAGGAATCCCTTTCGGAGTTCATCTCCGGCCAGTTCTTCGATGGTTCTGACACGACGGTTACCCAGGTGGTCGATATCGTCCAGCTGTCCCTGGCGGTCGCGCAGTTTGAAGATGTAGGAAATCGATTCGAGGATGTCTTCCTTCTGAATCACCTGGGCATCTTCTGGAAGTTCCATTCCAAATTTGCGGTTGATGCGGAATCTTCCGACCTTGCCAAGACGGTACTTGGCATCGTTCTTGAACTTGTCGAAGAACAGCTCACGGGCCTTGGCTACCTGCGGCGGGTTGCCGGGGCGAAGGCGGGTGTAAATCTTGATCAGGGCGTCTTCGTGATCGATGGAGTTGTCTTCACGAATCGTCTTGAGGAACAGGTCGTCGAAGCTCTCGGGCAAGACCTTGAAACTGCTCTTGCCACCACGCTTGGCGTTCATGTCCTCAGAGAAGTAACTGTTGAGGAAGGTTTCCGTAAAGACGTCTCCGGTGTGGAGCAGAACCTCACCGGTTTCAGCGTCAAGGATGTCCTCGGCGCTCACTCGGCCGGTACGCACGCCATCGACTTCTGTTCCGATCAGCTTGTCGATGTCCTTGACCGTCTTCGCCTTGACCGTCTCCAGCTCATAGAACTGGGAAAGCAGAGCCGTGGAGGACCCAAAGTCCTCGTCCATGGCACGCAAAAGCATCGAGGCGGGGAACTTGCCGCTCTGGTCGATCCGAACCGAGAGTGCACCTTTCTTGGTGACGTTGAACTCGACCCAGGATCCGCGCTCGGGAATGATTCGGCACGAGTGCAGCTTGATGTCTCCGGTGTGCAGCTCTTCACTGAAGTCCACACCCGGGGAACGATGCAACTGACTGACGATCACACGCTCGGAACCGTTGACGATGAATTCACCGCCACCGATCATCAGCGGAATCTCACCGAGGTAGACCTCTTCCTCCAGCGACTCCCCCTCTTTCTCGAGGCGAAGACGAATCTTGAAGGGAGCCCCGTAAGTCAGCTTGAGCTGTCGGCACTCGTCAACCGAGTAACGGGGGCTGCCGAGGTCGTAACCCAGATAAGTCAGGGTGATCGACTCGTCGTAACTGTTGATGGGGAAAATCTCACGGAGGATCGACTCAAGACCAATGTTGTCCCGGTCCGCCCAGTGAACATCCCTCTGCAGAAACTGGGAGTATGCATTGATCTGCAACTCCATCAGATTCGGGATTTGCACAGCCCGCAAACCACTGCCAAACACCTTGGCTGGTCTCGGTCCGTGTTCCACGGCCATCGCTTCTTCAGGCGACATGGATACCTGCTTCCTTCGTGCGTGCTTCCATCACAGATACTTGGTGATGTCAGTCGCACGAGTCCCTGAGACCGGGGATGCGACCCATGCATCCTCGATCAGCAAACCTTCATGACGAAAACCAGAGGTTTCCGAGCGAGATGGACTGCTAGGACAACCCGTTGACGGCTGTCCGGGACTTTTCGATAGCCTTCCAGACCCGGACTCCCCCCGGGGCCTACCACTGGCTTTCGAATCCCGGGGAGGCATCCCTCGCATGGACGCTCCCCAGCTTTCACACTTCCAGAATTACCGAATAACCCATAAACGCCGGTATCCCATGAAGGATGACTTCATGGGCGACGTGTTCAGAACTTTGCAATCCTGGAACTGGCGATCACTACTTGAGTTCGACCGTAGCACCGGCTTCTTCGAGTTCGGCCTTGAGCTTCTCGGCCTCTTCCTTCGGAACGCCTTCCTTGACGGGCTTGGGTGCGGACTCGACCAACTCTTTGGCTTCCTTCAGTCCCAGACCAGTGATGCCGCGGACGGCCTTGATCACGGGGACCTTCTTGCCACCGTCGCCGGTCAGGACGACGTCGAAATCGGTCTTCTCCTCGGCAGCGCCTCCGCCACCGTCTCCACCAGCGGCCATCATCGGCATGCCCATGGGCATGGCCGCGGCGCTGACACCAAACTCGTCCTCAAGGACGTCCTTCAACTCGACGAGCTCCATGACGCTGAGGCCCTTGATGCTCTCCATGATGGCTCCGACCTTCTCGCTCGGCGGTGCCTTTTCTTCGGTTGCAGCTTCATCCGACATGTCAGCTACTCCCCTTCTTCTCGTTGTTTGTCAGCGATCGCCTGAACAACACCGGGCAATCCGGTGAGCAGATTCTGAGTAATGGCGACCAGGCCAGTCAGCGGTCCGGCAATCGCGGAAACGACCGCTGCCTGCGTTTCCTGAACGCTTGGCATCTTCGTCAACTTCTCGGCTTCTTCGGGGCCGAGAACGGAGCCCTCGAGGACTCCTCCCTTGATCGGCAATTTCTTGCCCATTTCCTTGCGCATGTCCGCAATCGTCTTGCTTGCGGTAATCGCATCCGTGTCTCCGTTGATCAATGCAACGGGACCGGAATAGGTCTCAGCGGGGAACTCGCGACCACTCTCGTCCATCACCCTTTTGAGGAGTGAGTTCTTGACGACATTGATGCTGAGTCCCGCTTCACGGAGTTTGTTTCGCGCACCGAAATCCTCGGAAGAATTCAATCCCGAGAAATCCACCAGGAGCACGTCTCCGGAATCATCGAGGCGATTGGACAACTGCTGTGTCATCATCACCTTCATCCTGCGGGCCATGGGGCCTCCTTTTCCAGCTGCGTGGCTCCTACTGCGCCAACTGAACCGCCACTGCGGGCGACATCGTTGACTTGATAAAAACTTTCTTCATGTAGACGCCCTTGATCGAAGTCGGGCGCAACTTCTCGATGTGGGAAACGAACGCCTGAACGTTTTCCACCAACTGATTCTCTTCGAAACTGCGGCGACCGACCGGAGCATGAACAATGCCGCCGGCGTCATTGCGGAACTCGATCTTACCTGCCACGAACTCCTGAACGGCAGTCACGACGTCCGTCGTCACCGTTCCGGATTTGGGGGTCGGCATCTTGCCCTGGGGACCCAGGACCTTACCCAGTTTTCCGACGAACCGCATCATCGACGGGTGAGCGATGGCAACATCGAAATCGAACCAGCCACCCTCGATTTTGGCGGCGAGTTCCTCGCCTCCCACTTCAGTAGCCCCAGCGGCTTTGGCTTCTTCAGCAGCGGGGCCATCGACGAAGGCGATCACTCGAACCGACTTGCCGATTCCGTGCGGAAGTGAGAATGCGCCGCGGATGTTCTGGGTACCCTGTCGTGGATCGATTCCCAGACGAACAGCGACCTCGACGGTTTCGTCGAACTTGGCTTTCTGGAAGCCCATCACCGTCTTGACTGCTTCTGCCAAAGGCATCTCCGTTTGGCGATCGACCTTGGACTTGTTGCCAGAGTGTCTCTTGCTCGACTTGGGCATTAGTCCTCCACCTCTATCCCCATGCTCCGTGCAGTTCCTGCAATCATGAGCATGGCCGCTTCCAGAGAAGCAGCGTTGAGGTCATTCTTCTTGGTTTCCGCAATCTCGCGAACCTGATCGTTGGTGATCTTTGCAACCACCTCATGTCCAGGATCGTTGGCGCCCTTATCGAGGCCAACGGCCTTTTTGATCAGCACTGCTGCGGGAGGAGACTTGAAGGTCAGATCAAAGGTGCGATCGTTGTAGACCGTAATCACAACAGGAATAATCAGTCCCTGCTGACTGGCCGTATCAGCATTGAAACGCTGAACGAACTCACCAATGTTCACACCATGCTGACCCAGCGCCGGACCCACCGGCGGTGCCGGCGTAGCCTGCCCACCAGGGACCTGCAATTTGATCAGCCCTGTGACTTCTTTTGCCATGATCTCTGCCTATCCTGCGGTCAACGAACGGGGCATGACATGCACCCCGCCCTCCCGCTGGGATCTCGATAAAATCGAGATCAGGTTTTCTCTACTTGCCAGTATTCCAGGTCGACCGGTGTGTCCTGTCCGAAAATCGTGACCATCACTCGGAGCTTGCCGGTCTTCGGCTGAACCTCCTCGACGACACCCTCGAAGTTTTCGAACGGACCATCCTTGACCTTGACGGAATCATTTTTCTTCACGTCAATCTTCAGTTCAGGAGCGGCTTCACTTTCGCGCTGCTCCATCATGTCTCTCAATTTTCTGACTTCCTCAGGGGTCATCGGCATCGGCTTGTCGGCGGCTTTTCCACCCACAAAAGATCCCACTCCCTGAACTTCACGCAGGAGGTACCAGATCTCGTCCACCAACTGACACTCCATAAAGAAGTATCCCTGATAGAGTTTCTGCTCCCGTACCCGCTTCTTGCCCTCTTTGATCTCGATCACTTTCTGTTTCGGAACGGTAATGTTCCGCACGTACTTGTCGAGACCGCTCAGGGCCAGTTTTCTCTCGACCTTGCGCGAGAGGGTGTCCTCCCGGCCATTGGCCACCTTGACGACGTACCACTCATGGGCCATTTCGTCGTCGTCCGATTCCTCCGGCTTGATGATGCCGGACATCATCGCGGCGGGATTGGAATCTTCCACTTCAACCTCTGCATGGGATTCTGCTGAATCAGCGGAATCTTCGATCGCATCGTCAGCACCGCCAGCAACAAGATCCTCTTGCACCGATTCGGATTCGGAATCACCGGTGTCTCCGGTAGCTACCGTTTCCTCCCCCTCGGGCATCGTCTCTTCGTGGTCGGTGAAATTGTCGATCATCCGTAGACCACTCCCTGAACAGTGCGAAGCAATCCATCGGCCATCATGATCCAACCCAGAATGATGACTGCAGTCACACACACGACCAGCGAGTTGCGAGTGGTCTCATCACGGGTAGGCCAAGTCACCTTGTTTTCCAGCTCCGCTTCCGTCTCGATGAGGAAGTCACTGAGGCTGGGTTTGTTGTAGTACCAAATGCCCGCCAGCAAGAACGGCAGCAACACGAGGATGGTGTAGATCGCTCGCGCCTGAACGCCGAATTCGATCCCGGGAATCGTAAACAGATCCCCATCGCCATAACCGTTGCCTTCCAGCCAGTCTGCGGTGGAGACGGCGGCGAAGAGACCTACGCCAAAAAGAATCACGGCAAGAGCACCCCGTGCCCATTTGCCCTGTCCCTCCTTGTAGAGACGAAAACTCATCGACTCTGACCCTCTCTCTGGATCGCCGAAGCGATCGGTTCAACGACGCGGCAAGATTTCCTGTCCACCGGGTTAAACTGAACACCGGGGTGAACTGGACACCTGCCTGGCAGGCTGTTTCAAAACTCAAGCACACTCTGCATCTCTGCAACAAAGGTTGGCAGGGCAGGAGGGACTCGAACCCCCAACCCGCGGATTTGGAATCCGCTGCTCTACCAATTGGAGCTACTGCCCTCTTGTCGTGCAGATCCGCTTCGCTCCCGATTCACTCCGGCTGGAGCGATTTGGGGAGCAGGAACGCCGTGGTACCCAAAAGGCACCACGGCGTTCCCGGTCAAACTCACCGGCAAAGCCGGACTTACTCGATGACTTTACTCACCACGCCTGCGCCGACGGTCTTGCCGCCCTCGCGGATTGCGAAGCGGAGACCCTCGTCCATGGCGATGGGCTGAATCAAGGTCACGTTGATCTTGGCATTGTCACCAGGCATGCACATGTCTGCGCCCACCACCTCAGTGTTTCCGGTCACGTCAGTGGTCCGGAAGTAGAACTGGGGACGGTATCCGTTGAAGAAGGGAGAGTGACGTCCACCCTCGTCCTTGGAGAGGATGTAGACCTCTGCCTCGAACTTGGTGTGCGGAGTGATGCTGCCGGGCTTGGCCAGCACCTGACCACGGGTCACTTCGTCCTTCTTGGTTCCACGAAGAAGAGCACCAATGTTGTCACCGGCCTGACCCTCATCGAGAGTCTTCTGGAACATCTCAACTCCGGTGCAAGTGGTGGTCTGAGTCTCTTTGATTCCGACGATTTCGATCTCGTCGCCGGTCTTGACGATGCCCTGCTCGACACGGCCGGTCACCACGGTTCCACGTCCCTCGATGGAGAACACGTCCTCCACGGGCATGAGGAAATCCTTCTCGGAGTCGCGCTCCGGGATATCGATGTACTCGTCAACGTTCTTCATCAACTCAAGGATCGGAGCAGCGGCGTCGCTACCGGGTGCTTCGAGGGCCTTGAGAGCGGAACCCTTGATGATCGGAATGTCATCACCGGGGAACTCGTAGCTGCTCAGCAACTCGCGGATCTCCATCTCGACGAGCTCGAGAAGCTCTTCGTCATCGACCATGTCGGCCTTGTTCATGAAGACCACGATCTTCGGAACACCGACCTGACGAGCCAGAAGAATGTGCTCGCGGGTTTGGGGCATCGGACCGTCAGCAGCAGAAACCACCAGGATTGCGCCGTCCATCTGGGCGGCACCGGTGATCATGTTCTTGACGTAGTCCGCGTGGCCCGGGCAGTCCACGTGAGCGTAGTGACGACCTTCGGTCTGGTACTCCACGTGAGCGGTCGCGATGGTAATACCACGCTCCCTCTCCTCGGGGGCATTGTCGATCTGGTCGAACGCCTTCTTCTCGGACATGCCAGCCTCGGCGAGCACGTTCGTGATCGCGGCAGTCAAAGTCGTTTTTCCGTGGTCGACGTGACCAATAGTTCCAATGTTGCAGTGAGGCTTGTCGCGTACGAAGACTTCCTTCGCCATGATCCAATCTCCTCGCCCTATCAGACCGCGATACGGTCACCAGGGTCTCTTTACCCGCCCCACCCAGCCACACTCGTGACCCGGCTACGGCGTATTCCTTTTAAGTTCACCCCCGCACCCATGTGCGGGCTCGATTGTCTGGAGCTGCTGACGGGACTTGAACCCGTGACCTCGTCCTTACCAAGGACGTGCTCTACCAGCTGAGCTACAGCAGCCCTGATTTCTTCTCGTCGCAGTCGCAACCTGTGGTCGCTCCCGCCTGATTACTTGGAGCGGGTGATGGGAATCGAACCCACATGACCAGCTTGGAAGGCTGGGGCTTTACCACTAAGCTACACCCGCACTGAATTTCACACTTCAACTGCTTCGCCAACCTTCATGCAAACGCCGGCGACCTCCATCCAGATCCATGATCATGAACAGAGATCGAGACGCGGCACGCCGGCAAATCGGCAATGCATCATCACTCGTCAACACCATTCAACACCGTGCTTCATCCACACCGCGTCAAACGATTCCCACTTCACAAACACGTATCGTATGCACAGTTGTCGACACCCGACACGATCCCCAAAGACGAATCAGCGGAGATTCGCTGCGAAGCGAAGTTTGCAATGAGACGACTTTCAGACGGTTCTTTCAAGTAAATCCGGGTTTTTGGAGGAAAAGAGAACAGAGAGAGTGGGGGCGGTTGGATTCGAACCAACGTAGCTTACGCACTTGGTTTACAGCCAAGCCCCTTTAACCACTCGGGCACACCCCCCAAACTCTCTGTTTTCCTGTTCCTGTCAAAACCGCTCAAACTTGCTCAAAACCGTGCTTCAGGCCCATTTCAGGACACATGAGCCCACTTGAGACATGGCCGCAGATATGGCCGCAGCCACTCCGGAACTGCCACCTGTACGACGGCCTTCCGGCCACGCTTCGGTGCACTTGTTCCCGCGATTTTCCGCCGGAAAATCGCCAACGGCGGGCTCCAGGGTCCTAACCAGGCCCTAACCAGGCCCTAACCCCTTCAAAAGGGGCAGTTTATGAAAGCTAGCGGTGGGAGTCGAACCCACGACCACCCGCTTACAAGGCGGGAGCTCTACCGCTGAGCTACGCTAGCCCAAAAGTCACGCGAGGAGAACGATAGCGATCTGTCACGCTTCCTGCAAGTCTCTCCGCAAGATCGTTCCCAATTCCGCTGTTTTCAGCGCACCCGCGACCAGGTGGTTCCGCCGGCCCCATCCTCAATCTGGATCCCCGACTCCAGCAATCGATCGCGTAATTGATCGGCCAGAGCCCAATTCTTGTCTTTGCGGGCCTGCTCCCGTTCCTCGATCCACCCCTGCTGTTCTTCCGATAAATCATCCCCTCCGGAAGATTCCCCGACAAAGATGACCCCCAGAATCTCGTCGCAGTGACGCAAAAATTCGAGAGCGGAGGCCGCATCCGCCCCCACCGGTTCTTCCCGACCCAAAGCCCTCACTGTTTCATGAAGCACTCCGAGAGCTCCGGAAACATTGAGATCATCATCGATACAGGCATCAAAAGATTGCTGCGCAGACGTCAACTTTTGCTGAAGACCTTCAGAAACTTCGCCGGAGTCGGTCGCCCTCTCCTCCAGTTTTTCCCTGAGAGTCCGGATGCGTTGAATCGCCTTCGAATCTCCCTCGAGTCCCTGCAAGGTAAAGTTCATCGGTTGACGGTAATGACTGTTGATCAGGCTGTAACGAATTTCAAAACCCTGGTACCCCTTCTCGAAGAGGTCATTGATGGTGAAGAAGTTGCCTTTGCTCTTCGACATCTTTTCACCATCGACGAGCAGGTGTCGGGCATGAACCCAAACCTTTGCAAACTCCCCCACTCCTGATCCAACGGACTGGGCGATCTCGCATTCGTGGTGCGGAAAAATGTTGTCTTCACCACCGGTGTGTATGTCGAAGGTTCCACCCAGGTATTTGTGGCTCATCGCTGAGCACTCGATGTGCCAGCCCGGGAACCCCCTGCCCCAGGGGCTATCCCACTGCATCAGGTGCTTTTCGTCGATCTTCCAAAGAGCGAAATCATGGGGAGATTCCTTCCTTTCATCGACAGCGATTCGTGAACCAGAATCGAGGTTGTCCAGAGTGTTTCCTGAAAGGCATCCGTATTGCTCAAAGGAGTGCACACGGAAATAAACTCCGACCCCCTCCACTTCGTAGGCATGTCCCCTTTCGATCAGCTGCCCGATCATTTCAATCATCTCGGGAATGTGATCGGTCGCTCGCGGATACTCATGTGCCTTGCGCAGATGCAACTGCTCCGCATTTTCGTGGAAGATGTCTTCATAGGTACGGGCGATCTCGAAAGGGTCGAGCCCTTCTTCCCGGGCCTTCTTTTCGAGCTTGTCCTCACCGGAAGCGTCCGCCACATCGTCGGTGGTCAGGTGCCCCACGTCGGTGATATTCATGATCTGGACCGTGTTGAACCCGCGTTGATCGAGTGCCCTGCGTAAGAGGTCAGCCATCAGAAAGGAACGAAAGTTGCCGATATGCGGATCGCTGTATACCGTAGGCCCGCAGTTGTACATACGAGCCTCACCCGCCTGAATCGGCTGAAACTCTTCCAATGCGTTCGCCATGGTGTTCCACAATTTGAGGGTCATTTTTCTCCCGCTCTTTGCAATTGAACAACGGCCATCGTGTCGATGGCCCGGCCTTCTCCGACTGGCCCCAGACTTTCACCGGTCTTCGCCTTGAGCCCGACACAATCCACGGGGATCGAAAGCTGTCGAGCCAGAGATGCTTTCATCGTTTCCCGATGCTCCGCCAATTTGGGTCGCTCGAGATGAATGACCACATCCACCTGAACCGGTTTCCACCCCTGTGCAGCAGACCATTGGCATGCCCGCTCCACGATGATGGAGGAATCGAGATCCTTCCACTGAGGATCGTCGTCTGCAAACAGATCGCCGATATCAGTGCCACCCGCTGCTCCGAGGATGGCATCTGCCACCGCATGAAAGACGGCATCTCCATCCGAGTGTGCGACAGCCCGCAAGTCGCAGGGAATCTGAACCCCCGCAAGGATCAGCCCCTCTCCGGGTTCCAATCGATGCCTGTCGGTGCCAATTCCGTATCGTTGGCTCAAGCCTGCGGGTTGTCCGGACGAGGATGGAACTATCTCTGTCATGATTCTCCATTTGAAGATCTTTGGAGGAACTCCGCTTTGCTGGAGCAGATTGTAGACCCTGAATCATAAGCGTGCGAGTTGTCCAGTGGACCGTCTGAAAGGGGAAGTGCTTGGATTTTCCAATGGCGAATAAAAAAGAAAGCCCTCCGGGGGGATCCCCCGGAGGGCTAAATATCAAATCAATCTTCCAAAACCTAGAAGCGAACTTCTGAGGTCAAAGAGATCACTTCAACTCCAGAACCCACACCGAGGGCCTTTGCATTTTGCAAGGTTCCGGCATTGATGTGGAAGGTTAAGAAGTCGGTCGCACGGTAAGTGGCACGGACATCGAACTCGTCACCCAGCTTCTTGCTGTTGTTGGACGGGTTCGAGGCATTTCCACCGGCATTCGAGTTCAGAGTCGCATAAGCGAAAGTGCCCTGGATCGACCACTCTGGGGAAAGGTTCATGCCGCCCTTGACCTTGAACGCACGGTAGTTGGTATCCACGTCGAGACCGTAGTAGGAATCTTCAAGAATGATCGTGTCATTATTGAACTCGTAGGAAACGAAGTTTCCGTTGGAGTTATCAGTGGAATCACTATCACCGGAGTAGTCCCAGAATGAAACGTCGATCCACGGAGCAGCTTCTTCATCCATGTCCGGAAGATCGTAGCGAACCCCGGCAAGGAAAGCGTGGGCATCCTGATCGATGGTTCCCGATCCGGTTCCGGATCCGTAGTCACCATTCTGGATGTACATCTCACCGTAAAACTTGAGGCCGTCCGCACCCGAAACCTGAGCGCCACCGCCCAGAGTGAAAAGGTCAGACCCACCGTCATTCTTGGCATTGATCCATGTGAAGGACATGCTGCCCTCGTAGTCACCGGTATTCAGCGGCATGTTGTAGACGAAGCCAAACAGGGACTCGTCGTTAAGGGAGGAGAGGTCGAACATGAGAACGTCGATGGAGTTCTCCCCCAGATCGTAGTAGCCCACTGCGCCGGCAGGATTCAGGGCATCGACCCGACCCGCAGAACTGGACTGGGGCATGCCGGAATCGAGAACTCCAGCACCGGGATTGTCGAATGCACTTTCGGAGTTTCCGAGGCTAAGGAACATCGGGTTTCCATTACCAGCGAGGTCCAAAGTGTATCGGACGACACCCAGATCGAGATCCAGATCAGGGTACATTGCCCCTTCCCAACTGATCTTCGCTTCCTGAATTCCCAGCGGAGGTTGACCGTTGCGAAGATTTTCCTGAGCGTCGAATGGAGTGCCCATACGGATACTTGCGTCCACGCCTTCCGATACTTCTGCCTCAAGATCAAGGTGGAAAATCGGATCAAAGAAGAATCCTTCCCTGACAGAAGGATCCCATGAGCTGGCAAGAGGAGCGGCTGCACCGCCATTACCGTCACCGAGAGCAGCATCCGCAAAACTGGAACTGCGATCAACGAAGCTCAGTGAGAGGTCACCGCTGATCGTCAGGCGAAGAGCGCGCTTAGGCTTAACGTCACCCCCGATTGAGGTCTGTGCGTCGACAGAAGAGGTGAAGATCAAAGCTCCACAGGCAGTAGCAATCAGAGCTCCCAGAATGGCAGGAGTCCTCTTGAGAAGATTCAACATGGGGTCATTCCCCTTCCCCGCAAATGCCGAGAAACCCCAACGGAAATCCCAGCTGTTTTTGAACGACATGGGCGAAAATCTTGTCACCCTTTGCCTGAACAGGAGCTTTCGAAACTCGAAAATCTCCGGTTGCGCAACCGCAACAGTAGGAAGTCTGAGCAAAATGGGCCTAAAGGTCAAGGAGAAGAACACACCTGATTCAATTCATTGCTCCCCAAATTCTCCACGGCAGCGGAAGCTCTCCCTCAAAATCGACGAGATTCCAGAAGCAACTGGGCCAAATGAAGATCTGCAGGGGTTGTGATTTTCAGGTTCAAATGCCCAGCCTGAACAAACTGGACTGACTGCCCTCCTGCCACGACACACTCAACTTCGTCCGTCTGACCCACATTTTTCCGGCACAGAGCAGCCGACAAACTTGAATATTTAAAGATTTGTGGAGTCTGAGCCCGCCACAATTGGTCGCGATCGACGAAGCCATCCCAGGAAGCGTGGCTATCACCTCGATGAAGCGTATCCGTGACCGCTTCCGCAAGAAGGGCGGCACCAGATTCGTGTGCCACTTCCAATACACTATTTAGATCCTGAGAATGCAGGAGTGGTCGTGCACCATCATGAATGGCCACCAAATCATCCTTCTCGCATCTCTTCACAAGGGAATTCACTCCGTTCAAAACACTTTCTCGTCTCGTCGCTCCACCTGCGACAACTTCAAATGGGATATTTTTATCAAGCCCTACACTTAGCCATTCTTTCGCAACTTGAAGGTCATCATTGTGGACCACCAAAGCCCCCCCAGCACAGGCGGGATGCTGACTCACTGCAGCAACGGAATGGGAAACCAGCGGTTTCCCACTAATCTCCACCGCAGCCTTTCTCATTTTTTTTCCCAGTCGCGATCCATCCCCTGCCGCAACCACCACTGCCCAATATCTCATCAGGACATTCTCCCAGGGTCACTGCTGTTCGGAAGGAACAGGCGTTCATACTCTTTGGCACAATAGCGATCGGTCATGCCAGCGATGTAATCGCAGACGGCACGTTCACGACCCAACTCTGCACAACGAGCCAAGTGCTCCGGTGGCAACTGGGCAGGTTCGCGGACAAACTCTTCAAAAAGTGCTGCCACCATTCGGCGACCCTTCTGGGACATCCGTACACAAAAGGGATCCCGGTAGAGTTTCTCCTGCAGAAAGCCCTGTAGTTGAGCCTTGTCTGCGGCCATCGCCGGCGAGAAACCGATCAGATTGCCGTCATGCTTGCGAACCGCTTCCACATTGCCAACGGCATGCTGTTGCAGACGGGCACGACTGGTCTGAACCAGATCATTGACCTGCTGGGAAATCACCGCTGAGACACAACGGGCGATCAGTGCACGACTGGAGATACCAGCACCATAAGCTTCGTTGACCCGCTCCATCGCCCGACGAAAGAGATCGATCTCCGACAACTCCCGGAGATCCAGCACTCCTGATCGCAGACCGTCATCCAGATCGTGACTGTCATAAGCGAGAGAGTCACCGATATCCGCCAACTGTGCTTCCAATGTGGGTGGCTCACCGGGCAGGAATTGATCCAATTCAGGTTCGTCAAATCGTCCGTAGTGCTTGACGATGGATTCGCGCACTTCCCAGGAGAGATTGAGCCCTGGGAAAGCGGGGTATCTGGACTCGAGCAGGTCGACCACCCTCAGTGCATGCCGATTGTGATTGAAGCCCCCATGATTCGACATCAAGAGGGCCAGCTCCCGTTCGCCTGCATGCCCAAAGGGCGGGTGGCCGACATCGTGAACGAGAGCGATGGTCTCGACCAGATCCTCATTGAGACCGAGTCGACGGGCGACAGCTCTCGATACCTGAGCGACTTCCAGAGTATGAGTCAGACGGGTTCGGTAATGATCTCCCTGATGATTGGCAAAGACCTGAGTCTTGTATTCAAGTCGACGGAATGCCGTGCAGTGAACAACGCGATCCCTGTCGTGCTGATAGATCGTTCGGTACTCGTCTGCTTCCTCAGGGTGCTGACGTCCCCTGCTGTCACTGCTGAACATGGCGTAGGGTGCAAGCAGGCTCTTTTCCAGCTCCTCAGACCTGATTCTGCCTGAAGCTCTCGCCGCACTTTCCTCATTCAATCTCTTGCCCCTTTCGAAGACCGTTGCTCGACCCTGCGAATTCCTGGCTGGCCCACAGGGCAGCGCACTTCAATCCCCGTGGACAACCGAACGTCAACCAGTGAAGGATTGAGCCCTTCCAAAACCGAGATGGAAAATCCGGTCCGGTGGGCAACATCATCCAGAGTCTCTCCCCTTAGGCTGGTCACCGTGGTGGTTCGGGGCTGCAGGGGAATCACGGATCCCTGCGAGTTTCCTGCATCCCTTTTTGGGGAAGTACCGGAACACCCGACACAGAGAATCAACGATATCCACAGAATCAAGCCGACTCCCGAACTTCGCCCACCAACTTCGAAGGACGAAGCTGGAGAACCCTTTGCGGTCGAAATCCGGCAATGATCTGTCAACATACACTCCTGAAGGCTGGTCGCGGCGACTCTGATCCCCCAGACTGAAAACGGTTGTTCAGTCGAGAAGATTCCCGTGAAGTCAGTTCTGACGACTTGACGGAATTACATTGTAGCAGACTCCCACTCTGGATTCATGAAGAGGGCCACATAACCGATGCGAATCGCAGCTGATTACCTGTTCACCGGTGAAGAGAATCCCTCTCCGGGAAGATTGGTGATCGAGAATGGAAGAATCGTCGAGATCCTTCCTCCCGGGGAGAGTGACATCGATCTGGGAGCGGTGATCCTGAGCAGTGGACTGGTGAACTCACATGTCCATCTCGACCTGAGCCTGGAACGGGATTCCGACACGATTCCCGGCAGTTTTGAGGATTGGCTGAAAGGGGTCGTCGAAGCCCGCAAGGAGCTCGGTGACAGGGGATTGGTCGAAGCAGCGGTCACAGGAATCGAAGAATCCCTGAGCAACGGCACCACTGCAGTCTTTGATATCGATCCCCGGGGTCACTCCTGTGATGCACTTCAGGATTCCGACCTCAAACGGGTTCTCTTCCGGGAAGTGATCTCACTGGAAGCAGGGTTTTCTGCTGACAAAACCCCCGCGGAAATCATCGACGATTTTGTGGGTGAAACTTCTGATCCCTCCAGGGAACTTCGGGCAATCTCCCCCCATTCGCCCTACACGGTTCACCCCCATGTGATGGCAAACCTTCTGGAAAGTTGCACAGGCAATAATAGGCTCTGGGCGACCCATGTCGCAGAAGCAGAGTGGGAGCAGGAATTGCTGACAGAAGGGACGGGTCCCGGAGCAGAGTTCCTCAAAAGATTCGGTGCAGATCCCACCGATTGGAAACTCGGTTCAAGTTGGATCGACGATCTCGATTCCAAAGGAGCTCTCTCTTCTTCCGGGCTGATCATCCACGGCAATCACTGCACCAAAGATGAGTTCCGGCAAATCGCTGCGAGCAATATGGCAATGGTCTGGTGTCCATCATCCCACGCCTATTTCCTCCGCCCTGCCCACCCCGCACCGGAGGCCCTCGAAATGGGTGTGGAAGTGTTACTCGGAACTGACGGTCGCTTGTCCGCGGGGCATCTGTCCATGCTGGAAGAGATGAAAAGTGCACGAAAAGCCGCGCCCCAGATTCCTGCGGCAGACTTGTGGCGCATGGTCACAATTCACCCCCGATCATGGCTCGCCAGGAACGGCCACGGTTCACTCTTGGGAAGTGGTCGTCTGCAACCAGGAGACCCTGCCGATCTGGTAGCGGTTTCCATACCGAGCCACAGCGAGGCCAATACATCACCCCTTGAAGCAGCTCTCGACGGCTCAGTACAAGCATGCTGGATCGACGGAAGAGTGATCAACTCCAGTGCCCCGGACTCCAGTTTCGCCCCTGGCAGAGAAGAGGACCGTTGAAGATTCCAGCTATCGACAGCCACGCTCATCTGTACTTCGACCGCTTTGATGAAGATCGACTCGAAGTGATTTCCAGAGCGAAAGAAGCGGGATTTGTCGGAATCATCAACATCGGGATCGATCTCGAGACCAGCCAGAAAGTTGTTCAACTCGCGACGGATAACCCCGGGTTCTGTCACGCCGCAATCGGCCTGCATCCGACCCACTCCCAGCTCGATGAAGCTGAATACCGGGATACCCTTCTCGGTATTGAAACCCTCTTCGAGGAAAACAGGGAACACGTTGTCGCCATCGGGGAGATCGGCCTCGACTACTACTGGAAAGACGTGCCACCTGAAGTTCAGGATCGTGCCTTCAGGGATCAACTGAAGTTGGCTCGCAAACTCAATCTTCCTGTGGTGATTCATTGCCGCGAAGCCTGGTCAGACACACTCGACGTGATCGAACAGGATGGTAACGATTTGATCGGAGTCTTTCACTGCTTTGGAGGCACGGTAGAGGAAGCCAGACGAGCTCTGGAATTGGGTTGGTACATCAGTTTTGCAGGAAACGTGACTTATCCCAAAGCAGAAGATCTCAGAGAAGCGGCAAAGATCGTACCGGCAGATCGTTTACTCCTGGAAACAGACAGTCCCTTTTTGGCACCTCAACAGGTACGTGGAAAAAGAAACGAACCCGTTTTTGCCCTGCATACCGCCGGGACTTTGGGGAAAGTCAGGGGACAGGGCCTGCGGGAGTTGCTCGAGGGAACGACAGAGAATTGTCGCAGATTGTTCCGACTGCCCCGCTCTTGATTCACCTGTTCGGTGGATAAGAGCGTCAGTGGATTAGAGCATCTTCGGCGGATTGCATACGTGATCAGCGAAAGTTGCTTTCTTCAGATCCTCAGCGGACTGGATCACCTTCGCACGAATCAACTCTGCTCCCTGGGAAATCTCGCTTGCCGCGCGCCCTGAAATCGAACGGGCGTTCTCCATCAGGGGATCGATGACATTTTGACGCAGCGGGTTTTCCGGCTGGGCACTCTCGGATTTCTCGTTCTGGGATTTCTCGATCTGGGATTTCTCGATGGGAGAATGGTCGGGAGTCTGGGTGTTCATCAGCAAAACCTCATCTTCATCTTCTACGGACATTGCCGGAGGCTAGATCTGCCCGAGTTGTGAAAATTAGGGCTTCCTCAGCGAGGCTGCAAGTTCTTCAGGGGTCCGGGAGTCCCCCTTGATCCACTCCAAGTGGTCTTCAATGACCCCTAAATGGCCATTTGCAGCATTTAAGACCTCCCGGGCGTAATTCAGATTTCCTGAGAGCCACCCGGTCACGATCGCGAGTCGCAAGTCCTGTTCTGCCAGTGAGATAAGCTCTGCAGAGCGCTCTTTTGACAGGTTTGTCAGGTCAGACACGATCGCCTGTGCCCGGCGACCGAGTTTCTCGTTGGTGACCTGCATGCAGATCATTCTGCCCCGATAGATCCATCCTAGTCGCATTGCACCCATCGTCGAAATCCTGTGAAGCAGGCGATGCGTTGCAGTGGCAGCACCCAGGCGAGTGGACCCCGCCACTGTTTCGGAACCGGTCTCGAGAAGAAGCCGCAGTCCCCGGTCAGTGGGGAACCAGTCACTCTGCGGATTGCTCGTCATCAGCATCACCCGCGCGCCTCTGTGCTCCGCTTCCAACAGGCCTTCCCTGACGTAAGCCGCGGCTCCGGAGGCAGAGATTCCAAGGACCAGATCAGACTCATTCACTTCGCAGTCCTGAATGGCAGAACGACCTGCCGGGCCATCGTCTTCTGCGCCCTCCACTGCACGCGTCAATGCTTCCACCCCTCCGGCAATCAACGCCCGACGACGCTCCTCTGCCACGGAAAAAGTGGGGCCCCACTCCGCCATTTCCAATTGGATCAGGCGGCCACTGGTCCCGGCTCCCAAGCCGATGATTCGACCGGTCCCCCCCAGTGCTTGTGCCCACCAGCGAGAAGCCTCCAAGGCAGATTGCCTGCATGAAGTGAGGGCTTCCAAGACTTTCGACTCCTGCTCTTCGAAATGATTCCAGCACGCCTCAGCACTGTTGATTTTCGAAGCGTAGGGATCCACTTCTTCTGTCGGAGAATCGGGGTGATTTTGCGGGTTCATCATCGGTTGGGAGTTCCTCCACCGGGCCCCTGAATACGACGCCAGACCCTGCCGATATCTTCGCGGATCTCCTTTTCCCAATCGGGATAGGGAAACTCCTTGAGAATCTCTTCCAGTCGGGCTGCTGCCGCGGCCAACCGATTGGATCTTTCCATCTCACGAGCTTCGAAACGGGCCTTTTTCCACCGCTCCTCCAACATCTCCATCAACTTTGTCCTTCTTGAGAGCAGGGGTTCGTTGGCTGGAAATTTGAATCGTTCAAGGCCTGCCAACGTTCTCAATGCGGCAGCATTTTGCATGTCCTGAACCTGCATCTGTGATTTGTCGAGAAGCTTTTCAGCAAGACCCCTCGAGCGACGAAAACCCTCGCAGATCTTCGTCGTCGCGCGGATCGCCTTTCGAAGATTTGATGCCCTCAATTTCGAGGCTTTGAGTACGGTTCCCTTTTGCAGATAAGGATCAAAAACCGCCACCACACTTTTCCCTCCTGAAGCGACGATCAATCGCTCCAGCAACTGGCGAGAGGCGGTCTCGGATTTGCGCTGATCGGAGTCCAGATCCGGGGGCAATACTTTCCATTGCCAGCCCTTCTCTGTTTTGACCCACTCATCCCGAAGAAGTACCACCTCGTCCAATGATTTCTTCACCGAGGATTCCCCGAGAACTTCGGCCAGCTTGTTCGTGATTTCCTCATCTGAGTCCAAAGCGAGTACGACGATCACAGGAAACAAATTTCCCAGAGCTTGATCCAGCGCTTGCCCAGGGCGGTTCCATTTCAATTCACCTTCATCTGAAACGGCATGAAGATCCGTTGCGGTACTGAAGAATACAGAGAGAAAAATCACCGAAAGAAAACTGAATGAGACCTTTTTCGACAGTCTGGAGAGGTGGGCAAACCGGATCCCGAAGGCCTCCCCATCCTTGACGATTTGAACTTTGGGGATCATGACACCTCCCGGTTACTGCCAAGCAGAACAAACAGATCTGCCCAAATGACGATTCACTCGGGAACGCATGCCGGCAGAGAGAGCAATCTAACACCCAAAACGGCCATGAACCATGCTCCTCAAACTCTCATCCGCTTGCCTGCAGGGGACTTCGGTCACAAGATGGAGTTTTGTGATCGTGCAACACTGCGATTTTCATTCTCTTCGGAAGATTGAACCAGGGTTTGTTTTTTGAACGACCAGAGAAGGAAGAGCCTCTTCGATGAACACTTCTGACTCCTCCTCTGCTCCCCCAGCTTCCGAGGCCTCTCATCCCTTCCTCGACAAACCGGGGGAAAAGATTCAAGGCCTCTTCGACGAGATCGCTCCACGGTATGACCTTCTGAATCGAATCCTGTCCTTCAACATCGACATCTGGTGGCGATACAAAGCGGTTCAATCCCTGAGATTGAAACCGGGTCACAAAGTACTCGATGCCTGTTGTGGCACCGGTGATCTGTCGATGGCCGCTATCAAGGCCGAACCGGAGATCGAAGTCATCGGCAGTGATTTCTCGATGCAGATGCTGCTCAATGGGGATCGAAAGAGGAGAAACAAGTCAGGGTCAGCCAGAGGCCCCCGGCTCGTCCAGGCAGACACACTGAGACTTCCATTCAGGGACAATACATTCGACGGTGCGATGGTCGGCTTCGGTATGAGAAATGTGTCCGATTTGCCTGCAGGCTTGAGGGAACTTTCAAGGGTTCTGAAACCGGGTGGCCGCCTGATGATCCTCGAGTTCACACCGATGACAAATCGCCTGTTGAGACCCTTTTCCGATTGGTATCAGGGGACGATTCTGCCCGCATTGGGGAACCTTCTCTCCGGCTCCCGTGTGAAGGCCTACAGTTACCTCGACGAATCGGTCAAGGATTGGCCGGACGGAGATCGCTTCGCAGAAATCATCCGGATGACACCCTTCCATGCTGTTCGCTGGAAACCCCTGTTCCCTGGGAACGTGGCGGTCCATGAGGCGGTCAAGGGATGAGCACTCGCAGTAACGATTCCGACAATCCGGGACAACACGCTTCACAGAGTCAACATCATGTTGTAGCTCCTCCGGGTATCGAAACAGACGCCGGATCGCTGGCAAAAACTTTTGCACCTGCACTGGGCAGGGTTCTCTTTGACGAGACCTACCGACTCAAGCACAGCGGAGGCTGGCTCCTTCGTGGTGGCGACAACGATGAAGCAAACAAAATCATGGAAGCTGTTTCTGGGCTCGGCTTTCAAGCGCGAAAGTTCACGGGTTCGCTCGAATCCACACGTCTCAAAATCCGGCGCACAATTCGCACGCGACTGGAAGAGGATCGAATCGAATTGGTCACCCCTACCGATTCCCGCTGGATTCCACTGTCTTCGATTCGCGCCATCGACATGAGCCTTTCTGCCGAAGATGACGACCCTGAAGTTGAAAACCACACCCAACAGCGCGACCGGGTGATGAGGAGTCTCGCTGAAGTGATGTTGCCGGGGACACCCGCAGGGGATCTGCTCGAAAAGATATCCGAGGCCCCCATTCGAAACCCTCAGCCGAAGCTTTTTCTCCTCGGTCAGGAAGATCTGTGTTGGTCGATGGACCGCAGCACTGTTTTCCTCGATCTTGTCGAACAACGAGCGGCCCAATCACTCGCAAACATCCTGCGATACACAGGAGTGCTGATTGGATCAGTCTCTGAAACGGTAGTGACTCCACAAACCCGCAAGTTCTGGATTCGCGGGGACCTTGAGACGATCCGCAGGGATCTCGAAATCCACCAGTCGAATCGTATTGAGGCGGTCCGCGCATGGATCGAATCGGGCGGCGGAATCCATGATCAATGCCCCGAATCAGCAGACCTTGAATCGGACTCCACTTCTTCGCAAAGCGTGAACAGGAATCAAACATCATGAGCACCAATGAAAACCAGCCACAGGCAAAGCGTCGCGAGTTCGTTATCGGAGTCAGTGGTGCGAGTGGATCGATTATCGCTGAACGTCTGGTGCGCTTTCTTCTCGAATCAGGAAATGCTGTGCACCTCGTCGCCTCCAAAACAGGCAAATTGGTTACACATGACGAAATGAATATTCCTGCCGGGACACGAACCCTCTTTGCGGACATGGAACATGAAAACCTCACGGAATGGGGCGAAAAAAACTTTTACGCACCCTTTGCCAGTGGAACAGCTCCCATCGACGGTATGGCCATCGTCCCCTGTGCCATGACCACAGTGGCAAGTGTGGCTCATGGTATCTCCGACAATTTAATCAAGCGCGCCGCAGAAGTCATGCTCAAGGAAGGCAGACCCCTGGTGATCTGTCCGCGAGAAGCGCCACTGAACCAGATTCATCTGCAAAACCTGCTGACCTTGACCCAGGCTGGAGCAACCATCGTGCCCCCGGTGCTGACCTTCTATCAACACCCGGGAGACAGCGTGATCGAACAGGTCGACTATGTCGTCAGCCGGATTCTTGACCACCTTGGTGTGGATAATGAGCTCTTCCATCGCTGGGGCAGCGAAAGATGAATCCGGACAGCAAGGCAACAGCAGGATTCCTCAACCAACTCTTCGAGTTTGGTGAAATGATCAAGATTAGCCACACCCTGTTTGCCTTGCCATTTGCTATCGGAGCCGCATTTCTTGCGATTTCCCTTCAGGACTCCCAGTTGCTCGCCTCCGGTTGGACCCCTTTTCTTCAGGTAGTCTTGGCCATCGCGTTCGCAAGAACCTCTGCCATGTCTTTCAATCGCTGGGCAGACCGCGATATCGATGGAAAAAATCCGAGAACCGAGAATCGCTCGATTCCAGCGGGCCGTCTGACTGCGG
The DNA here is from genome assembly GCA_913056395.1 of uncultured bacterium. Lineage (GTDB taxonomy): Bacteria > Planctomycetota > UBA8108 > UBA1146 > UBA1146 > UBA12191. Next base: position 110,665 of record CAJXMG010000004.1, on the reverse strand, counting down.
GCCAAGTGCTGACCGCAACCGTGATCTCCATCTTCGGTTTCATTGCAACCTGCGCATGGATCGGAGATCAGGCGCTGCTCCTCTCACCCATCGTTCTGCTCGTCGTCCTCGGATATTCCTACACCAAAAGAGTGACCTGGCTTTGCCATACCGTTCTCGGAATCGGACTGGGATTGGCACCGGTGGGTGCATGGCTTGTTTTGACGGGAGATCTCTCCAACCCGTTACCCTGGATCCTTGGTACTGCTGTACTTTTCTGGAGTTCGGGATTTGACATCGTCTATTCGTGTCAGGACGTGGAAGTCGACACAGCTCAATCTCTCAACAGCATTCCTGCACGTTTCGGGATCGCAAAATCGCTGATCATTTCACGTGCATTTCATGTGGTCATGATCCTTCTCATGGGGCTGCTCTACCTTGAGCTGAATCACTCCCTACCAGTGCTCATCGCCACCCTGATGACCGCGATCCTCCTGAGTATCGGACACCTGCGCATCAACGCCGAGTATCGCAAGTTGAAGCGAATCGAGAATGCTCTTCTCGAGTTCAACATCGCTATCAGCGTCATCTTCATGCTGTGCATGGTTGCAGAAGTATATCTATGAGTTCTGCGGATCAGGAAAGATTGACTCTCGTTGAGGATTCCACCTGGCGTCAAACCGCCTTGCCCGCGGGACGCATCGCAGCCGCTCGTGGAGGCTTGATCTTTTTACTTTTGGCCTGTTTTTACTGGCTGCTGGTTCCTCTTGGACCAGAGACCACTCCCACAGCAGAACTGATCGCTTCCCACTGGACTGCCCCTTCTTCACCGTCTGTTGCGGCTTCGATTCAATCCGGGTTACTGAGCTTCCTGGCTCTGCTCTTCCCTGTCGCATTCTCTGTAAAGATTTTGGAGATTACTGAAGTCTGCCTGGCGTTTGCGGTTCTCGTTTGCTGGATGCGCCAACTCGATGCCTCGCGCTCAACTGTCATTCCCACAGCCTTGATCATCGGCCTCTCTCCAGGCCTTTGCACTCTTGTCATCGAGGGTGGAGCGTTGCCACTGATGTTTCTCAGCGGTGCAGTCCTTCTGGCTACCACCGATCAGGTGAGGGCGGAAGCGGGGCGGGGAGTGTTTTATGTCGGTCTTGCATTCGGGATGGCAGTCGCACTCGGTCCCGCCATGTTGCCGGTCTTGATCTATTCACTTGCGACGATGCTGTTCGACAGGGGAATTCGGGGAGTCCGTTCTCGAGGCTGGGTCGCCATCCTTTTGGGCCTGCTGACCGGTCTCTTTTCTTTCTTGCTGCTGGGTCATGTCCTGCAGGGCACCGCACCCCTACTCCCTCTTTCAGTTGCATGGTCATCTTTCTCTGAAGTGTGGCTCGTATCCCTTCAGCAAATCTCGACCCCGTCCATAGAGGTCCTGGTCCAGTCGACTCGGGAGTGGGGTTTGGTTGCAGCAGGATTCGCCCTTCCCGGATTGATCTGGGCCATCCTCCGTCGCCCGGGAGATGTTGCTCTGCTACTTGTGATCATCACCAGTGGAGCCTTCATCGCTCCGGCCTCGTCTCCCGGTTCCGCTCCATTCGAACTCGCCGATCTGGATCCTTTTTCCCTGTTCAGTGCACTGCCAGCAGCTGTTTTCTGTAGTTGGAGCCTGACACTCGCCCACCGATCACTGGCAAGGTTCCAACCATCGAAAAAGTTACTCGTATCCCTGAGTTCAATTGTGATCTCCGCCACAATCCCATTTCTGGTGAGCCCTCCCTTGTGGAAACCCTCATCCGAAGTGGTACGGCAATGGGGAACCTCTGTTCTGAAAACCGTTCCCCCTGAGTCACTGGTTATCACCGGAGGAAGAGATCAGGGGATCGCCCTGGAAGCGGTCCAGTGGCTTGAACAGCTGCGCCCGGATGTCACCCTGCTCGATCCTCGTGGAGAAATACTGCCTGTCCGGCTCGGTCTTCCTGCTGATACGAAGAAGGAAGATGTTCTGGAGACTTTGCGAGAACTGAACACCCTTCAGCGGCCTTTGGTCTTCTTGCCAGAGGGACTCTCACACCCTCTCGCCAGCCGCTATCAGGTTCAACCGCAGGCACTCTGGTTTGAAATCAGGGGGGATCAACAACCGATCGCTTCAGACTTGCCCATGTGGAATCAGATCTCGCTACCGCACCTCCCCCAATCTGCCGAAGCGGCCTGGCGCTGGCTACGCGGTGAAGGTGCCGAGCCTCCGCGAAGGGGCCGACTCGCAGGGAAGGTTGCCGCCGAATCGTGGCTTGCATTGGCCAGGTCACAAGGGGAGCTGAGGTTTGATGGCAAATGGACAGCCATTCTCGCTTTACTGGAAGATCTACATCACGATCCGGAAGAAGTGCAAAGGTGGCTGCAACATCAGGATGCCGAGTTGCCCAGAGTCAGTCCCGCTGGTCGTACTCGCGACTGACTTGCTCCAGAAACTTTCTCTCTTCAGGGGTCAGGGATTCGATCCCCTCCCGCGACACTTTCCCCAGCAGATCATCGACCCGGGACCTTTTTCGTGATTCCTCCAGGGCCTGTTTCTGTTCCTGTTGTTCCTGGAATCGCTGCTTTTGCTGCTCCCACCAACTTTGCTTCGGCTCGGAAGATCCCTGCCACCATTCACTCTCATCTTCACGATCCGCCCGGGACATGACATAACTCTGGGCAAATATCATGAGGGCCATCGCCAGCAAAAATCCGCTCGCACCATCCACGGTGAGCCAGATCAGCAGGAGTGCGAGAGAGACGACCCTGCCCGAAGTGATCATGACTTTGTGGGCTCTCCACTCACCCTGCCGCGACCAGACGATGGAGTGAAGAATCCGGCCGCCATCGAGTGGGAACGCGGGAAGCAGGTTGAAAATCAGCAGATCCAGATTGACCGCCGCAGCGATGGAAAGCGGATCGGAAACGGGCATGCGCAGGAAGAAGGAACCCACGCCATCCCCGGAAAAAATGGCCAATGGCAAAAGAATCAGCCACAGAACCAGATTGACGACGGGGCCACCGATCGCCACTGCCAAATGGTTGGCAGGCCTGTCGGGGATATCCACGGTTGCCAGCCCACCCAAAGGCCACAGCAACACTTCACTGGCATTCCCGCCGACCCTTCTCGCCGCACGGCAATGTCCCATTTCATGAAGGAACACCGAGGCGAACAGAAAAACCAGGTAGTAGATGACCGTGCTTCCTGAAGCGAGAGATTCTCCCGCAGAAGTATCCGTTCCCGGTGCGCTTCGGGAGAGAGCCATCCATTCAAAGAGCCCCCAGAGGAGAAAGATCCAATGGATGCGAATGGTGATGCCGTCAACGGTCCCCAGCTTCAAACCACCGCGATCAAACATCGATCTTCTTCTCCCCCCTGCCTGCCACAGGCTTTTTGGTTCGTCTCAGGAATCAGGAGCCAAACTGGATCCCCTGAGCCAGGGGCAACTCTTTCGAGTAGTTGATGGTGCATGTTTGGCGACGCATGTAGGCCTTCCAAGAATCGGATCCGGATTCACGGCCACCACCGGTATCCTTCTCGCCTCCGAATGCTCCACCAATCTCTGCACCGCTGGTACCGATGTTGACATTGGCAATACCGCAATCAGATCCGGCAGCAGAAAGGAATCTCTCCGACTCCTGAACATCCCGGGTAAAGATGGCACTGGAAAGACCCTGCGGAACCTCATTGTGCCAACCGATGACTTCGTCCAGATCGGAATAGCGCATCAGGTACAGCACAGGTGCAAAAGTTTCTTCGTGAACGATGGGCATGTCATGCTTCGCGCGGACAAGGGTCGGCTGAACGTAATGCCCCCCTGCCGGTGTATCACCCTGATGACGATCCCCACCCAGAATCACTTCACCGCCCTGGGCTTTCGCCTGCTCGAGAGCAGCGAGCATTCCATCCACTGCCTGCTCATTGATCAGGGGCCCCATCAGAACCCCTTCATCCAGCGGGTTGCCGATGGTGACCTGCTGGTAAGCATCCAGCAGTCTCGATTCGAGTTCGTCGGCGATGCTCTCATGCATGAAGAGACGTCGAGTGGTCGTGCAACGCTGACCGGAGGTTCCACAGGCTCCAAAGAGAACTGCCCGGGTGACAAGGTCCAGATCTGCGTTTTCGGTCACGATGATGCCGTTGTTTCCGCCCAGCTCCAAAAGGCTGCGACCCAGACGCTGTCCCACCACCTCGGCAACCCTGCGTCCCATTCGGCAAGAACCGGTAGCACTGATCAGAGGCAATCGGCGATCAGCGATCATCGCCTCACCCACGGGATCTGCGTCGCCGACAATCAGACCGAAAATCGGCGGAGCCTTCATGTCATCGAGAACTGCCTGGGCGATGCGATGGGTTGCCACCGCACACAAAGCAGTCGCCGGAGAAGGTTTCCAGATGACCGCATCTCCACACACTGCAGCGACGAGGGCGTTCCATGACCACACAGCAACAGGAAAGTTGAATGCAGTAATACAGCCCACCACACCCAGGGGATGCCACTGTTCATACATGCGGTGACCGGGTCTCTCGGAGTGCATCGACAATCCGTACAACTGCCTCGAAAGCCCCACAGAGAAGTCCGCGATGTCGATCATCTCCTGAACTTCACCGAGTCCCTCCGGAAGGATCTTTCCCATCTCGGCAGTAACCAATTCGCCCAAAGGCTGCTTGTAGTCTCTCAGTGCCTCACCAATTCTCCGGACCACTTCACCACGCTGGGGTGCGGGCCAGTTGCGCCACTCGAGAAATGCCTGATGCGTCGAATTGACGACGGCCTCGTAATCCTCCAGTGACCCGCAGGTCACCGATCCGAGGGCAGAGCCGTCGATGGGTGAGTGGCTGGTCAAAGACCCGCCTGCCCCATCGAGCCACTGATCAGAAAAGACGCCCGAGTGATTTTCAGGAAGTCCCAGAGTTTTCAGAAAAGAGCGATCCATGATCTTGAGCCTTTCTCACTCCAGCTCCGGGAGTCGACCCGGGGTGGAAACGTGGAAATCCGGTTGGACAGTGGAAGCCATCTCCTGTGGGTTTGGGGGACCTGAGCTTCGTTCCGTCACCTGTTCGGCCAACAAGGTAAGGCTGTGCAAAGCCAAAATCGAGGGAACCCGCCCGCTGAAACTCCGCAAAATGGCAGCAGCGGATCGAAGGGAAGCCCATCAGCGCTGACAGATGACCCGCAACCCCGGCAATCAATGCCGACCTGCCCTGCTGGCTGGTATCAAATCCGAAAAATTGGGATGATGAGCCTGATCATAGGCTTTCATGCCTCCAGCGAGGGCGTAAGGAATTGATGCGTGCCCTGAGTAATCCTCCCCATCCCCTGATTTCATGCCCTGAACATCCCATTCAAGACTGACTAAACAGGTTTTTTTGCAACTCCCCCCTCTCAAGGCCCGAAAATCATGTGTACAATCGGAGAGTTCCGATATTAGGCTTCGGCTGAATTCCATAATTTAACAGGAATTTATGAAGCCTGCGGAGCGTGAAAATCAGGGTACTGGAATGGCCCGTCCCTGCTCGTGAAGGATCTCTCCAGATCCATTCATTTGATGGGGGCACCCCGCTATTGCGGCCATTAGGCCAATGAGGCCTTCCCAAAGTACCCCGGCTTCACATGGGCTTGGTTTGAGACTTTTTTGTTTACATTTCGAATGCTGATGTCGTGGAGTTCGCGCCTGTCAGTTTTCGACTTCATGAAAATCACTCCTGAAAGCGGTGGTCCCAATGACCGCTGTATTTTGGGATTCTGAGTTGAAGGTATTTTGGAACCCCCCTCTGAAAGGGAGTCAAAAAGATGAAGCGATTCATTTACTTTGCGGCGATCCTGGCCATTACGGCCCTGATTCCGCTGGGCAATGCAGGGGCACAGCCCCTCAATGATGAGTGCCTGACCGCCGAAGCTGTCGGCGAGGGTACTTTTCCCTGGGACAACACAGGGTCCTTGATCGAAGGTCCCATCGACTGTGATGCCAACATGTCCGTTGACGTGTGGTTCCTCTACACCGCCACCTCTTCCGGCACTGCCGTGATCGAGACCTGTCTCGGTGGTGGTACCAATGACGACACCGTCCTCATCGTCTACGATGCCCTGGCCGGTTGCCCCACTGCAGGTGCACCCTGCCTCGCCTCCGGTGACGACGAATGCGAAAACATTGCAGGCGGAGCCGGGTTCATGTCTCAGGTTCAGGTTCCTGTCATCTCCGGTGAGAGCTACTACGTTCAGGTCGGCGGCTGGAACGGTGCCACTGGAGACGGTGCACTCAACATCTTCTTCCCCGCTGCGGAAATCTGTGACGACGGCGTCGACAACGACGTCGATGGTCTGATCGATTGCTTTGACCCGGACTGCGTTGGAGCTCCGAACTGCTTCGAGGGCGATTCTGCCACCTGTGGCGATGGTATCGACAACGACGGTGACGGAACCATCGACTGCCAGGACCTCGATTGTGCCGGAATTCCTCCTTGCGGAATCGAGATCTGCGATGACGGCATCGACAACGACGGCGACCTCATCATCGACTGTTTCGACACCGACTGCATCGGTGACCCCTTCTGCTTCGAGGGCGATGCGGCCACCTGTGGTGACGGAATCGACAACGACGGCGACGGAGCCATTGACTGCGCGGACGCAGACTGTGGCGGTATTGGTATTTGCGGTGTTGAAATCTGTGATGACGGATTCGACAACGACGGTGATGGCCTGATCGACTGCAGCGATGACATCGATTGCCCCCTCGGCACGGTCTTCTGTCCGATTGTGGACAATGATGAGTGCCTGACCGCCCAAGCTATCGGCGAGGGTAATTTCCCTTGGGACAACACAGCTTCTCTGGTCGATGGTCCCAACGACTGTGATGCCAACATGCAAAATGACGTGTGGTTCCTCTACACCGCAAGTGCTGACGGTACTGCCGTGATCGAGACCTGTCTCGGTGGTGGTACCAATGCTGACAGCGTCCTCATCGTCTACGATGCCCTGGCCGGTTGCCCCACTGCTGGTGCACCCTGCCTCGCCTCCGGTGACGACGAATGTGAAAACGTCGCAGGTGGAGCCGGGTTCATGTCTCAGGTCCAGGTTCCTGTCATCTCCGGTGAGAGCTACTACGTTCAGGTCGGCGGCTGGAACGGTGCCACTGGAGACGGTGCACTCAACATCTTCTTCCCCGGAGCAGAAATCTGTGACGACGGAATCGATAACGATGTCGATGGCCTGATCGACTGCCTCGATCCTGACTGTGGCGGAACCGCTGCTTGTGGAACCGAGATCTGTGACGACGGCATCGACAATGACGGTGACACCATCGTCGACTGTCTCGATCCTGACTGTGCCGGATCCGCTGCCTGTGGAACCGAGATCTGTGACGATGGCGTCGACAATGACGGTGACACCCTCGCCGACTGTTTCGATCCTGACTGCGCAACCTTCCCGACCTGCTTCGAAGGTGATGACATTTCCTGCTCCGACGGTATCGACAACGATGTCGACGGCCTGACCGACTGCTTCGATCCTGACTGCATCGGAACAGGTCCATGTCAGGCAGCCCCCAACGACGACTGCGTCAATGCAGAACTCGTGGGAGAAGGCAACTTTGCCTGGGATAACACCATCAGTACTCTGGATGGCCCCATCGACTGTGACGACAACATGACCAACGATGTTTGGTTCCTCTACACCGCAACTGCCGACGGTACTGCTGTGATTCAAACCTGTGATGGTGGTGGAACCAACGACGACACTGTTCTGATCGTCTACGACGGTCTTGCCGGTTGCCCGACGGGTCCTGGCTGCATCGGTTCTGGTGACGACGACTGTGCCAACATTCCGGGTGGCGCTGCCTTCATGTCTTCCGTCGAGATTCCCGTGATCGCGGGTGAAAGCTACTACGTTCAGGTCGGTGGCTGGAACGGAGTTGTGGGAGACGGCTTCCTCGACATCAGCGTCAGCTGTGGTGCCACGGCCATCAGCAACTTCAATGCCAGCTACAGCTGTGCCACCAGCACCTCAAGCCTGACTTGGGACGACGGTGGATTCGATACCTACGACGTGCTTCGTGACGGTGTTGTTCTGGCCGCTGGCCTCGCTGCAGGAACCACTTCCTACACCGATTCCAACGCTCTCAGCAACGGTACCTACGAGTACACCGTGACGGGTAACTGCGCTTCCGGCAGTGCCGTTTCCGCTTCGGTCTTTGTCAATGTCTCCTGCGCCAGTGGCGGAGAGACCGACATCATCTTCAAGACGGAAACTGACCTCGGACAAATCAACAGTACTGCAGCTCTTGAGGCAGCCTTGACCGCCAACGGCATCAGTTTCCTGACCGTGGTGGACTTCCCGGCTTCCCAGCTGGGTAACGTCATTGGCACCTACGAGCGCGTCTGGGTCTGCAGTGGTACCTTCCCCGAGGATGGTCCCCTGACGACCGCAGATTCCGATGCTCTGGCCCTTTGGGTTGAAGCCGGAATCGGTGTTTACTTCGAGGGTGGCGACATGTGGGGCTTCGCTCCCACCGTTGGAGCCTTTGAAGGCTATGACGGCGTGCTCTCCGCTCTGGATGGTGACGACACCTTCCTCAGTGTCAGTGGTCTGGACACACTTCTCGGTGTGGACTTCAGTGGAATCCAGAACGTCCCTTACAACCAGGACGCTGCAGGAAACGACTGGACCGACCAGTTGACTGTAGGACCTGAAGCAGGTGGACCGAATGTCGGCGCCATCTGGCAAGAGGGTAACGGTGCCTACATCACCGGAGCGTACAGCCAAAACCAGGATCTTGCGGGCTCACCGATCGGTAACGTGCTCGTCCAGTCCTGGGAGTTTGGTGGTTACGGTGGCGATCAGGTTCTGTTGGCTGCCGATATCATTGAAGCCCTCGGTGGTGGTGGTACCACACCGACCGATCCGGAGTTTGTCCGTGGTGACTGCAACGCTGACGGTGGATTCAACATTGCAGACTCCATCTTCCTGCTGGCCGCCCTCTTCAGTGGTGGCCCTGCCGGAACCTGTCTGGATGCCTGCGACGCCAACGACGACGGTGGTATCAACATTGCGGACGCGATCTACGCTCTTGCAGCCCTGTTCAGTGGCGGACCTGCTCCGACACCGACCAGCTGTGGAGTCGATCCGACCACAACTGATCCGCTCGACTGTGCTTCCTTCCCGCCCTGCCCCTAGGCTTGGCCGGAAGTTATGAAGCCTTTCTTTTTCCGGGAGGCTTCGCGAAGGGCCCCTCTGCAACCGCAGAGGGGCCCTTTTTTTGTCTTCCGATTCAGGTCCACCTGCAGTTCTCAATCCACAGTCAATGATCAGGATCCCCGGGAATCTCGTTGAAGATCGACATTCCCAAATGTCAGACCTGTCATTCATGACAGAGCTGTCAGAAGCGTCCCTCAACCCTCGCTTGCCACTCCCCCCCCCGCTAATCTTGGGGCACTTATACGACAAAGGGCGGCCCAAACCCGCTTCTGTTCACGCGGAAGCGAACTCTATCACTGTCCTTGAAGGGGAAGATGAAGATGCCACGAACGATTACTGCCCGAACATTGGGCAAGGGGATCCTTTCCCGGATTCCAGTCATTGTTCCGATACTGATATTCTGGCTCGTCGCCTCGGAGGTGGTGGCCCAGGGGATTCCCCGTGGATTGCTTGAGCAGGACAGGACTTCGGCGACTTCTACAGCCCCGATGAACCCTTCTGACCTTCTCGCAGGCCCCTTCCCTCTTTCCGGAAGCAGTGCCTATGGCATCTGCTTCATGCCGGACAACAATCCCTGGGCTCAACCCATCTTGGTCGTCGCCGAACTCTTCAGTGCAGAGAGCTGGGTCTACGACGCCCTGACCCTCGCCCCGATTGGGCCGATTCTGAACCCTCCCGCAGGGATCTCCGTGACCGGTGTGACCACCGACGGCACATGGCTTTACTGGGGAGTGATCAACCCACCAGGCCCCAATGAAATCTGGCGATCCAATCCGGATGGAACGGACCCCGTACTTGTAGGAGTTGCAGATATTCAGGGCGGAGGATTCATTGGAGGATTGAGCTGGGATGGAGCAGATGGCATCTGGGCAGCAGATATCACTGCAGATCGTTATGACCTGCTCTCCATCAACGATGGATCCTATCTCGGAAATTCAGTGAACCATCCCAATGGTAACGGACTCGGAAACGGTCTGGCGTTTCGAGCCGACTGCAATCGGCTCAGCATTCCCCATGGGCATGATCTTGCTGGACGCGTCACCACCCTGTCTTCCGTATCCACTCAAAGCTCCATCGCACTGGCACCGGTGGATCTGAGTAATCACGGTTTCTTTATCAATGGGGTCGAGAGTTCACGCCCCGCTGCTGCCCCAACTGCAGATCCATTCGGTATCGCTTCCTATTGGGTGGTCGACAACTCAAGCAACACCATTTCAGTGGTCGAAGGACACGATGATTGCCCAACCCTGATTCCTGCATTGAACGGGTTTTCCTGCTCCTCCTTGAGTGACGGAACCCTTCTTGCTTCATGGGATCCGGGCACCACTGCAGATAGCGTAGAGATTCGCGTGAATGGGATACTGGTCGATACCGTGCCTGCAAATCCTGGAAGTTGGGCTGGAGTGACAGCCAACCTTCCTTCCCTGGTACGCATCGAGGCGCAAGGATTTTCAGGAAGCAGTTGGACCCCTTCCGTCAGCTGCGACCTTTTGGCACCCGGTTGTGATCCCGCAACTGTTGAGATCAGTCACAGTGTGGATACAGATAGTATCACTCAGGGGACACCTTTTTGTGGCGATGCGACCGGTCACCAATCCCAATCGTTATGGCGACTTCTTTCCCCGTGTGAAAGCCCGTTTCTGCTCAGTAATGGCATGATCCTCGAGGCGATCCGTGTCGGCATTGAAAACTCCAATCCCGGGACCGGTTTTACGGTGCAACCACTCGTCCTGAGAATTTATGAAGATCAGACCGGGTCCGGAATCAACGATCCTGCCTTGCTGAATTTGCTTCATGAACAAACCTTCGACATACCCGCATTCGAAATGTCCCACATGTGCCTGACTCTGGACAACCCTGTACAGCTCCCATGCGGCATGAATGTGGTCGTCGAATTTCATCTTCCTGACGGCACTGCAGATGGTCATTTGTTGATCCTGGGTACCAACGACTCCGGGGAATCTGATCCCACCCGATTCACGGCTCCGTTCTGTGGTAACAACCTCCCTATCCCACTTTCCGATCTGGGCTATCCAGATTCCCATCTCCTTGCTTCCTTCAGGGGAGCCTACATCGCTTCACCCTTCCGCAGGGGTGACATCAACAGTGACGATTCCGTCAATCTTGCCGATGCGGTCTACCTGCTCGAATCACTGTTTGTCCCCGGGTCACCCATGGTTGATTGCCGGGATGCTGCGGATTGCAATGACGACGAAGGGGTCAATCTGGCAGATGCCATCTATCTGCTCACACACCTCTTTGTTCCCGGATCTCCCAATCTGCCCGAACCGGAAGGGTCCTGTGGTGAGGATCCCACGGACGCAGCTCTCCTGACCTGCGACGAATCGGCAAATTGTCCCTGAACCGTTCATAGGGGCAATTTGAGGGAGGGTGAGGTCCAGATCGGGTCCTTGACCCGTGGTGAATGTCCGGTAAATTTGAAGTTAATGGGCTAAATGTAACTTTGTGACAACTTGCGATTCTTTCATGTGATCTGACTGATCGGCATCTCTCCGATCATGCAGGTATCCGGCAAGACTTGTGATTTTGTGACAAAACTTTGGATTTGTTTTATTCCCGTGAGGAATTTTTGACTTTCGCAATGGATATCCGAATTCCGGTAAGGGATTCATAAACCAGGAAGGGTTTTCACCTATGAGACACCTACCGTTTTTGGTGGCTGCATTCATGATTCTCTCCTGTGGCGTCGTCGGCGCACAGGGAGCGGATGAATGTGCCAATGCTCAGCCGATCAACTTGACCGCACCGGGTACGGTGACGGTGGCGATCGACAACACCACTGCGACCAGCAGTAACCCGCCGCTTCCGGACACCTCTACTTGTGCCGGTTCTCCTACCGGAACCGTTGAGTCCGACGTCTGGTTCAGTTGGACAGCACCTTCGACAGGCCTGCTCACCTTGAGCACCTGTGTTAACCCCGGCCTGCTGGACACCGACATCGTTCTTTACGATGACTCCGCTGGTGGTGGTTGCGGTGCCCTGACCGAGATCGCCTGTGATGGTGATACCGCCGGGTGTGCCAACTTCGGCTCCGTAGTCGACAGTGCCCCAGTGACCGGTGGCGTGACTTACTTCGTTCGAGTTGGTGGCTGGGACGCAGCTTCCGTTGGAACCACCGATATGGAAGTCACTTTCTCCAGCGTTTTCCCGCCGATCAATCTCGTTTGCCTTTACGACGAGCCGACTGACACTGCGACTTTGACCTGGGAAAACCAGGATCAGTACGACACCGTCAACTGGTACCTCAACGGTACCCTTGCAGGAACCCTTGACGGGACTGCAGGAGCAGCCACCGACACCCTGACCGGTTTTGGTCCTGGACAAAATACCATCTGCCTTGAAGGTATCATCGGTGGAGAAACCAGTGCCCAGATCTGCTGTGGCTTCTTTATCGCCGAGCCTTGCCCCTCCACCGTTGTTGGCACCATGGTGCCGATCCCGACGGTTCTTCCCATCGGTGGTGGTGTTGCCTGTGGTGCTGGAGGCCTGACGGTTGACTCTTCCTACTACCGATCCTTCGATCTGGTCAACGGCTACGGAGTCAGTGACGAAATCACCGTCGAGTGTGTGACAACTGCATTCGATACCGACCCGGATCCTGCTATCGGAACGATGCCGGTTCGTATCCGCCTGATCGTTGACGTCAATGGCGGTGACCCCGACAACTTCAGCTACGTCGTTGGAACCAATGTTGCTGCGACACCAGACCCCAGCAATGTGGGAATGCTGATGGTGTATGAGGAGGAGTTCCAGGTTCCAGCAGTTGCCAACGCTCTCTTTAACTTCATCCTTGGAACCGGTGTGATCGATCCAGACGGATTGGGCGCAACCTCCAACACTCTTCAGTGCATGACTTCCTACGGACCCAGCGCCAAACTGGTCGCGGAGATCTACACACCTGAAGATGGTACAGCGACCAACAACAGCCTTTACATGGGACTGACCGACATCGCCGCCACCGGTGAGATCGGAACCAGTTTCATCTGCTCACACGATTCCTGTGGCCTCGCTACCCCGACTCCCCTCGCCGGAATCGGTTTCCCCGACAACCGCTACATCATGGACATCGGATACTCCGTTGCTGTTGCCGGAACCTGCGGATCAGCCGGTGGAGTCGCCAATCTCGTGTGTGACCAGAACGTGGGAGACACCACCTGGAACCTCAACTGGAGTGACGCCGGTGGAGCCGCATCCTGGATCATTGAGATCGACGGAAACGTGGAGGCGATTCTGCCCTCTACCGATCTTTCTTTCCTGACCGCACCTCAGCCGGCTTACGAGGATCTGGAAGTGCTGATCACTTCATGGTCTGGCCCGAATGGTACTGGAACGCTGATCAACTCTGCGGGTTGCACTTTGAGAACTTCCCCCGCTAATAACTGGCCAAGTGGAGCTTCCATCGCTGCGGTTGGAACTTTCCAGCAGGAGATTGTGACGCCCTACACCACCACGACCGGTGTACCGATCGATCTCGCTGTTTGTGACCCCGGAACCGGAATCACCCAGATCAACAACGACATCTTCCTTCGCTACACTGCGTCCGTGGATGGCGATCTTTTGGTCAGCACCTGCAGTGCGAATACCAACATCGCCGGTGCCGACACCATGCTGGCTGTCTACACCTACGATGCCACACTGCTCGACGATCCGACTCTGGTAGTGGCATGTAACGATGACGTCAATGCGGGTACCAACCCGACCAACAACCCCGCCTGTAATGTGTTCCTTGCGGAGACCGTCTTCGCTGCCACCGCAGGCCAGGAGTACCTGATCCGCCTCGGCACCTTCAACGCTGCCGGCGTGGGAACCCTTGAGTACACCATCAATGACTGCGTCCCGGCGACCAACCTCACCGGTGCCGCTGACTGCACCAATGGTGACGTGACCCTCAACTGGACCCCGAATCCGAATGCCGCTTCTCAGGAGATCCTTCGTGATGGCGTCTCCGTGGCCACCCTGGGTGCTGCCGATGCCACTTACGTCGATCTTGGCGTGGCTGACGGCACCTACCAGTACGAGGTGGTCACCGATTGTGGTGCTGGTCCGAACCCCTTGGGTGTGACCGTTTCCGTCTTGACCTACGCTGGTCAGACCGATCTGATCTTCGCAGTCGAGGGACTTCAGACTGCCGGAGACCCCGGTCTTGTGGACAGCGGTGAGTTGCTTCTCAGCGCCCTCGTCGGTGCCGGACGTAACGCTGCCATCGTTCGCAGCAGCTGGGTCGATTACCCTTGCGCCAGCGACGCCGACGTTGAAAACATCTGGGCGCTGACCGGTACCGTCCCCAACGATTACCGCATCACCGCCGCCGAAGGTGACGAACTGGCCCTCCTCGGTGAAGCCGGAAAAGGCGTTTACTTCGAGGGTGGAGACCACTTCGGATTCCTTCACGTTGCCTCCCTCTTCGATGGCCGTGACGGTGTCGATGACGGCACCTACGACACCGGTGACGGAGATGACACCTTCACCTCCATGGATGGTTTCGACTCTGGTGTCGGACTCGACATGAGTGCCAACCAAGACGTGGCCTACACTCAGGACCAGGCTGGTATCGACTGGACTGACCAGTTTACCGTTGCCAGTTCGGATGCCGGAGTGGCTTCAGCTGGAGTCGTCTGGGCTTCTGACGACGCCCTCGTCGATGCCAATGGAGCACCGATTCCGCAGTACAACACCGGTATCGCCAGTGATACCACCGTCGGTGGTAACACCATCGTCCAGTCCTGGGAGATCGGTGGTTACGGTGGAGACCAGTCTGCACTGTCTCTTGCCTACGCTGAGTTCCTAACTGGCGTCGTCGGAGGCCCCGTGTTCAGGCGTGGTGACACCAACCAAGACGGGGGCTTCAACATCGCCGACCAGGTTTACCTGCTGGCTGCCCTCTTCTCCGGTGGTACCCCCTGTGGTTGTGCCGACAGCTGTGACCAGAACGACGACGGCGGCGTCAACATCGCCGACGCGATCTACGGTCTGGCTGCCCTCTTCTCCGGTGGACCTGCACCGGCGGATCCGGGACCGTCGGTTTGTGGCGAGGATCCGACCGACGACGGTCTGACCTGCGACACTTACAACGGCTGCTAAGCCATAGTGGCGAATCGGATCTCATGAGGTCCGCTTGATGGGTGGTGAGAGGCTTTCCTCTCACCACCCATTTTTTTGTATTTGGCCTTGAAACAGTGGATTTGGGGAAAGATCGAGGGCCGAGAATGTTGCCAGAGTCCTATTCGACCTTTACGATGAGATGTGGGTGATTTTCACACTATGGGTTCACTATTGGGTTCACGGATTCAAACCACGGTTTAACCGTTCCTTCGACCGTTCCCATCAATGATGGACAATCATCTGACAGAGGAAGATTCAGGGTTTTATGAGACTTCAACTGAGTGGTACGTGAGGGTTCCACTCTGGAGGAAAATCAAATGAACAGAGTTTTAACAGGGGTGCTCCTGCTCCTTTTCACCGTCTTCACCGTTTCGGCCCAGGCCCAGGTGACGATCAATGAATTCCGCATCGATCAGGGTGGCGCAGACAACGATGAGTACTTTGAGTTGTGGGGTCCAGCGGCTTCGAGCCTGGATACCTACACCTACATCGTGATCGGTGATGGCTCCACCGGCAGTGGAACTGTGGAAGCCGTCGTCAGTCTCGCCGGAAACTCCATCGGCTTGACCGGGATCTTTGTGGCTGCTGAAAGCACCTTCACTCTGGGAAGCGCAAATCTGACCACCGATCTTGCCTTTGAAAACAGTGACAACGTCACCCACCTTCTCGTCGAAGGATTCACAGGTGCTACCGGTGATGACCTTGACACCGATGACGACGGTGTCCTCGATGTCACTCCATGGACTTCCATCATCGACTGCCTGGCCCTCCTCGAGAATCCTCTGGATCCGACCACCGGACTTCCCACTGGTGGAGAACTGGTTTACTGCTCCACCACTCTGGGCCCGGATGGCACCTTTGTCCCGGCTCACCCCGTGCGCTGTCCTGATGGAAACGGTAACTGGGAGATCCAGCCCTTCGGAGATCTCACTCTCGATTCCCCGGGACTGCCCAACCTCTGCCCTGAAGTCTGTGACAACGGTGGCGATGACGATGGCGACGGACTTGTGGACTGCCTCGACGACGACTGCACCGGTGACCCCTTCTGTGCGGCACCGCCTGCCAATGACAACTGTGCGGACGCAACCCCCATTGGTGAGGGAAGCGTCGCAGTCACCACTCTGGGAGCCTCCAGCGACGGGCCCTCCTCTTGTGGTGGCAGCAATCTCAATGACGTCTGGTACCTCTACACCGCTTCCTGCAGTGGAATCGTCGTGTTGACCACTTGTGGTACAGCCGACTTCAACCCGCAGATGGCCATCTACCCCGGAACCTCTGCCTGCCCTCCGGATGCCGCTTCAGAGTTGGCCTGCGACGCCGGCAGTTGTGTCGGATCCGGCGAGCCGGAGATCCTCCTCGATGCCATCGCCGGTGAAACCTACCTGGTCCAGATTGGTGGCTTCAATGGCGAGCGGGGTGATCTCACCCTGACCGTCAGTTGCCCGCCTGCGGATTGTCACCAGTTCCCGAATCCGAACCTCTCCTTCGACGGCTTCATCGGTATCGGTGGCACCAGTGCACCGGCGGCACCGATCGCCTACGTGGGTGACCCTGCAACCAACTTCACCTTTGACACCATCAATGTCACCGGAACCGGAACCATCGATGACCTCGACGTCGGCGTGAACATCACCCACGGCTTCATCGGTAACCTCGACATCGATGTGGTCGCACCCAGCAACACTCAGGTGCGTCTGTACCAGAACGAAAACAACTCCGATGACAACATGAACCTGATCTTCGATGACGAAGGAGTTCCCTACGGCAGCAACACCACTTTCAGTGGCGTCCGCATGCAGCCCTACGCCCTTTCCCAGGGCACCGGTTCCCTTGCCGATTTCGACGGTGAGCCGGTCAGTGGCAGCTGGGCCATCGTGATCGCAGATATCTTCCCCAGTACCGGAGGTGGAACCCTCGACAGCTGGAGCGTTCAGATCGCCCAGCCCGCTGTCATCAATGGTGTCGAAACCTTTACCATCAGTGTTGATCCATCTTCGCTGATCGGCATCGACGACCTCGACGTGGACATGAATCTGGCAGCACCGGATCTGAGCGGCGTGGCCATCGACCTACTCTCTCCGGCAGGCACCAGCATTCGCCTGCATGACAACGGTGCCGGAACCGATCTGATCGGACGCTTCGATGACGCCACCGGCAACAATGACGGATTCGGATCCCTGATTCCGTCCGGTCCGGGCACTTTGGCTGATTTCGACGGTGAAACGATCGGTGGTGACTGGACCCTGACCGTGGCCAACACAGCCGCAACCGCCACCCTCACCAGTTGGGCCCTGCAGGTTTGTGCTGTGGAATGCAATGCCCCAACTGATCTGACCATCACCAGTTCCTGTGCCCTCAACAGTGTCGATCTGGCCTGGCTCAACAACAGTGCCTACACCGGAATCACCATCGAGCGTGACGGTGTCGTGATCGCCAATCTTCCCGGTGATGCCACGACCTACTCGGACGCTTCTCCCCCGGAGGGCTTCCTGAGCTACGTCGTGCGTGGCAACTGTACTGCCGGTGCCGGCGAAGCCTCCGGGTCCACCGATCACTACGGTTACAACGGTGAAGACACCATCATCATCGCCATGGAAGGCCTCTTTGACGGTGGCGATACCGGATCCAACGATTCCGGGGCAGCCATCCAGCAGGCACTTCTTGCAGCGGGAGCCAACTCCAAGTTGGTGCGCATGCAGATCGACGAATACCTCTGCCTCGATCCGGCACAGGTTTCTCAAGTCTGGATCCTCCTCGGTACCTTCCCCACCAACGCCAAACTCAATGTGGACGAGGCCAATCTGGTTGCGAGCCTTGCGGAAGCAGGAATCGCCATCTACTTCGAGAGTGCAGACCACTGGAGCTTCCAGCATCCGATCTCCGCCTTCGATGACCGCGACGGAGTCGCCGAGCCTTACGCTCAGGACGATACCGATTCACTGGTCAGCCTCGATGGTCTCGACAGTGGCCTTGGCCTCGATATGTCCGCCAACCAGAATGTGGCTTACAACCAGGACAACCAGGCTGCGAGCGGCAACCCCAATGACTTCACCAATATCCTGATCCCTGCCACGGCTGAACTGGCCGGCGGAGATGCGGGTCTGGTGTGGCAGTTCGATGACGCCCTTGGTCTCGCCTACGGGGTCACCACGGCCTACATCCCCGGTAACGGTGGACGCGTCATCTGCTCTTCCTTCGAGTTGGGTGGATATGGTGGAGATCAAAACGCTCTGGTTGCGGCTTACCGCGATTTCCTGGCGGGTGGCGGTGTCACCCCAGGAGGTGGTTTCCAGCGTGGAGACTGCAACTCGGATGGGGCCTTCAACATCGCCGACGCCGTCTTCCTTCTCGGCAACCTCTTCTCCGGAGGACCGGAGGGAACCTGCGTCGACTCTTGCGATTCCAATGACGACGGCAGCATCAACATCGCCGATGCGATTGCTGCATTGGGTAGCCTCTTCAGCGGTTCCGGTCCCCTTCCCGATCCGTTCGGTGCATGTGGTGAGGACCCGACTGCGGACAGCCTCGATTGTGCCGCATACGATCCCTGCCCCTGATCTTCAGGAACAAGGCAGATTGGAGGCCCGGGAGAATCACTCCCGGGCCTCTTTTTTTGTCGCTATCCAATCGTCGATAGCGATACTCCACGGGAATCCGCTATCATTCGCCTCGAGGCTGCAAAGAGGAGAAGCGATGCCCCCTGAGAACTCGCCAAAAACTGAACAGGGCACTGAACAGGGCACTGAACAGGGCGATGCGGAGGTACGTCGGGTCGGTCCCCTCGGCAGAACGATGCTGATCTCCAGAATCCTCGGCCTCTTCAGGGATATTCTTCTCACCACCCTGTTGGGTGCCAGTGCCACTGCAGATGCACTTCGGGCGGCACTGCGAATCCCGGTGATCCTCCGCGACATGCTTTCCGAGGGAGCGCTTTCCGCCTCCTTTTCACCGGCCTATCGGGAGCAGCAGCAATCTGCAGATTCCACGGCCAGTCATCAATTCGCCCGAGCGGCGATGGGTTCCATCACCCTGCTTTCGCTGGCCCTCATCGCCGTGATCGCCTGGCAGGCAGACTGGATCATCGGTACGGTTTTCCCCGGCCTCGAAAACAGGGATCAGGCAGTCAGTGGACTGCGCAGCCTCCTGCCCTATCTCGCCCTCGTTCCCATCTTTGCCGTCTTCAGAGGCCTTCTGCACTGCCACCGTCAGGACCCCCAGGCTCTGAGGCCACAGATCTTCCAGAATCTGGCTCTGCTGGCCTCCGGAAGCATCATGTTGGTCGTGGGAGTCTCTGACCTTGAGCGGGCACAGGGGTGGATCTGGGCCTTTCTGGGAGGGGCCTTGCTGGGGGCACTGGTCATGCTTCGTGATGTTTCCCGTCATGCCCCGATCCCCTGGCCGACCCTGCGCTGGAAGGTCCCCGGTCATGGCCGTTTCCTTCTCGACTTTGGAGCTCTCCTCCTCAGTCAGATTCTCATCCAATCGTACTCCCTGCTCGCCTTTCATCTCGCCTCGGGTCTGGAAACCGGAAGCCTGACCTGTCTCGAAACCGCTTTCCGATTTCACTTTTTTCCCATCGCACTGATCGGTGTCAGCAGCGGCATCGTCGCCGCCGACGAATCCGCAGACCTCCTCAGCCGGGGACAACGGGGACAGCTCTCCAGAATGCTGACCCGCAATCAGCGACTGACCGCATTTGTCGGGGGACTCGCTGGAGCCGGGCTTCTGGCCACTGCAGGTCTCGTGATTCAGTCCTTTTTTGTGTGGGGCGAATTCACACCCGCGGATGGAACAAAAACCGCAGAAATACTGGGCTGGTACTGCCTGGCGATCCCCTTTGCAGCTCTGAATGTCGGCCTGCAGAGAACCGCCATCACACTTGGTCTTCGCAAGGCCGTGCTGGGGATCACGCTGCTCGGTCTCATCCTGCAAAGCGTCATTCTCTTCGGGGGATTCTTCAAGGTGAGCACCGACCTGATTGCCCAGTCGTATGTCATCTCAGCAATCTTCACCTGGCTGGCGCTGCAGGGACTGATTCGTCGATCACTGACTCTCCCCCGCCTTCGCTGGAGCCAGGGACTGAAGTTGACCCTGTTGATCCTCGTCGTGCATCAGGGGGCTCATCACTGGATTCAGGGTCTCACCGATTGGACCCCCGGGTTTCCAGGAAGGGCTTACCTGATTCTGGGCACTGCGATCTTGCTGGGAGTACTGTTGGCCACAGGGGTGGGTCGTTGGCTGAAGGTGGCGGAGGTTGACTCGATGTGGATGGTCATTCGCGCAGCCGCTGGCAAGACTCCGCAAAACAAGCGCTGACCCAGAGCTTTCAGTCTTCCGGTTTCCACTCCGGAACTTCCGGAATCCTGTCAGCGGGCATCGCTCTCTTCAACAACAGTTCTTCGTGGCTCGGAAGATCTGCCAAAACCGCTGCAATTCTTTCCCCGGCGTTTCCGTCTCCATAAGCGTGGGTCATTCCGATCAGGGACGCTTTGAATTCGGGGTCACAGATCTTCGCAAGACCGGTGACGACTTCCTCTTCGACTGCAGGAACATCGACAATGCAGCGACTGCGTTCACGTCCCTGTTGCCGGCGGCCTACATTCAGACAGGGCAATTCGATGGCCGGGGCTTCCATGATTCCGCTGGAGGAATTTCCGACGATCCCTTTGGCGATTCTCAGCAATCCCCAGTAAAGATGGTGGGAAAGATTGACGTGCATCGACGCGTGGGCATGACGTGAACAATACTCCCGGGCCCGATCCCGAATCGCCCGGCTACCCGCATCCGCATTGGGAAAACAGAAGATCAGGGGTTCCTTAACGGTCTCGAGAGCCGCGAAAAATGGATCTGTTTCCAGAGCCACAGTTCCGTCAAGGGTGGTCGGGTGCCATGCGACCACCAGAGGAGAAATACCCTCACTCAACTCCAGCGTCTTCCGGACTTCCTTTTCCGGCAGCGATTTCCCAGCCACCAGATGATCGATACTGGGAGCTCCCACCTGGTGAACACGCCACGGCTCTTCGCCAAAAGCCAGCAACCTTTTGCGGGCAGTGGCGGTGGGAACAAAGTGGATATGCGACATCGAGGTCAAAGCCTGTCTGACTGCGTGATCGATGGCCCCCTCGGAAACCTCTCCCCCCTCAATGTGCGCCACAGGAATTTTGTGAGCCAAAGCCACAGAGGCGGGAGCAAGCATTTCATAACGATCGGCTATCAGTAGAAGCAGGTCCGGCTTTTCTCTGGCGAAAAGGTCTGAAAGGGAGAGAGTAGCCAATCCAATGGTTTTCGCCATTCCCTGTTCAGAGTCACTACTGAGCAGACACTCGACCCGATGATCCACTTCAAACCCATCCGCAAGAATGTCATCCACGGTGTAGCCAAACTCCGGTGAAAGGTGTGAGCCCAGTGCTGCGAGTGACACCTGCAACCCGGAAACCTGTCTCAGGGCTTTGAGGGGTGAGGACAAGTGTCCCCAATCAGCACGGCTCGTGGTCAAGGCCAACAGTTTACGCACGGCGGTTATTCTTCCGCCTCAAGGTCAAGCCAGATCGCCCACGAACCCGGTTCAAGGCGACTGCTGACGATCCATGTCCGGATCCATTCCTTCGGTGATATACCGACAGCCTGACCATGCTCGAGAACCTTGTTCTTTTCGAGGCAATAATGAGCCACCGTATAGCTCCAGGCCCGAATCTGTTGGGCACTGCTGGTCGAACCAATCACTTCCAGTTCTCGCTGGCCAAGAGCGGACATTCCCCGGGTGACCAAACCTCGGGTACCATCCTTGGCTTCCCAGAGCCTGAAATCGATCCAGATTCTCAACGGCAAATTCGTCGGGGTCATGGCAGCACAGGACTCTTCAAAGGCGGTCCATGAGTGAATCGCCGTCGATCCATCCCAATAAACCGCCAAAGCAGAGCAGCAATCACCGAGCATCAGGGAAACCCTTGTCAAAAGCAGGGCATCCTGAACCGAATAACGAATCGTCTCTTCGTCTAGCACGGGAGCTGCCGGTGCCTCCGGATAAATCTCAATCACGCCCTTGCTGGGACTGATCTCTGGCGCTGCTTCACTGTTGGGCTCGCTTTCTGTAGACGGCTCCGGAAGGCGGGGATCACTGATCACTACAAACAAATGGGCTTCATGATTCTTCAGAACTGAAGCCGCTTCCTCCCAGTACCATGCGGCCGACAAGGGACCTTCGAGGATTTCCGCAGGAATCGGCTCTTCGCAGAGTGTGACCTTGACGGAAACACCTGCGATTTCCGCCACCACCGTGCTGCCCTCATCTGCGAGACGGATGATGGTTTCATCGCCGAGAAGATCCCGGAGTTGGTCCCCCAATTCATTCAAGGAAAGACCAGGCACCGATTCCAGAGGAAGAAGAGAGATCATTTGCGCCTGTCTGTTGTGCTCAAGAGGAGTCGATCGAACAGTCTTCCCTCGATGTCATAGGCAGAAATCTCCATCTGACCGCCGTTGACATTGACCATTAGGAAGTGGTGATCGACCCGTTTGTTGCTACTGAACCAGGTTCGATTGGGAGCAAAGCCTTCCAAATGGCCGCCGCCCCCACCTGCAGTAATGTAAACAACACCTTCGCCGGGACCAACCGTCTTGCGGTCCCGAATAGGCCAAGTGCGCTCATAGACATGAATGTGCCCATTGAAAACGACATCCACTCCATGCCGTTCATAGATGGGAACCAGATGATCCTGAATCGCCCGGACTCCCTGGGTGGAACTGCCCTTCCAAGTATTCCCGTAATCGTTTTCGTCAGAGGTCCATGCCGGATGGTGATGGTAGACCACTTTCCATTCAGCTTTGCTCCTCTTCAGAGCTTTATCGAGCCACTTGACCTGATCAGCATCAGGACTCACTGATTTGTTGGTGTCGATGACGAAGAAGTGTGTGTTTCCCCACACATAGTCGTAATAAAACTCCGGATCGGGAAGGGTGAAAAAATCATAATACAACTGGGCATTCTGTTCATGATTTCCGAGTGTTGGAAAGATCGGTGCTCTTTGAAGAAGAGTTTTTGCACCTGCAAAAAACTCATGAACCCACTCTCTCTTGTTGGATCCGGTCCCCACGAGATCACCACAGTGAACGACAAAGTTGGGACGGTGCCCCCACGCCAGATCTGTGACAGCTGCCGTCACACGGGGATTGTTCTGGGTATCCCCGATTACCAAAAACCCAAAAGCCTGATCTTTGTCGGTTCGTGTCTGAAAGGTCAGGATCGGAGACTCCAGTGCTTCATCCGTATCTCCGCTCCTCTGTGCCCGGACTCTGTAAAAGTAGGGTGTTCCCTCTGAGAGGGATTGAAGCCTGATATGGTGCAATCTGCCTTCTGAAGAAGAAGTCACTGCATCTCCCAGTTTGTCATCCTTGCCATATTCAACGACCACAGCACAGTCCATCGACGTTTCACAACTGACCGTGATTTCGTCGCCCTGTGCCCATTGCAACCATGGGGAGACCGCAAATTTGAGCGGCGGCCTGGGAGGTTCCTGATTTGTGCACTCTGGTCTCTCTTGATAAACAGATTGAATCGCTTCTGCACTCAATGCGGTCTTCCACAATCGGAAATCCTGCAGAGCTCCCACATGGGGATGAAATTCATTGTCATCCCGATAAGCACCCAAAACGAATGGTGCGTTTTGCGAATAGAGGATATCGCCACTCTGGTCCTCTGAGACAGCGACCTCCTTGCCATTGAGATAAACCACCATTCGTTGACCGTCATAGGTACCGGCGATGTGATACCACTGACCCGGCTTCATCGTTTCGCCGCCGGCAAGGTAGGTCATGATTCCATTTCCGTCGTCTTTGTTTTTTGAAGCGATGGCCAGACAGGCTTGACCTCTTCTCGAACCCAGCAACCAACCTTTCTCATAGTCTCCGTTGTCCTGAAGAAACCCCAACAAGCCACCCCATTCCTGAAGTTCCTCTTGTGAGATCCATCCACAAACAGTGATCTCTCTTCGGGGTAACAGATCCTCGAGATCAGAATAGGACTCTCCCATGAGCAACATGCCACTTCCCCCCTCCGAGAGAAGTGCCACACCTTCTACTGATTCCGCGAGGGTGAGATCTCCGCTGAGCTTCCCCTTGATTCGCCCATCACGAGAGATAAAGGCACCGTCTTCACCGATGTAGGAGCTGCGAAACTCCCAGTGCAGGAAGGGAGATTCCACACCTGTCGACTGAGCCACTGCAAAGGGCGAAACAAGAAGAAGAACGAAAAGAACCAGCCCACAGGACCATGGGGAGTTTGCTGGGAGTGGCCCCACAGGTTCAGGAAAAACGGGGCAGATCTTCGTGGACATGCAGATATTCCTTTTCGAAATGAAACCTGTAAAGGGTTAAGGGGTTATCTTGGGATACTGGAGCGGAGATTTCCATGTTCAATCTGCTGACAATCAGTTTCCTTGCAAGCCTGTGTGCGACAGACGCAGAGTTGAATCGGGACGACCCCATTTCAACGCCGAAATCTCCTTCTCCGATCGAGGACCGTTTCCAACACCCGAAAAGAATTGCATGGATCGGAACATGGCAGGCAGCGAAAACCGAAGCTGAGAGAACCGGAAAGCCGATCCTGCTCCTTTCCGCAGCCCCTCAGTGCAGGGGGATTCCCGGAGTTTGGTGACCGGGCAAACAGGAAATGGACCAGAGTTTCTGGTCCGACCAGGAAGTGATCAAACTCTCAGAGCGATTTGTCTGCGCCCGACTCGCCACCTATGAAGATGCCACCGAAGGCAAGTTCCTTAAAAGCCTGTATCGGGGAAGAACCGGAGAGTTGGAAAACACCGTCTTTGTGATTCTCGCTCCCGATGGGAAAACACGCCTCAGTAAATCAGGTCGCTCTCCGCAGATGGTCTTTGGAGGATCGGTGGGTTGGGAGTCATCCATTCTGGCTCTTGAAATGCACGCCATCTCCCAGAAGTATCCTGGCAGGCCCAAAACCTCCGGACTTCCCCCTCTTCCCACTTGTAAGGATCTGCGCAGATCCCTGAATGTCGCCTCCTGCGATCGGCAATTGCTTGTGGTTGCAGATCGAGTTCCGGAATCCGTGCTGAGAAAATTACGGGTACTCGCATGGAAAGAACCGTTCCGTGGAAGACTTGGCTGGGGATTGACCAAATCTGCTAAAGAAGCCAAACAAATTGGATTGCCGGCAAAAGAACCGGGGATTTCCATCGTCAGACCCGGAGAATTTGGTCTCACTTCCAGTGTGATCTCACATATTCCCGTGTCGGCTTTTGATCAGAAGATCGAGTCTGAATTGACGACAGCTCTTCAGTCTTCACGAACCTCTGAGAAAAACTATCGCAGACATGTATTGAAAGGTCGGCGCCTCAACAAGAAATGGGATACGGAGATAGAAGTGACCGACCCCATGATTCCTCCACGGTGAAGTCTCTGGCGTTAACTTCCTGATCAGAATGCGAAATCATCCGTGAAAGGCTCATGATCATAAAGAGCCTTTGCAGTGCACCAGCGAGCGATCTGCTCCAGATGCAGCACGTCATGAGTACACCACGCCAACAGGAGATCTCCCGCCTTCAATGAACCGTCTGGAAGATCCCTCTCCATAAGCCAATCCGGATCTTCAAGGCTGGCCAACCAGGCCAGGGACCTCTGTCTTTCATCCTGAAACAACCTCAACAATTCCCGAAGAGGTCTTTCTGAGTACTTTCGCTCAACCACCCATTCTTCGGGGTCCAGCGCAGGCCACTCTTCCAAAGATCCAGAAAAGAACAACTCCAGTCGAGCCCGAAAGATTTCCCGGTCACCATCGATCAGGTGACCCAACACCTCACGCAAACACCACTGGTCCGATTCTGCTGCCCAGTCGGAAGAGGCTTCGGGAATCGACTCCACCATAGCAGTGATTGCTCCCAGTGAAGAAGCCAACCGCTGGATACTGTGAGGCTGCAAACTCTTTTCTTCTGAAAAATCGTTCATCACCGATTCACATCTTTCGCGATCAATGATTCCAGTCGATTCAGCGCTCCAACTCCTGAATCCGCCTGATCAAAGATTCTTGAATGCTCATCCGTCAGCATCTTTTCCGTCAGCATATGGTCGATCATTTCAAAAAAGGGATCCCAGTAACCATCGACATTCGCAAAAACCAAAGGCCTGTCGATCAAAGACAACTGATTGAGTACCAGGAACTCTACAGCTTCTTCCAGAGTTCCCAGACCGCCGGGAAGAACCAGTGCCCCCCGACACCTTTCCCACATAATCTTCCGACGCTCCTGCATGTCATCGGTGAGAATGATTTCATCCGATTCAGCGAGAGTCAGACCCTGATCGTCGAAAAATTTGGGAATGACAGATACCACTCTTCCCTGCGATTCTTGAACCGCTCTTCCAAGTCGCCCCATCGAACCGATGTTTCCACCGCCAAAGATCAGGCCATGCCCCTGCTTTGCTATGGCGGTTCCCAGTTCAGCCGCATCCTCCAGAAAGAGTGATCGGATCGTTTCACTTGCTGAACAATAAACAGCAATCTCCATGGGCCTCCTCCGCTCCGCACTCCCGGCCAATGAGGGGAATCGAAGACTTCTTTATCCTCGACCGCGACAGATTCAGGTCAAGTCGAGAGTCAGGAATCCTAGCAAGGAGAACGCTCCCTACTTGTCGGCAGACACTTCTCCGCTAGATTGAATCTGGAACCGAATCAGTTTCTCCCTGACTCCAGAAAGCGGGTCGTCATGAATGTCGTCAATATTTCTGAGAAATTCTCTCTCTTCAACGATCACTGGTCTCCGAAGAGAATTGGTGAACTCAATGGACAACAGGTCATCATCGCCAAGGTCCAGGGAGAGTTTGTCTTCCATAAGCATGATGATGAAGATGAGTTGTTCATGGTGATGAAGGGCCAACTGAAGCTGGAGATGCGAGACGATACAGTGGTCATCAATCCAGGTGAGTTCTACATCGTCCCCAAAGGTGTGGAGCACAAGCCAGTTGCAGAAGAGGAAACCCACCTGCTCTTGTTTGAACCAATGAGCACTCAGCATACCGGCGATGTCAAATCAGAGATCACTGTCGAAAACTACGAAGAGATCTGATTAAATGAGCCCGTTGTAAAAAAAGAGGAGTGACGCTTTCGCGTCACTCCTCTTTTCGATGCATTCCCCAAAGTGTGGAGATCACTTCTTATTGGCAGGAGATTTACTCCTTCTTATGGGCACGAGTTGTACTCAGCACAATCAAGGGCATCACCAACCGGATCAGTACCGCAGCTTCCATTTCCACCAGGCTCAGGAATGTCCGGGCCACTGGTGAAGAGATAGCTGAGAAGATAAACCGCATCTGCGATGTTCTTCAGTTCGTCATCATTGGTGTCAGCAGCGTCGTCACAGTTGGTCACTCCTCCAAGGAAGAGAGCATTCAGCAACTGGACTGCGTCAGCAAGATTGACCACTGCATCGTCATTGATATCCGCACGGACAAATCCTGTACCGGTAACCGGGGTCAGTGTAATGGTTCCTGTCTCCCCCTGGACTCCCTGAGAGGCAGCACCGACGACCACGACCAATTCCACCGGAGGAGTTCCCAAAGATTGCGAGAACTGCAACTGGGTTTCAGTTGGAGTAACCGCTCCGATCAACCCTGCCGGGACCGTTGAGTAATCCACGGTCACCAAGTCGGTGGCAGTCGCAAAGGTCAGGACGTCTGTTCCCACGAAGGTGTAAACGCAACCCACGGTCATGCCGTCTGCGAAACTGTTCACATCGAAGAAATCAGGTCCCGTGTTGCCGTTCAATGCAGTAAGGATCGAGGCC
Source organism: uncultured bacterium (assembly GCA_913056395.1). GTDB lineage: Bacteria > Planctomycetota > UBA8108 > UBA1146 > UBA1146 > UBA12191. Next base: position 82,557 of record CAJXMG010000004.1, on the reverse strand, counting down.
GCATTGATTCCCTGACCAGCCAAAACCGCTGGGTCATGGACCAATCCGAATGAGAACGCCTGAGTTTCATTGGGGAACCCGGTATTTCCGGGATCCTCCTCAAGGGTGATCGAAACAGTGACGGATGCTTCTCCCGTGGATTCCGGGTACTCCACCGACTGATCGACGGCGGTCATGACAAACCCGCTCGGGTTCAGGGAGATGGAACCGGAGTTCCCCCCAGCAGGAACCGCAGATCCCGCAGCTGTCGAGACAATCAATTCCACAGGAGGCGCTCCCAGAGTCTGGACGAAATCGAGACTGGAGGTCACGGTTCCACTCGCTCCAGACAGCGCTCCAGGTAAAGCCGCATATGCGACGGAGACGATGCCGGTTGCCGAAGTGAACTGGATCGACTGTGAGAGACTGAAGTCGTAAACACAGCCGATGCCGATACCATTTGCAAAAACTGAAGCGTCGAAGAAGGCAGGACCCGCTCCTCCATCCAGAGCAGCCAGAGGACCCACCGCCTGTGCACCCGTCGCCTCAAAGAGGGTATTGTCGTGTGCAAGGCCGAAAGAGAACCCGGCGGTGTCGGTCGGGAATCCCGCGTTGCTGGCCAGCTCCATCAAAGAGATTTCCGATTCAAAGGTGGCACCTGAAGCGCTGTAGGATCCATCGACGTCTCCGGCACTGAACATGAAGCCGATCGTCTGAATCACATCCACACTGCAGTTCTCCATGGGTGCTTGCTGAATCGGGGTACAGCTCGGGACCAACGTATAGGTCTGATTGCCCAACGGAACCCCAGAGTCAACATAACTGCTGCTGCTGCCTGGAAGCACGGCAATCTGTGCCCCACCTCTCATGACAGAGATCTCCTGATAGGCTTCGCCATTGTTCCAGCTGAGATTGACGCTGGTTCCGCTGCCCTGAATGCAAAGAAGATTTGAAATCGGCAGACAGTTGCAATCCGGGTCTGCAAAACAATCCGGATCTTCGCAGTCCGACAATCCGTCCAGATCATCATCCACACCGTTGGTGCAGTTTTCCGGCGGCGGCGGAGGAGCCACGGAACTGATTTCCAGAGTTCCGGTACCGACAGCAGCGGCATTCCAGCCACCCACACGGATCAGGACCGTTTCGCCGGCATTCAGGTTGGCAGAAACACTGCTGGTGAGTCCGGCACACCCGGTTCCGTCACCATTACAGGCGATCGAAGTCAATGCACCACAACTGCCACTGTAAACCAGAATGTCAGAGTCAAAGTTGATGGTGTCACAAGTAGCAATCACATGCTCGCCGGTGCTCGAAGGAGTGAACTGGTACCAGACGTCCTGAACAAACTCGCCAAGGAAGGTGCCCGTACAGTTCGAGTCATCGATGGGGTCGGCTCCCGTCGTTGCACCTGTCGTGTCGATGGCATTGGAGCCGAGGACTGCGACCACAGCCGTGTCACACTCGTCACCGGGAATCGCCGGGACACAGGCGGGATCGGTCAAGCAATCGGGGTCCTCACAATCTGCGAGTCCATCTGCATCGTCATCGGATCCGTTACTGCAGTCCTCGACCGGGCCGGAAGGGGTCAGATCAAGAATGAGTGCTCCGGGACCGGGAAGACCATTACCAGGATGGGGAGTTCCCCACGCACCGATACGGAACCAGTAGGTCTCACCGGCAATCACATCGATGGTCAACTCAGACCAGTACTGCTGACAAGTCGGCGAGGTGTTTTGCGTCACGTCACCATTGCATGCGAGGACTGTCAATGAAGCACAGGATCCGGTGTAAGCCACAAGGTCGGTGTCAAAACTGCCGGGGGAGCAGGTACTCACGAAGAGTGAACCTGATTCAGCAGGTACATACTCAAACCATATGTCGCCGAGCATGTCACCCAGGCCCTGATTACAGGTCGCAGGATCCGGGATCGGATCGGTTCCCGTGGTGGCGTTGGTGCTGTCGAACGGATTGGTTCCCAGAGAGGCGACTTCCGCACTGACACACTCGTCACCCGCCGCTGGCGGAATGCACACAGGATTGGCTGCACAGTCAGCGTCTTCACAGTCGACGAGACCGTCGGCGTCGTCGTCCACTCCGTTGGTGCAGTTCTCTACACCTGGACCAGAATCGGGAACAAAGGTCACATCCATCTGACCTGTTCCAGTGGTTCCATCACTCCAGGAGGAAACACGGATCAGGTAGTTACTGCCGCCGATCACGGGCACGTTGTCGACTTGTGAGGTGAAAGTGGAGCAACCCCCAAAGTCACCGTTGCAGGCGATCAGATTTAGGGCACCACAGTTTCCGTCGAAGATCTGCAGGTCAGTATCCCAGCTGACGATACTGCACAGGCTCACACTCAAAAGCCCGTTCTCCGGGGCGGTGTAGCTGTACCAGACATCATTGCCACAATCACCGATAAAGGTGCCCGGGCAAGCAGTGTCGTCAGGTGCGGGACCACCAGTGGTGGCGTTGTTGCTGTCGACGTCATTCAGTCCGAGGAAAACCGGAACAGCAGCGTCGCAGTTGTCATTGGCCGGGGGAGGACCAGGAGGTACCTGACCACAAACCAGCTCGGACATGCCCACTGCTGTCATCACCGAAGCAACGATGTCCGCATCTGCCTGGGTGAAAACTCCTCCACCCACGCCGGTGCGTGGATCGATGGGGTTGGTGTTGATCAGATCTGCGGCAGCCTGATTGATATGAATCTCTGCCTGGGGGAAGCTGGTTCCCTCCGTCATGTAGACTGAAAGAGCACGGAAGTAGACCGCAGTAGCCTTGGTCATGCCAATCGGGGTAATGGTCTGTCCGTTGTAGGTCTTGCCATCCACCAACATGGCGAAGGAATGGTTCAGAACACCACTGCCGATATGAACCCCTCCATTGTCGAAGGGACCGCAGGCATTCTGGTTGTAAAGTGGGTCCGTCGTGCTCGGAGGATCATTGAAACACTCCGGGTAGAACATGTCGCGGATGGCACCGATGGAAGATTCCTCTCCCATTCTCCAGCGTGCTGATCCGTCACTGCATCCGGTACGCGGTGTGTTTGGGGTATCGAGACCCGAGCCACTGGTACCTGGGACCGGCCAGGGAGTTCCTCCGGGGGTTCCGGCTACGGAAGCGTTTCCGTTGTAGAGGTCAATCACCTCACCAAAGATGTCAGACATCGCCTCGTTCAACTGACCCGACTGGTTTTGGTAGATCAGGTTTGCGGTGAACTGGGTCAGGCCATGAGCCAACTCATGGGCAATGATGTCGTCGGTCCCCAACCCATTGCAGAAGGCTCCCTGCGATCCATTCCAAATGGCATTGGGGCAAATGTTGCTGCTCCAATTGGCGGTGATGATCATGGGGCTGCCATTGCCATCGAGGCTGTCTCTTCCGAGTGAATCGGAAAGGACTCGGTACAGATCCCCGCAAGTGTCGTAGGAGTTGTCGATATCCAGATCTCCGCTGGCAGGAGATCCCTCGGTTCTGGCGAGGGTTCCAGGAAGGCCTCCTCCACCGGCGCCGTCATAGATCTCTCTGAGAAGAGCACTGTGGACTGCGGGCCAGTGATCGAGGACCACTCCTGTTCTTGCATCGACCAGAATGTTTTTCGCCATCATTCCGTCACCCTCGGCGACCAGATGATGAGCGAGGACCGGCTGATCGATGGGATCATCGCCGTACCAACCCGGGTTGACGATGACGAGGCGCGGCTGATCGGTCTCGATCAGAAGTTCTTGCTTCAATTCACGTGCAGCAAGCTCCAAAGCCTGCTCGGAACCGATCTTCGGAGCGATCTCCAACTTTTTGGGTACAGAGTAAAAATCTCCGTTGATGGAGAGAGGAGTACCATCCGCTTTCAAGTGGACCTTGATATTTCCGGTCAACACTTCCACTCCGCGGTAAACCTGTTGGAAAGTGTGATGGATCTGACCCACGTTGCACTTTTCTGTACGCAACAACTGGAGTTGAACCTCCGGGTAGCGAATTCCAAACTCAGCACCGTAAATACGCAGGGCCTGCAACGGATCTTCAAGGTCAGGAGTGATCCCTTTCGGCAGTCCCAGAGGGGAATGATTCAATCCACCCAGAAAATGGAGTTTCCCAGTGGCTGGATGGTAATGACGGGCCAGGGAATCCTCCTGCGGTGCCTGCCCCTGTGCAGAAATTGAAACACAGAAGGGGGCAAGAAGGAGAGTGAGCATGAATAGAGAGTTTCTGAAACTGAACCTCATGAAAAATCTACCTCACGAAAAGAGCAGGATCTGACAGAAATCTAAAAGGCGACACGCGTTGCAAAAACGACCTGAAGTTGTCGAAATGAAGACTGATCAAATCGAGAACTCTGCAAACATTCGCAGGTTTCGTCTTCAATCGTTTTTTTTACAACAAGAGCCTCATAGTCCGACCACCCCATCGTATTCGAGGGAGAGACTACGAGCAATTACTGCTCAGGGGCTGGGTTAACGTCAGCAGAGCAGAGTTCAGGACCCGACCTGTCACTTTAGACAGGTCGGGTCATGAAGCAGATCAGAGAAACTGATCGACTAACAATCTCTCAAACCCACCTTACAGGCAGGAATTGAACGTATCGCAACTGAGGGCTCCGGGGGTCGGATCAGGACCGCACTGTCCATTACCCGGAGGAGGCGGACCTCCCGTAAAGAGGGCTGAAAGGGCTGTCACGGCATCCGCAATGTTGACCTGTTCGTCATCATTGTTGTCACAGGCGTTTTGGCAATTGACGGATCCGGAAAGGAAGAGGAACGAAAGCAGAACCACCGCGTCGGCGATGTCAAAGTTGGCGTCATCATTACAATCTCCACGATCGATGCCCCCGCCCGGTGCCAACTCAATCTCGCACCCGGCAACAAAGAGGCCTTGGGACTGACTGTTGACAACCACAACCTGCTCCACAGGAGGAGATCCCAACCCACTGTTGCTGGTGAGTGACACAACCACCGGGTTTTGCTGACCGGTGAAAGCACCGGGAATCGTCTCATAGCTGGCAGAGACCAGCGGCTGGGCAACGTCAAAAAGGAGCGTGTTGGTACCTGGATTCGTGAATGAGTAAACACACCCGAAAGTGATACCGTTTGTGTAGGTATTGACGTCAAAGAAATCGGGTCCGTTTCCGCCATTCAAGCCCAGAGTCACTCCTGCAGCTCCCCCACCGGTGACTGACAGTAATGAGGAAGGGTGCCCCAGTCCGATGGAGAATCCCTGAGTCCCATTGGGGAACCCACTATTCGACGGGTCCTCCAACAGTTCAAAGGTGACATCAAAACTGCCGGTACCTGAAGTGGGCGAGAAAGAGGCGGTCTGATCAGGAGCACTGAGAGTAAAAGCAGGTGTCGGCTGAATGGTAAACGAAGCCGGGTTAACGGTGGCCTGAATGGCAGTTCCCCCACCGACCACCACAACACTCTCGATGGCCGGAGACCCCAGAACTGTGGATTGCTGAATCTGGGTCGTCACCGGATTGGTCAGATTTGCCAACCCGCCAGCAGAACTGTAGTTGAAAGTGGCCACCAGGATCGCTGAATCAAAGGTCACCGTTTCCTGAATCTGGAAGTCGTAGAGGCAACCGACAGCGGCTCCCGCAGGGAAGAGGCTTCCCTGGAAAAACTCTGGTCCAGCACCCCCACCCAAACCGGAGAGGCCCGCCCCCAGATCCACAGAATCGATGGTCAACAACGAAGGATCATGTCCGTAGGCGAAACTGAAGCCGTCCGTTGGAGTAATATCTGCGGGATCTGTTGCGACCTGCACGATTTCAAAGTCTGCCGCGATTCCCTGGGCGATCACTTCTGAAGCCAGAAGGTTCTGATCCGGGGTAGTGATCTGGAAGTCCAGCGGCGGAGCCGGCATCAGGGTGACGGTGCAATCCGCTCCCAAGAGTGTTTCGGTTCCTCCGGCACAGTTTGAAATGATGTTGTCGATCACCGGTGAACCCAAAGTGTTCGACATCGAAACCACTGTCAGAAGGTCCTGGGAGAGGTTGGCAATTGCCGCTGGAACTGCCGTGTAACCGACGGTGATGACCTCTTTGGGAACATCGAAGGTCAGAGTCTCGGAAAAGGACAACGAAAAGACAGTTCCAACGGTGAATCCTGTGGGGAAGGTTTGCCCATCGAAGAAACCAGGACCATTACCCCCATCGAGGGCAGCCAGATCACCGGAAGGGACGGCTCCGTTTCCACTTACCGAAAGAACAGCGGGATCATGGGAGTACTGGAATTGAAAACCGCAAGTCTGCTCGAGAGCTCCAGAGATCTGGTCGATCGAAAAGACCAGATCGAAACTGGCAGACCCGGAACCCGCAGGTACGGAAGGGTTCGGAGATGAAACTTCAAAAACCTGTCCCTGAAGCAAAGACACTTGCGACACCATGAAGACCAATAGCACTGCCGTCACAATAGATTTCAAACAGGGTTTGGGCGACATTAGCAACTCCTCTTTCTTCCGTCGGGGGACGGAAATTTCGGGGTATTTGAACCCCTGTGCTCACTCCCCTCCCAAAGACAAGGAGGGTCCTCAAATTGACGACAGGGCCTTCAGGCCCTGATTCTTCGAAGCCCCAAAACATATAAGGATCTTCGGATTCTATCTTGAATCCGATGGCCTTCGCAGAGATCACCCACGAAGGCCATCGGAATCTCAATTCTTGCTTACTCGCAGGGCGGGAAGCTCACGCAGTCGAGAGCGATTCCAGCCGGATCCGGAGAACAGGTTCCTGCTCCCGGTGGCGGAGTGTCTCCGGAGAAGAGAACACTGAGCAACTTGATGGCATCTGCAATATCGAGAAGCTCGTCGTCATTTCCATCACAGGCGTCTTCACAGGACAGAGGGTCTCCTGAGAAAAGGACTGAGAGAAGCTTGATGACGTCTGCAAGGTCAAAAAGGGTGTCTGCATTGCAATCACCGCGGTCAAACCCTCCGAGGGAGGTCAATGACAGGATGCCACTTTCCGAGGTCATGGAAACGGAGGTTCCATCCACGACCATCACCAAGGTCACTCCGGTGGGGCCTAATCCCGCAGCAGGAGTCAGTGTGGTACTGACCACCGTACCAGGTGCAGTACCTGCAAGGCTGGCAGCAACGGTATCGAAATCGATGCTCAGTACCTGATCCGGTGAACCGTAAGGGATCAGAGATTGCCCTTGGAAGTCGTAGATCACACCGACTGTCAGTCCGCCAGACAGAAGATCGACCTGGAAAAACTCAGCTCCAGTTCCACCCTCAAGTGCAGAAAGGGTTGCACCCTGATTCACACCGGAGGCTGTCAATAGGCTGCTGTCATAAGACAAGCCCATCGAGAATCCCTGAGTTGAACTCGCACTGGCTCCCGGTAACAGATTTTCAAAAAGAGAGACTCCCACACTCGCAGATCCCTCTCCGGAAGCACCATTGAAGGTAGAAGATGCATCATCCGCGCGGCAGGTGAAGGAAAGGGGAGGGGAAGTCTGGATCGTGATGTTGCTCGTCTCAAAAGTCGCAGGAGCAGAGGTTCCCGCGCCGATCACCACCACTGTGGCTGTCGGAGGGTCACCCAGGCCGGAGCCCTGACTGATCTGGGTTACCAGATCACCCGTGACACCGGTCAACGCACCGGGGACAGTCTGGTAGTTGATACGAATCACCGGCTGGGGAACATCGAAGGTGATCGTTTGGGTGACTGCGGTGAACGCATAGATCACTCCACAGGTCACTCCACTGGGAAAAATCTCTCCCTGGATGAAGTCGGGACCACCACCACCATTGAGTGTATTCAGAGGACCCAATGTTTCGGGTACATATGCTCCGGTACCACCTTGAACCACGGTCAACACCGCAGAATCATGGGCAGCGGAAAATGAGAATCCACGAGTCTCCTCGAGAAGGCCGGTCGACTGCACCAAGCTGACATCCAATGAAAAATTGGCTTGCCCGCCTGCTGCTGCCACAGACTGATCTCCACCGGAGAAAACAAATGTTGGATCCTGTGCAACCAGTTTGCTGCTGAAACCTACAACCAGTACCAGCCAAACCACGACTACGTTGAATCTGGAAAACATTTCATTCCTCATCAATCACCTCATGGGCGAATCAAAGAGCACCGAATGCAACTGCACACCGGTACCCACAAATTTTAAAAATCACTTGTCCCGTTGACGCCGGGTAAGAAAAGAAATTCGGGATGTCGGGATGTCATGCGTCAACGACAGAATTTGATGTGAGGAAGGACCCGACCTTGGGTCCATGGGAAGCCCGAAAATGTTCCATACCAAAACGGAATCGGTTTGGTCAGGAATCCACCGGGCAGGACACACCACCTCGCAAAAAGCCCTGTACCTATTAATTTACTCGTTGAATCGAGTTACACAACGGCCCACTCAGGGGCAGGCAGGAAAGTCCCTACCAGTCCTGATTTCGGGAGGCCCGAATCTCCCTCAAGGAATCCGCCTGAATCTCCCAGAAACCGGGACTTTTGCGCATTAAACGACTCACAGGTCTGCGGTTGAGGAATACTCCCGGTGTTCCCTTTACCCCGGCCTTGCGACCGAGGGCTGCATCCGCGGCGATTCTGCGTTTGACCTCAGGCGACTCCATATCCTGCAAAAATTTCCGGGTTTCCAATCCCAGCTCTGCAGAAACCGCAGACCAGTCCAGGGTTCCCAGAACTTTTCTTCTCTCGAACAGGTAATCCACCAGCTCCCAGAACTTGCCCTGAATCCTTGCAGCCTCAAGGGCTTGGGCAGAAATCTGTGCATATTCGTGTTCACGAGTATTGGGAAGATGCTTCCATACCACTTCAAGATGGCCATTCCAGATCGGCATAATCGTCGACTGCAGATATTCCTCAAACCTGGCGCAATTGGAGCACTGAATATCTGAAAAAATCACCAACTGATAACGCAACCCGCCGGTCGCCTTACGCCGCGGGTCATCCTCCCGAATGGCATCCTGTTCAAACATTCGCGGAGAACTGCGATAGGCGGTTTCCACCTTTTCCACATCCTGAGCGAGCTCCATCAACTCCTTCGATTGCTCCTCCAGTGCAACAAAACGCGATCGGGATTGACCTTCAGAATGAATCAGAAATGCCATCGTTGCGCAGCACAGAACGACCATCCCGACGGTCACCAGATGACGGGAGAGTGAAACCGTCACTTCTGCCTCATGCTGACTGTGCTTCTTCAGGAACAGGCCTATTCCAAAGATGGCAAGATTGCAGCCATGACTGATCAGACAGAGGCCACAGGTCGTACCGATCTGCGTCAGCATGATCACGGTGTAAGCAATGGAACCCAGCAGACCCAGCGCATTGAAACCGAAGAGTGCGCTTGCCAGTTTCGGAACCCGTGCAACTCCCGGACTGACCAACAGGTACCAGCCCGCTAAAAGAGAGAAGTACACGAACCCCAACCCTGCGACCGGAATCCCCTCGTAGGGGCCCTCTGATCCTTCCTCACCTGGCGGAAAAACACCCCAACGCCCATTGACCACAGAAGAGCAACTCTCTCCCGAATCACCACAAACCCCCGCGAGCAAACCCAGATCCGGTGACTTGGCGGCATGGATGGACAGCAGGGAATAGCAGAGCCACATTGCGATCAGGGCCAGAAGCCCGGCGACGCTTCTCAACATCTGTGGTGATTTCATCGGTTCCTCCAACCACCGCATTTTCCTGTTCTCTCACACTTTTGGCAAGATCAGGTCAGCATCATTCCAGAACATCCCCCCTCTTCCATGCCCATCCAGATCATCGATAATGCTTTCCGGTCTACGATTCCGACTTTCGAATGTAGGGATCTCCCAGCTAGCAAAGGAAACACCATGGATCAGCAGGAATTACTGGAAATCCCCCAGGAGGAGTTCACCGCGAGACGGGAACAGCTGGCTCAAAGTCTGGAAGGTGCCACTGCGGTGATCTTCGCCGGAAAAGGGGGAGGCCTCCATGACGACTTTCACCCCGACCTCAATTTCCAGTATTTAACCGGCATCATCGATGAACCCGGAGCCATCCTGCTTCTCAATCCGAAAGATTCAAATCCAGCGAGAAGAGAGATTCTGTTTCTGGAACCCCACCTTCCCGAGTTAGAGAGGTGGGATGGTTGGCGGGGGCCCATCGATGCCGAGTTGCGAAAGAAGATGGGATTCAAGGCTCTCATGCGTACATCAGCATTTCCGCAGATGTTGCTTAATGCCTGCAAGGTCTCACTTCAGGGCATTTGCCTGCACCCCATCGCCAATCATGAACAACCGTTGGGGCCTGACCTCGAAGCTTTCCAGAAACTGCAACAAAGACTCCCCGGTTTTTCCATCAAGGACGGAAGTCGATTGGTTCCTCTCCAGCGGTCGGTCAAATCTGCTGCTGAAAGAGCGATGATCGAGCGCTCCGCTGAAATCACAGCAAAGGGATTTGCGGCGATCCTCGATCTCCTCGAACCGGGGGTGAATGAGTTTGATATTCAGGAAGCCGCCGAGCACGCCTATCGCTCCAATGGCTCCCGAGGCCCCTTTTATGGCACCATCGTCGGCAGTGGGTTCAATGCGACAATTCTGCATTACCGATCCAACGATGCCCGGGTTGAGGACGGAGATCTGGTCGTCATCGACAGCGGAGCACGTTACGGAAAAGGCCCCTGTGGTTACGGCTCAGACGTGACAAGAACCTATCCCGCCAATGGACGATTCACTGATCGCCAGAAAGAAGTCTACTCCATCGTCCTCGAGTCTATGGAGACCACCATCGCTGCAGTAAAACCTGGGATCGCCTATTCTGAGCTGGACTCCATCTCGCGAAAGATCATCACGGACGCAGGCTTCGGAGATTTTTACCCCCATGGCATCGGACACCCCATTGGACTCGAGGTTCATGATGTCCAACCGGAGACGATCGTCCCTGAAGGTGCCATCATCACCATCGAGCCGGGGATCTACCTCCCGGAAGAAAAGATGGGAATACGCATTGAGGATGACATCCTCGTTACCGCCGATGGCCCCGTCAATCTGACCGGGAACATCCCCAAAACCATCGAAGATATTGAAGCAGCGATGGCAAACAGGGCCCGTTGAGGAGGACGCCATGATGACCCGCGAAGAAGCCCGTGAAATCCTTCATGGAATGATGGATTCCCCCGCCCTGCTGGCCCACGTCCGCTCTGTGGAAATCGTCATGGAAGCGTATGCAAAGAAGTATGGCGAAGATGCAGATCATTGGGCGATCACCGGACTCCTTCATGATGCCGATTACGAAAAGCATCCTGAAGAGCACCCCAAGATTATCACCGAGTTGCTCGAGGAACGGGGCGAATCGGAAAAGGCCCACGCCATTCACTGCCACTACACCCAATGGGGCTACACCTGCGAAACCCTTCTCGACAAGGCTCTGCTCGCCAGCGACGAACTGACCGGGTTGATCATCGCCGTGGCGAGATTGCGTCCCAACAAGCTTCAGGACCTCACTCCAAAGTCGGTCAAAAAGAAACTCAAGGACAAAAACTTCGCTGCAGGGGTCGATCGAGTTGAAGTTCACACCGGCGTGGAACTCCTTGGCGTAGAACTTGACGATCACATCCGGTTTATTATTGAAGCGTTGCGTCCCCACGAAGCTGAAGTGATCGTCTGAACCGCTCCCTGTCCAGATCTTCCTGCCGTTTACAGTCTTGGATCACTGATACCCGAGGGTAAAATCTAAATCAGTTCACAGGCAGGCAAACCTGCACAACAAACAGATCGCATTCTTGGGAACAAGGCAGGATTTATGGCAAGTGCTGAGGTCATGATTAGAAGATTCTTCCAATATCTGAAGGTCGCAATTCTCTTTCTGATCACAGGGGCCTTGTTTACAGGGGTTGTCCCAACGCTTGCACTCAGTCCCCATCTAACACTGAGTGCCCATGAAGAAGATCTGAAACCTGCTGAGGTGAAGTCGGCTGGTCTTCTGGATCAACCCTGGTGTGATCAGCCCCTGATAGAACATGATCCCCCGGCACTGAAATCCTTGTCAGGGATTGCGACCCATCCGCTCGACAATTACTGGCTGGCTCCTCTGGAGGAAACAGGACTCACCCCTGCCCCGCCGGCCAGCGCGGATATTTTGTTACGTAGACTGCATTACGTCCTCACGGGTTTGCCACCTTCTCCAGAAGAGGTGGAAACTTTCCTCAAGAGTGACGATCCGCTCCGATATGAGAAACAGGTCGATAAACTCCTGTCGTCGGAACAGTTCGGAGTCCATTGGGCGCGACATTGGCTCGATCTCGTTCGTTGGGCTGAAACCGATGGATACGAGAGGGACCGAACCAAGCCCCACGCCTGGAAGTATCGGAATTGGGTGATCGACGCGTTCAACTCGGACATGCCCTATGACCGGTTTCTGACAGAACAGTTGGCGGGAGATGAGCTCGAGGACGAGCGGGTTTCCACCCACATCGCCACCGGCTTCCTCCACCTCGGGATCCGCAATGACGAATCTGCGGATACCAAGCAGGCGGTCTACACCGACTTTGACAGCATGCTCGATACGACCTGTCGATCGATGCTGGGAATCAGCATGGGCTGTGCTCGCTGTCATGATCACAAGGGAGATCCCATCCCGACTCGAGACTACTACCGAATGCTCTCCTTTTTTGAGCGACTCAAACCTTACGACCAAAATATCGGCAATGCCCTCAACACCGAACATTTCACTCGCAAACTGCCTTCCGAATTGGGGATCCGCGACTTTGAGGCAGAACTCGCTTCATGGAAAAGAAACCGAACAGAGAGCCTTCTGGAAGCACGACAACTGATCGACGAAGTCAAAGCCCGTTGGGGCTCGGAGGCGTTTTCAGGAGCGGCTGATTCAATAAAGGAAGGCCGTGTTCTCCTTCTTGATTTCAACAATGGCACTCCCTCCGAAGTGAAAACTCACGACGAGGTCGAATTCGCCGAAGGTCGCGAAGGAGGTCAGGCTCTCCACCTCAAGGGAAGGGGTCACCTTTCCATTGAGAGACCGGTAGCCAACGACTTCACCATCGCATTCTGGTTCAAATCAGCTTCACTCGGATCAGGGCCTGTAAAAGATCCGCGCTGGTTCAGGGGGACCGGATTGGTAGACGGTGAAATCAATGGAGTTCACAACGACTTTGGAATCTCTCTCGTTGGATCGCGGATCGCAGCGGGGACGGGAAAACCAGAGACTTTTGTGGCTGGTCCAAAAGGAATGACCGATGACCGCTGGCACCATGTCTGCTTCACTCGCCAGCAATCTACCGGTGAGATTCGACTTTGGATCGATGGGATCGAACACCTTCCCTATGACGAACAATTTTCCAAAGGTGGAACTCAACCGCTCACAGATTCAAATCGCCTCTCCATTGGTCGATCACCCAAAGGCGGGAAGAGATTCAATGGATCTATAGATGAGTTGGGTTTCTGGAATCGGGTCCTTACCCCCCCAGAAATCCTTCACCTCTATCAGGAGGGTGGATTCCTGCCTCAATACTCAAAGGTCGTGGAAGAGAGATTGGGAACTCCTGAAGCGGAGCGACTGCGAGCCGCCGAGTATCGGATACTCAACACGGAAAAACCGACAACCGATACGGAGTGGGTACTCTCCGCACAGGAAATTGAATCCCACGTAGTCAAGAAGAGTTACGTGCGTATCAGGGGCAATTATAGCAGTCCCGGTGAAGAAGAGTTGTTTCCAGGATTCCCCGAATTCCTTGGTGGTGGAAACGCCACGATCAGCCCCCCGAGTGATGGGGAGACCAGTGGACGCAGACTCGCCCTCGCCCGTTGGATCACGAGCCCTGATAACCCGCGAACGGCAAGAGTGCTGGCCAATCGCCTTTGGCAACATGTCTTTGGAACTCCCATCGTCGGCACCCCCAATGATTTTGGAGTCTTCGGTTTACCCCCCACTCACCCGGAACTGTTGAATGCCATGGCCCGTGAACTGATCCATAACGGGTGGAGCATGAAGCACATGATTCGCCAACTGGTGACCAGTACCGCCTTTCGCATCTCGGGGGAACATGATGATCTCGCCGCAGCTATAGATCCCACCAACAAGCTTTACTGGCGATTCCCCGGGCGTCGATTGTCCGCCGAGGAGATTCGCGACTCGGTCCTCGCCGTCAGTGGAAACCTGAATCTTGCCACCGGAGGAGTCAGCGTTTTCCCTCCGCTCCCCGCAGAAGTTCTCTCCACTTCTTCAAGGCCCGGATCCGCATGGCCCGTGGGAGATGCGGTTCCCGGTGCCGGGTTGGAAGATCCTTCCTCCATGCGTCGAAGCATCTATGTTTTTGTCAAACGCTCATTGCCCCACCCACTGCTGATCTCATTTGATCTTGCAGACACGGACACCTCGTGCCCGGTTCGCTTCAATACCGTTCAGCCAACACAAGCTTTAACTCTTCTCAACAGTGACTTCAGCGATCGGCAGGCAAAGATGTTTGCTGAGAGACTGAACCGGGAATCGGAAGACCCACGATCAAAAGTGCGACGTGCTCTGGAACTGGTTACCCAGAAGCAGGTTTCAGAATCGATGGTCGATCGACACTTTGAGTTCCTGAAAAAACTGCAATCAGATCACCAACTTGAAGAGGCAGAAGCTTTGGCTGTCTTCTGTCTGGCAACCTTGAATCTCAACGAATTCGTTCATCTCGACTGACACCGAAAGGGACACTTCCATGTCCACACACAAGAACGACGACAGACCGGGTCACTTTTGCGGAAGAACCCGCAGAGAGTTTCTCTGGGAAGCGGGAGCGGGGTTCACTTCGCTCGCCCTCGGAGGAATGTTGGGACAGGGATTCCTCGCCAATCAGAGTCTGGCCGCGGATGGAATCACTTCCTACTCGAGCCCCCTTGCTCCCAAGTCGGCGATGATCCCCGCAAAAGCCAAGTCTGTCATCTTCCTGTTCATGTATGGCGGTCCCAGTCATATGGACACCTTCGATTACAAACCCGCACTCTACCCACTCGACAACAAGACTGTCGAAGTCAAAACCTTTGGTCGCGGTGGTCACAAGAACACCGGAAGAATCGTTGGGCCCAAATGGAATTTCAAACCGTATGGAGAGTGCGGAAAGTACATCAGCGATCTCTTTCCCAACATTGGATCGATGGCAGATGACCTGACCTTCCTCCATTCGATGACCGCAGATTCACCCCTGCACGGTTCCGCCATGTTGATGATGAACTCGGGAAAGGTGCTCAGTGGAGCACCTTCTCTGGGATCATGGGTCAACTACGGACTCGGAACCCTGAATGAAAACCTGCCGGGTTTCGTGGTCATGCTCGATAAAACCGGTGGCCCCATCTCGGGTGCGAAGAATTGGTCCAGTGGGTACATGCCAGCCCAATACCAGGGGACGGTCCTTCGGTCAGAAGGCCCACCGATCCTCGATCTCGAACCGGGAAACATGCTGGGAGGTGGAGTGCAACGCTCTGTGCTCGACCACCTTCGGGCGGAAAATGAGATCCATGCCGCAGCCCGAGTCGGAAACCCGGATCTCGCTGCCCGCATCGCCAGTTACGAGTTGGCATTCCAAATGCAAAGCAGTGCACCTGAAGCAGTCGACCTTTCCAAGGAAGATGAAGAGACCCGCGAACTCTATGGGCTCGATCGTGAAAAAACTGCGGACTTTGGTCGCAAGTGCCTGATGGCCCGCAGGCTGGTCGAAAGAGGAGTGAGATTCATTCAGATCTACTCGGGTGGTAACCATGACGATAACAACTGGGATGCCCACGGGGATCTCAAGTACAACCATGACAAGCATGCCGGTGCCACCGACCTGCCCATCGCCGGGCTGCTAAAGGACCTCAAGCGTCGGGGAATGCTCGATGAGACTCTGGTGGTTTGGGGTGGAGAGTTTGGCCGCCAACCCACCGCAGAGTATGAGCACACCACCGGAAGAGATCACAACTCCTACGGATTCACCATGTGGATGGCCGGTGGAGGAACCAAGGGTGGAGTCAGCATCGGTCAGACCGATGAACTGGGTGCAGAAGCGGTCGATCAGCCTCTTCATGTCAAAAATCTGCATGCCACGGTCCTGCAACTCATGGGACTCGACCCCAACAGGCTCAGTTACTTCCACGCCGGACTCGACGAAAAGCTGGTGGGTGTCGAAGGAGCCCAGCCCATATGGGATGCGATCGCCTGATCCGACTCGTATCGGGCGTGTTCGGTGGTTATCCTTGATGGGATATGAGGAGGCTCTGTGGGCACTGTTATTCCAGCGTTTCATAACTGTGACGACTCCGGTCGTTTCGCAGAAAGCTCCATGAGTTGTCGATCGGTTCGCCCCCCCTTCCACAATCGAAGCAAGATCCCTTTGTGGATTCTGCTCCTGACTCTCTCCTTCTGCATTTCTCCGGTTTGGGTCAGTGCACAATTCAACCCCACCCTTTCAACTTCATTCGATAATTTAGAAGCGGGACTCCCGAGCGGATTTTCCCAATCCGCCTTCTTTGCAGAAGGTGAAGAAGGTCCAGCAAGTCTCATCGTCAATTTTGACCGGGGATCGTTTTCTTTTGCCGGTTATTCGGCTGGGCAAACCATCGGTGGACTGGTCGTGGATCTTTTTGTGCCCAGCCCGATTCTCACTGTCGAAGGACTGATCATTGCTGAAGTACAAGTGATCTCAGTAGGCCCCAGCTCTCTCAATGCCAACGCCGTCGTCACAGAAGTCACCGGCAACGTGCTTCCAGGTCTGGCTTTTCTGGGGATCCCCGATCCCACCGGAGCAACCGCGTTCAACATCACTTACACCGACTTGCCCGGTGATTCCGGCGCGGTCATGGACGTTTCGGATGCGGGTAGTCTTCCGCTCAGCGGTGCATTGGGCTTCAATGTTCCATTGGTCTGGAACACCCCTGCCATCCTGACCCACTCCCCCTTCGGTGGAGACTTACAGGTACAGACAACCCTGACCTCCTCCTCCGGGCTACAGGTCATCGCTCAGGAGACATTTTCCCTGTCAGGGGGGATCGCTCCGCCCCAGCCGGTCAGCTCTCTCAACTGTGCTGTGGCAGGAGAGTCGGTCCAACTGACATGGCAAAACAGCAGTGATTACGCCAGCCTTGAAATCTCCCGCAATGGTTCCAGTCTTGCGACGGTAGTGGGTGACGCCACAAGCTTTGTCGACACCAGTCCTGAACCAGGACTCAATGAATATGAAGTTCGCGGTATTCTTCTGGGGCTCCCATCTGCACCGTCATCCTGCTCCAGTGAAGTCTCCATCCCCGTCAATCTGGTCTCCCTTCCAAGCGTGCAGGCTTTCCCCGGGGAATCGCTTCAACTTCCCATCTCCGCTTCCCTCGAGTTGCCAACGGAAGGGTTTTCGATTCCGGTCAGTTATGATCCTGCACTCTTCGTTCTCGAAAGCGCTGACCTTCAGGGCACCGACGCGGTTGGAGCTGAATTTTTCCTGGTGGAAACCGATGCCATCGCCGGCCTGACCAACGTGTTTCTGATTTTCGATTCAGAAGACGTGGATCACATCCCGGCTGGAGCAGATCGCACACTCTGCAGATTGCTGGGTTCGGTTCTTCCAACCGTCCCGTCGGGAAGCAATATCACACTGTCCCTGCCTGCTACCGCTGGACTCCCGCCCGTCTCGGCAGTCATCGTGCAAAACAATGGAGCCGGATACTCACCTGCGAGAACCGATGGACAGATTGATGTTCAGGGTGTTGCGGTAAACGCTTTTCAGCGAGCGGACGCCAACAGTGATGGTCTTGTCGACCTGGCAGATGCGGTTGCCTTGCTCGATTACCTTTTTTCAGGCGCAGCAGAACCCACATGCCAAAATGCGGCGGATGCCAACGACGACGATCAATTGAATGTCGCCGATGCGATTCAGGTGCTGGATACTCTCTTCGGCGGTGGTTCTCCCTTGCCCGCTCCCACAGGTGGGGACTGCCTGCCAGACCCCACTCCGGGAAATCTGGATTGCCTGCAGGGTGTCTGTCCCTGATTTCAGGAGCATGAGTTCAGGAGTCTGAAATCGATTCCCGATCTATGGGCAACCGCCGTAGAGTTCACAGGCGATCAGTGATCCGTCTGGATCCTGACCGCAACTGGTGAATGGCTCAGGCGGAGCCGATCCGCCAATGTAGAGATAGGCGAGCAGGGTTCCCGGGTCAGCGAGATTCAGATCTGAATCGTCATTGACATCTGCCGTAGCCAGACAGGTCAGTGCTCCACCGATGAAGAGGTAGTCGAGCAAGGCAACCCCATCCGCCAAATCGATCGATCCATTGCCGTCGCAATCACCACGGACGAAATCAAGGGAATCTCCGTCCCCACAGGTCTGACGCTCGACAGCCCCGATATCCACTCCCTGGCAGACATTCCTCGGTTGTCCCAGACAATCCTCAGTCGTGCTGGAAGCCACGGACAATGCCTGATCGACGCAGGGTGAGCCTGGCCCCGGTGTAAACGGGAACTCGCCGGTTCCTGTCAGTTCGGGGTCGACGTCAAAATTATCTCCGGGCCAACCCCCTTCGACGATGTTCCGGATCAGAACTGCGGTCGTAGGCAATTGCAGCTCAGCATCCACAGTGGAGTTTCCGAAGAGAATGTTGTTTTGCAACACGGCCTGGGCAGTCGAATCCAACACAATCATTCCGCCAGAAACCGAATTTTCATTTCCTGTCAGCGTGTTGTTGATCATCAACAATACACTGTCTTCAGCCCCTTCCAGAACCGCTGGTCCCTGAACCGATCGATTGCCGGAAATGATGCAGTTTTCCATACGACACACCGTACTCGGCAGAAGTTCCACTGCGCCGGTGTTTGCCGACTGGCAATTCTCGATACGACAATTTTCAAAAATCGTGAAGCCATTGACCTGAATCGTCGTGAGCGCTCCTGAGGAGAGATTCAAAAAGTGACAACGACTCAAGACATGCCCAGCGGATCCGATCACCACTGGGATCTCATTCGACTGATTGGAACTACCCTGAATCACGAACCCATCAACAACGCTGTTCTCACCGGTGAGTTCGAGAATTTGTCTGGAACGATCGAGGGGGCTTACTGGAAGATCGGTTGTGGTGACATGTGT
This sequence comes from uncultured bacterium, assembly GCA_913056395.1. GTDB lineage: Bacteria > Planctomycetota > UBA8108 > UBA1146 > UBA1146 > UBA12191. The sequence continues at coordinate 63,538 of CAJXMG010000004.1, read as the reverse complement.
CAATCCGTCAAAAACCTGACCGCCTGCTCCCTCAGATCCCTGGGTCACCGCATCGAGAGCGGGATTCACTCCACCGGCGGCACCTGATCCGGCCAGTCCCCCCAGCACTGAAGTGTCGTAGGCAAGGATGGTTGCGCCATCGCTCCATGCAGCATGGCTGTCGCCACCACTGCCGCCACCGCCACCACCACTGGCGCCCCCATCTCCTCCATCACCTCCACGGCCTGCATTGGGAGTTCCAGATGCACCATTTCCACCGGCACCTCCGATCCCTCCCGGCTGTCCTTCTCCGGGAGTTCCACCCATTCCGCCGGTGCCCGCTTCTCCTCTGACAATCGTCGACTGGATCAATTCCACATTACCGGTGCCGAGAACGAAGATACCGAAGGTGCTGCCGCCGGCACTGCCGCCCGCACCCGCTTGGGGAGAGGGAATCCCGCCGCTGGCACCACCACCTCCTCCGGCTCCATAACTGTCAGTTCCAAAGGTTCCGTTGTCGCAGCCCCCGGATCCACCACCGCCGCCGCCACCGCCGCCGGCAGTTCCCAGCAGGCCCGATGATCCGGAATTTCCGGCCCAATAGATTCCACTCAGGCCACCGCCTGCACTGGCACCCGCACCTCCCTGACCGGAAGACCCCTGGGAGCCTGGAGCGCCATCGCCTCCACCATTGCAGGTCGAGCCGCCTCCGCCTCCCTGGCCCCAGCCAGGCAAGCCCGCACCGTCCGCTCCAGAAGATCCTCCGGTGGCGTCATAACTGTCGCAGAAGGGATTCGGTACCGTCCCACAACAGTTGGAATCCATCGTTCCGCCGCCACCGCCATTGCCACCACCGGTGGGGCCGCCTCCACCGGCGAGTCCCCCGGCACCGAAGGCCGTTGCGTCGCAGAAAGAGAAATAGGAATCCGCATTTCCACCCGCCTGCCCGTCAGCAGCAGGATTACCGCCAAGGTTTGTACCAGGCTCGCCCGCGAGACCGTTTGCGCCGGATCCCGCCTCGATCACCACCGCAACCAGTTGCAGATTAGAGTCCACTGCATGGATGGCATAAGAACTCCTCGCCACACCTGCAACAGAACCGGAAGCCACGGGGCCTTCAATCTTCAAGTGAGCAAGGGTGGTTCCGATGACGAGATTCCGTGCTTCAACGGTGACCGCTTGACCGTCTCCATTGATCCCACCGGTCAGAATCACCTCATGACCAGGAGTCTCTGCGGGCGCCCAATCCCATTGGAGGTCGTATCCCCCCTGAATAATCAGGTCGTCTGCAAGAGTGACTGTTTCCGTGTATACCCCGGCCTGAACCCTGACGATTCTCAAACCGGTCTCGAGAGCCCGATCGATTCCCTTTTGCAAGGTGGCGCAAGGAAGATCTTCATTCAAACCGCAGAAGGGAGAATCGAGTCCCTCCGCCGCAGAAACATGAATCCCCTGAAGACGTCCATCGAGAACGGTTCGATACACATCCGGGCTTCGCAGATCAGGGTCGGTCGCGAGACTCCCTGCAAATCCACCCAGCATGGAAATGCCTGAGGGCAATACAAATCGGGTCGAAGGGTCTCCCGGAATCAGACCTGCGCCGGAATCGGGTCTGTAGGAGCCACCGGCAACACGGATTTCATCCCCGGGCAGGGCCAACAACAACGCTTCTTGAAGATTGGAGAAAGCATCGCTCCACGACGTGCCACTGACTCCGGCATTCGATGCATCCACATACCAGATTTGACTCTGTGCCTGTGCTTTTCCGGTGAACAGTACGAGAGACAGGATCACGAACAGAATCCAGGATCCTGAGAATACGGTGAACCGCCCCCTGGCTGTTGCATGAATCAAGAGTCCTCCTCGTTGAATAGCCCAGACCGATTTTCCCGCTTCCAAAGGGGGGATTCAAGAATCCACTTCGCCCATAAAAGGCGAATCAGTTACACGGCAGGGTATCCGGTGTGGGATCGCTCCCAGGATTGGGGTAAGGCAACTCAGGAGGGACTCCTCCCGAGAAAAGAAATCCCAGCAAATGAATGGCGTCCGCAATGTTGACCGCCGAAGAATCATTGACGTCCAGGGCGCTCAGGCAGTCAGGAGTGGCTCCACCGCTGAAGAGGTACTCCAGAATAGTGATGGCATCCGCAACATTAACCGAAGTATCTCCATTTGCATTCCCACGGAGGAAGACGGGGTCGGGTCCAAGGATCACATCGACTGTACAGACTTGCCCAGTTGAAACCGCACCTCCTTCAACAGCAATGATTTCCCATTGATAGATTCCCGCAGAGAGTCCGTCGATAAAGATGGCCGTATCAGTACCGGAAAGGGTGCTGAGAAAAACACCATCCTGATAAAGCTGGATTTCTTCATAGGTGGCAGAAGCATTCGTCCAGGAAAGGGTGACTCCGCTCCCCGATTGCTCACACACAAGATTTTCGACGGGAGGAGTCGTCTGAGTCGGTGAGTTGTCGACAGTACACCCCGCAGGCGCTCCCGTGAGACTGTTACGAATCGGTATCACCTGATACTCGAGGAAAGCTGGAGGAGCAGAAACATCCACGAATCCTGTGGAGGTTCCCGGCAGATTCGTCAAAAACGTACCCTGTCTCGAAATCTGAATCAGATCATAATCGGCATCGCCATTGGTCCACTGCAACACCACGTCTCCCGGACAACAACAGTCAAAGGCTGTCACAGGATTGGGAGGGGTCGGCGGAGGTCCGCCAAGAAGATCAATTGAGAGATTGAGATCCGCTGTGAGATCGATAGCGGCCTCTTCATAGATCGGAAATCCACTTCCGATGGGTGGGATCACTCTGAGGTCATAGATTCCAGGTGTTTGTCGGATTGCGAATGAACCCAATCCATCGGTGTCATTACCAAAGAGGTAGGTAAAGGAGCCGGTCCCCGGATTCAACAACTCGATTTCTGCACCCGCCACCGGGACTCCTCCAGCAAGAATCGTCCCGGTCAAAGCTGCCCCAGCCGGAAGCAGAATCGTCCCCAAATCAGTATTGGTGGCCACAGTAACACTGGGCAGCACCAATGGAGCCAGACCCGTGATAAATGAGGGCCTGAAGGCAATATCGTAGGTATCAGGGACCACCTGCACCGAAAACTGACCAGAGGAGTTGGCGTTGTCATCCGCAGTAGGAATTTCCACTCCACTCGCAGAGATCAGAAAGTCCAGATCCACTCCCGGCACCACCGATTGGGCGCCATCGATGACCACTCCCGAAACTGCGACTCCCTCAACCATCGTCAAGATTCCCAGATCAACTCCGGTTGTGGGAACATTGATTTCCTGGAGTAGCGGCACCAGTGTCGACCCATTAGGTGGTTCTATTTCGATTTCCAGGTCACCTTCGGGAACCCAAACTCCAAAGACTCCCGAAGAGTTGGTATTGTCACCCGGAGTCACGATTTTTTCACCGGTGATCAGATCACGTGCATCCAGGTCAGCATTGAAAACCGGAGATCCCGCAGGATTCAAAACGGTTCCCGTCAGAAAACGTCCCTGACGAAGTCGGACATCACCCAAGTCTGTGACTGTAGTGGCCAAAACATCTCTTAACTCACGGGGAACCATCTGCAAGGGAGTGCTCAGAGGGCTCGCGGTGAACTGGACGTCCCAGAAGCCCGGCACCACCTTTGTCGAAAAAGTGCCATCCACAATCGTGTAATCCCCGGAGAATACCTGTACCGCTCCCGTTACCGCATCGGTGAAATCAAGATCGACAGCAGGGAGGATCTCAAAATTCTCGCCGATCACTCTTCCAGTGATGATCGCCGCCGTATCCAGAGTCAAAACTCCCAGAGAAGTCGATCCACTGAGGGAGACCGGGAGGTCTTCGATGGGAAACAGCAATTCGTCCAACTGGGGATTGACGCTCAGAAGATACGTGCCCGGAGTGGTCACCTGGCAAATCGTCATGCTGAATGTGCCATCCGCCAGTGTCACGTCCCCTGAAACGAGGAGTGCAAGACCCGTCGTTCCGCTGGCCAAATCGAGGTCCAGACCGGATATACCATTCCCGGCCTCATCGACCACCTGCCCGGTCAATACCCATGAGCCCGGAGGGCATTGGCTGTGGGCACTGGAGGGGAGTACCGCCGAAATCAGAAAAATTGACGTGGCGAAAATCAGGAAGTAACGCAGGCTCGATACTCCTGGAATCTCAAATAGCGAAAAACTGATTTTCACGGTATTGGTCCTGTTCATCAGGATAAAAACTCTGATCGCGTAGAATGAGATACGGGACACAGCCTTGACGCGATTTTTATCAAACCAACAATAGCCTTTATGATACCCCTTGCTGGAGACCGCACATGAAAAAATAATGTCCCCAGTTCCAAGAAAGGGATCGATTTGATCAAGTATCTCGGCTCCAAACGCCTACTGATTCCCGGAATACAGGCTGTCGTCGGTGGGGTACCTGAAAAAGGGCGTTTTCTGGACCTTTTCAGCGGAACTTCCAGAGTCGGCCATGCCATGAAATCTTCAGGTTGGCAGGTAATTCTCAATGACTGGAACCGGTATGCCTGGGTTCTGGCCAACGCCCATGTCGTGTGTGACTCGGACAGATTGGGAGAAATTGAACCTATCATCGACCATCTGAATGCCCTTCCCGGAAAAGAGGGCTGGTTTACAGAAACCTATTGCCGAAAAAGCCGATACTTCACCCCTGATAATGGCGCACGTATCGAAGCGATTCGAGAAGAGATCGAAAAACTGGATCCCGATGAGGAATTGAAGTGTGTTCTTCTTGCGGAGCTGATGGAAGCCGCCGATCGAGTCGACTCCACCGTCGGTGTACAAATGGCATACCTCAAAGAATGGTCTAAACGGTCCCTGCAACCTCTTCGGATGAGAACTCCTCAACTTCTTCCAAAAAGTCCACTGGGAAAAGCACAGGCACACTGCCTGGAGGCGCAGGAAGCTGCTTCAAAACTGGAGGCCGACGTCGCCTATCTCGATCCCCCCTACAATCAACACAAGTACATCGGCAATTATCATGTCTGGGAAACTCTGGTTTTGTGGGACGAGCCCGAAGTCTACGGAGTCGCATGCAAAAGGACTGATTGCAGGGAAAAACGCAGCGATTTCAATTCCAAACCGGGGATTCATCAGGCCATGACGCAACTGATGGAAAACCTTTCCGCCCCCATCAAAATCATCTCTTTCAGCGACGAGGGATACCTCCCCAGACCTGAAATGGAGTCACTTCTGGAAAAACACGGAAACCTGCAGGTGTTATCGAGAATTCACCCTCGCTATGTCGGAGCTCGTATCGGAATTCATGCACCTTCAGGAGAGAAAGTGGGAAAAGTCTCCCATGTCAAAAACACCGAGTACCTCTACATTCTCGGTGACCTCAAGGTTGAAGCGGAAGACTTGACCTCTCATGGTTGGCTTTTTGAGGAACCGTTGTCTGCCTGACCATCCATCTTCATGAAGATCTCCAGCATTTTCCTGGCCCAGGGCAACTCACCCTCTCCCCAACCTGCAGTCCACCGTTTGACTCGCTCAATCACCGTTTCCCGGGGATTTGCCAACCCCTTACCCAGGTCAGGAACCCGTTTCCACAGTTCCGGATTCTCTTCCAGCCAATCGGAAAAATGACAACTGAAAACCCGAATCAGTGGCCTATCGTGATGCCCCTTCTCGAGTTGTTCCCGATTTGACTGATACCACTCACTGAGTCCAGTCTCCTTCACAGGCTTGCAGCGTGAAGCCATCGCTTCCGCGTACTCCATGAGGTACTGGGAATAGTCGCGCAAACTTTCAAAGGGTGGGCTTTTCTTCCAGCTTTTTGACAGGGATTTCAACACCTGAAAACTCAGTGCTTCACATACCGCTTCTTCCAGCCATGCCTGAGGCCCGGGGTTTGGCTGATATCGACAGAGAATATGTCCGACCTCATGAGAAAACTGATAGACGATTTGGCTCCAATATCGACCTGACACCTGCAGGCAAACCCGATATCCGCCATCCGGCTCTCTCTTAAAGAGCACCATTGGTCCACCCACCGGCTGAACACGCAACGGTTTACCTATTGTCACCCCTGACTTGGATTCCATGCACTCGACCACTGACAAAAGGATCTTTTGCACATCCTCAGGGCTTGCGTCTCCCCAACCCTCAGCCTCGACTTCGACGGTGGTTACTGACGAAACGGGGTGGGTGTCTTCATGCGACACCCACCCCATACCGAAAAACAGAAAGATCGTCCAAATCGTCATCAATCTTCGTCCGAGCTCTCGCTCTCCTCATCGTCGTCATCGCCCTGAATGTAGGTTTTGGGCTTGTAGAAGAAAGCGACCACGATGAACAAGACTGCTGTTCCAAGCATGAGACGGGTGAAGAACCAGAAGTAACCGGCCCCCTTGAGAGTCACATCTCCACCGATCTTGGGGTCGACTGTCGAAGCAAACTTTTGTGGTGCGATCTCAGCAGCGACTACCGGCTCTCTCTTGGGGAGATAATCCTCCCAGCTCTGCGAAGCGACTTCTGCTGCATTTGCGGTTTGAGCCTTTTTGAAGTCCAGTTCCGCCTGACGGCGCTCAAGCCAGGTGTAGGCGTCAGAAGTCGATCCCGCGTTTTCACTGGCCAAATTCTGCTCCGACACCGAAACACAGGTTCTCGTCACCTTGATCCAGGCGTCGTCCTCTGTTTCAGCAATCTTGTCCTTACCTGCGGAATAGATATGGAAGTTTTTGCTATTGAGCAGCAGGTACCTGAGGGGAGTACCAAATTGATCCTGAAGAACGGCGATTTGCTTCTGCCCTTCCTCATTGTTTGGCAAGCGATCCTGTTGATTCCAGAATTCACCGATTCTGTCTCTCGCCTGTTCAAGAACCGGCATATCCTTCAATCGGATGGCTGACAACTTCCACGGCTCAGCATCTTTTTTGACCCAAACAATCTCATCACCAGAATCAAAACTCGTGGTCTGCACAGCAGCAGTGGAAGATTCATCCAGCATTGTTTCCCTGGCCACCTGCACACCACTCTCAATCGTAATGGTGTTATTGACGACAGCAGTCACAACGTTGCCCAATGAGACACTGAACAGGAACAGTGCCATGATGACAGACTTCATCTTCTTGGGTGCCTGAGTGTAAGCGAACTCCAGGCCTGTAATGGAAACCATCACTTCAGCAAAAGTGATGACCGCATACGCAAAAAGTTGCCAGGCGATGCTGGGTTGCTGTCCCTGATCGATCCACGACTGGGTGATCGCAACGATGGCGAATGATCCCGCAGTAATGAAAAGACCGAGAGTGATCTTGCGAATCGGATTCAGTGGCCAAACGAGATTGATGGCCGGGTAAACCACAAACTGAAAGAGTGGGATAAAGAGCAGGATCAGAATCGGATTGATGGCCTGAATCTGTGATGAAAGCCATGTCACCCCGAGCCATTGCCGGTTCATGTCTTCCGCCTGAAGCACCCACGAAGACCCTGTTTGGTCGAACAGGGACCAGAAGACTGCGATAAACAGGAAAACCACGGAGACCTTGGCGATGGACTTGAGGCCTTCAGGGCTGAAAGTTTCCTTGAACCATTCATTTCCACCCGCCGGAATGTGGACGAAGACGTTACGCCCCATCCAGAAGAGCAGAGTCGCAATCGCCATCAAGACTCCCGGAATGCCGAATGCCCAGTGAGGGCCATACCAATTCAGCAACCACGGTGTCAGCAGGGTGGAGATAAACGCACCCAGGTTGATGGAGAAATAGAACCAACCAAATGCCTTGGTCAGAAGGTGTGCATTCTTCTTTCCAAACTGATCCCCCACATGGGCACTGACACAGGGTTTGATTCCTCCTGATCCTATCGAGATCAATACCAGTCCTGAAATCAGGGCGAGCTGGGGATCGATGCTTTCTGACAACCCCATGAACGCCAACGCCCCATGTCCAGCACAGTAAACAAGACTCAGGGACAGAATCGTCAGATACTTGCCAAAGAAGATATCTGCAAGTAACGCACCCATGATCGGAGTGAAGTACACGAGAGACGTGAAGAGATGATAATTCTCCAGTGCCTCCGTATTTCGCATTGCTTCATCACTGGATGCTCCTGGCAACAGATGCAAATACTGGGTCATGAAAACCACAAGGATGGCTTTCATACCGTAGAAGCTGAATCGCTCTGCGGCTTCATTTCCAATGATGTAGGGAATCCCCTTGGGAACTTCTTCCGTTGAGGGCGGAGAAGTCAGAAATTTGGAAGACATGAACGCCTCACTCCTTTGCCAGTGGGTTGTATCTGGTAACGCACAGGTTTGGGGAGTTTGGCAAAGTCAGAGGTGGGTTGCAACTGGAGAACTGGCCTAGAATGCGATTGAGACCGACCAGGTCATGCTATTTCGCAAGAAATCTTTGGACTTGTTGCAATAAATCACTCAGTGAATAGGGCTTTTGCATAAATGCACCGAAGTTTTGATCGTCGCCGAGGAAGTCGCGATCATATCCTGAGACAATAATAATCTGGGGTTTGTATTCGAGCTTCTCTGCCTCTTCAACCAATCTTCGACCGCCCCCATCCGGCATGACCACGTCAGTGATCAGCAAGTCAAAACGGTTTTGAGGATCACTCAACTCCGCCAGGGCTTCCACAGTCCCTGAGACCCCCGTCACAGTATGTCCGTCTTCGCGGAGGGCTTCACAGGTCAACTCCAGAATCATCTCCTCGTCATCAACTACGAGGATGTTGCCGAATTCCAGTGCAGAATCGACAGGGGTCTCCTCACAGTGAGACTTCTCTTCATCTCCATTGGGAATCGGCAAAAGAACTTCAAAGGTACTTCCAAAGCCATACTCGCTGGAAACCCTGATGGCTCCCCCACTCTGTTGCATGATTCCGTAACTCGTGGCCAATCCGAATCCGGTTCCCTTGTCCACATCCTTGGTTGTGAAGAATGGCTCAAAGATCTTCTCCAACACCTGTGGCAACATTCCCACTCCATCATCATTGACATAAATCTGGACGAATTCACCACTGTCGATATCGTGCTCTGCTGCTTCCTGAACTCCCAGAGTTGTAGTTCCCACTCCAACGGTAATTCTGCCAGTCCCCCCGACAGCATCCCGTGCATTCAGGACCAGATTCAGCAAGACCTGGTGGATCTGGGATTTGTCTACAAAAACAAGGACTTCATCAGGATCAGGTTTGTTTACAACAAATTCCACACCAGGGGATTTGACGAGGTCACCAGCGAGAATTTCGCATTCTTCAAAAATATTCCGGACATCCCACAGTGCTGGTGCCAATACCTGTTGACGACTGAAAGCGAGAAGTTGGGAAGTCACACTGGCAGCCTCGCCTGCGGCCAGCTGAATTCTCTCGACCTCTTTCACCGACCTTGCGCTCTGTGCGGGGATCATTCCGGAGAGTCTGTCCACTGCAGCCATAATGACTGTCAGCAGATTATTGAAGTTGTGGGCAACACCTCCGGAAAGCCTGCCGATCGCTTCCATCTTCTGGGATCTGCGCAGTAATTCCTCAAGCTTGCGGGTCTCCATCAAATCAACCAATAGCCCCTGATAGGTGTTCTCTGAGACTTTTTGGCAACTGAAACGGACCCAGCGATACTCACCATTCTCTTGGATGAGCCTCAACTCCACAGTGTTGTTTTTCCGCATACTGCGAAGAAGGCTCCCCCGATCATCTTCATGAATCAGGGACTCCAGATTTTCCCCAACGACTGCTTCAGGGTCGCTACCGATAAAGGAAGACCAGGTGTGGTTGGCATATTCCACCTGACCGTCTTCATCAAATCGAAGTACGACACAGGGAAGTTGATCCACAAGGTCCTGAAAACGCTTTCTGGATTCTTCCAGTTTCTGATTCTTGCCGGCCAACTCTTCGATCAGCCGGTTATTCGCCTCGACTTGAAGTTCTTGAGAGCGGGTCAAGTCTCCATCGATCACGCAGAAACCTCAGGTTTCGTTTGAATCAGTTTTTCCTTGGTTTCGACCGCTGCGTAGAGCGGGAAAATCTGATCGCAATAAAACTGCTGCTCAAATTCAGTTCTTCCTGCGGTGCAATCGGAAAGAACTGTCACTTCAAACCCTTTTTCGTGAGCGGACCTGCCCGTCGAATCGATGCAGACAGAGGTCACCACACCAGCCAATGCAATCCGGTCGACATTATTTTCCTTGAGAAAATCTTCCAGATTTGTATTGGAAAACGCATTCAGACCACGCTTGCCCTTGATCTCGAGAATTGAATCGGAGAATCGAGAAAACTCTTCAATCGTTTGTGATCCAGAACTGTCTTTCAGGAATGCCCCGGTATCCTTGATCAACTTGAGAATTCCCGTGGGCTCATTCAATTCGGAGTAGTTTTCAGTGAATTGGATAGGTGTGGAGATCACCAGAAAATCATCTCTGTCCTTGACCTCCTCAATCAGGTTGAGGGTGTTTTCAAGCATTCGGTCCCGGCCGCTGACATCCTCCAACGCACCCGTCAAAATACCTTCCTTGTGAAAGTAGTCATTTTGAAAACCGATCAACAACAAGGCGGTCCTGTTTGTGCTCATATCGGGATTCCTGTTCCATGAAATATGGGATTTCAACCCTATCGACCTTAATGTGAATGGGGAAGGTGTACCAACTCGGTATTTGGGCACACACTCCCCAACCGGGAGGGCAAACGCCGCCTTCCCATAGAAAAATCCCCGTACTGTTCGATATCGGACCTATTTTCCGGTTTTTTTGTAAAATGGCCTAATTGACACGCTTTTCAGGCCTCATTTCGGCCCCCAGACCCTGTTTTCGGCCCTCCTGATCACCCTTGACGCCTCCCACTTCGTGCCTGAATTTGAATGCTTATGCGGGGACATCCCCCGCCATAATTCAGCCGCTCTCTATCCGGATCTCAGGTTTGGGAACCAGAGGCAGGGAGTTTGGCATTTGCAGGAGGTAACCGATGGCATCCATTCAGGGCCCAGCCCTATTTCTCGCCCAATACATGGCCGATGACGCACCCTTTAATCAATTCGACACCATTCTCGATTGGTGCCGCGATCTGGATTACCTCGGGGTCCAAATCCCCACCTGGGATCCACGCTGCATAGACCTCGGGCTCGCGGCTGAATCGCAGCAATACTGCGACGATTGGCGTGGCGGAGTCGAATCGAGAGGATTGGCCATCACTGAACTTTCAACCCACCTGCAAGGGCAGTTGGTTGCGGTCCACCCTGCATACGACGCCATGTTCGATGGATTCGCCGATGAATCGGTCAGGGGAGAACCCGGGGAAAGAACCGAGTGGGCCATCCAACAGGTCAAGAATTGCCTGACCGCCAGTAAGAACCTGGGGCTTACTTCGATGGTGACCTTCAGTGGAGCACTCGCATGGCCATACGTTTATCCATGGCCACAAAGACCAGCCGGGCTGATAGAAGAAGCATTCAGTGAACTGGGCAAAAGATGGTTACCCATTTTGGATCACGCTGAAGAGTGTGGAGTCGACTGCTCCTTTGAGATTCATCCCGGTGAAGATCTGCACGATGGGGCTTCCTTCGAAATGTTCCTTGAAGAAGTCAAGGACCACCCACGGGCGTGCATCAATTACGACCCCAGCCACTTTGAATTGATGGCTCTCGATTACATCGACTTCATCGACATCTATCACGAGCGCATCAAATCCTTCCACGTCAAGGACGCCGAACTGGTTCGATCGGGCAGGAGTGGAGTCTACGGTGGATACCTGGACTGGAAGGATCGTCCGGGTCGTTTCCGGACCCCCGGTGATGGGGCCATCGATTTCCAGGGGATCTTCACGGCCTTGACCAGACACGGCTTCGACGGCTGGGCTGTGGTCGAATGGGAATGCCCCTACGAAGACAAATCTGCGGGTGCTGCAAAAGCAGCAACCTTTGTCGCTGAGCACATTCTTCAGGTAACCGAATCCTCCTTCGATGATTTTGCCGGAGGCAGTGACCCGGCAATGAATCGGAAGATTCTTGGTCTGGATAACTAGGAGGCACCATGTCCCAGCGAGTCCGAATTGGAATGGTCGGTGGAGGTCAGGGTGCCTTCATAGGTGCGGTTCATCGCATCGCCCTGCGTATGGATGACCAGTTTGAGCTGGTTGCAGGTTGCTTTGGCAGAGACCCGGAAAACACTCGCCTCACTGGTGAGGAACTGGGACTTGAGCCTTCCCGTTGTTACGCCTCCTGGGAAGAAATGATTGAGTCCGAGGCTGCTCTCCCTGAATCCGAACGGATCGAGGCGGTCAGCATCGTCACTCCAAATCATGTTCACCACGGTCCCGCATGCACCGCACTGCGAGCCGGATTCCATGTGATCTGTGACAAGCCCCTCTGCATCTCCCTTGAAGAAGCACTGGAGATGAAAGCGGCGGTGGCGGAATCGGGAAAGATTTTCGCCCTGACCCACAACTATTCCGCCTCACCGATGGTCCGCGAAGCTCGAGAGCGCATTCTCTCGGGAGAGCTGGGAACGATTCGAAAAGTCTATGTCGAATACCTTCAGGGTTGGCTCTCCGAAAAACTGGAAGAGAGTGGCCAGAAGCAGGCGGACTGGCGTACGGACCCGGCGAGGTCTGGCCCGGTTGGCGCATTGGGAGACATTGGAACCCATGCTCACCAACTACTGGAATTTATCACAGGCGATCGGGTCGACTCCCTCCTCGCAGTGCTCAACACCTTTGTCGACGGTAGAGCCCTCGACGACGATGACATGATACTCATTCGCATGGCCAGTGGAGCCACGGGCACACTCTGTTCCAGCCAGGTTTGCTTCGGCCGGGAGAACGGATTGAAAATCAGGGTATTCGGTACCCGTGGTGCACTGGAATGGGACCAGGAGCATCCCAACGATCTCAAGATCACCGGAGAAGATGGTGTAGCCCGCAATCTCCGGACCTCAACCGGTGCTGTTGGCGAATCCGCAAATGCCCTGAGTCGAACTCCGGCAGGGCATCCAGAGGGATATCTGGAAGCATTCGCCAACATCTACAAAAACTTCGCCTCAGCTGTTCGTGGTGAAAACAATTCCATGGAACTCCCCTTCCCCGGAATCGTCGATGGAGTTCGGGGAGTCCGATTCATCGGTGCGGCTCTGGAATCGAACAAAAATCAAAGTTGGGTTTCGCTCCCTGCAGAGGATTGCTGATGTCTGATCGTTTTGCCCCCGCGCCTGAGGATCGTTTCACCTTCGGACTCTGGACCGTGGGAAATCCGGGGAGAGATCCCTTTGGAGCTGCAGTCCGTCCTTCTCTGGATCCCTGTGACATCGTTCGCAAATTGGGCGAGCTGGGAGCCTACGGGGTGAATCTTCACGATAATGATCTTGTCCCCTTCGGTGCAAGCCTCGCCGAACGGGACCGGATTGTTTCCGGGTTCCGAAGCGCCTGTGAAGAGAGTGGCATCAAGGTCCCCATGGCAACCACCAACCTGTTCTCCCATCCCATCTTCAAAGACGGTGCTTTTACTGCCAACGACCCTGAAGTACGGGCGTTTGCCCTGCAAAAAACGATGCAGGGAATCGATCTCGGGGTCGAATTGGGTGCTGAGACTTATGTCTTCTGGGGTGGTCGTGAAGGAACTGAGGTAGAAGCATGTCGCGATCCCCGCAGTGCCATTCAGCGGATTCGCGAAGCGATGAATTTCCTCTGTGAATATGTGCGTGATCAGGGCTACGCCCTCAAGTTTGCCCTGGAGGCAAAACCCAATGAGCCGAGAGGTGACATTTACTTCCCGACCACGGGGCATATGCTTCACTTCATCGAGACCCTGGAAGACTCGGAAATGGTGGGCGTCAATCCTGAGGTCGCCCATGAAACCATGGCTGGGCTCTCATTTGTTCATGGAGTTGGCCAGGCAATGGAAGCGGGCAAGCTGTTTCATATCGACCTGAATAGCCAGAAGATTGGTCGCTACGATCAGGATTTCCGATTTGGTGCGGAGGACCCCAAGCAGGCATTTCTCCTCGTACGCTTGCTCGAAGGAACCTCGGGAACTCCACGGTGGGAGGGAAGCCGCCACTTCGATGCCCACGCCTACCGAACAGAGGACGTGGAAGGTGTCTGGGACTTCGCCCGTGGATGTATGCGCACCTACAAGATCCTCAAGGAGAAAGCCCAGGCTTTTGATGCTGATCCAGAAGTTCGCGAACTGATCGCCGATATGAAGAATCCAGCCATCGATGGATTACTTTCCTCCTACAGTGCGGATAATGCCCAGAGAATCAAATCACTGGAAATCGATGCCGATGCGATCGGTGCCAGAGGGCTTCGCTGGGAGCGACTCGACCAGATCCTCATGGAGCACCTTTTCGGCGCACGCTGAAACAAAAGGAACCATGCAGACAGTCCCCCTGTTGGATCACACTCCCGAGACCGTTGTCATCCTTGGTGGCGGCCCTGCAGGCATCTCATGTGCCTTGTGGCTGAAAAATCTGGGGCACCACCCGATCATTCTCGAATCAGGATCTGAAACAGGTGGAACCCCGGGTCAGATAGACCGTCCCAATCGCTGGATTGCGGGAATGCCAGAAATCACCAGCATCGACCTTGCAAAAAAACTTCAGGAACAATGCACAGTTTCAGACCTGCAAGTCCTGACAGAGGTCAACATTCTTTCTATTCGTTGCGATGAACCACATCACTTCAAACTCTCTTATACTTCAAGCGACGAAAAATCGGAGATCAACTGCTCAGCAGTCGTCTTCGCGACCGGCGTCCGACCTCGCGCCCTTGATTGTACGGATCAAAAGGCCCTATCTGATCTCATCGAACTTGATCCCCTCGGCCACCTCACCGGAAGAAGCAGCCATGTTGGCGAACGATCACTCGTCGTCGGTGGAGCCGACAATGCTTTTTTTACAGCCAACGACCTCGTGAATTCAGGTGCGAATGTTACACTCGCATGCCGTTCACTCCCCAAGGCACAGTCATCAATCCAGGCACAGATCAAATCCCACATCGAATCTGGGAAACTTCAGGTGATACTGGGCGCGCCTACTTCATTTCGCGAAAAAGAAACTTCTGTGGAGGTCGAAATGTCGGACTCTGCAGAATCTTTCACTCTCGAAGTTGACAAGGTCTACCTGCGATTGGGATTCACTCCCAGTTTCGAAGGCATGTCCGAGATTCTGGAGAAATTGGAACTCACCATGGACCAGCAGGGCTTCCCCCAACTCGATTCTGATGGGAGATGGTGCTCTCAGGGAATCTACTGCTGTGGCGATTTGAATCGGCATGAAGTTTCCGCTGTTGTTTCATCCCTCGCAGGAGGTGCCAGGGTTGCAAAAACGATTGAGCAAGATCTGCGCAGGTCCGAGTAATGAGTACTCCTCCTACCAGAACCCTGGTTTTGGGCAGCGATTACACTGGCGAAATCAACAGCCGAATGGGTGTTGCCGAGTGGCTTGAAGGAGAGATCTCTCAGGTCTCCCTTGCCACTGCAGAAGAAGTAGTGAACGGCAGTACCCATCCCGAGCTGCTGGGGTACGACCTTCTGATCGCAGGAACAGGGGAGGATACCACCCGACTGGCACTTGACCTTGCCAGCAAAATTGGCAATCCGTTGACCGTCTTTGTCGCCTCCATCCTCCCGGACGAACTCGACCCCAATATTCAGCGATACGATCTCGTTGTTGCTCCCCCCCATCCGGAACTTTCGGGGGATCATGTTTTGCAAATTTTGGGTGTACCCAGTCGCCTTCAGCCGAATCCCACACCCCCTCAACCGGTCTCTTCCTCTCCCCGAATGGCTCTCCTTCTCGGCGGAAACACACGATACTGCGAGGGCTTTACAGAAGATTATGCACAACGTTTGGCGAACAGGCTCCTCAAGCAGGCGCAACTCTGGAATGGCAAATTCGTCATCAGCAATAGCAGGCGAACTCCTGAAGGTTCTCTTCATGTCCTGCGAAAGGTACTGTCACCGGTGGAGGAAACTTTCATCGATTGGGAACAGGGAGATTCGCACCGCTACAAAAAACTGCTCGAGGAAGCAGAAGTCATTTTTTGTACCGGAGACAGCCTGTCGATGTGCAGTGAAGCAGCGATGCAGGGCAAACCACTCCTCGTCACTTGCGACAAGGAAGCGATGGAGATCTACCACATCAGGACACTTCAAAGGATGGTTCGGGAAGGCCACGCTCACTTCTTCCAAGAACCCATGGAGCACATCCCCGATCCGGTTTCAGTCCTCAACACGACCGAAATAATTGGCCTGAAAATCACCGAACTTCTCAAATCACGAAAGCGGGCAAACAGTTGAGCAGTGAGAAAAGCAGACCACTGGTTACCGTCGCAGCTCTGATTCAAAACAGGGATCAAAAACTGCTGTTTCTCAAGTCGCCCAAGTGGCAGGGGAAATGGGCCCTACCCGCAGGGAAGGTTGAATATGGTGAAAGCCTCAGCGAGGCAATTCATCGGGAAGTCATGGAGGAAACGGGCCTGAAACTGAATCGGATCAGCGAGATCCTTGTCCAGGAAATCAGTAATCCCTCTGACTTCCACGAACCGGCCCATTTCATCTCCCATGGTTACCTCGCGATGACCGATTCTACTGAAGTCACCCGAAACCATGAATCTGTCGATCACTGCTGGGTGACGCTGGATGAAGCACTGAAAATCGATCTGAACTCTCCCACCAGAGATATGCTGGATCACCCCAACACCAGCAATCTGTTGAATGGCACCGGGGTAAATATGGGAAGGGTCATCGTCGACAGGCTCGAGTTCGACTGCATTATCGGGATTTTGCCCGAGGAACGAGTGACCCCCCAGCCACTGAGATTAACCATCGAGTTGGAAACCAGCTTCAAGCAGGCCCGCGCCACTGAAGACGTCAAGCATACGGTCGATTATTTTCAACTGGCCCAAACTGCGCAGGCCCTGATCACTGAGAGAAAATACCAACTACTCGAAACGCTTGTCGAGGAAGTTGCGGAATTGTGCTTCGAGGATGCTCGAGTAACCGGTGCCCGGATTCGGGCAGAAAAACCGAAGGCGATTCCGGGAGCCCAATGCAGTGCCGTCGAAATCTGTCGGAATCGGGCACGCAATCCTGTTTAACCTCGGATAGAATCTGAATCTAATCACTGTCGAAGGATCGACGAGAGCGGCCATTCTCACTCTATCCGAAAGACCCGAGTGTGACTTCAGACAGACCGGATCCGCCACCTCTGGAAATAGCAGGTTATGAGACAGAAGCTCTCCTCGGTGAAGGGGGTTTCGGAGAAGTCTACCGGTGCCGCGAAATCTCTGGCCTTCGACGAACCGTTGCGATCAAGGTGATTCGTCTCGGAATGGGGACCCGTGAGATTCTTGCGCGCTTTGATGCAGAAATGCATGCTCTTGCCCGTCTGAATCATGATCATATTGCAAACGTCATCGGCAGTGGTCATATGGACAATGGCAGCCCGTATTTCGTCATGGAATTCATTCCTGGATTGACTCTGCTCGACTGGGTCGAAGAAACTTCCCCGTCCCTCTCGACAAAATTGGAAGTTTTCCAACAGGTCTGCTCCGCGGTTCAACATGCCCACTCCAGGGGAATCCTCCACAGAGACCTGAAGCCGGGAAACATCATTGTCACAGACAAGGATGGTCAACCTCACGTCAAAGTCATCGACTTCGGTCTGGCCAAGGCGCTCTCAGACCCATTGACAGACAAGACTCTGGTCACCGGTGATCGCTATGTTCTGGGCACATGGGATTACATCAGCCCGGAACAAGCCTGGAGCCACGGAGCGGATGCCGATATCCGCAGTGACGTCTACTCTCTGGGTGTGATTCTCTATCGCATGATCTCTGGTCAACTTCCGTTCGGGAATCTCAGGGAAAACCATGAGACCGAAATCCTCCGGATTCTTCGGGAAGACGTTCCTTCCCGTCCAAGCCATCAAAAAGGGATTTCCCATTCGGAAGAAGATCGCAGTTCGATACGAAATGAACTGGACTGGATTGCGCTGAAAGCCCTCGAATCCGATGTGGATCGAAGATATTCCACAGTGAAGTCACTCTCTGATGACATCGAACGTCATCTGGGTGGATCAGAAGCCATCGAGGCCCGCCCGGTTTCGCAGCTTTATCTCTTTCAGAAGTGGTGTCGCCGACATCCCTTTATCACCACATTGGCAGTGATCGGCACTATCTTCATCTTGACCATCGCAACCATGGGCTGGTTTGCATATGAACAAAAGTCCATCGCCAGTCAGAGATTGACGGAGGTGCTGTCGCTGTCCATGGATCAGGATATTGACCAACTGATTCTGGAAGCGAATCAGCTATGGCCTCTCAAAGAGGATCAGATTCCGCATTACCAGGATTGGATTCGTCGGGCAGAGGGATTGGTAAATGGAAGCACTCGTACCGACAGCTCTGGAGATGAGCGGCGGACACCCTCCCTGGAGCAACAAAAAGAAGCCCTTGATCGTCTTCGCTCACTCTCGACCTCTCCCGAATCCACCCCTCCGGTTTTCAATGATTCAAAAGATGCATGGTGGTACAGGGAATTATACGAGTTGATTCACCGAATCGAAAAATTCACCGATCCGGACACGGGTCTGGTGGGATTGGGCATTCACCCCGATCACGGCTGGGGAGTTCACAGGCGTCTTCAATATCTGGAGAATCGACAGAGCCAGAAAGAGTCCTGGCAGCGAAAGTGGAACGCTACGTTGGAGAAGATTTCTGCATCTCCACATTATTCTGAAAGCCTGCCCATCATTCCCCAAGAGGACCTGCTTCCCATCGGTGTTGATCCTGATTCAGGACTCTGGGAGTTTGCGCATATTCCCAGTGGTGTTCCTGCCTCGCGGAATTCGGAAGGAAAACTGATCCTGACCCCTGAAACGGGAGTTGTTCTCGTTTTGGTTCCCCAATCCACTTCTCTGATCGGTTCCCAATCTCAATCCAGGGAACTTCCCCGCTTTGACCCATTCACTGAAAACTGGGAGGGCCCTCCTCTTCAGGTCAAAGAAAGTGCCTACTTCCTTTCCAAGTATGAAATGACCCAATCCCAATGGGAGCGACTCACCGGTTCAAATCCGAGTGGCTACGGTCCCGAACGACTCGAAAAACCCATGAATGGCATCCAATATGAATGGAGCGGGCTTCACCCTGTGGAGCAGATCTCCTGGGATGATTGCCAAAGGTGGCTACCTCGTTGGAATCTGAAATTGCCCACAGAAATCCAATGGGAAATCGCTGCCCGAGGGGGAACAGAAACAGACTTCCCCAGCGGCAATTTGGAAGACCTTGTTCCTGACTACTACCACATCGATTTCCCATCCGGGAGTACCCAGAGTTCTGCCAGACCTCCATTTCATACAGAGGTCGGAATCCGGACAGCCAACCCTTTCGGATTTCACGACATGATCGGCAATGTCAGGGAGTGGTGTCAGGATGAGTTTATCGAAGTTCCATTGGGCACTGCGATTTCACAAGAAACTGCCTTAAGGTCCATACGTGGGGGTTGCTTCGTTTCAGATGCACCGAATTCCAGAATCTCAAATCGCCCATCCGGGAGTCACAACTTTCTTCATAGAGTTATAGGGTTTCGTCCGGCAAGAGATCTAACAAATTGACCCCTGAGCCATACTTCCCAATATTCAGGCTGTCATCGACTCAGGGGACTTTGATTTTTTTACGCCGCTTTAGCTCGCTCAATGTTTGCAGGAATCCGCGTCATCAAACGATCCAATCCAGGACCTTCTCTTTGAATGCTCACCTCATTGCCAGAGAACTCGAAGATGGGGTAGGAACCCGCTGAATTTGCATCTTGCTCACAGGAAACGAACAATCCAATTCCCCGCTCCAGAGCGAAAGTCTCCGCCCTTTTCCGGTCGGTGATCGACCCAAGAGGATCACCACTGATGTTCGCACTCGTACAGATCAGAGAAGTCATTTCACAACCTCCCCAAAGATCCAGATCCAGCATGTCTTTCAGACCCTCTTCCGCTTGCACGAAAAGCTTCCTGTGGATTCCGTCCAGAATCAAACTTTGATGCGTTCCATTTCGAATCACCGGTGAATTGAAATCAGCAGGAGCGAAAGCGGTTCGTACGAAAGCGCCCTCCAACTCTTCCAAGCGATCGAACTCGCGGAAATACCTGGGCATTGCACCGGATTGAGCCTGAGCGAGAAAGCGATCTGCCCTTCCCATCACAGTGCCATAGTTCTTTCCGGAGAGACGATTCTTGAGCAAGTTGAGTTGCTCAACCCCTTTTTTCGTGGGAGCAGCAGCCAACGAATAAACTGAGGGAAGCTGCAACATGACTGCTTCATGGCGAACCCACTCAATGATAGTTTCAATCGCGCCAGGTTCTTCGATATGAATTCTCTTCATGCTGACCTCACTTCTGTTGCCGGCTCTGATTTCATTTGTAAAAGGCTTCCACCGCCCGGTATGTCCAGTTGGATATCCAATCCCTCCAGGACTGATCTCAATGTTGCAGTGGCTGCGGAAAGAACAGGTAAGCCCGTCTCTGCTTCGACTTGGGGAATCGCTGCCAGGGACGGCATTTGTACACAGGCGGAAACGATGACCGCTTCCGCTTCTGTCAGGTCCAACTCTCTGGCAATCGACACCAAGTCTTCCGGGTCTCTTCTCCCCACGGCCAAGTTGTCGGAAATTTCCAGTGAGATGGTATCCACCACCTGAATCCCCGCAGATTCCAGACAATCGACCACCATTGCGGTCAATGGTTTCATGTAAGGAGTGATCAGCGCCACCTTACTGACACCCAGACGACGAACCCCTTCGATCAATGCACCTGCGCTGGTGATCATTTGGGCTTGTGGATTGCCTTCTTGCAGAACTTCTGACAACGACCGGGCCATCTTCTGCGCACACTGCGGACCTTCACTCATGACAGCAACGAGACATGCGTATGCCGCAACATCCACCGCAGCGTCCGACAATTCCTCAGCGCAACGGTCCGCTTGGGCATTCATCTTTCCCAACTCGCTGAGATTGACCTTCTTCATTCGCATTCGGGATGAATGGAACGTGAAGCGATGAGTTCCCCGACCGGCCCTTTGCAAAAGCTCGGGGATTTCGGTTTCCATGGTGGTATTTGAGCTGGGTACAATCATGCCGATTCGGTGCGTTTGCACGGTCGTATCAGGCGCAACCCTGACACGGCGGGAGCGATGTATCTGTTGGCTGTACTTCATTTCGCTTCCTTCCCAATCAGGATCTACGTTCGCGGGCAATCGCCACTCACCCTGAATCCGAAACCAGCAGCATGCAGGACAGCCTTCAGGTCTGTTTTCTACGGATTGAGGAAAAGGTTCATTGGGGCTAATCTGGCTTCAGGGAGGTCATATGGGCCAAAAGCACTATCTCGGACTGGATGTGGGGACCCAAAGCGTCAAGGGTCTCGTCTTTGATCCGGAGCAGGATCATGGGGTCATCGCCCGGGCCGGTCAGCCTCTCGATCTGCTTCCTGGGCTCCCCCCCGGTGCCGCCGAACAGCACCCCGACGACTGGTGGCAGGCGGTCATCCAGGTCCTTCAACAGCTGGCCGAACAGACGGACCTGAGCAGGATCGCCGGGGTCGGCGTCAGCGGCCAGCAGCACGGCTCCGTCTTCCTCGATGATTCTGGTGCCGTCGTGCGACCGGCAAAGCTGTGGTGCGACACTTCCACGGCGGATGAAGCGCAGCAGTTAACTCAGATACTGGGTCGATCGGTTCCCGTCGGCTTTACAGCCAGCAAAGTCACCTGGCTCGCCCGTCATGAAGCGAATAATTGGCAACGGACCGCCCACGTCCTCCTCCCCCACGATTTCATCAATTACCGACTCACCGGATCGATGACGACGGAGGCCGGCGACGCCTCGGGAACCGGCTGGTTCGATGTCGAGGCGCGCCAGTTCGATGAGACTGCCATGAACGCGGTCAATGAAAGCCTGGCAGGAAAGGTACCCAGACTCCTCGAGACGGGAGAAGTGGCGGGCCACGTGAGTGAGAGTGCGGCATCTGCTCTCGGGTTGACCGCCGGTATCCCGGTCGCCCCCGGCGGTGGCGACAACATGATGAGCGCCATCGGATCCGGGGCGACCCGATCCGGGGTGGTCGTCATGAGTCTGGGAACCAGCGGTACCGTCTTCACCCGCACCGATCAGCCAGTGATCGATCCGGAAGGACTGATCGCCCCCTTCTGTTCCAGTGACGGTGGCTGGCTGCCGCTCCTGTGCGTCATGAACTGTACCAACGTCACCGAGGAAATCCGACAGGCGTACTTCCCCGATGATCCGGACGCCCTCCAACGACTGACCGACCTCGCATCCGCAGTGGAACCCGGCTGCGGCGGAGTCGAGTTCGTGCCCTTTATCCATGGTGAAAGGGTCCCCGATCTCCCCCACGCCACCGGCACCATCACCGGCATTCGCCCGGGCAGTCTGCAGCCCGGAGTGATCTTCCGTGCTGCCCTCGAGGGCATCACCGCCAACCTGTGTTCGGGAGTGGCACGAATGAAACGCCTCGGAGTCGAGGTCGACGCCCTGCGCCTGGTCGGCGGTGGATCCAAGAACCCACTCTGGCGTGAGATGATCGCCAACACCCTCCAAGTCCCCGTCACCCTCCACGAGGAACCGGAATCCGCCGCACTGGGTGCGGCGATACAGGCGCATGGCTTTGTCACTTAGGAAATTGTAATGGTACACAATCAATCAAAACAGATTCGAAAATTACTTTTAGATAACCTCCCAAAACAATGGGATGGAAAATCTTCGATACTGGAAATGAAAAACTCTGGTTCAACTCATTGGAGACAAACGGAATGGCCCGGTTTTTTTTTCGAATTCAAATCACTTCAAATTCTGAAAGAAACCTTGGGTGAATCTCCTCCCTTCCAACTCGATTCAAATAAAAATGTGGACTACTCCTTCCAAAAACAAAACTGGGACTTCAAGCACCATTCCTTGGGGAAGAGTAAGAAACCTATGGTCCTGTCAAATGACGCCGAGTTAGTAGAACGCTGTATACAAGAAACTGGCCACTGGGGTTTAGTTATTGGAATAGGTGAATCTGTGAAGGGTGAAAAATCCAGATCCTGCGAATTCTACATGTGGCATACAGAGTTAAAGGGAAAACTTTCGAAATATTCGGTGAAAAAGATAAAAGAAGGTACTCGTCCAAGAGCAAGAAAAATTAAGTCCACACTTGTAGACATTTGTTTAGTCGAATTTACTTCTATTGATCAACTTAATGAAGCTGTCAGAGAAGGATGGGCATGTCCTAATTTTCAAAAAAACATGAAAAATAGCAACGACAAACCTCGTAACTCTAAGTACCAATTCCGCTTAGACAAAATTCGTGAACTAAACATTGGTTATTACTAGATTGTGAATAGTGAGCAAACCCTACTATCAAGTTGCTGAAAATACCAAAAGACCATTACTGAACTCACTGCAGCCCAGATTTAGTAAAAGTTCGAAATGGATTGACTGCAGAAATCGATTATGTTGCCTGAACAAATTGTTGTTCTGTCGCTCTTTAGTTTTGGTTTTACCGAATGCCTAATTCATTCCGATTCATCGACCTATTCGCAGGGATTGGTGGGTTTCACCATGCCTTGGAAGAACTGGGTGGAAGATGTGTCTTGACCGTCGAGCTGGATGAGGAATGCCGCCAGGTTTACCAGACCGCATTTCCCTCCATGAAACCCCATCAGATGATCGAGGACATTCGTAGTCTGACCTGTACTCCCGACGGAGAACCCCTCGATCTCGACGAGATCGACCGCCTCGTTCCGGATCACAGTGTTCTTTGTGCCGGATTTCCCTGTCAGCCCTTCTCCAAATCGGGGGCACAGGAAGGGATTCGTGACCAAACCCGGGGCACCCTGTTTTTTGACATCATGGAGATCATTCGGGCCAAAGAACCCCGATTCCTCGTTTTGGAAAATGTCCGCAATCTGGCAGGGCCACGACATCGTGAAACCTGGCGCATCATCATCGAAAGCCTTCGCGAAGCCGGCTACCGGGTCTGCGATCAACCGGTGGTGCTGTCCCCCCATCTGATTCCTGAAGAAAAGGGCGGTGCTCCCCAGGTTCGGGACCGGGTCTTTATCCTCGGAGAAAGGGTCGGGCACGGGAATACTCGAGGTCTGTGCTCACCACCCATCCTGACCCGGGATCTCTTCAAGGAAGAATGGAACCCGGACCACTGGAACATCAAAAAATATCTGCTGCCCGATTCCAAAATCAAAAATGTGGCGGACTACCGTCTTTCAGAGCAGGAACAGACCTGGCTGGCGGCCTGGGATTTCTTTGTCCGTGAAATTGAGGTCGATCAACTCCCCGGGTTTCCCATCTGGGCGGACCGATTCTTTACTCGACCACAGATTCCTGCCGGGACTCCCCCATGGAAGGCGAACTTCCTGCGCAAGAACTCCGCCTTTTATGTGCAGAACAAAACCTTCATTGACCGCTGGAAGAAAATGCGCTGGGGCCCGCTCAATCTTACGGTGCCCGAGTTTCCCTTCAGTCGGCAGTTTTTTGAATGGCAGGCCAGAAAGGCCCATCCGACCCGGGCTGGAAGAACTCTCGAAAATCTGGTTTTACAGATGCGGCCCAGTGGAATACGGGTCAAGCCGGCAACCTATCTGCCCGCCCTCGTCGCCATCACCCAGACATCCATCGTCGGTCCCCAAGTTCGACGGGGAATCCAAGAATACCGAAAACTCACCCCTCTTGAGGCGGCAAAACTTCAGGGAATTCCGGGAGAGATCTTCGCCCAATCAGGGGTTCCCGACAAAGCGGCCTACAAACAACTGGGAAATGCGGTCAATGTCGGCGTAGTCAAGCTGGTGACCCAAACCTTGATGGCATCCAAACGCGGCCCTTCGATCGAAGAAGACCCCGATCTGCAGAGATCTCAGGGCGAATTTTCCTTCTAATAACTTTCACTGACGCTGAAAATGAACCCTCATCAGGTCGGTCAGGGATTCCATCTTTCGATGGCAACTCTGGGACTTCCAAATATGGCCTCATTGAGGGAATAGCACTGCCTTACGAAAGGTAAATCATGCGGGAAACCGACTGGGCTAATTCGATTTCAGAGCAGCTGACCGAAGCATTCCCCAAATATCGAATCGATACGGGAATACGACTCACTTATGCCCACGAAATACGCGAATACACATCAGAGCAGCCCTGTTATCAACAGATGAAATATGAAACCGACCTCTTGATTCAGGAAGAGACACGATCCGGAGACTGGATCCCCAGAGTCGTGATCGAAACCAAACTGAGAAGAATCAGTTCCCATGCAGCAATCACCTACAGCCAGAAAGCCGCAAGCCACAAACAGGTCCACCCTTATCTGCGTTATGGGATCTTTATCGGTGATCGAGGAATTTTCCCGCTACCTGGTCGACTGTTTCGGCATGGGGCTCATTTTGATTTCATGCTTTCCTGGAAATCCCACAAATCGAGTGCAGAAGAATGGAAAGAACTGGTTCGGATTCTTCGGCATGAAATCAAAGCTTCAAAAACGCTTGAGAAATTGCTCTACGAAAGTCGAAAAAAGAATCGGGATCATCTCTTTTCGTTCCATAAACCCTTGAGAATCAAATAACTCAAAAGACCCGAAGCCCTGTTTTCCCATCCGATCAAGGCATGCGATGCAGGGTCAGCTCGGTGCCGAGGTTTTCCGTTTCCGATTCGATGATCATCTTTTTTCCTTCGATGATGCGAATCCGTCCCTGGGCCTCGACCTGACCGATCCGGGTTTTGATGGCCAGACCTTCCCCGAACAGTGAGGACAGTTGGGCCTGACCCTGATATTCCATACCGGCCACTTCGACCCGGTAACTGGCATCAGCGTAAACGGTCAACTGGACATTCGGTTTCATGGATCGACTCATGCGGTTTTTCCAGAAAGCCCACCCGGATTGGGTAACGACGGGAGATTCGGTGGACCAGCTGCCAATCGCCTGAACGTAGGTGCTTTGGGCCGCACATCCGGCCAGAGCAGAGGTCGCCATGGCTCCCAGAAGGAACAGAATCAGGAATCGTCGTGTGGGGGTCGGCATGATCTCGCTCCTTTCAGGGTCAGGCTCAACGTCTCTTTCGGTGAATCCTGTTCCCGGGCCGACAAAGACAGAAATTTTCGGTCATTTCCCGGAAAGGTTGCCCTGTCCCGGCGACCTACCCCCTGCACTTCCCCCATTCAGGCCTCTATCCTGCCAGTGAAATGCCTATCTTGAGGAGGCCCCATGAGCATGAGTTCCCACAGGGGGATTCGTACGACGATCCTTTGCCTGTTGTATTTTGCCCAGGGGTTTCCCTACGGCTTTGTTCTCTACACTCTCTTCTCTGTTTTTATCGAACAGGGATTCACACGTGATGAGGCCGGCATCATCACAGGCTTCTCCGTCCTGCCCTGGACCTTCAAGTTCCTCTGGGCTCCCCTGATCGATTCGATTCGTTTCCCTGCGCTGGGATTGCGCCGACCGTGGATTCTCCTGGCCCAGTTGGGAATGGCAGTGACCCTGATTGCCAACTCACAGGCAGGAGGCCTCGGGAAACTGGCTCCGGAGACGACGGTCGAAGTTTCCTCCTGGACCTCCTGGTTCTTTTCATGGGTTGCAGGCCCCGACCAAAGCGGTTCTGCCACCGAAGTCAGCACCCTGATCTTCGTCGCAGGAGTGTTTTTTCTACACAATGCTTTCGCCTCTCTTCAGGACGTAGCCACGGATGCTCTTGCGGTCGATATCCTTGAAGAATCAGAGAGAGGGCGCGTCAACGGATTCATGTGGGGATCTAAAATGTTCGGAACAACGGTCGGTACCACGGGAGGGGTTTACCTGATTGAACAGTTCGAACTCAATGTGACACTCCAGGTTTTGGCTACAGGAATTCTGCTGATCGCGTTGGCTGTTCTTTTCGTGCGTGAGCGAGATGGCGAGAAGAGATTTCCCTGGTCCAAAGGTGAGGCTTCTTCCACTCAGGCCGAATCGCTTCGCTCTCCCATATTGGTTCTCTCTGAACTATTCAGGGCTCTTTCGAAATGGACGACTGGTGCAGCCGTCCTGCTCTCGGTGATCACTTCCTTCTCCTTGGGCATCTTCATCCCCCTCTCCTCTGATACGTTTATTAATGTCTACGGGTGGACCTCCGGCCAGTACTCTGAGGCATTTGGAACGTGGGGAATCGGCGGAGAACTGGTAGGAGCACTCTTGGGTGGTTTCCTTTGCGACCGAATGGGAAGAAGAAAGATCGCGGCCATCGGAGGAACCTGCATGGGAATCGCCATGATTTCCTTTTCGTTGCTCCTCTCTGCGGCAACCGTCAACCCCCTTTGGGTTCTGCCCGTTTTCAAAGGCTTCGTCGCATTCCAGACTGTGGCTCTCTTCAGTCTCTACATGAAAATCTGCTGGACCACTTCGGCAGCGACTCAATTCACGCTGTACATGGCCGTCAGTAACCTTGGGACCTACATCGGTAATGAAATCGCACGAATAGAGGATATGGAGCGGGCGGACCTCTTCATGATCTCCGGAATTTCAGCTTTGGTTCCCCTGGCTCTGATGTTTACTCTTCGTCCTGATTCCATCGTCGAGCTGAGAAGAAGTGAAGAGAAGGCCTCATGAAATCGGTATTGTTTCTATTTCTGTGCATCTCCCACCTGACCTTTTCCCCCTTTTGCATGGGTCAATCGGTCAAGGAAACCCAAGCGAAGTCGATGGAGGAGCAAGTCGATCAAATCATGGACCCGATCGTCTCTCCCGGTCATCCAGGCTGTGCCATCGCCGCTTTCAAAAATGGTGAGCCGGTTTTCGCCAAGGGCTACGGCATGGCCAACCTCGATCATGACATCGCCAACACTCCGCAAACCGTCTTTCGCATCGCCTCTGTTTCCAAACATGTGACCGCCGTATGCATGCTTCTGCTGGAAGATGAAGGCCTCGTGGATTTCGACACCGACATCCGTACCTACCTTCCGGAACTCCACGATCACGGTCACAAGATCACCATCCGTCACCTGTTGCACCACACCAGTGGCCTGCGGGAATACACATCACTGATGCAAATGTGTGACATCGAGGGGGCGGACAATTGGGAAAAGGAAGAAGCCCTGCGCCTGATCTGCCGCCAGCGGGGACTCGATTTTGTTCCCGGTGAACGCTACTCCTACTGCAACTCGGGATATTTCCTTTGCAGCATCATCTGCGAGCGGGTGTCCGGGAAAACCCTGCGTCAGTTTGCCGATAAAAACATCTTCCAGCCGCTGAAAATGAGTCAGACCCACTTTCATGATGAATCCACCGAGGTGGTGAAACGACGGGCCAATGGTTATTCACCTTCAGGAAACAACCGTTACCGTTTGGATGAAACGGGACTCGATCAGGTCGGCGATGGCGGTATCTACACCACCGTTCGTGACTTTGGAAAATGGACCGATGCCCTGATTCGGGACCAATGGAAACCGGGTCTTTTGCAACGACTGCTGAGCCCCTTCACTCTCAACGATGGTCAGGAACTCGATTATCGCTTTGGCATCGACGAATCGACCTATCGAGGCTTTCCCAGGCTGTCCCATGGTGGATCCTGGGTCGGCTACCGCTCACAGATGTGGATCTTCCCTGATGAGGGCTGGGTCTTTCTCTGCTTTGCCAATCGCAGCAACTTCAATCCATCCAGAGTGCTGCGCCTGACCAGTGAAGTCATCGCAGAAGATCTCTTCAGGGATGCTCCCAAATTTGAATGGGAGAACCGTCGAAGAGAAAACTCACCCCGGAAAGAACCGGAATGGGTCAGTGAATGGAGCGCGGAAGATTTCACCGGTCTCTACCACTCCGACGAGCTGCAGGTGACCTGGCGACTGGTTGCCAGTGATCAGGGAATGGAACTGGTCGATTGGGGAGACGAATCCTATCCCCTGCAGTTGACCAAAGATGACCGACTGCTGGGAAAACCCTCATGGCTGAGACTGAAAATCCGCCGTGATGAGCAGGGCAAGGTTCGAGATCTCGAGTTCGGATCGGGGATTCCTGCGGGTATCGTCTTCAAACGCTATCAATCAGAATAGCGGGACTTAGAGCCCCCTGTAGAAAGAGACACAGATGTCCTTCAGACATATCTTCCTCCTCACCAGCTTGATCTTGGGTTTCTCAAACCCGGTAAGCGCCGATCCTCCCGGTCCTGAAAATGCGGGAGTGATTCGCGTCTTCCTTCTCGCGGGTCAATCAAATATGGAGGGCCATGCGGTCGTCGACCTCGACCACGAGGAACACTACAACGGCGGACGTGGCAATCTGGAGAAGCTTCTGGAAGATCCCCAGTGGCAACCGCGCCTCTCCCACCTGCGTGACAAAAACGGCGATTGGACTTCCCGGGATGACGTCTTCGTTCGCTACCGTCCCGAGCGGGGTCCACTGAAAAAAGGTCCCCTCTCCATCGGTTTCGCCCTCCATGAAGGCAAACACCACTTTGGCCCAGAGTTGCAGATTGGGCATCGTCTCGGCCAGGCATCCAAAGATCCGGTGCTGTTGATCAAAACCTGCTGGGGGGGACGCAGCCTTCACGTCGATTTCCGCCCCCCCTCCGCCGGCGGCAAGACTGGCCCCGCTTATCAGCAGATGATTCGTGAAATCCGTGAAGCCCTCGCCAATATCGACAAGGATTTCCCACAACTGGCGGGAAAGAAACCGGTGATCTCCGGCTTCTTCTGGTTCCAGGGCTGGAATGACATGTATGAGGATGGGGCTCTGGAAAACTACTCACAGAACTTTCTTCATCTCGTCGATGACCTGCGCAAGGAATTTCAGGTCCCCCGACTTCCGGTGATCATTGGACAAACCGGAAATGCGGACAACAGCCAACTCCATGCAGCCCAGGAAGCACCTTCGAAGAGTGAGTCCCACAAAGGCACCATCGTTTATGTGCCCACCCGCCAATTCCGCTACAAGCCCGAGGACTCTCCCAACAGTGGCCACGGTCACCACTGGTTCGGTCATGCGGGAAGTTACTTTCAGGTCGGAGATGCCATGGGCAAGGCGATGGTCGAGCTGATCTCGGGTAAAAAGAGCAAGCGCTGAGGACGATTCTCCCAAGGAATCTGGTGTCGATTTCTTGACCCCCCGGGGAATATTGTCGATGCTGGAGATTCTGGAGGTACGTCTTGCTCAATCCTGGCGGTGAACTCGATCTCGATTGGGTTCTTTCTACCCGTATCAATCTGTCTGCCATCGAACGCAGGGCCAAATCCCTCTCAGGAAGAAGGTCCGTCAAAAAGGCGTGGCAGATCGGTTGGCTCGCCCATGCGATCCAATGCATCGACCTGACCACACTCTCCGGAGATGACACCCCCGGAACCGTCAAACGACTCGCAGCCAAAGCCCGCAATCCGGTTCGCCGGGACATCCTCGAAGCCCACGGACTTCCGCTGGACCTGCACTGCGGTGCGGTGTGTGTCTATCACAATCTGATCGAGACCGCCGTCGAAGAGTGCCGGGGAAGCGACGTCAATGTCTGCGCCGTCTCCACCGGTTTTCCTGCGGGACAGATCCCCCATGAGATGAAACTGGAACAGATTCGGTCCTCCGTCGCCGCAGGAGCACAGGAGATCGACATCGTCATTTCACGCCCGCTCGTTCTCGAAGGACGCTGGCAGGATTTGCACGATGAGGTTCGCAGTTACCGGGAAGCTTGCGGGGACAAAGCGTGTCTCAAGACGATATTGGCGACCGGTGAATTGGGTGATCTGAGACAGGTCGCCCGTGCATCAAGGGTCTGCCTCGGCGCGGGTGCAGATTTCATCAAAACATCCACCGGCAAAGAAGCGGTGAATGCGACTTTGCCCGTTGCACTGGTGATGTTGCGGGCGATCCGCGAACACCACCAGCGCAGTGGTCATCTCGCCGGATTCAAACCCGCAGGGGGTATCCGCACCGCCAAGGAATCGATCACCTTTCTGATGTTGGTCAAGGAAGAGCTGGGACTGGAATCGATGCGTCCCGACCGCTTCCGTATAGGAGCCTCGTCGCTGTTGGCAGACATTGAGCGACAACTCGAGTTTCATGCAACCGGCCGGTACTCTGCCCACCACCGGCACCCGATGGGATAATGACGATGTCCAACGACACCTCCAACCCTGCACAGATCCTCGAGAATCTCGATTGGGGACCTGCCCCGGAAGATCAGAGTGCTGCTCTCGAGTGGATCGCTCGCAGTGGAGAAACTCCCTCCCACTACATCGGTGGTGAGTGGATTCCATCCGAATCGGGTCAAACATTTCCCACCAGAAACCCGGCGAATGGAGAAATTCTCAGGGAACTTGCTTCGGGAACCGCCAACGATGTCGCCAAGGCTGTGGAAGCGGCCAAATCCACCCAGGCCGCCTGGCAAGAGCTCGGCCCTGAAGGTCGCGCCCGTCACCTGTACGCCCTCGCTCGCGGGATCCAGAAACAGAGCCGCCTCTTTGCGGTGGTCGAAACTCTCGACAATGGCAAACCGATTCGCGAGACACGGGACATCGACATCCCCCTCGTCGCCCGCCACTTCTATCACCATGCGGGTTGGGCCCACATTCTTGAAGAAAGTCATCCGGATGCCCAACCCTGGGGAGTCTGCGGACAAATCATTCCGTGGAATTTCCCCCTGTTGATGCTCGCATGGAAGATCGCTCCGGCACTGGCCTGCGGTAACACCGTGGTTCTCAAACCAGCAGAATGGACCTCCCTTTCCGCACTGCTCTTTGCGGAGCTTTGCGAAAAGACCGGACTCCCCGCGGGAGTCGTGAATATCGTCACCGGTGCCGGTGAAACGGGTGCTGCTCTCGTGGAGAATCCCGACGTGGACAAGATCGCCTTCACCGGTTCGACGGAAGTCGGGCGCATCATTCGTGAAGCCACTGCGGGCAGTGGCAAAGGGCTGACCCTGGAACTGGGTGGCAAGAGCCCCTACATCCTATTTGAAGATGCCGACATCGACAGTGCCGTCGAAGGGCTCGTCGATGCCATCTGGTTCAACCAGGGGCAAGTCTGTTGTGCCGGCAGTCGTCTGCTGGTTCAGGAATCCATCGCTGCCGATGTTCATGCCCGCATTGAAGCTCGCATGAAGAAACTTCGGGTCGGCAATCCCCTCGACAAGGCCATCGACATCGGGGCCATCGTCGACGGTGAACATCTCCAGCGGGTCGAAGCGATGTGTGAACGCGCCCAATCTGAGGGCATCGCATGCATTCAACCCGATCTCGACTTCCCTGCTGAAGGAAACTGGTTCCCGCCGACCTTTTTCCCGGAAGCTCCCCTGTCTTCAGAGATCGCCACAGAAGAGGTCTTTGGACCGGTGCTGGTTTCCACCACCTTCCGGACTCCCGCAGAGGCGATCAAAATTGCCAATCACACCCGCTATGGCCTCGCTGCCAGTGTCTGGAGCCAGGATCTCGACACGGCCCTCCATGTCGCCCGAAAAATCAAGGCGGGAACGGTGTGGGTCAACGGCACCAACATGTTCGATGCCTCCAGTGGTTTCGGAGGAATGAAAGAATCCGGCTTTGGCCGCGAGGGTGGTGTCGAAGGTCTCAAAGCCTACCTCCGAAATGAAGCAGAGATCCCCGGCGAGCCACAAGACACACCTTCCCCCGTGAAGGTGATGGAGGAATCGGACTTCCCTGACCTCGATCGGACCGCAAAACTCTGGATCGGGGGAAAACAGGTCCGGGCCGACGGCGGAAACTCCTACCCGGTTCTTTCCCCTTCCGGCGAAACGGTTGGACTCGCTGCCCTCGCCAATCGCAAGGACGTGCGCAACGCTGTCGAAGCCGCCGGAAAAAGTTCATGGGCAGGGATGACAGGTCACGGCCGGGCTCAAGTGCTCTGGTTTATCGCTGAAAACATGGAATCCCGCAAAGAAGACTTTGTTCGCCTGTTGATGGATATGACCGGCGACCAGGAAGAAACATGCCGCGCCGAGTTTGAAATGGCAGTTGGCGAATGGACCAAGTGGGCTTCATGGTCCGACAAACACGATGGCCATGTTCATGACACGCCA
Organism: uncultured bacterium; assembly: GCA_913056395.1. Classification (GTDB taxonomy): domain Bacteria; phylum Planctomycetota; class UBA8108; order UBA1146; family UBA1146; genus UBA12191. The sequence goes on along the minus strand of CAJXMG010000004.1, from coordinate 30,551 downwards.
TGGCGGGGACTGGTTCTGGCAGTTCATGAACCTTTTGGTACCGCCGCAGCCATCTGTCCGAACACCCCGAAGACTCCCCTGATCTCATTTGTGTCGATGGTTGCCCCTCTTTTGGCCGCCGGAAATCACGTGGTCGCAGTGCCCAGTGTTCATTCGCTGGCCGCAGTAGAGATGTGCAGGGTTCTGGAATATTCCGATCTTCCGGCTGGCGCACTGAACCTGCTCACCGGAAATCAGGCGGAATTGGCTCCCGTACTCGCCGCCCATGATGCCGTTGACCTGATCTGCACCTTTGGAAAGGGAGAGCTGTCGGCGGAGATCGAACGCCTTTCCACCGGCAACATGAAGGTTTGCTGGAAGATGGGAACCTGCATCGATTCTCCGCTGGAAGTTCTCGATCGGGCGTCCCAGATCAAGAATATCTGGCTTCCCCACGGGGTTTGATTCGGGCCCGCGGGCCAATTTCGACAAATTCGCTCCCATATCGGAAACTTGATATGGAGGGAGTCCCCCTCCTCAGGTTTCAGTAGTCAGGGGGCGCAATGACGCGGAAAAACGGAACCCGATCCGACACCGACCTTCTTCAGCCCGATACGGGCGAGGGAGAATCGGTCTTCGTCCACGATGCACCGACGATTCCATCAGTGGGAGTCATCTTTGAAAATGACGCCTGGCTGAAACCTCTCTTTGAGGCGTTGACCCGATCGGGCATCGCCCACGAAGGAATCGATGTTCGGTCCCACGGGTTCGACCTCCTCGCGGCCCGCAAGCACACACTCTATCTGAACCGTGTCTCGCCTTCCTCTTACATGCGCGGCAATGCCGGAGCCATCGCTCACGCTCATGCCTTGCTGGCGACACTCGAGGCCACCGGTTCGATGGTGGTCAATGGGTCACGCTCCTTCCGTATGGAAACGAGCAAAGTCTCCCAGCAACTCCTGATGAATGGACTCGGAGTCCTGACTCCCGAAACCCATGCCATCTCCAATCCCGCCGCCATCGGAGATCTGATCGATCAGCTCCACTTCCCATTGATTCTCAAACCCGATACCGGTGGCAGTGGCGCACTGATTCGAAGGATCGAAAACAGGGAGCACCTGCTCGCTCTCATCGACGACCCCGAAGTATTCCCCCCTGGACACCTGATGCTCCTCCAGGAAATCATCACTTCCGTTGACGGGACCATCTCCCGGGTGGAGTTTGTCGACGGTGAATTCCTGCTGGCGATGAAGGTCAAACCCCAAAACACCTTTAACCTCTGCCCTGCAGAAGGCTGCCCCCGAAATCCCATCGAAGCGGGTGCTGTTGCCGATGCATCCTTTGAAGCATGGCCGGATGTCCCACAGGACGCCGTCGCACAGGCTCGGGAGATCCTTCGTGCCGCTCAACTGGACATCGGCGGTGTGGAGTGGATGGATACCGTAGACGGTCGCAGGGTCTTCATCGATATCAATGCCACCAGCGTTTACCGTGAAGATATGCAAAAGGCGGTCGGTGTTGACGGTTTCCAGACCGTCTGTGACTACCTGACCCGTGAACTGGCCAAGGAAGCAGCCAAATCCGAATTCAGGATTCCCCGGAGGCTGGGATGATGAAGAGTTGGGACCATGTGATCATCGGTGGAGGCATCATGGGAGCTTCCCTCGCCTATCACCTGACTCGCCATGGGAATGAGAAAGTACTTCTCATCGAGAAGTCTTTTGCAGGTGCCGGATCCACCGGAAAATCAGGAGCGATCCTGCGCCAACACTACTCCCATGAAATCACCATCGCCATGGCCCGTGAGGGGCTCGACTGGTACTCCCGCTTTGAAGAAGAACATGGGAGATCCATCTCCTTTCACCGCCCGGGCATGGCCTTCATTTGCACCGAGGAAAATCGTCCCAATCTGCAGCGCAATGTCGAATTGCAACAGCGTTTGGGAGTGAAGACAAAAATCATCGATGCCAAAGAGCTCCGGGAACTGGAACCGGGTGGCACCTTCCGTGATGACGAATGCGCAGCCTGGGAATCAGAAGCGGGAAATGTTCAGCCGGTGCAAGCCGTCAATCAGATCCTTGCTGTTGCAGAAGAGCAGGGAACAGAAGTGCTCATCGGTCGCAGGGTTGTCTCGCTGATCGAAGAGGGATCCCGTATCACGGGAGTCGAATTGGATGACCAACAAAGGATTGCTGCCGGAAACGTTGTGATCTGTGCAGGTCCATGGTCGGGGCAAATGCTACAGGAAGCTGGGGTCGATCTACCGCTGACCGCAATCCGACCTGAACAGGCTTTCTTTGAACCTCCACCGGGGGCTCACGAACGACGACTGATCTACGGTGACCTGACCCATGGTCTCTACTGGAAACCGGAATTGGCGGGCTGGACCCGTGTCGGACTTCTCGATATGGATTCGGATGCCGTCGTCGACGACCCGGATCACTACGATGAAGGTGTCTCCCACGAGTTCATTCAGGGTTGTCGCCAAAAACTCTCCCAGCGCTTGCCCCACTACGGGCTCTCACCTTCCTGGGGTGGCGTTGGTGCCCTGTATACCGTCACACCCGATTCACATCCGATCATCGGTCCGGTACCCGGTCGGGAAGGTGCATGGATTGTCAGCGGTTTCAGTGGCCACGGCTTCAAAATGGCCCCCGCTGTCTGCAGGGGGGTCGCCTCCATTCTGGGTTCTGCCCCGGCCGGAGCCTTCGTGGCCGACTTCTTCAGTCCCCTGCGTTTCGAGCAGGGAGCGCCGATAGAAGTGACCTACGGCTACGGGATACTGGGCTGACATGGCCCTGCCGGAGGTTACCATCCGGCATGAAAATCAAATCTATCATCCCCATTCTGGTGTGCTTCGTTTTTGCTTCCCCTGCTGTTGTAGCACAGGACTCCCAAGAGTCTCGGGACCGCCCCCCCAACATCGTCATCATCTTTACCGATGACCAGGGATGGGGTGATCTCTCCTGCTATGGATCTACGGAGATTCCAACCCCCAACATCGATCGCCTCGCAAAAGAGGGGATGCAGTTCAATAATTTCTACACCAGCCAACCGGTTTGCTCAGCCGCCCGCGCATCCCTGCTCACCGGTTGCTATGCCAATCGGGTCGGCATCTCAGGTGCACTGGCTCCATCCTCCAAGATCGGACTCCACCCCGATGAGATGACCATCGCCGAGGTGGTCAAACCTCTGGGATACGCCACCGCCTGTTTTGGGAAATGGCATTTGGGTCACCTGCCCGAGTTTCTGCCAACTTCCCAGGGATTTGATGAGTACTGCGGGATTCCCTACAGCAACGACATGTGGCCAGGTCATCCGGAATCGCCGAAGGCATGGCCTCCACTGCCCTGGTATGAACAGGACAAACCGGATCGGATCATTGAGAATCTTGATGATCAGGAGCCGATCACAGCCGATTTGACAAGGCGCTCCATCGAGTTCATCGAAAGAAATGCCAAGGGGAGATTCCTGCTCTACCTCCCCCATTCGATGCCCCACGTTCCCCTGGCCACGACTCCGAAGTTTCGTCAGACGAGCCGATATGGAGCATACGGCGATGTCATCCGCGAGATCGACGATTCAGTGGGCCAGATCGTCGCGACCCTGGAAAAACACAACATCCTCGACGAAACAGTGGTCATCTTCACCAGCGACAACGGTCCCTGGCTCTCTTACGGGGATCATGCCGGGACCACCGGTGGCTTGCGGGAAGGAAAGGGGACCACCTTCGAAGGTGGGGTCAGGGTTCCCTTCGTCATTCGCTATCCCGCGGTGGTCAAACCGGGAGTCATTTCCAGTCTGAATGCGATGACCATCGACATCCTGCCTACGGTGGTCGAATTGACCGGAGGAGTGATGCCGACCAGAAAGATTGACGGTCAAAGCATGGTTCCATTCCTCGAGGATCGGATCACGAAGGAGAAGGAAGAGAATCGCCCCCTCTTCTTCTGGTATCACCGGGGCAATCTCGAATCGATGCTCCTTCGAAACTGGAAACTGCATTTTCCACACAAGTACCGCTCGCTGGAAAATCGTGAGCCCGGGAATAACGGGATCCCCGCCAAATACAATTATCAAATGCAACAGCCGTTGGCCCTCTATGATCTTTCGAAGGACCCTGCGGAAACAACGAATGTGGCGCAGAACCATCCTGAAGTCATGAAGAAGCTGCTGCAGATGGCGGAGGAGGCCCGAAAAGAATTGGGCGATCGACTGACCGAGGTCGAGGGCAGTGAAAATCGCCCCCCCGGCAAGGCAGAGTGATTCAACAAACACAAAAAAAGAGCCCGGAGAGCAGCTGCTCTCCGGGCTCTTTTCATTTTATACCGATCTAGAAGGACGCAGGTCTGGGAGTCGCCTGACCCTCGATGGGGACACGCTTGAGCACGAACTTCTGCTCGAAATCCTGAACCGCCGTCTCGCGGGTGATGTCTTCACCCTCCCACCAGGCCCACTCGAAATCGACCTTGATGGTTTTGGAATCGATCAGCAGCATTTTGTTGATGGTGCTGACCACTGCCCCATTGCCGTAGGCAGTATCGAGGACCCTGAGCTGGCAGGGTGTGCCATTTCGCTCGGTATACGGCGAGATGTAGCCATTACAGACCAATCCGTTGGAACCGATCTCCGTGTAGGCGATCCGGCACTTCTCGAAGTCGTAGTAGAAGGTCTGGATCGAACTCTCCTTGAGGGTGTCTTCCGAGAACTTCTTGGTCTCCACCACCAGACATGTCTCATTGGCTGCCCAGTAACCGCTCTGCTCAACACGAAGGCGTTCGCCAGAAGCGGTGAAATTGTCGGACTGCCATTCATTGGCCAGGGCAACGAAAGGACCCAGAGCTTCTTTGAGGGGATTCACTCTCGTGCCAGTGATGTTCCAGATCTGGTCCAGCGGCTTGCCATTGGCATTCAACTCACTGATGACCACGTTGAAGTTGCCATTCTTGATGGTGCGCTCAATCATCACATTTGCGCCGGCAACACCCGCTTCCTTGCCTTGACCGATCCAGCGGAAAGTGTCACCGACCACGGCATCCAGGTATTCGTCGAAAACGGAAACATTGTCACCTGCCACGAAGTAACCGTGGGATTCCAGACGATTTTTGGCTGCATTCCACTGAATGAAATAGGTGCCATTGCTGACTTCACCATTATCGAAGGTCAAGGTTTCAGCAGTGCCGAAAAGCCCACCGGTATTGAAATCACGACGATAGACAACCGTGGCCTTGACGGGAGTTCCCACAGGAAATCCTGCGAGTTCCTCACTGAGGGCATATTCGAAGTTCCATTTGCCCACTAGTTTGTTCATCACCTGATTGGCGACAACCTGATCAATGACAAATTCATCGACCACCTCTGTGGCGATTTCATCCGTCACTGTGGTTCTGGATTGGGTCACGATGCTGCCCGGTTGGGCCAGCAAAGGTGCACCCAAAAAGAAAACGAGCAGAGTCAACAGACACTGGGTATAGCGATTTCCCATGATTCCCCCCAAATCGGGGTCACTCCTGTCAGGTGCCTGATCACCTGAAAGTGCCCCGTTCCCTTGGCCAAAAGGTACACAATTCCGCTTCAAAATGGCAAGGAAAGGAATCCGATCTTGACGGCAGATCTCCTCTAGGAGAGGGCTTTCAGGCAGGATTCGGCGAAAAGAGACCGTGCTTCGGGATATTGAAGCAAAAACAGACTCGGCTCGATCAGCTCCAGTTCAGCGATCATCGGCTGTCCTTTTTCGTCCCGAACCGTATCCACTCGCGCATAAGTGGCGTCGCCTGGAGCGATTTCGAGAGCTCTCTCTCCCACTTCCCGATCTTCCGGGAGAACCTCCCCTCCCACCGTCACGCTTTCATCCTGTCCGACAAATCGGGGTGATTTGACGACGCAATGACTCCATTCACCACCGAGGTATACGTTGGCCCTCTCTCCCCCCGACTCTACCGATCGGACAAAAGGCTGAAGCAACCAATCCCTGTCTACACCTTTTTCCCCGATCAGATCCCGGGCGGATTCGATTTCGGATTCTTCAAAAAAATGAGTCAGCCAGGACCCCGCCGAAACCGCCGGCTTGATGACAAACTTGCTGCAATCCAGATCGGCCAGGGCCGTTTCAAATTCCGGAATTGCAGAGCCCGCTTCCAGCAACCGGGTGGGAACCACGGGCACACCTTCAGCCGCCAAATCCAACAGATATCTCTTGTGCAGATTCCAGCGAACCATCTCGGGTGGGTTCACGATTTGAACCTGACTCTCAGCACGATCGAGCCACTGTCGAAACAACTGCTCTTTCCACGGGTAATCCCAACAGGACCTGAGCACGAGCAAATCGAATCTCGTCAAATCCTGATCAGGGTCATCCCAGGCAACCAGGCTTGCTCCGGCACCCGCCTGCCGTATCGCCTCCAACTGGATCTCCTCATCCGGATCCGGTTCCGGCAGCTCCATACAGGTCACGACGCCAATCTCAACCATGACTCTCCCCCAATACCTGATTCAGGTCTTCGATCAGATCGTCTAGATCCTCTACCCCACAAGCAACGCGAATCAACTCGTCGGTGACCCCCTGTGCCACACGGATTTCCTTCTCGACTCCTGCATGGGAAGAGGAAGCGGGCCGGGTAATGAGGGTTTCAACTCCACCCAGACTGGGTGCGTTGGCCATCAAACGGGTGGAAGTGCAGATTCTCTGTGCCTCATCTACAGAACCGTCGATTTCAAAGGAGAGAACTCCTCCACCCAGTCCCCCCATGTATTTCTGGCACAGTGAATGATCCGGATGTTGCTCCAGAGTCGGATGGTGAACCTGCTTTACCTGTGGTTGAGCGCTCAGCCATTGAGCCAATCCGTGGGCATTCTCACACTGACGGGCAACTCTCAGCCCCAGAGTTCTCAAGCCCCGATACAGCAGAAAACACGCATGGGCATCCAGATGACCTCCCAATAGATTGAGACAGCGACGAACGGTATCGACCCGCTCACTGTTGCCCGCCACAAGGCCGGCAGCAATATCACCATGTCCATTCAGGCCCTTGGTCGCCGAGTGAACCTCAATGTCAAAACCGTGCTCAACCGGTCTGAACAGAATGGGTGTTGCAAAGGTGGCATCGATCACCGTGATGATTCCATGGGACTTTGCCCACTCGGTGATCCGTTGGAAATCAGGGATCCGACAAAGAGGATTGGAGATGGCTTCACAGTAGAGAACTTTGGTTCCCGGAGGTGGCTCTTTCAGAGAATCCGGATCCGTTCCGTCGAAGCGATGGACTTTCACCCCCCACCTTTGGAGGTCACCGGAGATAAAACTCTCCGTTCCACCATACAGACGGTTCTCGGCAAGAAGCCCGTCCCCTTCACCCAGATGTGCCAGCAACGTGGCAGTGATAGCTGCCATTCCGCTGGCGGTCACCAGAGCAGCTTCGGTTCCGCAAACGAGGGACAGTTTTTCATGGAGGCTGACGTGACCCGGAGTATTGGAAAGACGAATGTATTCCCCATCGTGATAGTCATTGCCGGCCTTTTGTTCAAAGGTAGCGCTCTGGAAGATCGGTGGGACGACTGCTCCCCCGATTCGGGGATGGGGGTCTCCACCATGAACCAGCCGCGTTTGCATCCCTTTCATTTTTCCTCCTCAATTTCAGCCTTTCAGGCTTCCGAATCAGAATGATCGCCCTCAGTGGCGTTCTGTCCCATCCTCAAGAATTTCGACCAGCGGTACCTTTGTCAGTGTCTCAGCCTGGGATTCTGCAGAGTGCCTGCGACTGCGGAAATGGTGTGGCTTCCACGCACTGATCGGATCTGTCACTGGAAGGGAATCACCGAGAAGGTCTTCGCGAACAAAAAATGCATTCGTTCCCGTGGATTCCACATGCACCAGCCCGTATCCGAGACTGGAACCCAAAGCCACCAGTGCCTTCAGACTCGCTCCATGATGCCAGCCCCTGAACTCATGACGAAAGGGGTCATGACCCGCTGGCGAGTCCTCGTAAGGAATCGTCACTGAGACATCCGGGCCAAATGAGGCGTTCACTTCGACGACAAAAACCGCCGGCTTGAAATCGCCCAGCGATTTCCAGATCCAGAAATCCCACCCATCCACATCGATAGAAATGACGGCCGGATACTGACCATCGAGAAGGTCGGTCACTACCCTCTTTGCATTTTCAGGATCGACCATGCGCTCCTCAACCCGCACACGGTCAGCTGCGTTTTTCGATCGGTAAAACTCTCTGGCTTTTCCGATCTGCAATCCATCACCGTCGAGAAGAACCCCATGCCAACCAAACTCACAGATCAACAGGGCGGCATTGCTTTCGGCAGCCGCACCGCAGCCGATCTCAACGATGGGCCCCGCCGGAACCCCGACCCTGTTGAGGATCTCAAGAAGACAGCCATCTTCGCCATTCTGGGAATGACAGCTGGCCTCAAATTGATGCAGGGAAAGGGATTCGGTTCCCCGCTGATCTGAACCGTCCCGGTCCCTTTTCAGATGAGGATACATGCGCGAGAGAGTCGATCGCATCGACTGCTCCAGCCGGTCGGTTCTGGCATTCAATGATCTCAGATCCGGGTGTCCCAGTCCTCGACGCAGGACTCGTCCCGCGTCCGAAATGCGATCCCGGATCCTTCTCCAGCCTCTCATCGATCCATCCTTGATCCATCCCCCCGATCAGGGCCTTAGGAACTTGCTCCTTAGGCCCCGTCTCGCTTGACTTGGTGGTGACCTGAAACGATCCTCACAGTTAGATCTTGGAGGTCTGTTTACCATGGTCAAGGAACTGGCGACAAAGTACGAACCCGGCGAAGTCGAACCGGCGATCACCGATCGCTGGACTCAGGAGGACGCTTTCAGGGCCATCCCCGACGAGCGCGACGATCGCTACGTCATCATGATGCCCCTGCCCAACGTCACCGGGGCCCTGCATATGGGCCACGCCATGGACAACGTCATGCAGGATCTGCTCTCCCGCTGGCACCGCATGCAGGGGGACAACACCCTGTGGATGGCAGGAACCGACCATGCCGGCATCGCCACCCAGGCGGTCGTCGAGAAGCGTCTCTTCGAGCTGGAGGGCAAAACCCGCCATGACCTCGGCCGGGAGGGCCTTGTCGAACGGATCTGGGAGTGGAAGGACCAGTACCAGAAACGCATCGTTTCCCAGCAGGTCGCCATGGGTTGCTCCTGTGACTGGGATCGCCAGCGCTTCACCATGGACCCTGTCTGTGCCCGTGCGGTGACGTGGACCTTCTTCAGCATGTTCCGCGACAACCTGATCTTCCAGGGAGACCGGATGGTCAACTGGGATTGCCATCTGCAGACCGCGGTCGCCGATGATGAAATCGAATACAAAACTGTGGATGGCCACTTCTGGCATCTTCGCTATCCGGTCATCGATCCAAAATCGGGAGAACCGGAATACGTGGTCGTCGCCACGACCCGTCCTGAAACGATGCTCGGGGATACCGCTGTAGCGGTGCACCCCGAACCTGGCAAAGTTCTGCAGGAACGCCTCCAACAGGCCCGGGAAAAACTATCTGATGCGACCGACAAAAATCGGGAAGATTGTGCAGCAGAGGTAGAAAGGCTCGAGCAGAGGATCGCCGAGGTTCTGCCACGCCTGGAACAGTTGGCGGCGATGGCTTCGGATGGCCGCTGCCTGCGATTGCCGATTCATAACCGCGAGATTCCGATCATTGCCGACGAGTGGGCAAAACCGGAACTGGGGTCCGGTTGCGTCAAAATCACCCCTGCCCATGACCCGAACGACTACGATGTCTGGCAACGTCACAAAGACCGCGTCACCGCCATCAACCTGCTCAATCCCGATGGCACCCTCAATGAAAATGCAGGTCCCTGTCAGGGGCTCGATCGCTTCGATGCCCGCAAGAAAGTGGTCAGCACCTTTGAGGAGCTGGGACTCCTCGACCACATCGAGGATCGCAAGGTGGAGGTGGGACATTCTGATCGGTCAAAGACCCCGGTGGAGCCTTACCTCTCCCTGCAATGGTTTGTGAAGATGTCTGATGTCGAAGGCGGAGTCGTTTGCGGACGCGGGCTCGATCACGAGTTCAAGGTTCCGGGTTTGGCGCAGGCAGCCATCGATGCGGCCTCCGACTGGAAATCTCCCACTGGCAGATCCCTGACCTTCCACCCCGATCCGGAGCGTTATCGCAACACCTATGTCAATTGGCTCGCAGAGAAACGGGATTGGTGCATCTCTCGCCAGCTCTGGTGGGGACACCGGATTCCCATCTGGTCCTGTGACAGTCAGGCAGACGGTATCGCCAAAGTGCTGCAGAAACTGATCGCCGAACAGGGGGACATTCTTTGCGCAAGGCTTCAGCACTCCGATGGAACGAGTCGCCTGATCACCGAAGACAATCCTGTGGGATCGGATCAGGGACGCATTCTCGTGTGCCTTCAGGATCCTGCAGAACAGGAAGAGCTGACCCAAAAACTGGAATCCGCGGGTATGGAGCAGGATCCGGATGTCCTCGACACCTGGTTCTCCAGTGCGTTGTGGCCCCATTCCACCCTCGGCTGGCCCAACCCTGAAAATGCACAAGTCGATGAAGGACAACGGTCTCTGGCCGCCCTCGATGGAAAAAGCGACTGTCTCGACTACTTCTATCCTGGTTCATGCCTGGTCACGGGACGGGACATCATCACTCTGTGGGTCGCCCGCATGGTCATCATGGGGCTCTACAATCTGGGAGACATGCCCTTCACCGACGTTTTCCTTCACGCCAACATTCTCGACGGCAAAGGCGAAAGGATGAGCAAGTCGAAGGGGAACGGGATCGATCCGGTCGACATCATCGAACGCTACGGGACCGATGCGATGCGCTACGTCCTCTGCGAGATGCAGACGGGTACCCAGGATATTCGCCTGCCAGTGCAGGCGATCAGCCCCTTCACAGGAAACAGCATCGACCTCGCCACTGCCAAGCACGGTCAGAACATCTTCACGTACCTGTGCCCGGAGAGTGGCAAGGAGTTCGATGTCCTCGGAACCATCGATGGAGTTCCTGCCGCAAAGTTGGTCAGCGACCGCTTCGACGTCGGTCGAAACTTCTGCAACAAACTTTGGAATGCTGCCCGCTTCGCTCTGATGAACCTCGAGGGTTACGAATTTGACCCAGCCCGGGGAAACAAACTCCAAACAGAAGACCGTTGGATTCTCAGCCGCCTGTCGTTTGCAAGTGAGGCCGTTCAAAAACAACTGGAAGAATATAATCCGTCTGCAGCGATCGGCATTGCCAGAGAGTTTTTCTGGGGCGACCTTTGCGATTGGTATCTGGAAGCGATCAAGCCCAGGCTCAAAGACGGTGGAGAAGGCGCAGGCACTGCACAACAAGTTCTGGCCACATGCCTTGATCAGGTCCTTCGCCTACTTCATCCCTTCGTTCCATTCATTACCGAAGAACTCTGGGGAAGCCTGAGGGAAATTGCTCCCGTCCGAGGTATTCACTCCCCACTCTCCGATACTGATCTCTTGTGCCTTGCACAGTGGCCCGTTTCTGATTCGGGACTGAGGAATGAAGAATTGGAGAGATCCTTTTCACGAAGTCAGGATTTGATTCGAACTCTTCGTGATTTGCGAGCCAGGCATAATGTTCCACCACGCCAGCCCCTGGAAGTCAGAATTAAAACCTCTGACGAAATAGCCCAATCATTCCTTGATCTCGAAAACCTGCTTACACATTTGGGCGCATTTTCTTCAATTTCTGCAGGTCCGGATCAGGAAAGAACCATAGACAGCGCAGCTTCCGTTGCCGGGGACATCGAAGTGTTCGTGCCAGGAGTAGTCGACCTTGAAAAAGAAAAGAAGCGCCTCGCGGACCAACTCGATAAGACTCAAAAACGACTCACAGGTAGCAAGAATAAGTTGGCCAACGAAAACTTCGTCAATCGAGCTGCTCCTGAAGTCGTCGAGAGGGAGCGAGCACTAGTGATTGATCTCGAAAAAGAAATAGTCTCAATCCAGGCCAACCTTGACGCACTTCAATCCTGAGCAAAAAAATCAGCCCGCGGAGTAATCACTCCGCGGGCCTCTTTTTTTCGAAAGACACTGTTAGTTAAGAATATTCTTCAGCTCAGTGCTCAAATTCATGGGCTCAACAGGTTCAACAGTGCTTCCGGTTCTAATGTCGTAGTCTAATCTGTACACGACATGCTCAGTCCCTTCACTGTACTCGACACCTGCCTTCGGCGACCTTCCAAGAGCATCTTTGCAAGCAACCAAAATCTCCATGGAAATATTTTTCACATGTTTCGTTTCCGGATCGATCTCAACTTGAATCGAACCCTTTGTTCTATTCGGAATCGTGCGCTTCTTCCTGTTATGTTTCAGGTAGAGCCCCCGATCCATGGTGCTCATCGTGTTGACTTCACTGAACAATCGATTGGATCTACTCTTGTGCATGTCGATGTTCAGAACCTGGCCTTCCACTTCCCATGTCACTTTTGAGTTGGACCTCAGCGCTTCCATAAGCAACTCTTCCGGCAAACTAACCATAGATTTGAGAAGTCGCCCTCTGGGAATCGAGTAGATTGACCTCCAGTAACCTTCATGTTCAATGGCCCCTTTTTCCGAACTGATGTAGGCGTCCATTGTTGGAAGATACATGAGGTGGTTCAGTGAATAGCCACTGGTTCTGACCCATGCCACTTTGCGATTCAACACATGATTCTCAGAATCAGAAGTCCCTCCAACACCATGAACGTCGAATCTGTATCCTGACGACTTGGCTTCTTTGACGAACTGCCTTGTCACTTTTGCCAATTCTTTTCGTGGATTACCTTCAGCAGCATGAGCCTGATCTCCGTTGAAGAGGGAGACACTCAAGACAAGAACTGGAATCATTACTGTAATTTTCATGGCACCCCCCTTTCATAGGAAATGTTGTTTGATTTCTATAGATCCTGCTTCGACTGGAATACGGACCCTGGAAATCAGAGAATTCCTCGGAATTGATGAAAGGGCCTCATATTGGCAAATGAGAGCCTTAGAGAGCCTGTTTGGCGCTTTTAATCTTCAGGCTTTTCACCTGCTGGAGCCATGCGAACAATTTTTGGCATGAATAAAGCGATCGACTCGACGAGGTCGGTTTGGGCGTCCATCACTTGTTGAATATCTTTGTAAACCATCGGAGCCTCATCGATTCCTGCTGAAAGCAAATCCACCCCAGCTTTATCGACGGCTTCTCTCAAATCCGCATTCCGGTATTTGAGTTTCGCCTTTCGACGACTCATTCGCCGCCCCGCCCCATGAGAACTGGAGCAGAGTGATTCTGAAGACCCCTTGCCCACGACTACGTGCGTCGGAGCGGTCATCGATCCGGGAATCACTCCCAGTTCGCCCTCTCCGGCAGGAGTTGCCCCTTTACGGTGTACCACCAGGTCTTCACCATCATGCTTTTCAATCCACGCAAAATTATGGTGATTCTCGATGCTCGCCAAAGAGTGTGCTCCCAGTGATTTGAGCAGGGCCTTGTGAATACAATCATGGTTTGCCTCGGCGTATTTGCCCATCAACTGCATGGCATTCCAGTAACGCTGCCCCTCCTCGTGGTCGAGGTCGATCCAGGCCATATCCTTCAGGTGTTGCGGCAAATGAGGGTGCATCGTTTTGGCCAATCGTGACCAGTGATCCGCCACAAAAGCCCCCGCACCGCGACTGCCGCTGTGCGAGAGAAGCCCCAGATAGGAACCCGGCTCCAGCCCACAGCGAGAATCCGCCACCTCTACCACTCCGAACTCCACAAAGTGATTCCCGCTACCTGAACTGCCCAACTGCTTGCGGGCACGATCCCGGACTCTCTGCAAGACCGGATCGCTCCAGTCTTCGTCGAGAACCGCATGATCCCTCGGTCGGTCAAACCCTGAGCCGATTCCGAAACAGGTTTCTTTCTCGAGGCTTTGAATGAATTGGGTGCGATACCGCTTCAGGTGATCAACCTCGCGATCAAGAATCGTCAACTTCATACGGCAGGCGATATCGACCCCCACCGCCTTCGGGATTACTGCATTGCGAGTGGCCAGCACTCCGCCAATCGGCAAACCGAATCCCAGATGGGCGTCGGGCATCAAAGCCCCCCTGACAGAAACCGGCAGGTCACAGGCGTCGATCAGCTGCTTTTGGGCTGCCGGGTCAATGTCATCCCCCCACTGTTTCCACGGTGCAGGGTCGCCCTGAAAAAAATCACCACTATAGAGAGACTGATGATTCTTGAGCATGAGCGCGAAATCGCCGTAGACAGGATCTTTCAACCAGGCTTCCGTGTTCTCCACCACTGCCCGGATATCCCCGGCAATCAGTTCCTTCGATCGCCCGACTGCCCTGGCACGGGTTACCGCCTGAATCGCAGCCTTGCGAACCGGCCCCTTGGGGACCCCCAGTTTTTCCATGTCGCGACTTTTCATCTCGCCTCGCCTATTTCAGCAGTTTCTTGACCGCATCGGGAAGCTTGGCCGGAGCGACCCTTTCTGAAAAATCAAACTCATAAGCATAGTTGAAAACAATATGTTCGACGCCTTCAGAAAAAGCGGCGTCTCCCTTGGCGGTCACACCCTGTTGATTGCGACGGCCGATCAACACTCGCAGGGTCATTTCCATCGGCTGGTGCGTATCCTTGTCAAAGAGGATTTCCAGATCACAACGGGATTGGGTCCTGTCCACACTGGACAGGAATTTACTGATCGTTCAGCCCAGCCCTCCGAGGCAGCCGGATTTTTGAACATCATTGAAATACTCCACCGCAGTTTTTTGGGACAGCCGGATCGTCAGGCGATCATGAAGATATTCCGGTTTCTTTTCGGCGACAGCAGTGCCGCCTTCCTCTGTCAAATCATCCGGTTCTGCAAAGTCCGGGTGATCCAGTTCCACCTCTTTGGGTTCGGGGACCAGTACCCAGCGGGCGCTTGCCAACCCCTCCCGTAGGGCACGGCGCAAAACTTCTGCAGGGAAGTGAAGTATTTTGTCCAATCTCTTTCCCGCAGGAGTTGAGATCAGAGGCACCCAGTTTGCGGATTCCCTCAATGCACCCTTTTTGGGTGTGCGAAAAACCGGGATCTCCGGAATCGACATCAGATCGCCCAGAACCGTCCCTTTGTGCTCCTCATAAACTTGGTGCATCCAGATCTCATGATCCTCACTTCTCGAAAGTCCACCTTTGACAAAACAGGAGAAGCCCGCCCCTTGAGTTTTCATTTGCTGGGCAAACTGCTTTTGGATTTCGACAAAGGCCTTTCGGGCATCCGGGGCTTCATCAGCGTGAGCAGGCGCCACTCCGAAAATCAGCAAGATAACTACCGGTGCCAATACACTGTTCAGCATGGGCAACCTCCAACCGCTTTCGGGCGTGAATTCGCCATACTCAGGGGCATGGCACTGGATCAACTCAAACTGTTTACGAACGTTAAAAGAGTACTCAGTCTATCTCCTCAAACCGTTGTATACAAAGATCACCCACCGCAAAAAAAGGCCGCTTGCATGATACTGCAAGCGGCCTTTTTTGTACTTCCGGATTCCTTGGTGATTATCTCAGCATCTTCTGTGCGGCACGGGGAATCTCAAACTGATCCACCTTCTGGTGCTGCAGATCGTAACTGTAACGGAAAACGACATGCTCGGTGCCATCACCGAAAGCGGCATCTCCCTTGGCTGTCTTGCCCTGCTCATTCTTCATGCCGGTCATGATCAAAAGCTCGAGTTTGTTGGCAAGGCCGGTTTCGTGGTCCAGTTCCACATCAAGAAAACTGCGGGTTTGGGTTCTGTCCGCACGGGACAGGTATTCAGACACGCATCAGCCACCTGAAAGACAGCCCGAGTTCTGCATATCGATGAAGTACTTGAGTGCCACTTCCGAAGGCAAGGTCGCACGCATTCTGTGATAAACCTTTTCCTCGTGAGCACTGCCACCCACGGCAGTTCTCCCCGAAGCCTTCTCTTTTTTCACGACCTTTGCTGGAACCTTTGACTCCAGCCACTCTACCGACTTGGCCGTCTTGCCCGCTTCCTGCAGCACGCGCTCGGGGAAGGCAAAGAGACGATCGAGTTTTTTGCCTTCCGCAGTCGACTGCAAGACACGCCAAAAGTCGCCGTTGAACTCGGCTCCCTTGGTCGGTGTGCGGAAAATCTGGCGCTCAGGAAGGAACATGACTGGGCCCCGGGTTTTTCCCGTGTAGCGCTCCGTCACTGCCTGATCGACGATCTTGTGATCCGCCTTGTTGGACATTCCACCGTCCACTGCCAAACGGGTTGTGAAACCCTTCTTGGCAGCATGCTTCATCAAATCACCGGCAGCCTTTCTCAGGGCCTTGCGGGCGTCCGGGGCCTTCTCCACGGAATCCGCTGAAACGAATCCTCCGGAGAGGACACTCAGGGAGAACACAAAGAGGAGTCCCAGTTTCAAAACAGATCTGTAATTCATGAAAATCTCATTTCTTGACGCGGGCTCAAGGTCGTCAGACTTGGATCATACCTTTATACCGTCGGGGATTCCAGAGTCCCAGCCCGCACATGAAACGCTCATGAAGAGCCATATCTGCTTCAATTGGCCTGATAGTGGATATTCAGCGAAAAGACCGGGTAAATCCCCCGGGAGTTGCAACCGGATCGACGGGTCTGGCCAACAACTCCGCCAACTGGAAACGGCCCACAGCCCTGTCAGCCACCGCTTGCTGGTAGTCCAACTGTTTTGCCAATAACACTTCAATCTGTGCCCAACGATCCTCAAACTGGGAGGTGCTCGTCGATTCCACCAGCTGCGCCAACAGTGCTTCGAAGGACTCAGAGAAACCGGTAAACGATGGCTCACTGCGAAGGTATCCATCGATCCGTCTGTCACAGGAACGAACCTGCTCTCTGGAACTCTCGATCCGGTTCTGTATCTGCTTGCGAATTCTCACCAACTCCAGGCGTCTGGAGCCGGCAGATTCCACCTGCTGACGACGGAATCGGTCTTCCTCATCCGCCCCAAGGGGGATCTCCACGCCTACGGTCAGGATCCAGTCTCCTGATTTGCTACCCTGTCCCGAGCTCGCCACCGGTTGTCCAGGGTCCTGTCGGGTTTGTGCTCCGATGACCAATCCATCCCAGGTTCGGGGATCCGAATAATCGATTTCGGTTCGTGAATAACGACCCCGCTCCGCTGCCAGAATCTCTGAAGGATGCCGACGCTGACGATCCATATTCTCAATCCCGGCAAAACGCAGATCACCGGGTTCGGTCGGCTTCGCCAATCGGGCATTCCCGGGTCTGCTGCCGATCTCGTTGATCGACTCGACTGCACTGTGTTTCAGCCTGGAGGACTCAGCGATCCGTCGATTCCAATCGGAGACCTTTTGCTCCAATCGTCCCAGGAGCCCATTCTCTTCCAGTGTGCTGTCAGATTCTGCGGAGACCTCCATACGGGTCAGCCAAATGGAGAGGGATTCCTCCTGTTGCTGATGGAGCCAATAGTCAGACCAGAGTTGACGCAAATCGAGGAGGAGTTGATTGCGGGTTTCCTCCAACTGCAAGGAAAGGATTCTCAGTTGAGAACTTCGCTGGCGTTTCTGACGCTCTTCCCTCGATAGAGCTCCAGGACTCCAATCGAGAGCGATCTGGCGATCTCCCTGATACCGACCCGACTCCGGCTCCGAATCCGAATCGCTCCAGCGAGCCCCCGGAAGCCAGGAAGGATCGATCTGCTGGCGCAAATCGGCGATCTCCTGACGGATCCCGACCAAAGCCGGATGCCTCTCACAAAGAAGTTTCTCCAGTGATTCCAAATCCAGAGCCTTGAATCGAGCCCTGGTCTCACCGGAACGTGCCGCAGATTGGGACGAATCGATTTCACTGCCAGCATCCCTGGAGACGCTTCCGTCAACAGGGGACTCGGGGTGATCTTCGGAGGTGAAGTATCCAGTAAGCCCACAACCAGCGAGCGGAAGAGATAGAAGCAGAAGGAGAGTGCACCGTGCCAGCGAGCTGCCGCTGTGCACATAATTGCCATGATTCCCCAACGATAAACTCCCCTCGATAACCGCGGCGGTCTCGTATTCCCCGTGCGGATCATACACCGGGAAAATCTCCAATTCTGCGTCCTGCTTGCCATTTTCCCCGGTGCCATGGTGGAACCCTCCGGGTCCCGGTATTAAGTTGAAGATTGATTGCTGATTGGGAGATCACGGATGACCCGACTTCGTCGCCACAGAACCCTGACCGCAGAACAGAGATCCCGGGAACTTCATCCCCAGGAGCTGATTCGGGTTGGGGGTTGGGAAAAGTTGTTCGGCAGAACTGGGGACCTCTGGCTCGAAGTGGGCACAGGCAAGGACACCCACATCATCGAACGCTCCCTGCAAAACCGGGATTCATTCCACGTCGGAATCGAGGTCACCCGAAAAAAGTTTGAGATGATGCTTCGCAAGGCGGAAAGCCTCTTCTCCGAAGACCCTGCCCCACCCGACAACCTGCGATTTCTCCATGCGGATGCTTTCCAGGCAGTCGAAGCCTGCTTTGAAGATGGTTTCCTTCAGGGCGCTTTCATTCTGTTCCCGGATCCGTGGCCGAAAAAACGGCACGCAGCCCGCAGGCTTCTTCAGAAAAGTTTTCTGGAACTGATCGCAAGAAAATTGCGCCCAGGAGGTGTACTGGAGATCCGCACCGATGACCCGGACTACGCAGTGGAAGCCCGAGAGGCTCTGCAAATGATTCCGGCTCTACAGTCATTGACGGGGAGTTGCGACTGGGTTCATGAACCCATGGATCCCCAAAATCATGTGGAGACCCTCTTCGAGAATAAATTCCGCAAGCGGGGATTGAAGATCCACCACTTCTATCTCTCCCGAATCGAATCCTGATCAATTGAAGGATCTCAGCGCCACCATCGAAGCTCGCCTCGCCACCCTGCCGGTCAAGCCCGGGGTGTACATCTTTCAGGATGACAAGGCAAAGACGATCTACGTTGGCAAGGCCATCAATTTACGCAGCAGGGTCCGGTCCTATTTTCAGAAGGGCAGCAGTGACACCCGATTGCTGTTTTCGAAAATTGTTGAGCATACCGCCGAAATCGAAGTGATCGTCTGTTCCAATGAACTGGAGGCCTTGCTTCTCGAGAACAATCTGATCAAGAAGCACCGCCCGACCTATAACCTCAGACTTCGGGACGACAAAACCTACCTGTCATTGCGCGTTACAACCGGTGAAAAGTGGCCCAGGGTTCATCCGATCCGCAGTTGGCGAGATGACAAACACACCTACTTTGGCCCCTACTCCTCTTCCCGTTCCGTCTATGAACTTCTGCGAATGATCAAGAAGTTCATCCCTCTCCGAACATGTTCCAACGCTTTCTTTGACAGCCGCAAACGTCCCTGTATCGAATACGAAATCGGTCGCTGTACTGCCCCCTGCGTGGGATTGGACAGTGAAGAATCCTATTCTGAGATGGTCCGGGAAGTCCTCCTGCTCCTCAGGGGCAAGGACAAGAAATTGCTGGCGATCCTCAAGGAAAGGATGGCCAAGGCAAGCATCGATCAGGAGTATGAAAAAGCGGCTCTCTACCGTGACCAGATCGCTGCAATCGACAAGATCATGGAACAGCAGAATGTCCACGAACATCCCCATGGCGACTGCGACGTTCTCAACTTTCACCAAAAGGGACCCTTTACCTCGATCCATGTCTTGCTGGTTCGCCATGGGCGTGTGATCTCGTCTGCTACCCACACGACCAGAACCCATGACGACTCACCGGAATCGATTCTCGCCGCATTTCTTGGCCAGTATTACCACGGCGAAAAATATGTTCCCGCAGAGATCATTCTCCCCCACGCACCGGAGAATCAGGAGCTGATCGAGAAATGGCTCGGATCCCACGCCGGACATCGGGTCGTCATCAAGGTTCCCCAGCGTGGTCCACGAATGAAACTGTTGGCTATGGCTCGGGAGAATGCCGAGGTTCAGGCGGCAGCCAACACCCATCGCATCGAGAAGCAGGAAACCATCTCGCAAACACTCGCCGAAAAACTGGGCTGCAACGATGCGATCCGAACTATTGAGTGCTACGACATCTCCAACATTCAGGGCACTCTGAATGTTGCCAGCAAAGTCAGTTTTGAAGATGGAGAACCTGATACGGATTTGTACCGTCGCTATCGGATTCGCAGCGTCAAGGGCAGTGATGATTTCGCCAGCATGGAAGAGGTCCTGCGTCGCCGATTCAAAAAGACAGACGACCGGGATCCATACCCTGACCTGGTGGTGGTCGACGGTGGCAAGGGACAGATTTCCAGCGCCCTGAAAGTTCTGGAAGAACTCGAAGTCCCATCCCTGCTGTGCGGCTTGGCCAAGGACAGACTTCGCGGAGGGTCCCACACCACTGAAAGGGTCTACCTCCCTGGTCAATCGGACCCGATCGATCTCGAAGAGGATGAACCGGCTTCATTGCTGCTTCAGAGGATTCGCGACGAAGCGCACCGATTCGCCAACTCTTATCATCGGGAACTGAGGCGAAGGAGCCAATTGGTGACAGGGCTCGAGGACGTTCCCGGGATCGGTGCCAAAAGAAGACGTGCACTCCTGCAGGAGTTTGGCTCTGTGAAAGAGGTCGGCAAGGCATCACCGGAGGAGTTGTCACGAGTGCAGGGGATGACCCCCGCACTCGCACAATCGTTACATCAATTCCTCAACTCTCCGGAAGAACCGGATGTCGAGGAGGAAGCGCTCGAGGCTTCGATCGACCCTCACGAAGTGGATTCTGCGACAGAATCGGGAGAACCGCCCGTCGACTCCTGAGCAATCCTCTTGAGCAATCGCAGCGCCTCTTCCTCACTCTCGGTCAGACAAACGGAAACACCTCCTTCGAGGTGATCCTGCAACTGCCTTACCGGCCCCGCTACCACGAGCAAGCCTCCCTGCCGCTGGAGGATTCCGGCCAATTGCTGAACCCGCCGCATGAGAGCAGGGGGATATCCGGGATCAGTCGGCAAATTTGGGAAGACCAGAGCAAGCAGGGTTTCCCCATGTTGCTCAATCTTTTGCGTCAACGCCCCCAGGGCCTTGACCAAATGTCGGGGTGCTGCGCCCTCTATAGGGCAGACTCTGGCGATAATCACTGGACCCGAGGCGGCCAACTGAAGGCCGGTATTCCATGACGGGTTCAAACTGGAGCTCCTTCCGCATCGAGCGGACAGATGAGAATGCCCCATGATCCGGATTTTGTCCAACGGGCCGATTTGGCGAATCCCCGATCCCATCCTAATCTTCAGTGGAAGGAGTTGGTCGCCGATGCGTACCCTTCGTTACAAGGACACCTGTGAGATTCTGGTCTCCGAGGGACTTCTGGTTCCTGCGGACATACAGGCTGCACAGGAACAATCGGACGAAACCGGTGAACACGTCATCGAGTCACTTCTCAGGGGGACTCCCCTGACGGAGACAGACCTTGCCCGTTGTCTCAGTACCCAACACCAACTTCCCATGATTCCCCTCAGTCGATACGAGCGAGACGAAACCCTCGTCGAGTCACTCGACAACGAGTTCCTCTGGGAGCATGGCATGCTCCCCCTCTCCCGCATCGGAGCGGCAGTCCTGATCGCTGTCCGTGATGTTCCCGATGCCGAAGCCCTCAAGGTGATTCGAGAAAAACTACATGCAGAACCGTTTTTGACCATCGCCTCATTTGAGGAACTGCAGATTGAAATCACCAAAAGCCTTCAATTGGATGAAGAACAGAAAATTGAACTCGATCGTGCGGTCAGAACCCGACGTCGTGGAGGTCGCCCTCCGGAAACGGGACAGCAGACCGAAGGGATGTCGAGTACTTCGTCTCTTCTCGAGTCCCTGAATGACTCGTGGGAAAATATCTTCGAGGAAGCGGAAAAGAACATCCGCGACGGTCAATCCTGATCAGCGATCTGATCGATTATTCTCCGCCGGCTTCCTCACCGGTCTCCTCGCCCGACTCTTCTTCCTGATCCGGCTTCGGCAGTGGTTTGCCGATATCGACCAACAGGTCCGGGCGTGCCGTAGCCAATCGGGCAGCTGCCTCATCCGTCACCTGTGACCGCCATAGATAAACCCTGCGCAGTTGGTCCATCTCACGCAAGATATCGAGACCTTCATCGGTCACCCTGGAACCAAAGAGATTGAGCACCGTCAGTTCGGGCAGACTTGCGAGGGTCGCCAGATCATCATCTCCTGTGGACGTCTCCGAAAGATTCAGGACCCTCAGGCGACGAAACTTCCACAATCCGGAAATCGCGTCTCCACTGATCCCCGTTCCTGCCAGATCGAGACGGGTCAGAACCGGCTCGAGACCTTTCAACAGGGCAACTTCTGCATCTCCGGCTTTGGGGCCCAGAAGGCGAAAGACCACTTCATGGGATGAGTCCTGTTGTGAAATCAGGCCCGTCCGAACACCTGCCCTCTTCAGTGCTTCCATTGCAGCACTGACCTGGGCAAGCAAAGTGGGATCCTCGACCTTGATCCGCGGAAAGTCCGGCAACTGCCCCGGCATGATGGTCACGGACTTGGCGGTCGTCCCGACGGGGTCGGTGGCCTCCACCTCGACGGGTAAGGGATCGGTCCAGGGAGCACCGTCCAGAATCCACTTCTCAAAGATTCCAGCCTCTGCCTCGGTCAATCGATCACCCAAGGGTGGCATTCGTTCGTCGTCATCATCTTCCAGATGGATTCTGAGAATCAGCTCACTCTCCTCGAGGGAACCCTTCACCACCGTCGGAAACTCCCGGTCCGCAAAGACGGACGCGGGAATATCGAGACGCAGTCCCCCCTTTTGTTTCTTCTCACCGTGGCATTCGATGCAGCGAGATTCGAGAAGGGGTTTGACCTTCTGCAGGAAGTGTTCCTCCGCTGTCAGTTCTGGTTTGCTTTCCTCTTGAACAGGATCATCCGCCTCTTCGTGGTCATCAGAGGATGGGTCAGCGGAGGATGGGCCCTCAAAGCCCAAGATCCCTGCAGGCCCCCTGGGTCCTGCTTGAGACTGCACCTCCCTCGACTCGGGCCCATTCGACTCTGGCCCCTTCGACTCAGGCCACACTGCTCCCGCCTCAACCCAGGCAGTGAAATCAGCGAGTTCCTCGGCAGAGAGGCCCGGCTCGTCGGGAGGCGGCATGCGATCATCGTCATCCGCTTCCAGTAATACCAGTTCGAGCAGCAGACTCTCTTCCGGCTTTCCCGCCACCACGAGTGGGAAATCCCGGGTCAGGTCATGAAGGTCATCCCCGCTGTCGAGGCGCAACTTGCCTTTTGCCTTCTCGGGCCCGTGACAGGAAACACAATGCTTCTCCAAGAGGGGCTGGATTCTGTCATGGAAGAGATTCACCGCGGCCAACTCTGTGGGAATAGAGGTTTCTGCAAGAGCCCGCGAAGGATTTGTCCCTGAGGAGCCCGAATCCCCCCCTGTGTCTGCAGGAACCTGAATGATGGATTCCGCCTCAGCGAAGAAGACCTTCTCAAACCCCTTCTCGACAAAACCGTCCCCCCACTTGAGCTCACCCCCGATGTGACCCGCCCCCATGAGGATCGGCACACACAGGAACAGGGACAAACGGTAGGAGTTTCCCGCGACTCGGGATCCCCTCGAGGCGGCGATTCCCACACCGCAGGTCACCAGTGCCAGAAGCGTCGTACTGACGCCAAGCCACCGGTGCCAGGCCAACGCTGTATCCGGATCATTCGGGTCTGCCAACAGCCACCCGGAGATACTCGCCAAAATTGCAAATGCAGCACCGGGAACCACAAACCCGAGAGAATCGGGACCATCGTCCGGTACGCCCCTCTTTCGATAGACGCAGATCAACTCGACGACAGCAGCCCACGCCAGAAGGCCGATGGGAAAGTGGAGCAATAGGGGATGGAAGCGTCCGATGAGATCGGGAATGGCCGTGGGGTCAAAGGTCAACGTGGGATCCCTTCAGTCTCCATACCGATTCAGGATGGGCGGAATCCGGTTCGGAGAGTTAATGACAGTGTACTCAAACAAGGAATCGCCCTCAACGGCAGGAAGCCCCGATCACAGATCAGATAATTTCATCCATAAAGAGGTGTTCGGCGGTAAAGGTGACCGGGATCAACGGCAATCCGATGGCGTTGCTCCAATAACCTTTAAACGCGGTAACGAAGCGACCCGCACCTCCCTGAATGGCATAGGCCCCTGCCTTGTCCATCGGTTCTCCGCTGTGCACGTACTCTGAGATCTCTGAGGACTCCAGGGTTCTGAATTCAACCTCGCACACTTCTACGCCATGGCAGAGCTGACGTCCTCTTCGCACACACCAACCGCCGAGGATCTGATGAGATCTGCCCGAGAGACTCTCCAGCATCCGCACGGCTTCCTTCGGTGAAGAGGGCTTGCCGAGGATTTCCCCATCCCGTTGCACGACGGTATCACCTGCGATGATCACAGCTTCTTCCGAGCTCACCGATTTCGCTTTCTCCACAGCGAGTCGCTCGACCAGCGCCCGTGCGGTCTCACCCTTCAAGGGAGTTTCATCCACATCCGGAATACGGATCTGCGGACGAAAACCTGCAGCCTGCAGAAGATCTCGCCTGCGGGGAGAAGCGGAAGCCAGAATCAGGGGAATCTCTGAACGGTTCATGTGCACAGATTCCCCTGCCGAAACTCCGGGAACAAGAGACCAGCCCGATTCAATTTGCCCCATCAATTCCCGTCACAAAAAAACCCCGCGAAGACCGAAGTCTTCGCGGGGTCATGCTCATTCTCTCATTCCTTGCGGAAATCGATTAGGGAGCACAGGCCGTACCCTGGCACTCACCCAGTCCGTCGGCAGTCGGGTCCTCGCCGCAATCCGGGAACGGAGCGACAGGAGCAGAACCACCAGAGAACTGGTAGGAGAACAGGGCAATGGCGTCACTGATATCGATCTGGCCATCGTCGGTTGTGTCGGCTGCGTCGGGGCAGACCACCGTATCCCCAGTGAAGAGGAAGGCGAGGATCTGGATTCCGTCAGCAATGTTGACTCCACCGTCGTCGTTGGCGTCACCGCGAATGAACTGTGCCTCCTCACAGGAGTCGGGGATTCCGTTGTTGTCGGAGTCGGCCGCACCAGCCGCGATATCGCAGCTGTCGTCGATGCCATTTCCGTCACAGTCGGCTCCACCGGTCTGATCGAGGTCACACTCGTTCGGGACTCCGTCACCGTCGATGTCGTCGTCACAAGCGTCGATCGTACCGTCACTGTCGGTGTCGGTCTGGCAGCTGTCGTCCTGGCCGTCAGCGTCACAGTCCGATCCACCGGTCTGATCGATATCGCAGGCGTTCGGGATTCCGTCGCCGTCGATGTCGTCGTCACAGGCGTCAATCGTGCCGTCACTGTCGGTATCGGTCTGGCAGCTGTCGTCCTGGCCGTCAGAGTCACAGTCGGCGCCAGCAGTAATGTCGACGTCACAGGCGTTCGGGATTCCGTCGCCGTCGATGTCGTCGTCACAGGCGTCAATCGTGCCGTCACTGTCGGTGTCGGTCTGGCAGCTGTCGTCCTGGCCGTCAGCGTCACAGTCAGATCCACCGGTCTGATCGATATCGCAGGCGTTCGGGATTCCGTCGCCGTCGATGTCGTCGTCACAGGCGTCGATCGTACCGTCACTGTCGGTATCGGTCTGGCAGCTGTCGTCCTCACCGTTCGTGTCGCAGTCCGATCCACCGGTCTGATCCACGTCGCAGGCGTTCGGGATTCCGTCGCCGTCGATGTCGTCGTCACAGTCGTCGATGGTTCCGTCACTGTCGGTATCGGTCTCGCAGGAGTCGATGGTGCCGTTGCTGTTGCAGTCACTGATTCCGGCTCCGGTGTTGCTGATCGTCAGATCAGAGGTACCGGTCGCACCGTTCCAGCCACCCACCTGAACGTAGTAGCTCGCACCGGCGGTCACCGGAATGGTGACGGTGGAGCTGAAGTTCGGCGAGGTGCAGCCATCGTCGTCGGAGGCCAGACCCAGGTCACCCGCAACCGGGCAGCCCGTGGAGGCGTCGTAGACGATCAGCACGGTGTCATCGAGGCTTCCGGCAGAACCGCAAGTCTCGATGGTGGCGTCACCTGTTCCACCGGCGGTGTACAGGAACCACACGTCGTTACCCATGTTGGGGTCGCCGTCGGTCGGACCGTCGGTGGTGGCAGCAGTGTTGTCCACGCTGTGAACACCCTCACCCACCGGATCGGCGTCGGCGCAGTTGTCTGCACCACCGGTGAAGGTATCGACACTTCCACCCGCCTGATCGACGTCACACTCGTTGACGACTCCGTCGCCGTCGATGTCGTCGTCACAGGCGTCGATGGTGCCGTCACTGTCGGTATCGGTCTCGCAGGCATCCACGATTCCGTTGCCGTCGCAGTCTTCCAGAGATGCTCCGGTGTTGGTGATCGTCAGATCAGTCGTTCCGGTCGCACCGTTCCAGCCACCCACCTGAACGTAGTAGCTGTTTCCGCCAGTCACCGGAATGGTGACGGTGGAGTTGAAGTTCGGCGAAGTGCAGCCGTCGTCGTCGGAGGCCAGACCCAGGTCACCCGCAACCGGGCAGCCCGTGGAGGCGTCGTAAACGATCAGCACGGTGTCATCGAGGCTTCCGGCAGAACCGCAGGTCTCGATGGTCGCATTACCTGATCCACCGGCGGTGTACAGGAACCAAACGTCATTACCCATGTTGGGGTCACCGTCGGTCGGACCGTCGGTGGTCGCCGCGGTGTTGTCGACGGTGTGCACACCCTCGATCACACTCGGGGCGTCTGCACAGTTGTCGGCGCCACCGGTGAAGGTGTCCGTGGTCGGTGCAGAAGCATGGTCGGTATCACAGTTGTTCGGTACTCCGTCACCGTCGATGTCGTCGTCACCCAAATCACAGGTTCCGTCTCCGTCGGTGTCGGTTCCGTCGTTGTTCGGGTCGTAACTTCCGCTGGAGCAGTCGTCACAGCCGTCACCGTCAACGTCAGAGCAGACGTTGGCGTTGTTGTCGTCGCTGTCGTCGCCGTCGAGGGCACCGTCATTGTCGTCGTCCGGGTCACCGCTGTCGCAGAGTCCGTCGCCGTCGAAGTCGGCGCCGTCGTTGGTCGGATCGTAGCTGCCGGTAGAGCAGTCGTCACAACCGTCGGCGTCGTTATCGGCACAGACATTCGGATCCAGCGGTGCGCTGTCGGCACCGTCTTCGAGACCGTCGTTGTCGTCGTCCGGATCACCCAGATCACAGAGTCCGTCGCTGTCGGTGTCGGTTCCGTCGTTGGCCGGGTCGTAACTTCCGCCGGAGCAGTCGTCACAGCCGTCCATGTCGGCGTCGGAGCAGACATTCGGGTTGTTGTCGTCACTGTCGGCGCCGTCCAGGGCTCCGTCGTTGTCGTCATCCGGATCGCCAAGATCGCAGAGTCCGTCACCGTCGAAGTCGAAGCCGTCGTTGTTCGGGTCGTAACTTCCGCTGGAGCAGTCGTCACAGCCGTCACCGTCGGCGTCGGAGCAGACATTCGGGTTGTTGTCGTCACTGTCGATGGCATCCGGAGATCCGTCGTTGTCGTCGTCCGGATCACCCAGATCACAGAGTCCGTCATTGTCGAAATCGGTTCCATCGTTGGCCGGGTCGTAACTTCCACCGGAGCAGTCGTCACAGCCGTCCATGTCGGTGTCAGAGCAAACGTTGACGTTGTTGTCGTCACTGTCAACGCCATCCTGGGCTCCGTCGTTGTCGTCGTCCGGATCACCCAGATCACAGAGTCCGTCACCGTCGAAGTCGAAGCCGTCGTTGGCCGGGTTGTCGGTACCGCTACTGCAGTCGTCACAACCGTCCATGTCGGCGTCGCGGCACTGGGTGTTGTCGAGCGGTGCACTGTCGTCACCGTCCGCCACACCGTCGTTGTCGTCGTCGGGGTCACAGTCGTCAATCAAGGTGTCCGAGTCGGTGTCGGTCTCACAGGTGTCGAGCACGCTGTTGCTGTTGCAGTCCGCAGCACCCGCAGCGAGATCGCAGCTGTCAAGGGTGCCGTTGCTGTCGCAGTCAGTGGCAGTACCGTTGGCCAACTCGCAGGAGTCGAGCAGGGTGTTGCCGTTACAGTCCGTACCCACACCGGAGGTCAGGTCACAGCTGTCCGGGATGCCGTTGCTGTTGCAGTCGGGAGCACCGAAGGCAATCGCACAGGAGTCCAGGAATCCATCAGAATCACAGTCGTCAGCGGTCTGACAGACGTCCGGCACAGAGTTGCCGTCACAGTCGGCGAAGCCACTGGCGAGATCACACTCGTCCGGAATGCCGTTGCTGTTGCAGTCGACACTGGCACCACTGGAGATATCGAAATCGTCCGGGCTGCCGTTGTTGTTGCAGTCACCCTCACAGGTATCCGGGATACCGTTTGTGTTCAGGTCCTGCGCACCGTTGGTGATATCGCAGCTGTCCGGAATGCCGTTGCTGTTGCAGTCGGCGGCGCCGGCCAGAATGGCACAATCGTCGATGGTGCCGTCACTGTCACAGTCAGCCTCACACTCGTCGGGGATGCCGTCGGTGTCGCAGTCTGCACTGGTGGTCGCAGTGATATCACAGGCGTCCGGAATGTTGTTGCCGTTGCAGTCTGCACTCAGGCCACTGCTCAGCTCGCACTCGTCCAGAATGTCGTTGGCATTGCAGTCCGGAGCGCCAGCAACGAAGTCGCAACTGTCCGGTACACCGTTGAGGTTACAGTCAACGCTGGTTCCCGCAGTGATATCGCAATCATCCGGGATTCCATTGCCGTTGCAGTCCGTCTGGCACTCGTCCGGCACTCCGTCAGAGTTGCAGTCCAGGGAACCGGCAGTGATCTCACAGTTATCCAGGAGGCCGTCGCTGTCACAGTCGGCAGCGGTTCCGGCGATCAGCTCGCAGGTATCGAGGGCACCGTCGGTGTCACAGTCGAGGGACGCATCCGCGGCGATCTCGCACTCGTCGGGCACACCGTCGGTGTTGCAGTCGAGGCTGGTTCCGTCAGCAATGTCGCAGGAATCTTCCTTGCCATTTCCATTGCAGTCGGTGCCTTCCACGGTGCCGTCACCATAGACGTCTGCGTCACAGGCATTCTCGAAACCGTCTCCGTCAATATCATTGTCGGTCAGGTCACAGGTGCCATCACCGTCGGTGTCAGTTCCGTCGTTGGACGGATCGTAACTGCCGTTGGAGCAGTCGTCACAGCTGTCACCGTCGGTGTCGGAGCAGACGTTGATGTTGTTGTCGTCGCTGTCGTCGCCGTCGAGGGCTCCGTCGTTGTCGTCGTCCGGATCACCAAGATCACAGAGTCCGTCACCGTCGAAGTCGAAGCCGTCATTGTTCGGTGCGTAGCTGCCATTGGAGCAGTCGTCACAGCCGTCCATGTCGGTGTCGGAGCAGACATTGATGTTGTTGTCGTCGCTGTCGTCGCCGTCGAGGGCACCGTCGTTGTCGTCGTCCGGATCACCCAGATCACAGAGTCCGTCACCGTCGAAGTCGAAGCCGTCATTGGCCGGGTTGTCGGTACCGCTGCTGCAGTCGTCACAGTTGTCACCGTCGGCGTCGCGACACTGGGTGTTATCCAGCGGTGCACTGTCGTCACCGTCCGCCACACCGTCACCGTCGTCGTCCGAATCACCGAGGTCGCAGGTTCCGTCACCGTCGGTGTCGGTTCCGTCGTTGGCCGGATCGTAAGAACCGCCGGAGCAGTCGTCACAGCCGTCACCGTCGGTATCGGAGCAGACATTCGGGTTGTTGTCGTCACTGTCGGCACCGTCCAGGGCTCCGTCGTTGTCGTCATCCGTATCACCCAGATCACAGAGTCCGTCACCGTCGTAATCGAAGCCGTCATTGGCCGGGTTGTCGGTACCGCTGCTGCAGTCGTCACAACCGTCCATGTCGGCGTCGCGACACTGGGTGCTGTCGAGCGGTGCACTGTCGTCGACGTCGGGCACACCATCGTTGTCGTCGTCGTCGTCACAGTCGTCTTCGGTACCGTCAGTGTCGGTATCGGTCTCACAGGACTGCAGGACACCGTCGAGGTCGCAGTCGAGAGCCGGGTTGTCGGCAATCTGACACTCGTCGGGAATGCCGTCTGAATCGCAGTCGGCACTGGTGCCGTCTCCGATATCACAGGAGTCGGCCACACCGTTGTTGTTGCAGTCCAGGGTCAGACCCTCGCCGATTTCACAGGCGTCGATCACACCGTTATTGTTGCAGTCGAAGTTACCGGTAGCGAAATCACAGCTGTCGGGGATTCCGTTGCTGTTGCAGTCCGGGTAACCGGCGGTCAGATCACAATCGTCGGGCACGCCGTTGTTGTTGCAGTCGGTCTGGCACTCGTCAGGAATGTTGTCAGAGTTGCAGTCGGAAGAACCGCTGGCCAACTCACAGGAGTCCAGAATGTTGTCGCCGTCGCAGTCGGAGGCGGTTCCAGCCGTCAACTGGCAGGCATCCAGGCCACCGTCGTTATCACAGTCCAGAGAAGCATCTGCAGCGATTTCACATTCGTCGGGCACGCCGTCTGAATCACAGTCGGTTGCGCCCGCAGCAATCTCGCAGGAATCGAGGATCTGGTCGCCGTCACAGTCACCGGCTCCGCCAGCGATCTGATCGCCGTC